>NZ_BONI01000049.1 GCF_016862635.1 Catellatospora coxensis | reverse complement strand
GCCACAGGCGGCCGTGGTCATGACCAGCGCGGCCGCGAGCAGCGGGCCCGCGACCACGAGGGCGCGGCGGCGCAGGCTCCCGCCGTTGAGGGCTGGACGCATGCTTTTCCTCCAAACACAGGAAGGGATGGTGCGTTCTTTTGGGGTAACGTGCAGAGGAGCTTCGTGAGAGCGCTCTATCGGAGAGCGCTCTCCCACGCCAGAGCATCGCCCCGCCGTCCGGTCCTGTCAAGAGTCAGTTGCCGTGCTGTTACAGAACCAGACATCCACACAGCTCATGACCTCAGCGCGCCCAGGATCGACCCGAGTTGATCATGAAGTTGTGGCCACGACACACCGCCGAGCCGTGCCATAGGTTCATGATCAACGGGAAACGCCGATCCGGCGTGGGGGGCGGTGGGGCGGGCGGTGGGATCAGGCGGAGGCGCGCAGGACCAGGTCGGGGTCGAAGATGACGCTGGTGGTGCGGTTGGCGCGGGAGTCGATGCGGGTGAGCAGGAGGCGGGCCATCTCGGCGGCCATGTCCTCGACCGGCTGGCGGACCGTGGTCAGCGGGGGGCGGCTGGACAGGGCCGCGCTGCTGTCGTCGAAGCCGATGACGGCGACGTCGTCGGGCACGGTCTTGCCGTGGTCGCGCAGCACCATCATCGCGCCCTGCGCCATCACGTCGCTGGCCACGAAGACGCCGTCCACCTCGGGGTGCTCGGCGAGCAGGCGCTCCATGGCGCGCTCGCCGCCCTCCTGGGTGAAGCCGCCGTCGTACGAGGGCACGTACGCCACACCCTGCTTGGCCATCGCCTCGCGGAAGCCGTTGAGGCGGTCCACGCCGGCGGGCATGTCCACCGAGCCGGAGATGGTGGCCACGTGCTGGCAGCCGCGGGCGACCAGGTGATCCGCGGCCAGTTTCGCGCCCTGGTAGGTGGCGACGTCGACGTAGCTGATCGGCATGGGCGCGGCGGGGCGGCCGTACAGCACCGCCGGCACGGCCGCGTCGGCGAGCATCCTGGGCAGCGGGTCGTGCGGGTGCAGGGACAGCACCACGACGCCGTCGACCTGCCCCTGGCGCACGTCGGAGACGACCTTGGCGCAGGCGTCCTCGTCACCGGCCAGCACGAGGGCCAGGTGCACCCCGGACGGCCGCAGCACGCTGAGCACGCCGCCGACCACCCGGCCGAAGAACGGGTCGGAGAAGAAGCGGCCGAGGAACGGGTCGTCCGCGGCGCGGTTCTCGGCTTCGGAGACGACCAGGGCGATCGCGCCCGTACGGCCGGTGACCAGTGATCGCGCCGCCCGGTTGGGCACGTAGCCGGTGGCGGTGACCGCGTCCCAGACGACCTTGTGCAGCTGCGGGTCGACGTTGCGGATGTTGTTGATCACCCGAGAGACGGTGGCCCTGGAGACGCCGGCCACCTGCGCGACGTCTTCGAGCGTCGGCAGCCGCTGCGCCGGCGTCTGGTCACTGGTCATGAACGTCTTTATAGCACAAAGGGAGAGCGCTCTCCGCTCCCGACCTGCCCGTATTTGCGCCCTTCCCCCGGGCGGCGCGCGCCATGATCGCTCGACTTGCCGGGCAGGTGGGCGAAAGGCGCTTCAAGATACGCCCACCTGCCTGGCAAGTCGAGCGATCACGCAACTTGCGGAGCCGGTGGTGGTGCGGCGGGCGGGTCGATGCCTCCACCCGCCGCACCCGGTGAGCGGTCCGGCGTCAGCTCTGGTAGACGCCGAACTCCCACAGTGAGTAGCCGTACGTGGTGGCCCGGTCCAGGCCGTTCATACGGACATAGCGGCCGGTCGCGGTGACCGGGAGGATGTCGAACCCGCCGTTGCCGGCGGTGGTCGAGTAGACCGTGCTCCAGTTGGCCCCGTCGTTGGAGACCTGGATCTGGTAGGACTTGGCGTACGCCGCCTCCCAGCCGAGCAGGACGTTGTTGAACGTCTTGACCGAGCCCAGGTCCACCTGCAGCCACGCCGTGGCCACCCACTCGCTGGCCCAGCGGGTGCCGTAGTTGTTGTCCACGGCGTAGGAGGGCAGCTGCGGGCCGTTGGTGCCGGTGGGCTGGTACGTCGAGGCGGTCGCCGGGCGGCCCTGCGCGATGTTGGTGCCCGGCACCGTCGGCGCGACGACCCGGATCGACTTCTGCTCGATGCCCACGTTGCCGTGGCCGTCGAACACGTACACGTAGATCTTCCAGACGCCCATCTGCTGCGGCGCGGTCACCGAGAACTCGTTGCTGCCGCCCAGCTGGGTGAAGCGCACGTTGTCGAAGCCGCGGTTGCCGTTGATGTGCTTGTTGCTGTACATGATGTTGTAGCGCAGCAGGTCGCCCTGCGGGTCGGTGGCGCCGACGTACAGCGTGAACTGGCCGCCCGCGGGCACCGAGGTGGTGTTCGACAGGGTCAGGCTGGTGATCTCCGGCGGGGTGTTGGCCGAGGGCGTGCCGCTGTAGGCCTGCTTGAGCGCGTGCCACCCGTGCCGGCGCCAGCCGCCGGTCAGCGTGTTCAGCCAGACGCCGCCGAAGTCGTTCTCCAGGCCGTAGTGGAACTCGGTGGCCCCGAGCGCGACGCCGGGGTGGCTGAGGATCGCGTTCCAGCTCGCCGTGTACTGCGCCCGCTTCTGCAGGTCGGTGGGCTCGGTCGGCACCCCGTTGGCGTCGTTGGGCACCTCCCACTCGCCGTCCGGACCGCCCTCGGTGAGCACGTACGGCTTGGTGTAGCCGCCGTCGATCCAGGCCTGCTTGAGGCCGCCGACCGCGCCGTAGGAGTTGATGCCGTAGATGTCGAGCGCGGGCGAGTGGTTCTTGTAGTACGGCCACGCGCCGACCCACGCGTCGGTCGAGGTGACCGGGTGGTTGGGGTCCGCGGCGTGGATCGCCACGGCGACCTCGTTGACGAACGCCGCGTACGCGTTGCGCCGCGCCTCGACCTCGGCGGCCGGCAGCCCGAAGTCCTGCATGGTGAGCAGCACCTCGTTGCCGACGTCCCACATCAGCACGCCCGGGTTGTTCTTGAGCGTGTTGACCCGGGCCACGATCTCGGCCTTGACGCTGTTCTTGTACGCGGTGTCGTTGACGTAGTCCGCGCCCTGGTTGAGCCAGTGCCCGACGATGACCTTGATGCCCTGGCGGGCGGCGGTGTTCAGCAGCACCGGGGTCTGCGTGTCGTCCACGCCCCAGGTGCGGATCGTGTTGACGCCCATGTTCTTCAGGTCGCGCATGTAGCCGTCGGCCGCACCCTGCGGCGGGCCGTAGGTGAGGCCCTTGACCAGGTACGCCGCCCCGTTGACCTGGAGCTGCCAGTTGCCCTGCGTGCCGGTGACCCGCACGACGCTCGGCCCGCCCGGGACGGCCGGGTCGGTCATCGCCGGAGCCGTGGTCCCGGTCTGCTTGGACACGGTGACCTTGTCGACGGCGAGCACGCCGCCGGAGGTGGTCTCCGAGGTCGGCACGGTCTCGCCCGCGATCGCGTTCGGGTAGAGGCCGCCCATGGCCAGGTCGAGCCGCAGGTAGAAGCCGTGGTGCACGGCGGCCTGCCAGGCGGCCACGCCGACCTGGCTCTCCCGGACGACCCAGGTCTGCCGGCCGTCGAGGTAGAAGCGGATCTCCTCGTCGGTCTTGGTGCGGTCGATGACCTGCGCGTACTCGTGGAACGCGGTCTGGCAGCCGAGGCAGGTGGCCAGGCCCGAGGTGCGCCCGTTGTACTCCCCGCACGGCCCGTCGGGGGCGGTGCCGCAGTGCAAGGTGTTCGAGAGCTGGCTGCGGCCGTTGACGCCGCTCATGATGTCGGTCTCGCCGACGCCCGGCCAGTTGTTGTAGTTGCCCCGGTACGCCGCGCCGGTGGCCCGGAACGCCGGCCAGTAGCCCAGGCCGTTGGCCACGTTGGGCTGCTGGATGACGGCGGAGAAGCGCAGCAGCTCGCCCGGCTGCGGGGCGAAGTCGGTGCGCTGGGTCTCCAGCCGGCCCGACGTCCACGCGCCCGCGCCGTCGCGGATCGCCTTGATGTTCAGCTTGCCGTCACCGGTGAGGTAGACGTTGGCGGTGGAGTTGCTCGCGGTCTCGATCTCGCCGGTCCCCCAGTTCGCCGCGCCGCCCGGGTACTGCGTGCCGGTGCGCATGAGCCAGTTCGCCGCGCTCGGCGAGGTGCCGGCCGCGCCGTCGAAGTTCTCCTCCCAGACCGTGGTCCAGTTGCCCGACGGGCTCGGGGAGGTGTTCGGGGTGCCGCTGGGCGAGGCGGACGGGGACGTCACCACACCGCCGGTGAAGACCTTGAACTCCCACAGCGAGTAGCCGTAGCCGTTGGCACGGGTGGTGCCGTACATGCGGAGGTACCGGCCGGAGCCGCCGACGTTCAGCGTCTGCGTGCCGCCGGGGCCGGTGGTGGTGCTGTAGATGCTGGTCCAGCCGCCGGTGCCGGTGGCCGAGGTCTGCAGCTGGAAGGCGGTCGCGTACGCGCCCTCCCACTGCAGCACCACCTGGCAGATGCTCTGCGTGCTGCCGAGGTCGATCTGCAGCCACTGCGGGTCGGCGTACTGGCTGGACCAGCGGGTGCCGGCGTTGCCGTCGACAGCCGCCGAGGCGGGTGTGCCCGCGTTCTCGACCGAGGAGGCGGTCGCGGTCTTGCCCTGGGCGACGTTGGTGGTGCCGCATGCGCCCGGGTTGGCGCTCGGGCTGGTGGGGGGCCCGAACGAGCCGATGACCTTGAACTCGTACAACGAGTAGCCGTAGCCGCTGCTGCGCACGGTGCCGTGCATGCGCACGTACCGGCCGGAGCCGGTGACGTTGAGGGTCTGCGTGCCGCCGGTGCCGGTGGTCGTGGTGTAGACGGGCGTCCAGTTCACGTCGTCGGCGGAGGTCTGGATCTGGAACGAGCGCCCGTACGCGCCCTCCCATTCCAGGACGACCTGGCTGATCGACGCGGTCTGGCCGAGGTCGATGCGGATCCACTGCGGGTCGCTCCACTCGCTGCCCCAGCGGGTGCCGGAGTTGCCGTCCACCGCGTTGGCGGCGGCCAGGTCGGCGCCCTGGACCGAGGACGCGGTGACCGGCTTGCCCTGCGAGATCAGCGAGTCGGCGGCGCTGGCGCTGGTGAACGGGATGACCAGGGCGAGGGATGAGATGACCGTGGTGACCGCGATGGGTATGGCTATCCGCCAGCGGCGGGCTATGTGCCGCGCACCCGGGCGGTGACTGACGGGGGTCATGGGGCTCCTACCTGTTGCAACGGGGAGAGCTCCGGCCGGAGGGCCGTGAGGTGGAGAGCGCTCTCCGAGTGTTACGCCGTCATTTCCCCGCTGTCAAGACAGCGACTCTCGACTATGCCGAACTGTCCGCATGAGAGCGTTTTGTAGCCCGGCTCATCGATTCCCTCATCGCAGCGGGACTATCCGCTCTTGACATCGGCGGTCCGTTGCCGGGAGCCTGGAACTCATTCGGAGAGCGCTCTCCATCGCGTTTCCCGGTGCGCTCTCCCGCCGTCCACGAAAGGGAACCCATGCCCACCCAGACCGAGGCACCAGCCGCAGCCACCGCGCAGGAGCTGCGGTTTCCACCCGACTTCTGGTGGGGGGCGGCCACCGCCGCGTACCAGATCGAAGGCGCCGTGGCCGACGACGGCCGCACCAAGTCGATCTGGGACACCTTCTGCGCCACCCCGGGCCTGGTGGTCGACGGGCACACCGGCGACGTCGCCGCGGACCACTACCACCGCTACCGCGAGGACGTCGCGCTGATGCGCGAGATCGGGCTGTCGGCGTACCGGTTCTCGGTGTCCTGGCCCCGGGTGCAGCCCGGCGGGCGGTCCGGGGAGAACCCGGCCGGCATCGCCTTCTACGACCGGCTCGTCGACGAGCTGCTGACCGCCGGGATCAAGCCCGCGGCCACGCTCTACCACTGGGACCTCCCGCAGGAGCTGGAGGACCGCGGCGGCTGGACCGCCCGCGACACCGCGCTGCGCTTCGCCGACTACGCGGCCGTCGTCGCCGCGCGGCTCGGCGACCGGGTCAAGCTGTGGTGCACCCTCAACGAGCCGTGGTGCTCGGCGTTCCTCGGCTACGGCGCGGGCTTCCACGCCCCCGGCCGCAAGAACCCCGCCGACGCGCTGCTGGCCACCCACCACCTGCTGCTCGGCCACGGCCTGGCCGCGCAGGCGCTGCGCGCGGCGGTGCCGACGGCGCAGGTGTCCATCGCCCTCAACCAGGGCGCGGTGCGCTCGCTGACCGACTCGGCCGGCGACCGCGACGCCGCCCGGCGCATCGACGGCCTGCTCAACCGCATCTACCTCGATCCGATCATGACGGGGGCGTACCCGGCCGACGTCATGGCCGACACCGCGGCCGTCAGCGACTGGTCCTTCGTGCGGGACGGCGACCTGGCCGTGATCTCCGCGCCGATCGACGCGCTGGGCGTCAACTACTACGCCCCCGACCTGGTCAGCGCCGCGGCCACGCCGCACGAGGAGCCCTCGGTGTACCCGGCCAGCCAGGACATCACCTTCCACCAGACCCCCGGCCCGCGCACCGAGATGGGCTGGACCGTCGACCCGACCGGCCTGCGCGACGTGCTCACCGGTGTGCACCGCCGCTTCCCGGACCTGCCGATGTACGTCACCGAGAACGGCGCGGCGTACGACGACCGGGTCGACGCCGACGGCCGGGTCCGCGACGACGAGCGCATCGCCTACCTGCGCGCCCACCTCGCCGCGGCGCACGAGGCGATGACCGCTGGAGCCGACCTGCGCGGCTACTTCGTATGGTCGCTGCTCGACAACTTCGAGTGGGCGTTCGGCTACGGCAAGCGCTTCGGCATCGTCCGCGTCGACTACGACACCCAGCAGCGCCTGCTGAAGGACAGCGCGCGCTGGTACCGCGATGTGATCCACGCCGGCGGCATCGCGGCCTGACACCGGCCCGGGGCTGGGCCGATGTCAGAACCGGGCGGCGTCGTCGACCACTGGCGACGACGCCGCCCGATGTGATCTAGGCTCAGGTGTCATGGCGACCAACTGGGCCGGCAACGTCACCTTCAGCGCGGCCCGGCTACACCGGCCGTCCACGGTGGACGAGCTGCGGGCGGCCGTGGCGGGCGCGCGCCACGTGCGGGCGCTCGGCACCGGGCACTCGTTCAACCGCATCGCGGACACTCCGCACGACCAGGTCAGCGTCGCCGGGCTGCCGCGGCTCGCCGAGCTGGACCGGGAATGTTCCACGGTCCGGGTCTCGGCGGGCACCCGCTACGGCGAGCTCGCGCCGTACCTGCACCGGCACGGGTACGCGCTGCACAATCTGGGTTCGCTGCCGCACATCTCGATCGCGGGCGCGGTCGCGACGGGCACGCACGGTTCCGGGGACCGCAACGGCAACCTGGCCACGGCGGTACGCGGGATCGAGCTGGTCACCGCCGACGGCGACCTGATCGAGGTCGGCTCCGCCGACCTGCCGGGCAGCGTGGTGTCGCTGGGCGCGCTGGGCGTGGTCACCGCGCTGACCCTCGACGTGGTGCCGACGTTCGAGGTGCGCCAGCACGTGTACGAGCACCTGCCCCGCGCCTCTCTGGAGGCGCACTTCGACGAGGTGTTCGGGGCGGCGTACAGCGTCAGCCTGTTCACCCGCTGGCGCGGGCCGGACGTCGAGCAGGTGTGGCTCAAGCAGCGGGCCGACGCCGAGCCGCTCGGCGCGGACCTGTTCGGGGCACGCCCGGCCGATGGGCCCCGGCATCCGATCGTCACCATGTCGCCGGTGCACTGCACCGCCCAGCAGGGTGAGCCCGGCCCGTGGCACGAGCGGCTGCCGCACTTCCGGCTCGACTTCACCCCGAGCGCCGGCGACGAGCTGCAGTCGGAGTACTTCGTCCCGCGCTCGCGGGCCCTGGAGGCGCTGGCCGCCCTGGACACGATCGCCGACCGGATCGCGCTGGTGGTGCAGGTGTCCGAGATCCGCAGCATCGCCGCCGACGACCTCTGGCTGAGCCCCGCTCAGGGCCGCGACAGCATCGCCTTCCACTTCACCTGGATCGCCGACGAGGCCGCCGTCGCGCCCGTGGTCGCCGCCGTCGAGGACCGCCTGGTCCCCCTCGGCGCCCGCCCCCACTGGGGCAAACTCTTCGGCCTCGAACCCGAGCTGCTCCGCGCCCAGTACCCCCACCTGCCCGCCTTCACCGCCCTGGCCACCCGCCTCGACCCGGCGGGCAAGCTCCGCAACCCCTTCCTCGACCGCCACCTGCCCCACCCCCACCTCCCGAGTTGATCATGAACTTATGGCACGGCTCGACGGCGTGTCATGGGCACAACTTCATGATCATCGCGGCCTTCCGGCTCGCACTGCCGCCGAGGCCGGCCACCCGCTCAATCGATCATGAGGTTGTGGGCGCGACACGCCGTCGAACCTGCCCACAGGTTCATGATCAACCCGGGAGGGGGGTGAGGGGGTGGGCGGTGAGGTGGTGGACGAGGGCGGGGAGGGCTTGGCCGAGGGGGGCGTCGAGGGTGAGGGTGGCCTGGGCGTCGGAGCGGGTGGCGCCGCGGTTGACGATGGCGACGGGGATGCCGAGTTTGACGGCGCGGATGACGAAGCGGCGGCCGGACATGACGGTCAGGGACGAGCCCAGGACCAGCAGCAGGCGGGAGTTCTCGACCAGGTCGAAGCACTGCCGTACGCGGTCGGGCGGCACGGTCTCGCCGAAGAAGACGACGTCGGGTTTGAGCATGCCGGCGGGGCAGCCGGCGCAGTCGACGGTGCCGAAGCCGGCCAGTTCGTCGTCGCCGAACTCGACGTCGCCGTCGGGGTGCACGGCGGTGATCCGGGCGGAGAAGCCGGGGTTGGCGCGGTGCAGCCGCCGGTCGAGGTCGGCGCGCGGGGTGACCTCTCCGCAGCCGAGGCAGATCACCCGGTCGAGGCTGCCGTGCAGCTCGATGACGCCCTCGGCCCCGGCGGCCTGGTGCAGGCCGTCGACGTTCTGGGTGACGATGCCGGAGAGCAGGCCGTGGCGCTGGAGCGCGGCGACCGCCTGGTGGCCGGTGTTGGGTGAGGCGCGGGCGATGGTGCGCCAGCCGAGGTGGCTGCGCGCCCAGTACCGGGTCCGGGACTGCGGCTCGCGGGTGAAAGCCTGGTACGTCATGGGCGCGTGGCGGCGCTGCACCCCGTCCGGCCCCCGGTAGTCGGGGATGCCGGACTCGGTGGACAGTCCGGCGCCGCTGAGCACGGCGACACCGCCGTCGGCCATCATCGCGGCGAGTTCCGCGACACGCTCTTTCGTGGCATGCACCCTGCCATGCTGCCTCGCCGCTCAGCCGGGTGACCAGCGGCGGGTGTCACGCCCGGGGCACCCCGCAATAGATCATTGATGACCGTCTTTACTATTAGGTTTGTTTAATTTATGTTGGCGACTACATGAAGTAAGCCTGCACTCCCCCAAGGTAGGTGGTAGCTCATGAAACGCCCCGTTCAGAGCCTTCGCACCCGGATATTCGCGGCCGCGGCCGCCACCGTCGTCGCGATGGGCGCGTCACTGGCCATCTCGTCCGCCGCCTCGGCGGCCAACCTGATCGCCAACCCGGGCCTGGAGACCGGCAGCCTGTCCCCGTGGAGCTGCAGCGCCGGACTCGGCAGCGTCGTCACCACGCCCGTGCACGCCGGCACCCGGGCGCTGCAGGGTACGCCGAACGGCTCCAACCACGCCCAGTGCAGCCAGACCGTCACCGTGCTGCCCAACACCGCGTACGTGCTCAGCGCCTGGGTACGCGGCGGCGGCGGCTACGTGTACCTCGGCTACACCGGCGGCACCGAGACCTGGAACCCGGCCGCCGCCAACGCCTGGACCAAGCTCAGCCTCAACCTGACCACGGCCGCCGGGCAGACCTCGCTGACCGTCAACGTGCACGGCTGGTACGGCCTGGCCGCCTACCAGGCCGACGACTTCTCGCTGGACGGCCCCGGCACCCCGCCGAGCAACCCGCCGACCCCGACCGTCGCGCCCAGCTCGCCGCGGCCCAGCCCATCCGCCAGCACCTCGCCGTCCCCGCCGCAGCCCTCGCCGTCCGGCCCGACCGCGCCGCCCGGCGGCAAGAAGCTGCTCGGCTACTTCGTGGAGTGGGGCGTCTACCAGCGCAACTACCACGTCAAGAACATGGTGACCAGCGGCTCGGCGGCAAAGCTGACGCACATCAACTACGCGTTCGGCAACGTGACCAACGGCCAGTGCACGATCGGCGACTCCTACGCCGACTACGACCGGGCCTACAGCGCCGCCGAGAGCGTGGACGGCGTCGCCGACACCTGGGACGCCGGCGCGCTGCGCGGCAGCTTCAACCAGCTGCGCAAGCTCAAGAAGGCGTACCCGAACATCAAGGTGCTGTGGTCGTTCGGCGGCTGGACCTGGTCCGGCGGCTTCGGCCAGGCCGCGGCCAACCCGACCGCGTTCGCGAACAGCTGCTACAACCTGGTCGAGGACCCGCGCTGGGCCGACGTGTTCGACGGCATCGACATCGACTGGGAGTACCCGAACGCCTGCGGCCTGTCCTGCGACAGCAGCGGACCGCTGGCCTTCCGGAACCTGATGCAGGCGCTGCGCAACCGGTTCGGCAGCAGCTACCTGGTCACCGCCGCGATCACCGCGGACGGCAGCAACGGCGGCAAGATCGACGCCACCGACTACAACGCCGCCGCGCAGTACCTGAACTGGTACAACGTGATGACGTACGACTACTTCGGCGCGTTCGCACCGCAGGGGCCGACCGCCCCGCACTCGCCGCTGACGTCGTACGCCGGCATCCCGACGGCCGGGTTCAACTCCGACGCCGCGATCCAGAAGCTGAAGAGCAAGGGCGTGCCCTCGGCGAAACTGCTGCTGGGCATCGGCTTCTACGGCCGCGGCTGGACCGGGGTCACCCAGGCCACGCCGGGCGGCACCGCCACCGGGGCGGCGCCGGGCACCTACGAGGCGGGCATCGAGGACTACAAGGTGCTCAAGAACAGCTGCCCGACGACCGGGACCATCGCGGGCACCGCGTACGCCAAGTGCGGCAGCAACTGGTGGAGCTACGACACCCCGTCGACCATCAACGGCAAGATGTCGTACGCCAACACGCAGGGCCTGGGCGGCGGCTTCTTCTGGGAGCTGTCCGGCGACACCAGCAACGGTGAACTGATCACCGCCATGCGCAACGGCCTCGGCTGACGCATCCACATCGGAGCGGCAGGCGCCTTCCCACGGGGCGCCTGCCGCTCTCCTGTTCCCGGTTGACGACGTCCCACGGGTTGGAAAAATCTGCCCCGAACGTCGTGATCTTTGTCACTTTTCATCTACCTCGTCGACCACGGCTGTGCCATGCGCGGGAAGCGGCACAGGCATGTCCAATCCCCACTGGCCTGCGCGTCTTATCAGGCGGCGACCTGCGCTTACGTTCCGAGAGCCGGACGCGGTCCCGCCGCACGCCCGGCCGGTCGCCGCCGCGCCCCAGGGGTGACCGCCGGCCGGGTGACCGTCCCAGCGGAGTCGCCCGCGGTGGCGCGGGGACTTTACGGTCCTCAGACGTTGGTTTGAACCCCGCAGATCAGGTGAATGGACCCCTCGTGAGCGACCCCTACGCCCAGCAGCCCGACCCGTACCGCGCCCCCAGCGACCCGTACGCGCAGCCGGTCTCGCCCGTCCCGCCGCAGCCCTACGGCGCGCCGGGCCAGCAGCCGTACAGCGGCCAGCCCGCCTACGGACAGCAGCCCTACGGCCAGCCCGTCGGCCAGCCCGGCTACGCGCCGCAGCCGCCGGCCAAGTCCAAGAAGGGCCTGGTCATCGGCATCGTCGCCGGTGTCGTGGTGCTGCTGCTGATCCTGTGCGGGGTCGGCGTGGCGCTGATCGCGAACGCCGCCGACGACGACCCGGTCATCCCGACCACGCCGACGCGCACCTCGGCTCCCGGGACGTCCGCGGCGGCCCCGCCGCCGGGCAACAACAACGCGATCACCGCGGACTCCTCCAGCGACTTCGGCGACGTGTGCTCCGGCGGCGCGATCCTCAACGCGGCCGAGTACACCACCCCGGCCTCGGCCAAGGTGTACGTCTTCGGCAACAGCCCGACCCGGCCGACCAGCTACAGCTACAAGTCCGTCGACTCGCGGGCGTCGTACTACGCGAAGTCCGCGGACTACGCGCAGGTGAGCGCCGTCGGCTGCCTGAGCTACGTCGAGGGCAGCGAGGCCATCGGCCAGAAGTGCGACATCAAGGCCAGCGACGGCAAGAAGCTGACCGTGGACTACCTGTCGTCGCGCTACACGCTGACCTTCCACAACGCCCGGACCGGCGAGAAGATCGGCGACGGCGGCACCGTGAACGCGCCCGCCAACCGCTGCCCGTCGTTCCTGACCTACAACAAGGAGACGCTGAAGTCGTACGCGTCGCCGGACACCGCCTCGGTCGACGCCGCCCTCAAGAAGATGTTCTCCTGAGCGAGCCCGCCCGGCCTGGACGGCCGCGTCCCGCCCCGGGACGCGGCCGTCCGCCGTTATTTCCCGTGGTGGCGGGCCGAACACGTGCAAGGATGCGCCGGTGGACTGCTACCTGGAGACGGCGCGGCTGATCCTGCGCCGGTTCACCGCCGACGACGTGGACGCGCTGTACGACCTCGACGCCGACCCGGCGGTCACCCGCTACATCAACGGCGGCCGGCCCACGCCCCGCGAGCAGGTCCGCGACGAGCTGCTCCCCCGCTGGCTCGCCCAGTACGACGATTCTCCCGGCTTCGGCCGGTGGGCGGCGGTCGAGAAGGCGACGGGCGCGTTCCTGGGCTGGTTCGCGCTGACCGCCGAGCCGGGCGAGCCGGGCACCGCCGAGCTGGGCTACCGGCTGTGCCGCGCGGCGTGGGGGCGCGGTTACGCCACCGAAGGCTCGCGGGCCCTGGTCGACAAGGGCTTCGCGGAGCTGGGCCTGCGCCGGGTCACCGCGAACACGATGACGGTCAACGCCGGCTCGCGCCGGGTGATGGAGAAGACCGGCCTGCGTTTCCTGCGCACGTTCTTCCTCGACTGGCCGGACCAGATCGACGGCGGCGAGCACGGCGACGTGGAGTACGAGCTGCGGTACGACGAGTGGGTGACGGGCCGCACGGCGGTGTGAGCGTTCGGGCCGGTCGGTCCGCCGATCCGACCGGCCCGTACCCGGTGCGGCCTCGTCAGGCGGTCGCGGGCGTCGGGTTGGCCAGAAAGGCCAGCAGCAGCGTGTTCATGGTGTCGTCGAGCAGGCCGACGCCGTGCTGGTAGGAGTCGGGCAGCACCAGTGTCTTGTGCGCCGATACGGATAGTCTGTGCAGCTCGCGGGCGGCGTCGGCGAAGCGGGGCTCGTTCGCGCCCGCCGCGAGGACGACGGGGGCGGACAGTTTCGCCACGGCGGCGCGGGCGTCGGCGTCGTACACGGTGGGCGCGGACAGGCTGGCCACGCCGTCCACGGGCGGGGTCACGCCGGCGGCGGCGGCCAGGGCGATGGTGCCGCCGCGGGACGCGCCGAAGACGAAGACCCGCTTGGCCCCCTGCGTACGCAGGTGGGCGACGGCGGCCTGGGCGAACTCGACCGCGTCGCGGGAGTCCACGTCCACCGACAGTGCCCGGTGTCCCTTCTCGACCAGCAACTGGGCGAAGGCCGACCACTGGCAGATCCCGCCGTCGACCTGGTGCAGCAGCACGACGCCGGTGTCGCCCTGCCCGGTCTGCCAGGCGGCGGTCAGGTCGTGCTTCGCGTTCTCGATCACCACGAGCCGGCCCGGATCGCTCACGCACGGCGCGTCGGCGTCGTCGATCACCCGCTGCCGCGCCGCGGCGGCCGGATCGGGCGGGGCCGCGGGCTGTCCCCCGCCGCACGCGCCCAGGCCCAGCACCGTCGCCGCCGACGCCACCAGCGCGACGGTCTTCCACGTTGTCCTCATACCGCTCTCGACTCGGTGGGGCCGGGGCGCGGTGGGGGCTATCGCTAAAGTTTCCTAACTGTTATCCGGCGGCGCGGGCGTGCGCCCGGCGGAACGTCTGGCGGTAGGTCTGCGGGGAGATCGAGGTGAAGCGGCGGAAGTGCTGGCGCATGTTGACCGCCGTGCCGAACCCGGTGCGCCACGCGATCCGCTCCACCGGCTCGTCGGTCGTCTCCAGCAGCTCCTGAGCCCGGCGGATGCGCTGCTCCAGCACCCACTGCAGCGGGCTGACCCCCAGGTTGTCGCGGAACCGGCGGGCGAACGTACGCGGGCTCAGGTGCGCCTGCTGCGCGAGCTGCGCGACGGTCAGCGGCTGGTCGAGGCGGTCACGGGCCCAGTCGAGCACCGGCGCGATCTCCGAGCGGGCCTCGCCGCGCGCCAGCGGATGGGCGAACTGCGCCTGCCCGCCCTCGCGATGCGGCGGCACCACCATGCGCCGGGCCACCTCGTTGGCCACCGCCGCGCCGAAGTCGTTGCGCACCAGGTGCAGGCACAGATCGATGCCCGCGCCGGTGCCCGCCGAGGTGAGCACGTCGCCCTCGTCGACGTACAGCACCTCCTGATCGACCTTCACGTCGGGGAAGCGGTTGGCGAAGTCGACCATGTTCATCCAGTGCGTGGTGGCTCGCCGGCCGTCCAGCAGACCGGCCGCGGCCAGCACGTACGCGCCACTGCAGATGGAGGCGATCCGCGCGCCCCGGGCATGCGCCCGGCGGACCGCCTCGACGATCGGCGGCGGCGGGCCGCACTGCACCATCCGGTTGCACGCAGGGATGATCACCGTGTCGGCGTCGGCGAGGCCCTCCAGGCCGTGCTTCGGCTGCACGGTGAGCCCGCCGCGCACCGACAGCGGGCCCGGCTCGGCGGCGCACAGGCGCAGCTCGTACCACGGATCCACCAGATCGGAGCGGTCGATGCCGAACACCTCGCACGGCACCGCCAGCTCGAACACGGGGATGTCGTCGGTCAGCGCCAGGGCGACCACGTGCCGCTTCATGGCAGAATCCTATCGCACTGCGGCATTCCTGCCACTGTTGTGATCACCCCGAGCAAGACAGGCTGTACAGCATGACCGAGACCCTCGCCAGGCCGCACACCCCCGCCGCCGCCGGCCCCACGCACGCCGGACGGCTCACCACGGCCCAGGGCGCGGCGCTCTACGTCGGCGCCGTGCTCGGCACCGGCGTCATCGCCCTGCCCGCGCTCGCCGCCCAGGCCGCCGGGCCCGCCTCACTGATCGCCTGGCTCGGCCTGGTGCTGCTGTCCATCCCGCTGGCCATGACCTTCGCCGCACTCGGTGCCCGCCACCCGGACGCGGGCGGCGTCTCCACGTACGTGCGGCTCGCCTTCGGCCCCCGCGCCGCCGGGGCGATCGGCTGGTGCTTCTACTTCGCGGTGCCCGCCGGAGCACCCGCCGCCGCCATGTTCGCCGGGGCGTACGTCGAAGCCGCGCTCGGCGGCGGCCAGCGCACCGTGCTGCTCACCGCGGCCGCACTGATGCTCGCGGTCACCGTCACCAACGTCTTCGGCGTCACCGTCTCCGGCAAGGTCCAGCTCGTGCTCGCGGTGCTGCTGGTCGTGCTGCTGCTCGCCGCCGTGCTCAGCGCCGCCCCGCACGGCGACACCGCCAACCTGCGCCCGTTCGCCCCGCACGGCTGGCTCGCCATCGCCCCCGCCGCGGCGCTGCTGGTGTGGAGCTTCGCCGGTTGGGAGGCCATCACCCACCTGGCCGCGGACTTCCGGCGGCCCGAACGCGACCTGCCCCGCGCCGCCGCCATCGCGGTCGCCGTCGTCGGCGTGCTGTACCTGGCCGTGGCCGGTGCGGGCATCCTGGTGCTCGGCCCGGACGCCACCGCGGACGCACCGCTGGCCCGGCTGCTCGCCATCGGGCTCGGCGGCCCGGCGAGCGCGCTGGCCGCGGCGGCCGCGCTGCTGCTGACCTTCGGCACCATGAACGCCTACTACGGCAGCGCGGCCAAGCTCGGCGCGGCGCTGGGCCGCGACGGGGCGCTGCCCGCCTGGCTGGCCCGCGGCGCGAGCGCCGGTGACGTGCCCCGGCGCAGCCTCGCCGTCACGTCCGGACTGTCGGCGGTGGCGATGGCCGTGGTCGCGCTGACCGGCACCGGTGCGGAGCCGCTGGTGCTGCTGGCCACCGGGGCGTTCGTCGCGGTGTACGCCCTGGGCGCGGCCTCGGCCCTGCGGCTGCTGCCGCGCGGCTCGGCGGCCCGCAAGCACGCGATGGTCGCGCTGATCGCGGTCGTCGGCCTGCTCGCCGCCACGGGCTGGTACCTGCTCTGGCCGCTCGTCCTCACCGCCGCCGCCCTGCTCTACCACCGCCACCGCCACCCGACCGCCGCCGGAACCGCCTGACGCCCCCGCCTTACGTAGACGTTGGCCTATCTCATCGACTCCGAGCGACGAGAATTCGATGAGATAGGCCAACGTCTATTAAAAACGGACCACGGGCCGCGGGATGGGCGAAGCCCCGTCCGGGCCGGGGAGGCAGCCTGGGCGGGGCTTCGTCTGCGGGGCCGCGGGGCGGCCTCGGTCACTTGCCGAGGGACTCGCAGCCGGTCTCGTCGGGCAGCAGCGGACGCAGGGTGACGGTCCAGTCCTTGCCGCCCGAGGTCCACTTGGTGATCGCGGTGGCCTTGGCGGCGGCCGCGAGCACCGCGGGCGCGTCCTTGTCGGCGACCACGCAGCCGAGGCTCAGGCCCTCGCCCAGCGACGCGCCCGGCAGCGCCGGGCCCGGCCACGCCACGGCGGGACCGGCGTCGACACCCGCGCCCGGGTCCTGCCAGGCGGCGGCGACGGCCGCGACCTTCGTGGGGACGTACTGCTCGACCGGGCCGACCTTGCCCGCGCCGAGCGTGGTGTCCAGGTCGGTCAGCACCTTGATGAGGTCCAGCAGCTTGCGCCGCGCCTGCTCCTGGGCGGGGGTCAGCCCGGCGTGGCTCATGTCGTCGAGCAGCGCGTACACCTCGGTCTTCTTCACGCCGTCGGCGGTCGTGACGATGATCCGGGTGTTGGGCAGGTCGGTGACGCCCGGCGTGCCGAAGTCGGTCGGCTTGCCGACGCCCGCCTCCAGCGCCTTGGCGACCAGCGCCTGCACGTCGCCGCTGGAGATCCGGCGCAGCTGCACGTTGGGCAGCGCGCGGCCGGGATACTCCATGGTCGTGGGGCCCTCGCTGATCACGCGGCCGTCCGCGTACACACTGAGGGCGGGCAGCCGGGTCAGGTTGACGGTCGCGGGCACGAACCCGCCGACGTGGTCCACGCGTACCGCGACGGTATCGCCGCCGGGGAACGAATAGCCGCCGCCTTCGCCGTCGGCGGTGTCGGTCGCACGCCCGCACCCGGCAGCCAGCAGCACGAGCGACGCGAGCGCCACCCGGAGTCCAAGAGTCGTAGCCTTCATGCCCCCTGTGACCGCGCCTGGTCCGGTTCGGTTCCCGGCGTCGGCAACTTTTCCACCGATCGGGGCGACGCGGGTCAGCCCAGGACGGCGAAGCGGTCGGCGGCCAGTTCTTCCAGGTCGGCGAGCGCCTGCCAGGCCCGCGCGGCGGCGAAGGGATCGCGTTCGGTCAATCCGCTGGCGAGGAACTCGTCCTCGTCGAGGCGCAGCGGGGCGCCGCCGTCGGCGGGCACCCACAGATCCAGGTCGAGGTCCTCGACCCGGAGCACGCCGCCGTCGCGCACCGCCGGGCGGGTCACGTCGCAGTACCAGCCCTTGCGGGCACCGGAGGCGTCCCGCACCTCCTTGACGGCGTACCAGCGGTCGCGCCAGAAGTGCTCGGTGAACACGTCGCCCTGCTCGAAGCGTACGAAGCCGAAGTCGCGGGCCTGCGTGCCCGCCCACGGGGCCCGGACCACCAGGTGCGTGCCGTCGTCGGCGAGCACGTCCGCGGTGTAGCGGATCTTCTCCCGGTCCTCCTTGAGCAGGATGACCTCGACCTGGCCACCCACGACCGGTGACTGCCCCATCGCTTTGCTCCCCACCTGCCGCGAGCCGGTGCACGGCCCGCCGGAATGATCTCCGGCTGACGCAGCCTACCGGCCGTGCGGCGAGGCGTGCCGGGTGTTTTCAGCGGCCTGTGACGGCGTCGACGGTCCGGGCCAGCTCGTCGGCGGTCAGCCCCACGTCGAGCATGGCCCGCAGGCCGCCGACGTCGTGAGCATGGAGCCGGTCCACGTCGAGCCCCGCCTCGGCGAGCGCCGAGCGCACCGGCCACCGGTCGACCAGCCGCCGGGCCAGCTCGCGCAGGCCCGGCTCGACCAGCACCTGGGGCACCTCGTCGAGCACGCCGGGGCACAGCGCCACCTGCCTGGTGTAGGCGTCGCCCCAGAAGTCGAGCGTCCAGCCCGGCCACAGCGCGGGCCACTGCTCGCGCAGGCCGTACAGCGGCATGATGCTCCACAGGCCGGCGGTGCGGGTCGCCTGGTCCAGGTGCAGGCCCGCGCTGGGGATCTCGTCGCACCACTCCAGCGGCTCCCCGCCGGCGAGCCAGTCCACCAGCCCCGGCCCCGCCCGGAACGGCTGCTCGGCGGCCAGGTCCGGGCTCAGGCCGTACGCCCGGCCGCCGTGCTCGCCGGCGATGGTCACCAGCGCCGCCAGGGGCAGCTCGGGGTCGTGGCCGTCGTAGCGCGGCAGCCTCGGCGGGTCCAGCGGCAGCCGTGCCACGGCCGGGTCTCCCCCGGTGTACGCGATCAGGTCGGCGAGGCCGTCGTGGGCCCAGCGGAGCTGCCAGCCCGACCAGGTGCGGGCGAAGGCGTCCAGCACGGCCGCCCGGTAGGCGTAGTCGCCGAGCGCGACGGCGAACAGCAGCAGCACCCGCTGGTCGGGATCGATCAGGACGCCGGCCGGGCAGCGCGGGTCTTCGGGCCACCGGCCGGCGGTCTGCCCGCCCAGCTGCGCCAGCCACCGCGCCACGACGTCGGGGCCGGGCGCGAGCAGGTAGTCGAGACCGTCCCCGGCGTCACCGGGGAAGTACAGCGTGTGCGCGCCGTCGCGGATCACGGCGCGGTTCGGCCCACTGCCCACCCGCGCAGGCTAGTGCCGCTCTGGCGGCCGCACCAGCCTGCGCGAGGACACACTTCGATGTACGTCAGGCGCGCAGCGCGGTCTCCACCGCGCTCGCGTACCCGAGGTGCCCGGCCTTGTTGGGGTGGTAGGACTCCCCTGTGGGCCAGGACGTGCCGTTGATCCATTCGACGTCGTCGCAGACCGCGTGGCCGGTGAACGGGCCGCGGGCGTCGACGAAGCCGAAGCCGTGGGCCGTCGCGCGGGCCTTGGTGGTGGTGGCCAGCAGGTCGGCGGCGGCGTTCAGCTCGGCCTGCTCGCCGGGTGAGATGCGGGCGATGGCGTTGCACTCCTCGCCGTTGAACAGCCGCGGGTAGCCGACCACGACCACGGTCGCGTTCGCAGCCAGCGCGCGGATGCGGGTGTAGAGCTGGTCGAGCTGGCCGGGCAGGGTGTTGCGGATGTACGTCTCGGCCTTGTCGATGTCGCCCCAGCAGGTGTACGGCCAGGGTTTGGCGCACTGGACGATCACCGAGGACCAGCCGATGTCGTTGCCGCCCGCGCTGACGGTGACGTAGCGGGTGTCGGCGTTGAGGCTGCCGAGCTGGCCGATGAGGATGGCCGGGATCTTGGCCCCGGCGCAGGCTGCGAAGGTGAGGGTCGCGCCGAGCCGGGCGGCGTCGAGCTTCGGGTAGGCGCTGTTCGAGCGCTGGCAGGTCGTGTCGTAGTACTCGCGGGTGCCGGTGCCGGAGGCGTACGAGTCGCCGAGGGCGGTGTACGCCGGGGCGGCGGCGTGCGCGGGCGTGCCGAGCAGCACGAACGAGAGCGCTGCCAGCAGGGGTACGGCGGCGCGGAGCGGGAACACCATGGGGGCTCCATCACGGGGGTGTGGGACGGGTGCGCACATGCTGTCAGAAACATTCACAAACGTGAAGACGACCTGGTGGAATTCTTCGCCCGCCGAGCACTGTGGACGCGTCCGGGCGAATCCGCCCCGCAGGCAGCGCGGCGTCACTAATCTCAGGGCATGAGCCCGTTGCCGCGCGCCCTGCTGTGGGACCGGATGGTCGAGGTCGGCACCGACATCGCCCTGGTCGACCTGCGTCCCGAGAAGCTGCTCGCCCACGGTCAGGTGGTCGCCGCCGAGCCGGTGCCGCACGCCTGCCGCTACCGGCTGACCACGGTGGACGGTTTCGCCACCGACACCATGACCGTCGAGTCCGAGGGTGCCGGCTGGCAGCGCGAGGTGCGGCTGGAGCGTTCGGGCGACTCGTGGCGGGTGACCACCAGCGAGCAGGGCAGGTTCGGTTCGGTGCAGCTGCCCGGCATCGTCGACCCGGGCCGGCTGGCCGGGGTGCTCGACGTCGACCTGGAGGCCACCGCGCTGACCAACACGCTGCCGATCCGGCGGCTGGGCCTGCTCGGCGCGGAGCCGGGCACCACGCACACCGTGCCGATGGCCTGGATCCGGGTGCCGTCGCTGCAGGTGATCCCGGTGGAGCAGACGTACACGGTGGTCGACGCCGGCACCATCCGCTACACCTCGGGCAGCTTCACCGCCGACCTGACCGTCGACAAGGACGGCTTCGTGACCAACTATCCCGGCTACGCCAGCCTGGTCGGCTGAACCCGGTCACCGGGCCGTCGCACGCGCCTGCGTCATGCCCTTGTTCGCCAGCGCGTCGGCCCGCTCGTTGCCCGGGTCACCGGCGTGCCCGCGCACCCACCGCCACTCGACGGTGTGCCGCGCCACCGCCTCGGACAGCCGCTGCCACAGATCCGCGTTCTTGACCGGCTTACGCTCCGACGTCAGCCACCCGTTGCGCCGCCAGCCGTGCATCCACTTGGTGATCCCGTCGCGCACGTAGGTGCTGTCGGTGTGCAGGTGCACGGTCACCGGCCGGGTCAGCGCCTCCAGCGCCTCGATCGCCGCGGTCAGCTCCATCCGATTGTTCGTCGTCGGCCCCGGATCCCCACCGCACAACTCCCGCTCATGCCCCCCGTACCGCAGCACCGCCCCCCACCCGCCAGGCCCCGGATTCCCCGAGCACGCCCCGTCGGTATAAACCACCACAACCCGCCCGTCACCCTCACCCACCCCGGCACCGTACCAGCCCCCACCCCCGACGATCTTGCGCGAACCGTGGGGACGACACGGGCGCACCAGCCATATGCACCACAGTTCACGCAAGATCGTCGCGATCTTGCGTGAACCGGCGGGCGGGGTGGGGTGGGGTGGGGTGGGGTGGGGTGGGGTGGGGTGGGTTAGGGGATTGTGGCGGGGCCGTGGGGGGTGGTGGAGCGGTTGGCGGCGATGGCGTGGTCGATGCTGTAGAGGCCGGCGCCTACGGCGGCGAGCAGGAGGCTGCCTACGCCCAGGGCGATGACGAGTTCGGAGCCGCCGGAGCCGACGAACAGGCCGTGGCCGATGTGCACGGTGAAGAACGCGCCCAGCATGTCGAGGAAGAGCAGCACGCCGGCGATCGGCACGAGCAGGCCGACGATCAGCATCGCCCCGCCGACGAACTCGACCAGGCAAGCGAACCAGGCGGACAGGGTGGGCAGCGGCACACCCATGGCCTTGAAGCCGGCCGCGGTGGGGCCGAGGCCGACGGTGAACAGCTTCTGCCAGCCGTGGGCGAAGAAGATGATGCCGATACCGAGCCGGGCGATCAGGATCGCCAGGTCGCGGATCTGTGCGGGAAAGACGAACATCACGCCGCCTCCGGTCGGTCGGCTGCACTGAATGGCATGAACATCACTTTTACACAGCTGAGTGGTGGTTCGCGGTGATATCGGGGATCGCCGGAGCTCGGCGACACGCGTTTCGACCACGGATGAGTCCGCCCGGGTACCCGCCACGATCGCGGACATGGTGAGATGCGGTGGTGCGTACGGGTCGTGAGGATCGCGCCCGGTTCGCGGAGCCTGTTGGCATCGCTGCCGTTTCGGCTTACCCTGACGTGGCCGTATGAACATCAACCTGGGAGAACGGAGGACCCGATGTCGTCCGATCGTCTGATCAACCGGCGCTTCGAGTACAACGGTCACCACTGCACGGTGGCCGACTACGACGGCGGCAAGCGCCTCGCGATCGTCATGGACGACCAGCCCCACGTGGTCTACTCCGTCAACATCGACCTCAGCGACCGCAACATCGGCCGCCAGCTCGACCTCTACCTCTCCGACGGGCAGTACTACGCCTGGCCGGCCCGCGGCCGCGGCAAGCCGCCCGCGCTGCTGACGCCCGACGCGATGGTGGAACGCACCAAGGACGTGTGATCCCGGCTGGCGCGCGGTCCGCACCGCGCCGGACCGCACGCCGCCATCCTGCGCTTTCAGCGCCCCATGGTTAAGAAGGGCACCTTCTACAACGCGGAGCGTTGTGAAGGTGCCCTTCCTTTGCCTTAAGCGTCGAGGTCGGCGAGGGCGAGGGGGAGGGCTTCGGTGAGCTTCTCCATGTCGGGCAGGGCGGCGCCGTCGGCGTAGAGGCCGATGTGGACGCCGTCGCGGTAGCGCGACAGGCCGATCGCCAGGGCGTGGCCGCTGGCCAGCGGGGCGATCGGGTACAGCTCCTCCAGGCGCGCGCCGCCCAGGTGCAGCGGCAGCGGCGGCAGCGGCACGCTGGTCACCACGATGTCGAACAGCAGCGGCGCGGCGTGCGCGGCGAACGGGGCGGCGAGCCGGTTCAGCGCCGAGGGCAGCAGGTCCGCGAGCACCGGGATCGCCCCCGCGCCGCGGCGCGGCCCGGCGGCCTTGTTGCGGTCCATGGCCTCGCGGACCGCGGCCAGCCGGCGGGCCGGGTCGGCCTCGCCGACCGGCAGATCCAGCAGGTACGCCGAGAGCTGGTTCGCGTCGTCGCTGCCGCCCGAGCGCATCCGCTGGCTCGCCGGGATCAGGGCACGCAGCACGTCCACCGGGCGGCCGTGCCCGATCAGCCAGTGCCGCAGCGCCCCGGCGACCACGGCCAGCAGCAGGTCGTTGAGCGTGCCGCCGTGCTTGCGGCGGATGCGCTGCAGCTCGCGGGTCTCCAGGCTGACGAACGCGGCCCGGCGCGTGCCCGACGGGGCTGCCAGCAGCGGTGTCGGGGCCGGGGCGCGCATCCGCCCGACGATCGCCGACGCGATGTCGAACATCGTGCCGGCCCGCCCGACGACGTCGCCGACGACGTGCTCGGGCCGGCTGATCAGCTCCGCGCCCTGCCGGGCCAGCGTGGACAGCGCCGACGGCGTGCTCCGCGGGGCCTGCGGCGGCTCGGCGGCGAGCAGGTCGCCGCCGTCGAGCAGGCCGAGTCCGATCCCGACCGCGCCCTGACCGTCGCACAGCGCGTGGTGCATCTTGGCCAGCAGCGCGAACCGTCCCCCGGCGAGGCCGCTGACCAGGTGCAGCTGCCACAGCGGGCGGTTGCGCTCCAGCGGGGCGGTCATCAGGTCGGAGACCAGTGCCGCCAGGTCGTCGCGGCCGCCGGCTTCCAGGCGGTGGTGGAAGATGTGGTTGCGGGCGTTGAAGACCGGGTCCTCGGTCCACGCCGCGCCGCCGAGCGCGGCAGGGGCGATCTTGCGCCGCATCCGGGGCACCCGGCTCGCCCGCTCGGCGAGCAGCGCCACCAGTTCCTCGGGGCGTACGGAATCCGCCGGGTGGAACACCGCGACCGCGCCCAGATGCATGGGCGAAGCGCTGTTCTCCAGGCACAGAAACGACATGTCCAGAGCGCTGAGCCGCCCGTCCACCATGGCCATCCTCGCGTCGTCGGGTGACGTGGTCGGCCTGCCGAGCGGCTGCGCTGCCGCGTCGAGGCGACCTGACCTTGATACAACGTCTGAGACCACGTTAAGGCTGCGGTTTGTCGGCGCTGTTACAGGCCTGTATGAAGGTGTCGACGGACACCCCCGGATCGCATCATCGCTGGTGGATTGCTAGGCGTCGTCGCGGCGTTCCAGGCGCAGCCGCTCGTCGTGGCTGATGTGCCCGGTCGCCTCCTGCGCCTTGGCGACGTCCTTGGCCCGCTGCCGGGCCTCGTCCTCGTCGACCGCGGCCACCCGGGCCCGGCCTTCGCGCTCCCAGCGCTCATTGTGGGTGACCTTGCCGGCCACCTCCTCGGCCCTGCCGGCCACCCGTTGAGACATGTTGTGGATCTTCTCGTCGAATCCCATCGCCCCCGCCTCCGCTCCGCGCTCCACCGGCGCGACTGCGTCCCCTCTTCGATTGTGGCGCGTCCGGGGCGTCAGTGCTCGGCTGTCCGGCGAGTCCCGGTGTAGTACTCGAACAGCAGCGCCGACGCCGTCACGATGGTCGCGACGACCCCGACGGCGATCAGCCACCACATCCAGAACACCAGCCCCAGCGAGGTGATCAGGGCGGCCAGCGCGATGCCGAACGGCCAGTAGCTGCCGGGGCTGAAGAAGCCGATCTCGCCCGCGCCCTCGGCGATGTCGGCGTCGCCGCGGTCCTCGGGTCGCAGCTCGATGCGGCGCGAGACGAACCAGAAGTAGCCGCCGCACATCAGGCACAGCAGGCCGCTGAGGGTCAGCGCGGTGGTGCCGATCCAGTCGTACTGCGGCAGCGCCGCCCCGCTCCAGAACCAGTACACGACCGCGGTCACGAACAGGAACGCGGCCACACCGAGGAACAGCCGGTACTCGGTCTTCATCGCGGACCCCCGGAAGGCTTGCGGAAACGCTGAGGCGGGCACGGGGGGCGAGTGCAAGTTAGCACCGGCCCCGCCGCGCCCGCCCGGGTTCCGGCGGTTCGGCGTGTCAGCCGACGTACTCCTCGGCCTGCTCCTTGCTGTGGCTGAGCTGGCGGCGCAGCGAGGCGACCGCCTCGTCCACCGGGTGCCCGCGCAGCAGCTCCGCGACCGCGAAGCCGGCCAGCGCGCCGATCCCGGCGGCCGCCACCACCCATCCCCAGCGCATCGGAGCCGGCCGGCCCGCGAGCGCATCGAGGGCCAGCGAGGCCCGGTGCCGCGCCTCGGAGCCGGTGTCGGACAGCGTGCTGCGCATGCTCCCCGCCTTCTCCTTCGCCCGTTCGGCTGCCACGTCACGGGTGCTGCCCAGCCCGTGCAGGAACTCGTTCCAGGTGGCCGAGGCGACACTGTCGTTGTTCCGGGTACGGAGGAACATCATGATCTCCTGACGTCAGACGTCGTGCGACAACGAGTCGATACCCCGGCCCGCGCCCTGCGAAACGGGCGTTCGGGCCGGTGGGGCCGCATCGAGCTGATAGACGCTGTAGGCCTGACGGATCACCGGGTGCGCCACGTTGCGCACGCGCACCCCGCCCGGGGTCACCCCGCGCTCCACCCCCGCGTGCGCGTGCCCGTGCACGGCCAGCGAGGTGGGGGCCGAGTCGATCGCCTGGCCCAGCAGGTACGAGCCGAGGAACGGGTAGATCTCCAGCGGCTCGCCGAGCAGCGTGTCCGGCACCGGCGCGTAGTGCGTCAGCGCGACCAGCACGTCGGCGTCCAGCGCCAGCAGGGCTGCCTGCAGGCGGGTCGCGGCGCGCTCGGTCGTACGCACGAAATCCTTGATCTCCTGCTCGCCGAACATGGACGCGCAGCGCCCCGCGAAACCGCCGCCGAAGCCCTTGATCCCGGCCACGCCGAACTTCATGTCGCGGCAGCTGATCGTGATGCCGTCGCCCTCCAGCACGGTGATGCCGGCCGCGGCCAGCACCTTGGTGACCTCGCGCTGCTGGTCGCTGTGGTAGTCGTGGTTGCCGAGCACCGCCACGACCGGCACCGGCAGGTCGCCGAACTCGCGGGCCACGCACTCGGCCTCGTTGACGGTGCCGTGCCGGGTCAGGTCGCCGGCCAGCAGCAGGACGTCGGCGCGCTCGCCGAGCTGCTCCAGGGACGGGCGGTACCGGCCGAGCACGTCCACGTCCATGTGCACGTCGCCGACCGCCGCCACCCGGATCACGTGATCACCTCGGGCTCGGCGGGTTCGGCGACCGCCGTCACCACGATGTCGTTGCACACGTGCTTGTCCGGGAACATAGCCGCCACCCGCTCCCCGATCGCGTCGCGCCGGTGAGCCGTCTCGACCTGGCCGCGCAGCAGCACCGCCCCGTCCCGGCGGATCACCTCGATGCCCTGCTCGCAGATCGTGCCGTCCTCGGTCAGCATGCGGTGCACCTCGGCGTCGGCGTACTCGTCGACCACTCTGGGCTCGCTCACCATGCCCCCGTCCTGTCCGCTCCGGCAGGCACCGAGGCCTGCGTGGGTCGCTCGTGCTGCTCGTGCGCGCCGCCCTCGGTCGCCGGCGGGATGATCTCCAGCAGGCTCAGCAGGTAGAGGCAGGCCTCGGCGTACACCGAGTGGGCCGTGTCGCGGCGTACCTGCTCCCAGTCGATCTGCTCGCGCAGCGAGCGGGCCAGCGGCAGCGCCCGGGAGTAGTCGCAATGGTGCTGGGAGAAGGTCAGCAGCTTGTGCTCCATCAGCATGGTCGCCGACAGCACGGGAATGTGCAGCGCGCCGACCGGCACGATCGAGCTCTCCGCCAGGACCTCCTCGGTCACCTGACGCTGCACCGGCCGGAAGATCAGATCCACCAGCCGGTCCTCGTCGTACACCTTCACCAGCCAGTCCTCGGGGGGACGCTCGGTCCGGAAGCCCTCCTCGGCGTACGCCTGCAGGGTCCGCTCGACGTCCTCCTCACGGATGACGAAGTCCACGTCATGCTCGCTGGAGGTGCCGCCGCGGGCGTAGACCGCGAAACCGCCCGCCAGTGCGAAGGGCACCTCGGCGCGGCGCAGCACGCTGGCCGCACGCTTCATCGTCTCCAGGAGCTCTGCACTGATCTCGCTGAGCATGGGGTCGCTATACCCCACAGCCCCTCCCCTCACACCTGATGGCCTCCACCGCTCGGGCCGCGCCGCCCGGCGGCGAATGTCGGACCCGGGTGTTTGACTGGCCCGATGGCCACCGACGCCCCGATGCTGACCTTCGTAGACGCCGACGCCTTCGAGCAGTGGCTCGCCGCGCAGCCCGCCGACAGCGCCGGCGTGTGGCTCAAACTGGCGAAGAAGGCCTCCGGCGTGCCGTCGGTGGACTACCCGCAGGCGCTCGACGTGGCGCTGTGCCACGGCTGGATCGACGGGCCGAAAGCGGGCGTCGACGACGTGTACTGGCTGCAGAAGTTCACCCCGCGCCGGGCCCGCAGCCGCTGGTCGAAGATCAACCGCGACAAGGCGGCGGCCTTGATCGCATCGGGCCGGATGCGTCCCGGCGGCCTGGCCGAGATCGAGCGGGCACAGGCCGACGGGCGCTGGGACGCCGCCTACGACGGCATGCGCACGGCCGAGGTCCCCGACGACCTCGCCGAAGCGCTCGCCGCGAACCCCGAGGCGCAGCGCTTCTTCGCCACCGTCGACCGGCAGAACCGGTACGCGATCCTGCACCGCGTCCAGGAGGCGAAGCGGCCGGAGACCCGGGCCAGGCGGATCGCCCAGTACGTCGCGATGCTCGCGGAAGGCCGCAAGATCTACCAGTGAACCCCGGCGCCCAGTCGGCCGCGGCCAAGCGCGCCGGTGCCGCGGGCTCGCCGGTAGCATGGCGATCATGGCAACGGTAAGGGTCGAACGCACCGACGACGGTTTCATCGCCACCAACGAGCGCGGGGCCTCGGTCGCCGTGGGCAGCTCCGATCAGGACGGCGTGTTCTCGCCGGTCGAGCTGCTGCTCGTGGCCCTGGGCGGCTGCGAGATCGTCACCGTCGAGCCGCTGACCGCCAAGCGCGGGCACCGGCTGGTCAAGCTGGCGGTACGCGTCGACGCCGAGAAGGTCGCGCCGACGAAGCTCGGGCCGATCACGGCGACGTACGAGATCGAGCTGCCGCCGGGCGACGACAAGGCCGCCGAGGTCTTCGAGTCCGTGGCCCACCGGGTGCACGAGAACCACTGCACCGTCGGCCGTGCCCTGCGCGAGGGCACCGAGACGATCCAGATCCTCCCGCCCCGCGCGGTGTGACGGACCATCAAGGCCGGCCGTGACGGTCGGGAGCGGTGCGGTGGATGTCCCGTTTTCGGGGTTCCGGTTCCGGGGCGCGGCGTAGCGTGAGGGCACACAAGGGACCGGTGGGGGCGGTCGATGGAGCACCCGTGGGGCCAGGCCGCGCTGGCCAACCTGGTCGATCTGCTCCTCATGCTGGTCGAGGCCGCCGGCGCCGTGGTCATCTTCATCGGCGCGAGCGTCGCGTTCGTGCAGTTCGTCGGCGCGGCGATCCGCGGGCGGCACACCGTCGACTTCGTACCGATCCGGCTGGGGCTCGGCCGCTTCCTCACCCTCGGCCTGGAGTTCCAGCTCGCCGGTGACATCCTGCGCACCGCGGTCTCGCCCACCCTGCGCGAGATCGCCGAACTCGCGGCGATCGCCACGATCCGCACCGCGCTGAACTACTTCCTCACCAAGGAGATCCAGGAGGCCCGCGCCGAGCTGAGCGGACGCGTCGACGTCACCGCGCCCGGTCCGGCCCGGGGCACGCCGTGACCCTGCTGCCCGACGAGGTGGTACGCGGCGCGGCGCAGCTCTGCGTGGCGGCGGGTTTCGTCGCCGGGGCGCTGATGTTCGCGCGGAGCCGATCCGGCCGGCTGGCCCTGTCGGTGGCGCTGGACTTCTGGCTGGCGGCGGGACTGCTCACCCTGTCGGTGGCCACGACCTGGACGGCGATCCTGGCCGCCGCGGCGATCGTCGGGCTGCGCCGGATGCTCACGCTGGCCCTCGCGCAGGACACCCACCCGGCCGCCGGTGACCGGCCGGGTTGAGACGGCGGAATGCTCCCGTCGGGTCCCCGGCGGAAGTCGCCGTGCCCGCGCCCGCCGCGCCCCGCCGAAACCGCGTGGACGGGGACTGACGGAGGTCGCCGGTACGGTGCCTCGCATGCGTGATGAGGACCTGCTGCGGCAGATACAGGACGAGCAGTGGCTCGCCGAGCTGCTCGCCCGCTTCGACTTCGATCTTCGGCGGGCAGAGAACGGGCCCGTCGAAGCGGTGCGGCTGGCGGACGGCGGCGCGCTGGAGATGATCGCCGGGGACGCGTCCGGGGGCGCGTTTCTACTGGCCGGGGCACCGGCGGACAACCGGCCGGTGGTCTACGCGGGCTCCGAGGGCGAGGGCGGGCTGATCGCGGCGGACCTGCGTACGGCGCTGGCGCTGGTGGTCGGGCTGCCCAGCCTGCACGACGCCACCTCGATGCCGTACGGCGACGGAGCGGCGCTGCGCGAGTGGCTCGCGTTCGCCGACGACGAGATCCGCGAGGACTGGCCCGAGCTGGACGACGACCGGGCTCGGCTGCGCGACGCCCTGGGCCTGCCCGAGGCGGCCGGCCTGCTGGCGGGCCTGCACGCCGCGGCGGCCGACGAGCGCTACCTGCCGGTCAGCGACCGCGGCGACGTGTACGAGCCGCTGACCAGCTGAACCCGGCGCGAGCGGCCGACCCGCCCAACGCGCCGCCGGGCGCACATCCCCGCACGCCACAGGCTTATTTGGTTGGGAAGGGCACCTTCTACATCGCGGAGCGATGTGAAGGTGCCCTTCCTTTCCTCAGGTGCAGGGGGTGGTGTTGAGGGTGAAGGTGGTGGGGGTGGGGTTGCTGCCGGGGTGGGTGCCCTGGAGGCCGAACTGGGCGGTGGCGCTGGGGGCGATGGCGGCGTTCCAGCCGGCGTCGCGGGCCGTGACGGTGGCGCCGGACTGGGTGACGGTGGCGTTCCAGGCGCTGGTGACCTGCTGGCCGCCGGTGAAGGTCCAGGTCAGGGTCCAGCCGTTGATGGTGGTGGACCCGGTGTTGAGGATGGTGACGTCGGCCGTGAAGCCGTTGCCCCAGCTGTTCGGGGTCCAGGTGACCCGGCAGCTCGCGCCGGTGCCGCCGCCGGTCGTGGTGACGGTGAGGGTGCCGGATCGGGTCGAGCGGTTGCCCGCGGCGTCCTTGGCGTACACCGCGAACGTGTAGGCGGTCGAGGCGGTCAGGCCGGTCAGGGCGGCGGTGCTGGTGGTCGGCGAGGACACGACGGTCTCCGTCGAGCCCTGGACCCGGACCACGTCGTACCCGGTGACGGCGACGTTGTCGGTGGACGCCGTCCAGGACAGGGTGGCGCCGGAGGCGGTGACGCTGGACGCGGTCGGGGTGCCGGGGGTGGACGGCGGGGTGGTGTCGACCGGGGTGCCGCCGTAGGTCAGGCCGAAGCCGTACGCGAACAGCGGGGTCTTGCCGTCGCCGTCGTTGATCGGCTGCTGGCTCGCGCTGCTCATCCAGGTCACCGGCAGCTTGCCGGTCGGCGGGACGGCCCCGAACAGCACGTCGGCGACGCCCTGCCCCTCGGTGCCGGGCAGCCAGGCCGCGACCAGGGCGTTCCAGTTCGGCAGCTGGGCCGCGACGTCGAGCGGGCGGCCGGAGACCAGCACGACCACCACGGGCACGCCGGAGTTGCGCAGCGTGGTGAGGGTGTTGAGGTCGGTGCTGTCCAGGCCCATGCCGCTGGGGCGGTCGCCCTGGCCCTCGGCGTACGGCTGCTCGCCGACGACCGCGATCGCCACGCGGTACGAGCTGTCGATGCCGCCGCCGTTGCTGCTGTAGGTGACGGTCGTGCCGGACCCGACGGTGTCGCGGATGCCCTGCAGGATCGTGGTGCCGGGGGTGGTGTTGCCGGACGCGCCCTGCCAGGAGACGGTCCAGCCGCCGCTCTGCAGGCCGATGTCGTCGGCGTGCCGGCCCGCGACGAAGACCTTGCCGCCGGTGGCCGGGATCGGCAGCACGTTGCCGCTGTTCTTCAGCACGACCTGCGACTTGGCGACCGCCTGGCGGGCCAGGGCGCGGTGCGCCGTGCCGCCGAACGTGGACAGGTAGGAGCGGTCGGCCAGCGGCCGCTCGAACAGGCCCAGCTCGAACTTCTTGGCCAGGATGCGGCGCACCGCGTCGTCGATCCGGGAGGTGCTGACCCGGCCCGCGTTCACCTCGGCGCGGAGCAGGTCGAGGAAGCTCTTCCAGGCGGTCGGCACCATGACCATGTCGATGCCGGCGTTGACGGCGCTGCGCACGTCGGTGGCGCTCATGCCGGTCGCGCCGTCGATCTGGTCGATGCCGTTCCAGTCGGACACGACGATCCCGGAGAAACCCAGCTCGCCCTTGAGCACGGTGGTGATGAGGAACTGGTTGCCGTGCAGCTTGGACCCGTTCCAGCTGCTGTAGGAGATCATGACGGAGCCGACGCCGCGCTGGATCGCGGCCTGGAAGGGCGGCAGGTGGATCGCGCGCAGCTCCGCTTCGGACAGCTGGGTGTTGCCCTGGTCGGTGCCGTTGGTGGTGCCGCCGTCACCCAGGTAGTGCTTGGCGGTGGCCAGCACGGACGCCGGGCCGCCCAGGGTGGCGCCCTGCAGGCCGGTGACGATGGTGGCCATCGAGCTCACCAGGTCGGGTTTCTCGCCGAAGGACTCGTAGGTGCGGCCCCAGCGGTCGTTGCGGGCCACGCACAGGCACGGGGCGAAGTCCCAGTCGACGCCGGTGGCGGTGACCTCCTCGGCGACCGCCCGGCCGATGTTCTGGACCAGGGCCGGGTCGCGGGTCGCGCCGAGGCCGATGTTGTGCGGGAAGATCGTCGCGCCGACGACGTTGTTGTGGCCGTGCACGGCGTCCGCGCCGTACAGCAGGGGGATCTTCAGGGGTGTGGCCGACGCGGCGTTCTGGAAGCCGTCGGTCAGGTCCGCCCACGAGGTGGGGTTGTTCGACGCGGGGGCGGAGCCGCCGCCGGACAGCACCGAGCCGAGCCGGTACTGCGTGATGTCGCCGCCGGTGACCGAGGCCCGCTCGGCCTGGGTCATCTGGCCGAGCTTCTCGTCGAGCGTCATCCGGGACAGCAGGTCGGCGACGCGGGTGGCCACGGGCAGGGCGGGGTCCTGGTAGGGGAGGTCGGCGGCGGCCGCGGGCGGGGCCGCCGCGAGGGTGGCGGCCACCAGGACCGCCGGCACGGCGAGGCGCAGGAATCTCATGATCCTTTTCCCGTCTGGAGAGGTGGCGACGGGGCGGGACAGGGCAGGGACCGGTCCCACCGTCACGAAAGCGCTCGGCGGTGCCCGGTCTCGCCGTTGGGAGCGCTCCCGCGCCGAGTTTACGGGACGTTCACCGGCTTGAGAAGAAGCGGGGAATCGGCCGGGGCCCGCATTCCGGGGGTACGGCCGGACGCGACGTGACACGATCCGGGAGGGGCCGTCACCTGCCACGCGATGGTGCTCGACCGGTGGCGTGAACGCGGACCCGTCGCCTGACTGTCCTGATCGGGAGGTCCTGTGGGCAGTGTCGAGTCGCAGCCGGTGCTGACGGGCATCACCGAGGCCGCCGTGTTCCTGGTCGTCACCGTACGCGAGGGCGCCGAGGACGACGTCCGCGACCTGCTCGGCGATGCCGCGAGCCTGGCCCGGGCAGTCGGGTTCCGGGTGCCGGACGGGCAGCTGCAGTGCGTGGTCGGCATCGGCTCGCTGCTGTGGGACCGGCTGTTCAGCGGCCCGCGGCCGGCGGGCCTGCACCCGTTCCAGGAGCTCACCGGCCCGCGCCACGTCGCCGTCGCCACCCCGGGCGACCTGCTGTTCCACCTGCGGGCCCGGCGCATGGACCTGTGCTTCGAGCTGGCCAAGCAGTTCATGGCCCGGCTGGACGGCCGGGTCGACGTCGCCGACGAGACGCACGGCTTCAAGTACTTCGACGAGCGGGACCTGCTCGGCTTCGTCGACGGCACGGAGAACCCGACCGGCCTAGCCGCCGCCAGGGCCGCCCTGATCGGCGACGAGGATCCGGCGTTCACCGGCGGCAGCTACGTCATCGTGCAGAAGTACCTGCACGACATGGCCGCCTGGAACGCGATCTCGGTCGCCGAGCAGGAGCGGGTCATCGGCCGCACCAAGCTCGACGACATCGAGTTCCCCGACGAGGACAAACCGGCCGACTCGCACCTGACCCTGAACACGATCACCGACCCCGACGGCACCGAGCGCAAGATCGTGCGGGACAACATGCCGTTCGGCTCGCCCGGCGCGGGCGAGTTCGGCACCTACTTCATCGGGTACGCGGGCACGCCCGAGGTCACCGAGCAGATGCTGCGCAACATGTTCCTCGGCGACCCGCCCGGAACCACCGACCGCATCCTGGACTTCTCGACCGCCGTGACGGGCAGCCTGTTCTTCGTGCCGTCGGCGGACCTGCTCGACGACCTGCCGCCGTCCGCCTCGGCCGGAGCCGGTGCGGCACCCGTGGCGGACACGTCGGCGAAAGCGCCGCCGGTGGAACTCGGGCCGCTGGGTGTGCCGGGCGCGCTGGCCGTCACGCGCGGCACGACGGCGGAAGAGGCGGAGCCGGGCGACGCGTCGCTGGGCATCGGGAGTCTGAAGGGGAGCCGGGCATGAACAACCTGCATCGTGAACTCGCCCCGATCTCGGACGAGGCGTGGGAGGACCTGGAGGCCGAGGCGCGGCGCACCTTCACCCGGCACGTGGCGGGCCGCCGGGCCGTCGACGTGATCGGGCCCGGGGGCCTGGCGCAGGCCGCGGTCGGCACCGGGCACCTGCGCCCGGCCGGCGGCTCCGGCGGCGCGGTGCAGGCCCGGGTACGCGAGGCGCGGCCGCTGGTCGAGTTCCGGGTGCCGTTCACGGTGAGCCGTCAGGCGGTCGACGACGTGGCCCGCGGGGCGAAGGACCCGGACTGGCAGCCGGTCAAGGACGCCGCGAAGCAGATCGCGTTCGCCGAGGACGGCATGGTCTTCGACGGCTTCGCCGACGCCGGGGTGGTCGGGATCCGGCAGGCGGCGTCGAACCCGCCGATCGCGCTGCCCGCCGACGCCGCGATGTACCCGGACGCGGTCGCCCAGGCGATGACCGAGCTGCGCCTGGCCGGGGTGGCCGGGCCGTACACGCTGCTGCTCAGCGCCGACGCGTACACGGCGGTCGCGGAGACCACCGACCACGGCTACCCGATCCGGGAGCACATCTCCCGGGTGCTGGGCAAGGAGAGCCACATCATCTGGGCCCCGGCCCTCACCGGCGGGCTGCTGCTGTCGGCCCGCGGCGGCGACTACGAGCTGCACCTGGGCCAGGACCTGTCGATCGGCTACCTGTCCCACGACGCGTCCGCTGTCCAGCTGTACTTCCAGGAGTCCCTGACCTTCTTCACCCAGACCACCGAAGCCGGCGTCGAACTCACCGCCCCCTGACGCCACCCGTGCCGCGACTCTTGAAGACCTGCGGCCTCACGGGGCACTCAAGGCCGCGGGTTTTTAAGAGTTGCGGCAGGTGGGGGGCGTTGGACGTGGCACGATTCCGGTGAGGAGGCGTGCGGTGGCGCGCCGCCTGCGTGAGGGGATGAGGATGATGCTCTCCGGTAAACGCGCCCTGGTGTTCGCCGCGGACGAGCGGCTCGCCGAGACCGTGGCCCGGCACCTGGGCAAGCTGGGGGCCGAGGTGTGGGTCAGCGGCCTGGACACCGAGGCCGTCGAGGCGCTCGCCGAGAAGATCCACGCCGACGGCGGCGAGGCGCACCCGGCCACCGTCGACCCCTGCGACCCGCACCACGTACGCGAATACGTCACCGCCGTCGCGTCCAAGGGCCCGGTGGACGTGTGCTTCAACGGCTTCGAGCTGCCCGCGCACGCCGCCGGCGTCGGCGTGCCCTACCGCGACCTGGACCCCGCCGTGCTCACCGACGCCCTCGCCGAGGTGATCGGCGGGCAGTTCCTCACCGCACGGGAGGCGGCCCGGGTGATGGTCCCGACCGGGCGCGGCTCGATCATCACGGTCGGCTCGACGAACGGCAGCAGCGGCCGCCCGCACACCGGCGCGCTCGGCGCGGTGGCCGGCGCGCTGGAGGCGCTGTCGCGCAGCATGGCCAGCGAGTACGGCCCGTCCGGGGTGCGGGTCAACCACGTGCGGGCCACCCGGCTGTCCAGCGGCCCGATGTACTACGAGAACGCGCTGGGCCGGCCGGTGACCGTGGACGAGGTCGCCGGGGCGGTGGCCTGGCTGTCGTCCGACGCGTCCGGCGGCGTGACCGGGCAGGTGATCGAGGTCAGCGGTGGGGAGCACGGGCTCAGCGAGGCCGTGGCCGCCCGCGGGCCGAGGAAGGAGCGCCATGTCGAACTCGATCTACCATGACGAATACGGCACGATCAGCCGCGACGACGGCCGCGCGCTGCTGGAGCTGACCTGGTCACCGGCCACCGACCACATCAGCGAGGCCGAGTTCAAGGGGCTGATGTCGCGCTTCGCGCAGACCGCCGAGCAGCTGCCGACCCGCTACGCGGTGGTCGACGCGCGGGAGCTGCACCACCGGCCGGACGCCGACTTCGACAGCTGGTACGACCAGCACGTCGTGCCCTCGTTCGACCGGGCCGGGCTGGCGAAGCTCGCGTACCTGACGCGTCCCGCCGAGGCGGCCGAGGCCGAGCCGGTGCCCGAGGGACCGGCCTCGTTCCCGACCGGGTACTTCGACTCGATGCAGTCCGTGGAGGATTGGCTCAAGACCGGCTGAGAAACGATGGCGTGACGGTGCAACAGGCCGCCTGCCTCCGGCGTACATACCGGGTGGAGGTGGCGACTGGTGCCGGATCATTCGTTCGACGACTTCGTCCATGCCGCCCTGCCCGCGCTCAGCCGCTACGCGTACGCCCTGACCGGCGAACGGGTGGCCGGTGAGGACCTGATCCAGGACACCCTGGTCAAGGTCGCCGGAGCGTGGCGGCGGGTGCATCGCGACGGCAGCGCGCTGGCGTACGCGCGCACGACGATGCTCAACACGTACCTGAGCGCGTGGCGGATCCGCCGACGGCGGCCCGCGAGCGTGCCGCTGGAGGTCGACTGGCCGGGGCCGGACGCGTACGGCCCGGTCGATGTGCGTGATCAGCTGCGGCGGGCGCTGGACGCGCTGCCGCGGGCCCAGCGCGCGGTGCTGGTGCTCGGCTTTCTCGACGATCTGTCCGATGAGGAGATCGCCGCGATGCTGGACCGCCGCCCGGCCACGGTGCGCTCGCTGCGCCACCGGGGCCTGGCCGCGCTGCGCCGGCAGCTCGACAACGACCAGGTGGAGGGCGGCTCGTATGCACGACGTTGACCGACTGCTGCGCGACGAGCTGCACCGGCGCTCGGACCTGCCCGCCCCGTCGGCGGCCGCGGTGGTCACCGCGGTGCACGGCCTGCGCCGCCGCCGGCGGATCACCGCGGTGGCGGCGCTGAGCGCGGTCGCGGTGCTGGCCACCCTGGCCGGCACGATCTCCGCGCTGCGGCCCACGGCGGGCTCGGTGCCACCGGCGTTCCCGCCGTCGTCACCGGCCGGCGAGGTGTCGCTGACCGAATCGCCGGAGGTCTGGTTCGCCGATGCCGATCACGGGTTCGCACTCGCCCGCGCTTGCCCGGCGGACCCTTGCCAGCTCTATCTCGCGCAGACGGAGGACGGCGGCGCGTCCTGGCAGCGGCACGCCGTGCCGGGCGAGACGATGCCCGCCGAGCAGCGCGGCCCGCAGCTCAACCTGCGGGTGCTCAGCGCCACCACGGTCGCGCTGGACAGCTACGACGGCACGCGCCGCAGGTTCACCACCGACGGCGGCCGGACCTGGACCTCGCCATCGATGGAGCCGCAGGGCACGGTGGCGGAGATCCCGGAGGGCGGGCTCGCCGAGGTGCGGTCGAACACGGGCAAGCCCATCGACATCGTGGTGCTGCGCCCGGACGGAAGCTCCGCGCTGCTCGCGACGCCACCGCCGACCAAGCCGTTGACCTCGATGTGGACCAAGGTGGTGCGCGGCGACGACGGCAGCGCCTGGGTGCACGGCGGGGACGACACCAAGACCTGGCTGTGGGTCAGCCGCGACCGCGGCCGCACCTGGCGGGACGTGCCGCTGCCGGGCGACGCCGCACGGGCGGGCGCGGGCCAGCGGCCCTATGTCGATCACGGCCGGATCTTGTTCATCGTCGAGTCGTCGCCGAAGCGCCGGGTGTGGCGCACCACCGACGACGGCGCGCACTGGGCGGACCTGGGCAAGGACCTGCCACCAGACCCCTCCGGCGACGCCGGGCTGGGCGCGGTGGTCTGCTTCGACGGCACCCTGCTGGTGTACGAGCCGCTTTCGGGTGCGGTCTACCGGGCCATGCCGTCCGAGGCAACGCTGGGCAGGGTGGGCGACGCGCCGCTCTGGGACCGGTTCGGTGCCCGCTACCTGCGGGGCGCCGGGCGCAAGACGTTCGAGCCGCCCTTCGAGCACTCCCTCGACGGGTTGACCTGGACCGAGCTGCGCCTGTAGCCGGGCACCGATCAAGGCTCCGTTCACGCCGCTCACCCGGCGAGGACGGAGCCTTGGTCATGTCCGGGCGGCCGCACCCTAGCAGAGCACGATCACCACTTCCAGACCTTTCGTTCATACCACTTGAACACTAAGAATTAGTGCGAACCGGACACACCGGCGGGAGAACTCCCGCCGGTTCGTACTACCAGAGGTGGGTGATGGTGGTGTCTGTGGATTCCTCCGCGGAAGTCGAGAGTGGACAGGCACGGTCGAGTCTGGCCACGGCGGCCGCTCGCAACCTGGCGACGACGACGAAGTCGGCGCCGCAGATGCAGGAGATCTCGTCCCGGTGGCTGCTGCGCATGCTGCCCTGGGTGCAGGTCAAGGGCGGCACCTACCGGGTCAACCGGCGGCTGAGCTACGCCGTCGGCGACGGCCGGGTCAGCTTCACGACAGTGGGCGCGCAGGTCAAGGTCGTGCCGCCGGAGCTGTGCGAGCTGCCGCTGCTGCGCGACTTCGAGGACCTCGGCGTGCTCGGCGCGCTGGCCGACCGGTTCACGCAGGCGGAGTACGCCCCCGGCGACGCCATCGTGGAGGCCGGCCGCCCCGCCGACCAGGTGCACCTGATCGCGCACGGCAAGGTCAACAAGATGGGCACCGGCAAGTACGGCGACCGCATCGTGCTCGGCGTGCTCGCCGACGGCGAGTACTTCGGCGACCAGTCGCTGACCAAGCTCGGCAGCACCTGGGACGTCACCGTCAAGGCGGTGACCAGCTGCATCGTCATGTCGCTGAGCCGGGCCGCGTTCGACGAGGTGGTCGGGCAGTCCGAGCTGCTGCGCGACCACGTACGGCGCTTCCAGGCCAACCCGGTGCCGCCGCAGAACAAGCACGGCGAGGCGGCGATCGAGATCTCCGCGGGCCACGTCGGCGAGGCGCAGCTGCCCGGCACGTTCGTCGACTACGAGCTGAGCCCCCGGGAGTACGAGCTCAGCGTCGCGCAGACCGTGCTGCAGGTGCACACGCGCGTGGCCGACCTCTACAACGAGCCGATGAACCAGATCGAGCAGCAGCTCCGGCTGACCATCGAGGCCCTCAAGGAGCGCCAGGAGCACGAGCTGATCAACCACCGGGAGTTCGGCCTGCTCCACAACGCCGACCTCAAGCAGCGCATACACACCAGGTCCGGGCCGCCGACCCCCGACGACCTGGACGAGCTGCTCAGCCGCCGCCGCAGCTCGCACCTGTTCCTGGCGCACCCGCAGGCCATCGCCGCGTTCGGCCGCGAGTGCACCCGCCGCGGCATCTACCCGCAGGGCGTGGAGATCAACGGCAGCACCGTGCCCGCCTGGCGCGGCGTGCCGCTGCTCCCGTGCAACAAGATCCCGGTGAGCCCGACCCGGACCACCTCGATCCTGGTCATGCGCCTCGGCGAGGCCGAGCAGGGCGTCATCGGCCTGCACCAGACCGGCCTGCCCGACGAGTACCAGCCGAGCCTGTCCGTGCGCTTCATGGGCATCAACGACAAGGCCATCCTGTCGTACCTGGTCAGCGCCTACTACTCGGCCGCGGTGCTGGTCCCCGACGCGCTCGGGGTGCTGGAGAACGTGGAACTCGGCCACTGATCCCGCCGCCGGGCACCTTGCCGGCGTGTGCGCACGTTGGACAGGGTGCCCGGCGTTCTTGTCATGAGCCCTTCGGAGAGGTGGTAGCACCATGAGCACTGTGGAGATGGCACGCGGTCAGTCCGCACGGGATGTGCTGGCGTGGAGCCGCACCCTCGTCGACCCCGCGTTAAGAACCGCGGTCGGCACCCTGCGGCCCTCGATGCGCCGCATCTCGGGGTACCACTTCGGCTGGTGGGACGCCGACGGCACCCCCGCCAGCGGTGACGCCGGCAAGGCGATCCGGCCCGCGCTGGCGCTGGTGGCGGCCGAGGCGGTGGGCGCCGACGCGGCCCAGGCGGTGCCCGCGGCAGTGGCGGTGGAGTTGGTCCACAACTTCTCGCTGCTGCACGACGACATCATGGACGGCGACGTCACCCGGCGGCACCGGCCCACCGCGTGGACGGTGTTCGGGCAGGCCCCGGCCATCCTCGCCGGGGACGCGCTGCTCGCGCTCGGCTTCGACGTGCTCGCCGGCTGCGGGCACCCGGCGGTGCCCGAGGCGGGCCGGCTGCTCAACGCCGCGGTCCAGGAACTGCTCGACGGCCAGAGCGCCGACCTGGAGTTCGAGGAGCGCGACGACGTACGCCTCGCCGAGTGCCTGTCCATGGCCGAGGCGAAGACGGCCGCGCTGCTGGGCGGGGCGTGCGCGCTCGGCGCCCTGCTCGGCGGCGGCAACGCCGACCAGGTCGCGGCGCTGACCGAGTTCGGCCGCCGGATGGGGCTGGCCTTCCAGTTCGTCGACGACCTGCTCGGCATCTGGGGCGACCCCGCGGTCACCGGCAAACCGGTGCACTCCGACCTGGCCAGCCGCAAGAAGTCGCTGCCGGTCGTCGCCGCGCTCACCTCCGGCACCCCCGCCGGGCACGAACTGGCCCTGCTGTACCAGCGCCAGGGCCCGCTCGACGGCCCGGACCTGACCCGCGCCGCCGAACTGGTCGACGCCGCCGGCGCGCGTTCGTGGGCCCGCGCCCGCGCCGACGCCCTGCTCGCCCAGGCCCTACGCCGCCTCCACGCCGCCGACCTGGCCCTCGCCCCCGCCTCCCAACTCCACGCCCTGGCCCGCCTGGCCACCCACCGCCACCACTGACAGCCCGCCCCGCCCTGCCCCACCCTGCCCCACCCTGCCCCACCCTGCCCGCCCCGCCCGCCCTGCCCCGCCCCGCCCTGCATAGACGTTGGCCTATCTCATCGAATCCGGGTCACGGATTTTCAATGTGATAGGCCAACGTCTATGAAAAGCGGAGTCCTCGGCGCGAGCGGGCGCTCGGGTTCGGTGGTCAGGCGAGGAGGGTGGCGAGTTTGGTGACCGTGTTCCAGTTGCGGGCGGTGGCGACGGTGACGCCCAGGCGCTTCTGGAAGGCCAGGTGGGTCAGCTTGGTCTCGGCCGCGCCGTCGGGCAGCCACATGTGCACCTCGCGCTCCCCCGCCGCGAGCCGCTCCCCCGGCTTGGCCAGCGCCTCGACCTCGGCCAGCTTCGCCTGGTCGACCGCGCCGGACAGGAACACCACGAACTGGCGGGACGGGTTGTCGGCGACCTCGCCGAGCGGGTCAGCCGCGATGATCCGGGCCAGGTCGGCCCCGTCGCGTACCAGGCAGCCGACGGACATGCCCAGCTCGGCCTCGATGGCCCGTTCCAGCTCCGCGGCCAGGGCGGCCTGGTCCGGCGAGTCGCTGGAGAACACCACGTTGCCGCTCTGCAGCAGTGTCTTCACGTCAGAGTGGCCCAGGCCCTCGACCAGTTTGCGCAGGTCGGCCATGGCGATCTTCTTGTTGCCGCCGACGTTGATCCCGCGCAGCAATCCGGCGTACCGCGTCACGCCGCCCCCTTCTGACACGTCGCGCACCAGTACGAATTGCGTCCGGCCAGTTCCCCGCGGCTGACCTCGGTGCCGCAGGCCAGGCAGGGCAGCCCGGGGCGGCGGTACACGTAGACCTCGCCGCCGTGCCGGTCGACCCGTGGCGGGCGGCCCATCGCCTGCGGCTCGTGCTCCGGGCGCACCGTGTCGATCCGGCCGCTGAGCACGGCCTTGCCCATCAGGTCGACCAGGTCGGCCCACAGCTCCCGCCACCCGTCGGGGGTGAGCCTGCGACCGGGCATGGTCGGGGCGAGCCCGGCCCGGAACAGCGCCTCCAGCACGAAGATCAGGCCGGTGCCGGCCACCACCGACTGGTCGAGCAGCAGCGCGGCGAGGGCCTGGTCGCTGCGGCGGATGCGCTCGTACGCCTGCTCGGGTTTGGCGTCGGCGCGCAGCGGGTCCGCGCCCAGCCGGGCCCGCAGCGCGTCGACCTCGGGCGGGTCGAGCAGCTCGCAGGCGGTCGGGCCGCGCAGGTCGAGCCAGTGCCGGGGGTTGGCCATCCGCAGCCGGATCTGGCCGACCGGGGCCGGCACGGGCAGGTCGCCGTCGGCGAACTTGCCGTAGAGCCCCAGGTGCACGTGCAGGCTGACGTCGCCGTAGTGGTGCAGCAGGTGCTTGCCGTACGCCTCGGTGTCGAGCAGGACCGCGCCGCTGATCCGGGCCGCGCCCTCGGCGAACCTGCCCTGCGGACTGGTGACCGCGACCGGCTCCCCCGCGAACAGTTCGCGGTGCCGGTCGGCGAGCCGGCGTACGGTGTGACCCTCGGGCATCGGTACACGATAGCCGGGGGCCGCTCAGGGACGCAGATGCGCCCGCATCCGGGTGTACGCCTCGCGGATGTGGGCCTGCTCGGCCTGGCTGAGGTGGTCGAACATGTGCTCGCGCACCGCGCCGACGTGGCCGGGCGCGGCCGCGGCGAGCTTGGCCGCGCCGGCCTCGGTCAGCTCGGCGTGCATGCCGCGCCGGTCGTCGTCGCACTCGACGCGCCGCACCCAGCCGGCGTCCTCCAGCCTGGTCACCGCGCGGGTCACCCCGCTGCGCGAGGTGAAACTGGCGTCGGCCAGGTCACGCATGCGCAGCCGGTGCCCCGGCGCCTCGGAGAGCAGGACGAGCAGCTCGTAATCGGCGAAAGATACCCCGGAGTCCGTTTCGAGCTGGCGGTCCAGCGCGTGGATCAGCAGCCGGGTGCCCTCCAGGTACGCCCGCCAGGTCGCCTGCTCGTCGTCGTCCAGCCAGCGCGTCTCAGCCATGCCCGCAGTCTACCGGGAATAGTTGACCGCGCAACAATGTCATGTATGCTGCACTCGTTGACAACGCAACGACCCGATCGAAAGGCACGGCCGTGAAGACCTCCACCGCCAAGCCCCGCCGCGAGCTCATCGACGTCCGGTACGCCGACGAGCGGGCCAAGACCCGCATCGGCTGGCTCGACTCCAAGCACTCGTTCTCGTTCGGTCGACACTACGACCCGCGCAACACCCACCACGGACTGCTGCTGGTCAACAACGACGACATCGTCAAGCCCGGCATGGGCTTCGAGACGCACCCGCACCGCGACATGGAGATCGTGACCTGGGTGCTGCGCGGCTCGCTGGTGCACCAGGACTCCACCGGCCACTCCGGCGTCATCTACCCCGGCCTGGCCCAGCGGATGAGCGCGGGCACCGGCATCCTGCACTCGGAGAAGAACGACTCCTGGCGGCTGGAGGGCCACAAGCACGCCGACCCGGTGCACTTCATCCAGATGTGGGTGGTCCCGGACACCGACGGCATCAAGCCCGGCTACGAGCAGCTCGAGATCGACGACGAGCTGCTGCGCGGCGGCCTGGTCACGGTGGCCTCCGGCATGAAGCAGCACGACGGCGCGTCCGCGATCCGGATCAAGAACCGGCACGCCGCGCTGCACGTCGCACGGCTGGAGGCGGGCGGCAGCGTCGCGCTGCCCCACGCGCCGTACCTGCACCTGTTCGTGGCGCGCGGCTCGGTGGCCATGGAGCAGGCGGGCACCCTGGCCGAGGGCGACGCGGTGCGCCTGACCGGCAGCGGCGGCCAGCGCATCACCGCGAGCGCTCCGGCCGAGGTGATGACCTGGGAGATGCACGCCACCATCGCCGGCTGACGGCCCCACAGCTGCCGGACCTCCGACCCTGCGCCCGAACGCGGCCGGAGGTCCGGCTCTCCACCCCGTCCCGGCCGGCCCTCGCCGGCGGCCGGGACCGGTGCCCGGCGCGAGCCGGGCCCATGATCGAGGGCGATGGAAACCGCTGGCCGCGGGCGTCGCGGCCGGGCACGATGGCCGGGTGCCGCCGACCGTCGCCATCGCCCTCACCTCCCCGCCCGACCCCGCCGCCCAGGGCGCGCTGCGCGGGTACTTCACCGACATCGTCGGCCGCTGGTACGGCCGGGCGGCGACCGCGGCCGAGGTCGACCACGTTCTGGCCGACACGGTCGCTGCTGCGCCTGGACACCCGCGACGACCTGGTCGAGGCCCGCGCCCTCTACGCCCGGTGCGGCTTCGCCGAGGTGCCCGCGTTCAACGACGCGCCCTATGCGCATCACTGGTTCGCCAAGCCGATCAGGTGATCGACGTATTGACGTACGTACGCTGACCGGACTTTGATGGCCTCCTACCCGGACATCGCGCGACGTGGCGCAGCGTCCCGCCTGGAAGGTCGATGTCCGTGGCCAACTCCTCGCAGCGGCGGATCGTCGTCGCGGCCGCCGTGCTCGTCGCCACCGCGCTCACCCTGGCCGTCGCGTGGGGCCGGTCCGGCGCGCCGGCCGAGGCCGCGCCGGGCGAGGGCTGGGTCGGCACGTGGGCGTCCGCGCTGGCTCCGGCGGGCGGCGGCATCGCGGGCAAGGGCTTCACCAACCAGACGGTACGGATGACCGTGCGCACCTCGGTCGGCGGCGACGAGACCCGCATCCGCCTGTCCAACGCGTACGGCACGCAGCCGCTGACCGTCGGCCGGGCGACGCTGGCCCTGCCGGTCGCCAACGACACCCCACAGATCCAGCCGGCCACCCTGCGCGAGCTGACCTTCGACGGCCGCCAGCAGGTCACCGTGCCCAAGGGCGGCCAGGTGCTCAGCGACCCGGTGCCGATGCCGGTGCGGGCGCTGCAGGAGCTGACCGTCAGCGTGTTCCTGCCCGCGGCGACCGGCCCGGTGACGTTCCAGTTCAACGCCCGCGAGCCGGCGTACATCGGCGCGGGCGACCAGGCCGCGAAAGCCGAGTACACGGTCACCGACAGCCGCAACTACTGGTTCTTCCTCAGCGGCGTCGACGTGCGCACCCGGCACGCGGCCGGGGCCGTGGCGGTCCTCGGCGACTCCCTGACCGCCGCCAACGGCTCCACCCTGGGCCTGCACCGGCGCTGGACCGACTACCTGGCCGCGCGGCTGCAGGACGACCCGGGCGAGGCCGACCCTGCCGTGCTCAACCTCGGCCTGGCCGGCAACGCGCTGGCCCACGACGGCTCCGAGATCGGCTTCCCCGAGCTGGGCGTGAACGGCCTGGCCCGGTTCCTGCGCGACGCCCCCGGACAGACCGGCGTGCGCACGGTCGTCGTCGCGCTGGGCATCAACGACATCCAGATCTACGACGACTCCCCCGAACGGGTCATCTTCGGCCTGCGCCAGCTCGCCACCCAGGCCCGCCAGCTGGGCCTGCGGGTGCTCGCCTGCACCCTCGGGCCGTTCCAGGGCTTCACCTCCTGGACGCCGGGCAAGGAGAACACGAGACTCGCGGTGAACGCGTACCTGCGCGACAGCGACCAGTTCGACGACGTCATCGACGTCGACGCCGTACTCCGCGACCCGGACGCGTCCGGCAAGCTGCGCGCGGCCTTCGACAGCGGGGACCACATCCACCCCAACGACGCGGGCAACGAGGCCATCGCGAAGGCCGTACCGCTGGATCTGTTGACCGGATCGTAATCAATTTAAATATAGAGTTGCTTGACACTTTGTTGCACGCGCAGGAAGCTGAGTTCACGCACGTCAGGCAGTCCTCGGAAAGGTGGTGTTCGCCATGTCCGCATTGGAGTTCGCTCTCGAGTACGCACTGGAGTTCGCACTCGAGTAGGCCGCTCAGGGCCACTGACACAACGGCGGCGGCGCACCCCACCGGGGCTGCGCCGCCACTGCCCGAAGGAAGGGCACCTTCCCATCGTTCTACGTAGAGGAAGGGCACCTTCTTAACTCTTCACCTGCGGTGAGCTGGGGCCGGAGAGAACAGATCGACCGGTGGCCCGCCGAGCGAACGCTCGGCGTTGTCGACCAGCTCCTTGTACGTGAGCACCTCGACTCGGTTGAGGTGACCGTTGAACGTACGCAGCGTTTCGTTGATCTCGACCTCCGGAACGCCTGGCTGCAACGCCGGATGTCCGATGAGCACCACCGCGCTCGCCCGTCGGGTCTCGATCCCGAAGTCCTCCCGGATACGCTCGCGATTCTCGTCGAGGCCGACAAGGTAGTTGACCGCCTGCCCGACCGCGTCGTGAACCTCGGACGTCGGCACCCAGGCGCTACGATGCCGCTTGATCAGAGGCTTACCGAGCTTCATCGCCAGTTTCAGTTCGACGACGTGCAGTGCGCCGTCGCCACGGATGAGCGGAATGTCGACCTCGTCGCCCTCGACCAGTCTGCGCTGCGCGGCCTCGTGCACGAAACTGCCGCCGAAAATCCATGGCTGCCCACGCAGCACCCGCAAGAGATCGTGCTCGGACGCACTGGGATCTTCGACCGCCTCCCGCAAAGTCAGCAACGCGGCAGCCCGCCGACGAAGCTCGGCGGCCCTGAAGAGCAGCCATCCGCTCTCGTCCTCCGCCAGCGCCGCCACGGCTTCGGGAGACAGTGCCATGGTCCGGGCCAGCTCCCGGGCATCTTCGACATCGATACGATGATCTCGAATGACCCGCTCCAACCAGATCATGGTCTCAGCGCTTCCGCGAACGATCCGGTAGCGTCCCGGACGGTCCGGCGGCGCCTGCATGAGCCGGGAATCCTCGCCCAGCGACCGCATCCGAATCAGCAATTCTTCCGCGCTTGCCCCAGGTTGCGAGTCCAGGAAAGCCCGGCCCTGCTCCACTGCGAACTCGCACACGCTCGCCGTGACGCTCGACAGCAGCCGGAGCAGGCCGGTGTCGCGCGCGGCTCCGTTCTGAAAAGTCGATAGCGCTCCTCGAACTCCACCTTGATGATGCGGCCCTCGACATAATCGATCGAGTCTTGAAGTAGCCTCACCACCTGCCATTCGTCTGCCACCGCAGCTTCATGACGCGCCTCGCCGAGAAGCATCACCAGCCTCTGACCCGCGCGGCGTCTACGTCCACCGCTGCGCAGATGTGCGTGCACCGCCGAGAGAGCTGCTTTGACAGCATGATCCCGCGCAATCTCATCGACTCGCTGCAACTGCAATTCGAGTGCAAAGTCGGCCCTGGTCTCCACGCCGACATGATGGTGGACCGATACGACGCTTCGAAACGGGCCAACGACCGAGAGCCAGAAGGGGATCTTCACTTCGCCGTAGGAAGCCAAAGGGGCACCTTGTCAACGCTTCATGCGTGGCCACCTGCACGGTGACACCCCCCAGCCGTGGTTCGGGACGCGATAGCCTGCAACGCCATCACCGAACGGACGGGGAGACCATGACGGACCTGGAGAGCCTGCAGGAACGAGCGCTGCAGATCTGCGAGATGTACGACGAACTCAACGTGCGCACCCAGGGCCGGGCCTGGACCCGGGAAGACCTCATGCTCGGCTTCGTAGGCGATGTCGGTGACCTGGCCAAGCAGGTTATGGCCGCTGAGGGCCGGCGTGAACTGCCCGGCGGGCGGGAGGCGCTCGCGCACGAGCTGGCCGACTGCCTGTGGTCGGTGCTGGTGCTGGCCCGACGGTACGACTTCGACCTCGCCGCCGAGTTCACCCGCACCATGGCCGGACTCGAGCAACACGTGACCGCCCGCCTGAACGCGCTGCCCGCCGCCGGCTGACCGCTCCACCGCAGCTCAGTAGGCATGCCACGTTAAGAAGGTGCCCTTCCTCTACCTATGGCGATGTGAAGGTGCCCTTCCTTTCCAAAACGTGGTGGCCGGGGGTGAGGGGGAGGGTGCGGTCGGGGAGGGCGAGGGTGATCGGGCCGTCGGTTTCGACGGTCAGGGTGGTGTCGTCGGCGATGAGGGTCACGCGGGTGTCGGCGACGCGGAGGTTGTGGATGCCGGTGCGGCCGGGGAGGTGGGGGCGGTAGTGGAGGGTGCGGGTGAGGGCGTCGACGCGGAAGCCGAGGACGTGTTCGATGAGCATCGAGATGGGGGCCAGGGCAGACCAGCCGCAGAAGTCGGGGCGTACGGGGGTCAGGTCGTCCTTGGCCGTGGAGGGGGCCGGGCGGGTGGGTGAGTAGGCCTCCCAGATGGTCGGGGGCGAGTAGGACGACCAGGTGCGGGACATGTGGCGGATCAGGTCGAGGGATGCGCGGTGGGCCAGGTCGGGGTGGCCGGAGTCGGACAGGGCCCGGGCACTGGCGTAGGCGACGGGGATCCAGACGCCGCCGCGCCAGTACATGCCGTCGGGGCGGAACTCGGGGTCGTCGCGCGCCACCGACGGCCAGGGCACCGGTCCGCCGAAACAGGTCGGGTCGGCCAGGGCGGCGGCGAGCGCGTCGGCCTGGGCCGCGTCGCAGGCGCCGGCGAGCAGGGGCCAGTACACAGCCGGTGTGCGTACCCGGTGGAAGTTGTAGGGCTCCTCGGCGAAGCGGTCGAAGTAGAACCCGTGCTCGGCCGACCAGAAGTCGTTGACCAGTTCGACGAGCCGAGCGTGATGCGCCTCGTATTCCTCCGCCAGGTCGTCGGAGCCGATGAGCCGGGCCAGGGCGGCGATGGACCGGGCGGACAGGGCCTGCTGGGCGGCTACGTCGAACCAGAGGACGTCGCCGGAGGTGCCGTGTTCGCCCTGGATCGGGGCGCGGGGCGTGTTGTCCATGCCGCTGGTGACGCCCTCCCACAGGTAGCCGCGCGGCACGCGCTGCACCGTGGTCGGGATGTTGCTGTGCGGGAAGCGGCTGCCGGCCGGGGTGCCCTCCATGAACGCGAAGTGCTGCTGGAGGTAGCGGCGGTCGCGCAGCAGCCACCGGACCCGGTCCAGGTCGCCGGTGTGGCGGACGTACTCCAGCTCGGACCAGGCGAACAGCGGCGGGTTGTCCGGGTGGTGGATCTTCAGGGACGTCGGCGAACCGTCGTACATCGGCCGGTAGAAGTTGTCGAAGCTCTCCACCCCGGGGAACAGGTCGGGGGCATACTTGCAGAAGTGCGCCATGAAGCAGGTGTCCCAGATCCAGATCGTGTCCGGATCGAACCCCTCGTCCATGTACGGCGACCGCGGCGCTCCCTCCCGCGTCACGACGTGCTGGTACGCCAGCTCCCAGGCGGCCCAGTAAAGCTCGACGAGTTCCGGCGAAGCGTCCAGGACGGGCGTGGGCAGCGCGGACCGGTCCAGCGGGCGGTCGAGCGCGACGGGCTGGGGCAGGTTCATTTGATCTCCGCGATGGCGACGCCCTTGTCGATGTACTTCTGCCCGAGGGCGTACAGGACGACGGGCGGGATGAGCGAGATGACGATGGCGGCCATCAGCATGGGCAGCGACGAGCCGAACGGCGAGGTGAAGTACAGCAGGCCCAGCGGCAGCGTGCGGTTCTCCTCCCCGGTGAGGTAGATCAGCGGCCCGAACAGCTCCCGCCAGCTCCCGAGGAAGGTGAAAACGGCCACGACGATGATGACCGGCTTGGACTGCGGCAGGATGATGTGCCACCAGGTGCGCAGCGTCCCGCAGCCGTCGATGCGGGCGGCCTCGTCGATCTCGCGGGGCAGGCTGAGGAAGAACTGCCGGAACAGGAAGATCTCGAAGGCGGCCCCGAACAGCTTCGGGACCAGCAGCGGATAGAAGGTGTCGATCCAGCCGATGTCGCGGTAGAAGCGGTACAGCGAGATCGTCATGACCTGGCCGGGCAGCATCATCGTGGCGAGCACGACCATGAACAGCGCGTTGCGGCCCGGGAAGCGGAACCGGGAGAAGCCGTACGCGACGAACGACGACGACAGGATGTTGACCACGACGGCGTAGACGGCGAGCCACAGGCTGTTGCCGATGTAGTGCAGGAACTCGTACTTGAAGATGACGTCGGTGAAGTTCTCCCAGCGGAACGGGCTGGGGATCCACTCGAACGGCACGGCGAAGTACTGGTTGGTGTCCTTGAGCGACTGCGACACCAGCCACACGAACGGGAACAGCAGCAGCAGGCAGAACAGGCTCAGCGCGGTGATCCGCGCGGTCAGCTCCCAGCGCGCCCGGCCGTTGCGGCGGCGGGCGGCGGAACGGGCGGCGGGCGGGACGGGCGTCGTCGGGGCGGGTCGCTCCAGGACGTCGTGCATGGCGGTCCTCCGGATCAGTTCTGGTCGGCGTCGCCGTACGCGGTGAAGCGCCGGGCCAGCCAGAGCACCAGGCCGGTCAGCAGCAGGGTGGCGGCGAACATGATGAACGCCAGCGCGGAGGCGTAGCCCATGTCCTGGTAGACGAAGCCCTTGACGTACAGGTAGGTGACGAAGGTGCCGAGGCTGTTCTCGTAGCCGAGCGGGTTGCCGGTGGCGACGCCGCCGCTGTTGGCGAACGCGAGCGGGGTCTCGAAGACCTGGATGTGCCCGATCAGCGCCATCACGGTGTTGAAGACGATGACCGGCGACAGCAGCGGCAGGGTGACCTTGCGGAACATCTGCCACGGCCCGGCCCCGTCGACGCGGGCGGCCTCGAAGTAGCTGGCCGGGATGCCCTTGAGGCCGGCCAGGAAGATCAGCATGGTGCCGCCGGCGAACCACACGTTGACCAGGATCAGCGCGACCAGCGCGAGCCAGGGCTTGTCGGAGTCGCCGAGCCAGTTGACGGGATCGGTGCCGAACAGGCTGAGGAACATGTTGGCCAGGCCGACCTCGCCGCCCCGGAACACCTGCTTGAACAGGTACGCGGTGGCGATGCCGACGAGCAGGCTGGGCACGTAGATCAGGGTGCGGAAGACGTGGTTGCCGCGGAAGTCCTTGTGCAGCAGCAGCGCCAGGATCAGGCCCAGGCCGATCGAGATGACCGTCGAGCCGATCACGTAGATCAGCATGTTCCCGGCGATGGTGGCGAACACCGGGTCGTTCGTGAGGATCTTCTCGTAGTTGTCGGTGCCGACGAAGCGGATCGTGCGGAACACGTTGGCCTTGGACAGGCTGGTCATGAACGCCGCGATCAGCGGCGCGACGCCGAACATCAGAAAGCCGAGCAGCCACGGGCTGATGTAGAGGTATCCCTGCACCCCCTCCCGCCGCCACCAGCGGCGCTGGGGCCGCTGCGGTTCAAGAGCGATGGTCATGCGGTACGCCTCCGGTCGGGACCTGCGGGAACGGGCGCGGATGGGGTCGGGAGGGGTGAGCCCGGCCGCCCCCGTGGCGGCCGGGCCCGGGCGGCGGCGCCCCGCGCGTGTGGGGCGTCGTCGCCGGGAAGGGCTACTGCGACAGCAGCGCGTTGCCCTTCTTCTCGATCTCGGCGGCGGCCTGCTCGGGGGTGAGCTTGCCGCGGCCCAGGTCGTCGATGATCAGGCCGACGTCCTTGCCCAGCTCCTCCTTGACGGTCAGCAGACCGGGGCGGAAGGCCGGCACGGAGGCCAGCAGGGTCGGCGCGAAGTCCTTCGGGGTGATGAAGTCGGGCAGCTTCTTCAGCGCCTCGACGTCGACCGGCACGTCGCTGAACTTCGCGAACTCGACCTGGTTCTCGGTCTTGAGCATCCACTTGAGGAACGCCCAGGCCTCCTTCTGGTGCTCGCTCTCCGCGGAGATCGCGTACCCGTTGGCGCCGGAGTAGAGGACCAGGCTGTCGCCGACCTTCGGCAGCGGGAAGACGCCGATGTTCGGGGACTTGGCGGCGATGTCGGCGAAGTTCCAGGGGCCGACCCGGGCCATGGCGACCTTGCCGGTGCGCAGGCTGTCCAGGTCACCGTTGAGCCACTGGTTCTCGCGCTGCTCGTCGATCGGCGGCACGATCTTGTCGGTGAACAGCCCGGCGTAGTCGGCCAGGCCCGCGATGCCCTGCGGGGTGTTGATGGTGACCTTGCTCGGGCTGACGAAGTTGTCGTACATCGAGCCGCCGCGCATGGCGATCAGCGACTCCCAGAAGTTGAGGCTGCCCGGGTGCAGGGCGTACTGGGTGACCTTGCCGGAGCTGTTGACCTTGGTGAGCTTCTTCGCCATCTCCTTGAAGGCGTCGAGGGTCATCGGCACGGCCGGGTCGGGCGTGGCGACACCCGCCGCCTTGAACAGGTCCTTGTTGTAGCCGATCAGCGGCACGGAGATGCCGACGGGCATCGCGTACTGCTTGTCCTGCCAGCCGAACACGCCGACCGGGCCGGGCTGCGCGCCCTTGACGGCGTCGGCGTATCCGTCCATCTTCTTGAGGTCGGCGAAGACCTCGTTGTCGAAGTAGGACGCGGCGAAGCAGGAGCACAGGCCGACCACGTCGTACGCGTTGCCGCCGGCGGTGGTGGTCTTCACCTTGTCCCAGTACGCGTCCCAGGGCAGGAACTCAGACTTGATCTTGATGTTGGGGTTGGCGGCCTCGAACCCGTCCAGCCACTTGCGGTAGAGCGCGTCCTTCTCGGGGGTGTTGCTCCACCAGCCCCAGCTGATGGTGACCGGGCCGCTCTCGGCCTCGGGTTCGTCGGCGCCGCCGCAGGCGGCCGTGACGAGCGAGGCGGCCAGCAGCAGCGCGCTCAGGACGACGCCGGGCCTCCGGCGGGACTTCCTGGATCGAGCATGCTCCATAGTGAACTCCTGTGAGGTGCGATGCGCGTGGAGAGGTGCGGAAGCGTTGCGTCCGGCCGGCATCGGGCGGGCCCCCGGAGCGGAGTCCCCGGCGGTCCTGTCGCGATCCATCGAGACGCGATGGGAACTAAATCGAAACAGTGACCGGGACCATAGCCCTCCCCCGCAGGTACGTCAACACCGTGTTCCGCCGGAAACTTTTCCACCCCATCCTCAGAGGAGTATCACCGCAGATGAAGCACTATCCGCAGCGCCACAACAGATCTCGCCGCTCGCGGACCTCATCGACCGGGGTCTTCCACCCGACGGAGCGCGCTGCTACTGTGCCGGTCCGTAACAAAATCGGTTTAGTGCCAACGACCAGGGAGCTGCCCATGCGGAACGGAGGACGGCCGTGAAGCGCCCCACCATCGCCGACATCGCCGACCGTGCCGGAGTCTCCCGGTCGGCGGTCTCGTTCGCGCTCAACGACCAGCCCGGCGTCTCCGAGGAGACCCGTCAGCGGGTCCTCGCCGTGGCCGCCGAGCTGGGCTGGCGGCCGCACAGCGCGGCCCGCGCCCTGCGCGGAGGCCGGGCCGGCGCGATCGGCCTGGCCCTGCAGCGGCCCGCCCGGCTGCTCGGGGCCGAGCCGTTCACCATGGAGCTGATCAGTGGCCTGGAGTCCGAGCTGTCGGCCCGCTCCTGCGGGCTCAACCTCCAGGTCGTCGAGGACACCGAAGCCGAGATCGCCACCTACCGTCGCTGGTGGGCAGAGCACCGCGTCGACGGCGTCATCGTGCTCAACCTGCGCGACGCCGACCCGCGGGTCGGCGTGCTGGAAGACCTGCACCTGCCCGCGGTCGTCATCGGCGGCCCGGCCGGGACCGGCTCGCTGCCGAGCATCTGGTCGCAGGACGCGGCCGGCATGACCGACGTCGTCGAGTACCTGGCCGCGCTCGGCCACCGCCGCCTGGCCCACGTCGCGGGCGACCCGGACATGCGCCACATCGTGGACCGCACCACCGCCCTGCACGAGGTGTGCCGGCTGCGCGGCCTGCCCGAACCGGTGACCGTGCGCGCCGACTACTCCGACGAGGACAGCGCGCAGGCCACCCGGCGGCTGCTGGCCTCCCCCGACCGGCCGACCGCGATCATCTACCACACCGACCTGACCGCGGTGACCGGCCTGGAGGTCGCCCTGGAGATGGGGCTGTCCGTTCCGGACGAGCTGTCCCTGGTCGCGTTCAACGACTCCCGGCTGTGCCGGCTGGTCAACCCGAAACTCACCGCGCTGGCCCACGACATCCCGGGCCGGGGCGCGCAGGCGGCGCGCATGCTGTTCGCCGCCATCGACGGCGGGCCGGGGGCCGACTCCCAGCCCGCCGAGCCCTACCGGCTGCTGCCCCGGGGCAGCACCGGCAAGTACCGCACTCGCTGATCCGCCCTCACCCGCAAGGAGTGCCGCCGATGACCGCCCCCACGGAGACCGCGCCCGACCGCCGCCACGCACCGCCGGAGTTCCCCGCGGGCTTCCGCTGGGGCGCGGCGACGGCGGCGTTCCAGGTCGAGGGAGCCCTGGACGCCGACGGCCGTACGCCCTCGGTCTGGGACACCTTCACCGCAGTCCCCGGGCGGGTGGACAACGGCGACCGGGCCGACCTGGCCGTCGACCACTACCGCCGCTACCGCGACGACGTGGCGCTGATGGCGCAACTGGGCCTGGGCACCTACCGCTTCTCGGTGTCCTGGCCGCGGGTGCAGCCCGACGGGCGCGGCCCGGCGAACGCCAAGGGGCTGGACTTCTACTCACGGCTGGTGGACGAGCTGCTCGCCAACGGCGTCGAGCCGATGCTGACCCTCTACCACTGGGACCACCCCCAGGTGCTGCAGGACGCGGGCGGCTGGGCGAACCGGGACATGACCGAGCGCTTCGCCGACTACGCCGCGCTGGTCGCGGCGCGGCTCGGCGACCGGGTGCCGCTGTGGGTGACCCTGAACGAGCCGTGGTGCACCGCGTTCCTCGGCCACGCCTCGGGCATCCACGCCCCCGGCGTCGCCGACGACGCCACCGCGCTGACCGTCGCCCACCACCTCAACCTCGCCCACGGCCTGGGCGTGCAGGCCCTGCGCGCGACCCTGCCCAGCACCGCGCAGGTGTCGATCGCGCTCAACCCGGCTCCGGTGCGCACACCCGTGGAAACCCCGGAGAACCGGGACGCGGTACGCCGCGCCGACGCCCTGCGCAACCGGATCTTCCTCGACCCGCTGCTGCGCGGGCAGTACCCGGCCGACCTGATCGCCGACACGGCGCACGTCACCGACTGGGGCTTCGTGCGCGACGGCGACCTCGCCGCGGCGACCGCCCCGATCGACCTGCTGGGCGTGAACTACTACACGCCGCTGTACGTCGCAGCCGGTCCCGGCCCCGCCGACCCGTACAACCGGTGGGTCGGCAGCGACGGCCTGGTGCACATCGCGCCCGCCGACGGCCCGTCCACCATCCACGGTGTCGTCGACGCGGCCGCGTTGCGCGAGCTGCTCAACCGCATCCGGCACGACTACGGCCCGGTGCCGATCGTCATCGCCGAGAACGGCGTCGCCTCGCCCGACACGGTCGGCCCGGACGGGCGCGTCGACGACGCGGGCCGGGTCGCCTACCTGCACGCGCACCTGGCCGCGCTGCACGACGCCATCACCGACGGCGTCGACGTGCGCGGCTACGTGATGTGGTCCCTGATCGACAACTTCGAGTGGGTGTACGGCTACAGCCAGCGCTTCGGCCTCATCCACGTCGACCGGGACACCCAGCGCCGCACGATCAAGGACAGCGGCCACTGGTTCCGGCAGGTCATCGCCGCGAACGCCATCCCGCCCCTGGACCCGCCCGCAGCCGGCTGACGGGCGTCGTTAGAACCGGACCCGGGGACGCCCGTGTCCGTCTTGTTTGAAAGATGCGCATTAATCGAAGCACGTCGCGTTCGGGGCGCCCGGCCCCGGACGCGGCGCTCCCCCCAGAGCACCAGGAGAGACACAGGTAGGAGACCTGGCATGAAAGCTCTTCGGCTCAACCGGCTCACCATCCCGCTCATGATTGCGATGGTCCTCGCCGTGGCACTACCCCTGCTCGTCGGCAACAAGGCGAACGCCGCCCCCGGCTTCGTCACCACCGCCGGCACCAAGTTCATGCTCGACGGCAAGCCGTTCTACGTCGCGGGCACCAACAGCCACTACCTCGGCTGGGGCACCCGCGCCGAGGTCGACTCGATGCTCGGCTACGCCGACGCGAGCAACTACAACGTCGTACGCGGCATCCTGCACTCGGTCATCGGGTCGCTGGACGGCACCACCAAGCCGCACATCTGGAACCCGGCCAGCACCGGCGACGCGTCCAACATGGGCATGCACGGCACGTACCTGATCTACTGGGACACCGCCACCAGCACGTACGCCTTCAACCCGAGCACGACCAACGGGCTGGGCCGCTGGGACTACGTCATCGCGAAGGCCGGGCAGCTCGGCCTGAAGCTCAACATCGCGATGATGGACTTCTGGCAGTGGGCGGGCGGCACCCAGCAGATCAACTCCTGGTACATCCCCGGCTACAACGGCTCGAACCACGCCCAGCGCTACACGTTCTTCTACAGCGACCCCCGCACCAAGCAGCTGTACAAGGACTGGGTCGGCTTCGTGCTCAACCGCACCAACAGCATCACGGGCGTGAAGTACAAGGACGACCCGACGATCTTCGCCTGGGACCTGATGAACGAGCCCGAGGTCAGCTCGGTGTCCCTGGCCCAGGGCTGGTACCAGGAGATGGCGTCCTACATCAAGGCGCAGGGCGCCCAGCAGCTGGTCACCACCGGCAGCGAGGGCTTCTACGGCGGGCAGGCGGGCTCCGACCCGAACACCGAGGCCGCGAACGTGCCGGCGATCGACTTCCAGACCTGGCACACCTACCCGACGTACCACAACATCTCCCCCGCGCAGGTCAACAACCTGATCAACCAGCACTGCGCGACGGCGGTGGCCTCCGGTAAGCCCGTCCTCATGCAGGAGTTCGCCTACCCGGCGCGCAGCGCGGCCGAGAAGGTCACCCGGTCCGGCATCTACAGCGGCTGGGCCGACACGATCTACAACAACAACGACTGCGCCGGCTGGCTGTCCTGGCGGGTCGAGGGCAAGGTCGTGCCCCCGGCGACCAGGCCGCATCCGCAGGACGACACCGTCGACCCGGCCACGTTCATCTGGCCGCCCGACAACGGCGAGGGCTTCTCCATCTACGGCGAACCCGACACGTCCAAGGCGCAGTACGACCCGGCGTACCAGATGTTCGCTACCCAGGCCGCGCGCCTGATCGCCAAGAACGGCGGCGTCCTGCCGTCGTCGCCGCCGCCGTCTCCCCCGGCCTCGCCGTCGCCGTCGCCCAGCGCGTCGCCGCAGCCGCCGGGCACCGTCAACGTCGACGACGCGACCCAGGGCACCGGGCAGAACCAGTGGAACTACAGCGGCTGGAACCACTGCACCGCCTGCAACGAGACCGCCCCGGCGGTGTATTACAACGCCTCGCAGAGCTGGAGCCTCAACAGCGGCGAGACCGCGACGCTGGCGTTCAACGGCACCCGGGTCGTCTACCGGGCCGTGACCGGCTCACACCACGGCATCGCCGCGGTGTCGATCGACGGCGGCGCCGAGGTCAACGTGGACCTGTACGCCGCGGCCAAGACCGGCGACGTGGCGGTCTGGACCAGCCCGGTGCTGGCCGCGGGCAGCCACACGCTGCGGATCCGCAACACCGGCACCAAGAACGCCGCCGCCTCCGGCACGGTCGTCACCCTCGACCGGGCCGTGGTCACCGGCGGGTCCACCACCTCCCCGTCCGCGCCGCCGGCCTCGCCGTCGCCGCAGCCGTCGACCAGCCCGCCGGCCGTCGGCTTCGTCAAGGGGATCAACCTCAACGGACCCGCGGTCGTCGTCGAAGGCAACCAGTGGGTCAGCCAGACCACGGCCCAGTCCACCGGGTTCACCGTGTCCGGCGGCACCGCCCACACCAACACCGTCACGCCCAGCCCGCTGCCCGACGCGGCCACCGTGGACATGCTCCACACCGGCCTGATCGGCACGGACCTGGGCACGATCTCCATGTCGCAGACCGTCGCCAACGGCACCTACCAGGTGTACGTCTGGGAGATGGAGTCGGTGCAGGGCAACACCCGCCGGTTCAACGTCACCCTGGAGGGCATCCTCAAGGCCAGCAACCTCGGTGACCTGGCCCTGGGCCACTGGCGCGAGAACGGCGCGTACACCGTGACGGTGTCCGACGGCGTGCTCGACATCAACGTCACCGGCGCGAACGGCAAGCCCGCCGTCATGGGCCTGGCCATCTACCGCATCTGATCCGGCTCCCGCCTGCGCGGGTCCGCTGGGAAGATCGCCGTCTCCGGTCACGAAGTGAGGTCCGGCCTCACCTTCCGACCGGAGACGGCGATCTTCATCGTTCCAGGGCCGTCAGCCAGTCATGGATGGCGGTGAAGTCGGCGGCCAGCAGGCCCTGGCGCGGGTCGACCCGGTGCAGCAGGGCCCGGCCCGCGTGGTGCGCGGTCACCCAGGCACGGTCATGGTCGGTCAGCTCGTCGTCGACCCAGACGAACGACCGCCCCGCCGCCCAGGCGACCAGCCCGCGCGTCTTCCAGTGCACGCGGCCCGGCGGGTCGTCCTCGTCGTCCGGCCAGTCCACGACCGGCAGCCGCGGCAGGCCGAGCCGTGGCGCGATCACCTCGTTGGCGTCGTCCAGCCACGTCGTGGCCCACACGAGGTCGCACGGCAGCGCGGCCAGCAGGCGGCCGTGTCCGGGATCCAGCCGGGCCAGCAGCGGATGCGCATCGTCCAGCGGCGGCTCCGCGACGGTGGCCGGCACCGTGCCGCCGAACGGGATCAGCGGCCCGTCGACGTCGAGGAAAAGCAGCGGTCGATCCACGAGACCTGGCATCAGCGCACGATAGCCGCCATGGGTCGCCCGCGTGCGTCCCCTCGGCGGCGTCCGCCCGATGTGAAGATCGCCGTTCTCGGTCAACCGGTGAGGTCCGGCCCCGCTTCCCGGCCGGAGACGGCGATCTTCGAGCGCGACCCGAGGACGTTCGACCGGCGTGACGGCATACGCTGCCTGCTCATGAACGTTGACCCGGTCCTGCGCGCGCTGATCCGCAACCCGTCCGCGCCGGAGGAGCTGCTGCGCCGGATCGTCGAGCGGGCCGACCCGTCGGTGAGCCGCCACATCGGCTTCCACCGGGACCTGCCGCTGTCGCTCATCGACACGATGGCGCACCACCCGGCGCCGGAGGTGCGAAGGGCGGTGCTGGGGGTCCGGAACGCACCCCCGGAAACGGTCGCCATGCTGGCCCGCGACCCGGACGCCAAGGTGCGCATGGAGGTGCTCGGCCGGGCCTACGAGTACCTGCCGATCCCCGAGGCCGCCTGGCGCGCGCTCGCCGAGGACCCGCGCCGTGTCGTACGACAGGAGATCGTCGACCTCGAGGACGTGCCCACGGCCGTCAAGCTGCTGCTCGCCGACGACCCCGAGTTCGGTGACCTCGTCGTGCTCCGCCACGGCGCGGCGGCCGACGCGGACGCCGTCTACGAGCGCATCCTCACCGCAGGCGACCCGGCATCGATCATGGTGGCGGCGAAGGCCACCGGCCGCACCCCGCCTCCGCAGGTGATCCCCCGGCTGGTCGCCGACCCCGCCACCAGGGTCGACGCCGCGCGGTTCGACGAGGCCCACGCGGTCCGGCTCGCGCACGACCCGGACGAGCGGGTGCGCCGGCAGCTGGCCGCCGACCGGCAGCTGCCCGCCGCCGCCGCGGAGATCCTCGTGGCCGACGCGGACAAGGCAGTCCGTGAAACGCTCGCGAACAACCCCGCCGCACCCGTTGCCGTGTTGCGACAGCTCGCGGACGAGGACGACCGGTGGATGCGGCTCCGTGTGTTCAGCAACGAGAGCACGCCGGAGGAACTGCTGGCGACCATCGACCTGCCGGTGGCCGGCAACGACCACGTACGGCCGGTCGAGTGGCTGCGGCGCCGGTGCGCGGACATCGAGCTGCAGGCCCGGTACGCCCGGTCGCCTTACGTGATCTTCCGCCGGACCGCCGCGTACTGCCCCCACCTGCCTGCCGACGTGGTGGCCGAACTCGCCGAGGACGACGACTTCGCCGTGCGGCTGCTGCTCGCCGAGCACCACCCCGACGCCCCCGGTGAGCTGCTGGTCCAGGTGGTCCAGGTCTGGGACGGTTACACCACCCCGGCGATGGTGCGCCGCCCGCAGTTCCCCGCCGACGCGCTCGACCGCTTCACCCGCTCCGAGCTGGAACACCACCGGTGGCTGGCCACCTACTCGGACCGGCTGACCGAGGAGCAGCAGGCCCGGCTGCGGGCCGATCCGGTGCCCGCCATCCGCGAGCGGTTCGACCCGGACTTCCCGCCCGCGGCCGAGCTGCGGGCCATGCTCGACGACCCCGATCCGGAGGTCCGCTGCCGCGCCGCCGGGCACCGCAACCTGCCCGTGCCGCTGATGTGGGAGATCTTCGAGTCGGCCGTGCCGACCGGCTGAGGCCGGACGGGCCCGCCGGATGCCGCACACGCGGCGGTGGGCGTCGCCGGAACCCGGCCGCCGGGCAGGTACGCGGCATTAGGCTGGAGATCGATCCGCGGCGGATGGCGGGATGTGATGGGTCCCCGGCTCGGTAAGGGTGTCATCGAGGACGTGGCGCAGGTCGCGGCGGGCTGCGACTCGGTGGCACGCGCCTGCAACGCCGCGGTGTCGGTGCTGCACGGCCACACCGGCGCGGCCGTGGACGTGCTGCTGCTCGGTCCGGGCCAGCTGTCGGTGGTCGCGTTCAGCGGCGCCTGGCAGGCCCCGACCGCGGTGCCGAGCCATTACGGCGTCGTCGGCCACGTGCTGGCCACGGGTCGCCCGGCGGCGATCGACGACGCCTCGATCGCGTACGCGGGCCTGCACGCCGGACGCCCCGTCGGCTCCGTGGTCTGCGCCCCGCTCAGCGCGCGGCCCGACCCGCCCATCGGCGTGGTCAACATCGAGTTCGACCACGTCGTCACCGACCCGGTGCTGTGGGCGGAGGAGCTGGCCGAGGTCGGCCTGCGGCTCCGGCGGCGCATCGACGAGCTGGGCGGCCTGCCCAGCGAGTCCCGGGCCGAGCTGCTGCTGCGCCACACCCTCGGGTTCGCCACCGCGCACAGCGGCGTGCAGCTGGCCGACATGGCCTGCCGCGCCGCGGTCGAACTCACCGGGCTGGGCGGCGCGACGGTCCTGACGCGGCGCGCCACGCCTCGGGGCGAGCCGCAGCACCCGCTCCGGCAGACCGCCGTGTACACCGCCGCCGGGGCGTCCGACCTCCCGACACGCGTCGCCGAACTGCCGCCGGACGTGCTGTCGGCCCTGGTCGACGCGGTCTGCCGGCACGGGGCCTCGCGCACCCTGGGCGACCCGTCCGGCGAGGACGTGCGCGGTTTCGAACCACTGGTGCAGGCCGGGGTGCGCACGCTGCTCGCCTTCCCGGTGCGCGGAACGGCCCCCGACCCGCGGCTGGAGGTGGCGATGCTGGTCATGGACGAGCTGCAGGTGCGTGTCGACGCGGGCACCGTCACCGTGCTGGAGCTGCTGATGGCCAACGCCGCCGAGTGCTACGACCGGCTCGGGGCGCTGCACCAGATGCAGGCCCTCGCCGAGACCGACCCGCTGACGGGGCTGCGCCACGTCGGCCCGTTCACCGAGCGGCTCGCCGCCGCGCGGGCCGGGCGCACCGCGCTGCTGGTCATCGACGTGGACAACTTCAAACAGGTCAACGACCGGCTCGGGCACGCCGCAGGCGACCGGCTGCTCGTGGAGCTGGCCACGGGCATGCGCGACTGCCTGCGCCAGCGCGACGAGCTGTTCCGCGTCGGCGGCGACGAGTTCGTCGCGGTCCTGGAGGTCCGCGACGACGCCGAGGCGATCCGGGTCGCCGACCGGCTGGTCGCCGCGGCACGGGACAGCGGCAGCGCGGTCAGCGTCGGGGTGGCGATGCGCCGGCCCGACGAGCCCGCCGAGGCGACGCTGCGCCGCGCCGACCTGGCCATGTACACCGCCAAGCAGGACCCGCAGTACGCGGTGTGGCCCGCCGAGTGACCGTGGAGACTGGACGCATGCCCGGTGTGCCGTCCCCGACGCTCTACCACCGCTGGCTGGGCTGGCACGCCCCGGCGCTGCGGCGCGCGGCCGTGGTCGCCTGCCTGGGCCTGCTCGCGGGCGGCGCGCTGGCCATGGTCACGTCGTGGGAGCTGGCCGCGATCGGCGGGTGGAACGTGATGGCGCTGACGTTCCTCGCCGCGACCTGGCCGATGATCCTCCGCGCTGACGGCGCGGTGACCCGCAAGGTCGCCGGGCGGGAGGACGAGAGCCGCGGCTCGGCGACCCTGCTGCTGCTCGCGGCTAGCGTGGCCAGCCTGACCGGCGTCTTCGTCGCGCTGCGGCTCGCGGGACTGTCCAGCGGCTCGGCCCGGGGGCTGTTCATCGCGGTCGCGTCGTCGACGGTGCTGGTGTCGTGGGTCGTGGTCAACACGGTGTTCACGCTGCGATACGCGCACCTGTACTTCCGCGCGCCGGGCGGCGGCATCCAGTTCGGCTCGGAGCAGTCCGACCAGCCGGACTACCGGGACTTCGCGTACGTGGCGTTCACCATCGGGATGACCTACCAGGTGTCGGACACGACGCTGCGGGACCGGCGGGTACGGCGGACGGTGCTGGTGCACGCGCTGGTGGCGTACCTGTTCGGGGTGGTCATCGTGGCGGGCGCCATCAACCTCATCGCGGGCCTGGTCCGCTGACCCGCGGCGTCAACTGGTGCGGGCGGGCCGGGACGCCGGTCAGCCCCAGATCGCCGTCGCCCACTCCGGGTGGTCGATGAACGGGTTGCGGTTGCCCTGCCAGCTGTCGAAGATGACCTGGTTGCGGCGCTTCTCGAAGGCGTCCGGCGGGTCCTGCAGGTTCCACTGGAGCAGCACCGACAGCTTGCCGAGGTAGGGCACCGACCCGTTGCTGGTCGAGTTGTTCAGTTCCAGGTTCGGCCAGCCGTCCTCGCCCTCGTACCGGATGGCCATGTACATCAGCATCCGGGCGACGTCGCCCTTGACCGCGTTGCGCGGCTCCCACGAGTCGGTGTCGGTGAAGTTGCCGGGCGCTTCGCCCACCGCGGAGCCGCCGAGGTCGAAGTCCTTGTTGCCGCGGGTGGAGTTGACCGTGACGTCCTCCGGCCGCAGGTGGTGCAGGTCGGTGCCGGGGCCGGTCGCGGTGCCGAAGTCGCCGTGCGACTGCGCCCAGACGTGCTCGCGGTTCCAGTCGTCGACCCCGCCGCCGTTGCTCGTCTTGCTCTGCGAGCGCCCGCTGTAGATGAGGATGACGTTGCCGGCGTTGTTGGGGTCCTGGTCGGTCGCCTTCAGCCCTTCCCACACCTGCGCGTACGTGATCTTCGTCTGCACCTTGATGATGTTGTGCAGCGCGGTGCGCAGCGCCGGCCCGGTCTTGCCGAGCGCGCTCGCGTAGTACGTCGGGTCGTACGGTCCGCTCGACGCGCTCGGCGCGGGCGACGGGGTCGAGCCGCCGCCGAGGCTCATCGCGGTCGGGTCCTTGAGCCCGCCGTGGGAGAAGTACGCCGTGAGCGTCCCGGTGACGGTCACCTGCCGGCCCATCAGCCCGGGGTTGCTCTGCAGCCCGAACGCGCTGCGGTAGGCCGCGGTGACCTGCACGTACAGCATGCGGGAGGTGCTCGACTCGGCGGCCGAGTCGGCGATGGCGATCGCCGTGTCGCCGGTGAACCCGGACTTGATGACCGTGTTCGTCGCGGTCGGCTGCCCGACGATGTAACCGAGCACGGTGGCGGAGCGGCCGTCCTGTGCGGACAGTGCCGCCGCCACGGTCAGCGGGGCCGCCGCCGAAGCTGACATGGTGGCGACGCCCGTGGCGACGGCGACCGCGGCGGCCAGCGCGACGGCGAGCCGCTTGCCGCCGACGGAAGTCAGCTTCGACATATTCATGGCCAGAATGCTATGGGTCGCCGCGCGCGGGCAGAAGAGGCGAGCTGTCGTATCAAGACAGTTCACTCTCCCCGGACAGCGTTCGCACTGCTCCGTGGGCCATTCCAGTTTGGTCATAACGGGGTTGGGGGCGTCGCCGGCTACGGTCGACGCCCCCTCACCGGGCGGGTGTCACGGCATGACGCCCAGGATCAGGGCGATGGTGCCGATCGTGGCCATCAGCAGGCAGGTGCCGGGGTGCATGCCGATCGACACCCGGAGGTCGTGCTTGCGCCAGACCAGCCAGACCGCAGGGAACATGAACACGACCTTCGACAGCACGGTCCACGGCGCCCAGAAGTGGTACACCGAGAACAGGACCGTGTTGAGCACCGGCGCCGCCCAGCGCAGGTGGGCGATGCGGGGCAGCAGGAACCCGCGGAAGTAGTACTCCTCGATCAGGGGCAGGGTGAACCCGGTCAGCGGCAGGCAGATCAGCATCGTGACGACCACGCGCGTGTGCGAGTACCCGTCGATGTAGGTGGTGGCGCTGCCGCCCGCGCCCTCGAACGGGATCCAGGTGAAGAAGTTGTCGAAGACGAGGTCGTCCAGCGGGGTCAGCGCCAGGGACACCACCGTCATCCACACGATCAGCCCGGCGATCACGGCGATGATCTTCCCTCGCGGGATCGGCCTGTCCAGGTACGCCACCACCGGGCGCAGCGAGAACCGGCCGCTGCGCAGCCGGCCCAGCCACAGCAGGCCGAACTGGACCGGTGCGAGCACCACGACCAGCGCGATCGCCCAGGCCAGGAAGATCGGGTAGTCGATCGCCTTGACGAAGGGTTCGGCCAGGAACAGGTAGGCGGCGACGATCAGGACGCCGGGCACCAGGTGCAGCGCGATCGACAGCGGAACGGAGTGCCGGTCGGCGAGCAGCAGCTCGACGAAGCGGTTCGGGCGGGCGGGTTTCGCCGCGGCGGTGAGGGTCTGCGTGTTCTCCATGCCGCACAGAGTCGGCCCGGCGCCTTTCACCGCCCCGTCATGCCGCTGACGTGATGGCTCCAGCCGCCGGTGACCAGGTCCAGCGTCACCTCGTGCGGCATGACCTCCGGCAGCGCCTGTCCGAGCCGCCAGCGGGCGGCCGTCGGCGCGAGCGCCAGCGTGACCCGTTCCCCCGGGCACACCTGCGCCACCTTGCCCACCCAGGTGCCGGCGATGCCCAGCAGCTCGGCGGCGAGCGCCACCGGCGGCTGCGTCACCGTGACGGCGACCTCCGTGTCCTCGCCCTCCGCGTCGCGCTCGTCCAGCAGGCCCGCGCCGGCCCGCAGGGCCAGCAGTCGGGCCAGCAGCCGCGGCGCGAACCCGGCCGAGGTCGTCTCGACGTACACGTAGCAGTCGTCGTGCCCGTTGAAGTACAGACCCGCGCCCGGCGCCTGCGGCACCAGCGGCCCGGTCCGGAGGTCGTGGGTGTTGACCGCCAGCGCCAGCTCCTCCACCCGGGTCGGCGTCAGCGGCTCGGCCACGTCCAGGATCTCGATGTCGTACGGGTACCACCCGTCGAGGAACCGCGCCATCCGCGCCCAGGGCATCACCAGCAGGTCGCCGGAGGCGTACCGGGCCACCGCCCAGCGGATGTCGTGGACGTCGACGTCGACGCCCTGCTCCCGGGCGATCCGCTCGAGCGGCGCCTGCCGGTGGTCGTCGGCCGGCCAGCTGTTCGTGCCCACGTTCAGCACCACGGCGTGGCCCCGGGCGTACGCGGCGAACAGGTCCACGAGCTCGGAGACGCTCGCGGCGGCGGCGTCGACGCAGTGCACCCCGTCTGCGGACGAGACGGCGAACGACAGCGGGAACGGCAGCGAGCCCGCACGGCTCCACAGGCCGTTGACCCGGAACGCCGCGAACCGGTCCACCCGGATCGGGCCGCCCTGCTCGGTCATCGGCACCGGACCTCTCGCGGGTCGCGCGGCATCGGTGCAGTGTAGGCGGGGCGACCGGGCTGTCGACCACCGGCCGGCGAGCAGTGTCGGCAAGGAGGTCCGCGGCGGGCCGGTCGCGGAGACAATGGTGGCGGAGGGGAGTGATCGTGTCGATCGGGCAGGGAACGCTGCGGGTGACGCTGGCCTACCCGTTCCTCACCCGGGTGTACCGGCGGAGCACGCCGAGGTTCAGCATCGACGGGGTGGACCAGCTCGTCCAGGGCTGGGGCACCCACACCGTGGCCGTCGCCGCCGGTCCGCACCGGATCGCGGTGCAGGTCGTCCCGAAGGACGGCGACCCCTTCGGCCGGGCCGAGGCGGGCGCCGTCGTCGAGCTGGGCGCCCAGACGGTCGTGGAGTACCGCGCGCCGCGTTTCCGCCGCTCGGGCACGATCACGATCGTCAGATCGGTGTAGCCGGCCGCGGGACACGTTTGACGCCGTGGACGGTGATCACTATGGTCACGGCTCATGTCCTTCCTCTCGGGCCTGTTCGGCGGCGGCGGAACGCCCCCCGCCCTCCCCTACCCCGCGGACTCCCCGGAGGGACTCGCCGCACGCTGGGTGCGGTGGGCCGCCGGGACCCCCATGGAGCGGAACCCGATCGCCGACCCCGTCGGCAACTACGCCGACGCCCAGCAGCCCGACGACGTGTGGTTCCTCGCCGGAACCTTCGGAACCTCGGTCGTCCGGCACTGCACCGTGCCGTTCGGGCGTGCGCTGTTCTTCCCCGCGTTCAACATGTGGCACCACAAACCGCAGGGTCCGCCACCGCACCTGCCGCGCGCCTGGGGCAGGCTGACGGTCGACGACACCCCGATCGACCTGGACGTCGTCGCGACACCGGTCCCCTTCACCGTCACCGGCGCGGCAGGCAACCCGGTGACCGGGACCAGGCGGCCCGTCGCGATGACCGTCTGGGGGCACTGGAAGCGGCTGGACCCGCTCTGGCACGGCGCCCACACCGTGGCGTTCAGCGGCGGCGACGGCCACCGCTTCACCGTCTCGGCGACCTACCGGATCACCGTGCGGTAGCGTCCGCGGGATCCCTCGCGGGAGAGGCTTGACCTTGGTGGGTGCGGGCCGGCCGACGCTGCCGGCCGGCCCGCGCGCACTACTTGGCGTCGGTCAGGTCGACGATGGCCCGGGCAGCCCGGAAGTAGGGGCTGCGGCCCAGCTCGCCGATCGTCTTGACGCCCAGGGCGTCCTTGATGTGCTCGGCGGCACGCTCGCTCACACCGGCGAGCGCGGCGACCGGCGCGTTGACGATCTCCTCCAGGGACTTGTCCTGGTACTCCTTGTCCAGCAGCTTGGCGAGGTCGGCGGAAACCGGCATGGCAACTCCTTCGGTGTCGGTGGCCCGGTGGGGTGCCGGACGCACACTGAGATCCTTTCACTACCGTCGCGAGCGCCGCCGATCGGCCCGTAATGGACGGTACGGGCCGATCAGGAACCAGCTCGCCAGCGGTCGATGTGGCAGATTTCGTGATTCCTACATGCCAGGATTGACCCGGAAGGGGAGGTTGTATGTACGCGACGGTACGTCGTTATGAAGGAGTGGCCGACCCCGGCGAGGCGGCGCGGCGGGTGAAGGAGGGCTTCGTCCCGATCATCAGCGCCGTGCCGGGCCTGCTCGCCTACTACTGGGTCGACGCCGGCAACGGTGTGATGGTGTCCACGAGCGTCTTCGCGAGCCGGGACGGCGCGGACGAGTCGAACAGGATGGCCGCGGACTGGGTGCGGGAGAACCTGGCCGCGCTGCTGCCGAACCCGCCCCAGATCACCGCCGGGGAGGTCGTGGCCGACTGGGCCCGGTGAGCTCGGTGGCCGGCGGCACGGGCTGCGGCACGACGCGGTCCGGCGGGCGGACGCTCCCGCACTCCAGCCGGGCGAGCCTCGCCTGCGCGTCGGCGAGCAGCGCCCGCAGCCGTTCCGCCTCGGCCTGTGCCTGCTCGCGCTCGCCGGCGACGATGCGCTCCGCGGCGGCGTACGCCTCGGGGACCTCCAGCGCGCCGACGGTGCGCAGCGCCGCGGCCGGGTCGAGTTCGCGCGGCGCGGCCAGCTCCACCCGGCCCCGGGTCGCCAGGACCCGCCAGGTCCCGTCGGCGTACGCCAGCGTCACCGTCAACGGCGGCACGGTCTCCGGCACGTCGAACGCGGTGCTCGTGTCGTCGAGCCGCCGCCAGGTCCGATACCCGAACACCGGGCTCGACGTCGCCGCCAGCAGGACCAGCCCGCACACCAGCAAGCCGGCGGTCAGCCCCGCCCCCTGGGCCAGCCACCCGCCGACCAGGCTCCCGACCGGCAGTCCCGCGTACGCGAACGCCGCCGCCAGCCCGAACACCCGCGCCTGGTAGGCGACCGGCACCCGCTGGTACAGCACCGCCCCGATGATCGGGTTGACCGCCGCCAGCCCGACCCCGGACAGGAACAGCACCGCCACCACCACGGGCAGCTCGTCGGTGAACGCCAGCACCAGCATGCGCGGCGCCCCGCCGACCAGGTATCCGGCCGTCAGGGTCAGGTACCGGGGCAGCCGCTCGGCCATGGCCGTGAACGCGACGTTGCCGACCACGGCCCCCAGCGCGAACGACCCGAACACCACGCCCAGCCCCGCCGGTGTGCCCAGCCGCTGGCTGACCCACAGCGGCACGAACACCACCTGGTGCGCCTGGGTGGCCAGGTTGCTGACGAACAGCATCACCAGCACGCCCAGGATCAGCCGGTCGTGCCTGAGGTAGCCGAACCCGCCCCGCAGCGATTCCAGGTACGGCTCCCGCGGGGCGGGCTCGTCCGGAGGAACCACCGGCGGCATCCGCACCAGCGCCGCGACGATCAGCCCCGACGCCGCGAACGTGGCGGCGTCCACGCCCAGCACGGTCAGCGGGTCCGTCCACGCGATGAGCAGCCCGCCGACCGGCGCCCCGATGAGTGTCGTCAACCGGCCGATGCCGTCGTACAGGCCGGTGACCCGGGTCGTCTCCGCGCCCGCCTGCTCGATCATCGGGCGCAGCAGCACGGCCCGCGCCCGGTCGCTGAGCCCGCGCAGCCCGCCCGCGACGGCGACGAGCACCAGCAGCGCCCCGAACCCGAGGTCGCGGTAGCCGAGCACGAGGCCCGTCAGCGCGACGGCGCTGAGCAGGTCGGCGTCGACGGTGACCCGCCACGCGCCGAGCCGGTCGATCCACGGTGCGCCGAGCACGCCGACGGCGACGTACGGGACCATCTCGGCGGCGGCGACCAGGCCCATCATGGTGGGGCTGCCGGTGTCGACGAGCACGAGCCACGGCAGCGCCACGAAGGTCATCTTCGTGCCGACCTGGGAGATCGTCTCGGCGAGCAGCACACCGACGAGGCCGCCGCGGCGGCGCGGGAGAGCCGCGCCGGTCACGCCGTGGCCGGGGCCGCGGCCAGGTAGCGGGCCCGCAGCTCCTTCTTGTCGATCTTGCCCATCGCGGTGAGCGGCAGGCTGTCGACGAACTCGACGGTGCGCGGGGCCCACATCTCGTTGAGCTCCGCGATGACGAAGTCGCGCACCTCGCCGGGGGTGACCTCGGCCCCGGGCTCGACGACGGCGTACGCGTGCACGGCCTCGCCGGTGTCGTCGGCCGGCACGCCGATGACGGCCGCCGCGCGGACCTGCGGGTGCGCGACGAGCGCGTCCTCGACGGGGCGGGTGTAGATGTTCGTGGACCCGTACCCGGTGATGATCATGTCTTTGAGGCGGTCGACCAGGAACAGGTAACCGTCGGCGTCGAGGCGGCCGACGTCGCCGGTGCGCAGCCAGCCGCCGGACAGCGTCTGCGCGGTCAGGCCGGGCTCGCCGAAGTAGCCGTCCATCATCAGGCTGCCGTTGATCCACACCTCGCCGGTCTCCCCGGCGGCCAGGGCCGTGCCGTCGGCGGCGCGGATCTCCACGCGCATGTCCCCGAACGGCAGCCCGCACGAGCCGAGCCGTTCCGGGTGCGCCGGATCGATCGTGAGGTTCGGCTGCGCGGTGATGAACGGCGCCTCGGTCATGCCGTACACCGGACGCAGCACCGGGCCGAACCGTTCGACCGCCTGGGCCAGCCGGGCCGGGGCGGCGGCGCTGCCGCCGCACGAGATCATCCGCAGGCTGGACGTGTCGGTGCCGGCCAGCCGGGGATCGTCGAGCAGCTGGTAGAGCAGCGGCGGCGGGAGCAGGATGCTGGTGATCCGGTCCCGGGTGATCGCGTCGAGGAACGGCTGCGTGTCGTACTTGTCGTGCATGACCAGGGTGCCGCCGGTGAACAGCGTCATCAGCACCGGCACCTGCGCGCTGACGTGCCAGAACGCGGACACGGCGAGGTGGCGTAGGTGGTGCTGGCCGGAGGCGGTCCAGTGGTCGGAGAACAGCATCAGGGTCTGGAAGAACGAGTGCCGGTGCAGCACCAGCTTCGGCGTGCCGGTCGTGCCACCGGTCTGGAACAGCGAGTGCGGCTCCGCCTCCGGGCCGTCCCGGCCGATCGGCGGCTCGCCGGACAGCGGGCGGGCCAGCAGGTCGGGCCCGAGCCCACCGCCGCCGAAGCACAGCACCGACAGGTGCGGCACCTCCGCCAGCAGCTCACGGCCGAGCTGGTCGTGGGTCCGCGCGTCGTAGACGAACACGTCGGCCTCGGCCAGGCGCAGGAACTCGACCCGGTGCCGGTGCGGCGCCGACGGGATCATCCACACCGAACGGCAGCCCAGCAGGTGCAGACCGAGCTGCAGGAAGATCGCCTCGTGCGGGTTGCCGACCAGGATCGCCACCGAGGTGCCCGCGTGCACCCCCTGCTCGTGCAGGGCGCTCGCCATGGTCACCACGGCCGTGCGCAGCTCCCGATAGGTCAGGGTGCGGCCGGGGGCGCGGATGGCCTCGGCGTCCCCGTATCCGGCGAACTGGTCCAGCGCACGCCACACGTAACTGCGGGCTGCCACGTCGTTGTCCACAGCCGAGGCCCCTTCTGCGAGGTCAGAAGGGTCACAGTAGCGGCGGTCGGTCAGCGCGTCTAGATCTTTCGATGTCACTGCGGCGACAGCTCGGAGCCGGTGACGCGTTCGGCGGGGCGGCCGACGAGCGCGGCGAAGTCGGCCTCGTTGCGTTCGGCGAGCCGGGTGTAGACCAGGCCGGCCCCGGCCAGGAACGGGAACGACACGACGCCCAGCAGCAGCCAGGGCAGCGGCATCCCGGCCACGGCCACGTGGGTGCCGGCGGGCCACAGGCTGAACAGCAGCGGCAGCCCGCCCAGCGCGACCGCGACGACCGCGGCCAGCCGCAGCGCGAGCCCGAGCTGCACCCGCATCAGTTCCCGCACCAGCGCGTCACCCATCGGGGTCTGCTCGACCAGCTCGTCGTGCGCCCCCGGGCGCGGCCGGACGCGGCGGTGCGCGGCGAGGTCGACCCGTACCCGATCACTCACGGCAGCCACGCTACAACCGCGATGTTTCGGATCTGCGCTGCGTTTCCGGGCTGTGCAGGGTCTCCGGCGCGTGCAGGCGCAGCAGCATCGCGCCGACCGCCCCGGGCACCCGCCGCCGGGTCGCCAGCGACACCGACACCATCACCGCGAACGCCAGCGGCACCGTCCACGCGGCGGGCTGCGCCAGCAGGTCCGCGGCCAGGCCCGGCGCGGGCGGCAGGAAGATCGTCCACAGTACGGCGACGACGGCGCTGCCGCCCCCGGCCAGGATGCCCGCGGCCGCGCCCGCTGCGGTCAGCCCTCGCCACCAGATGCCGAGCACCAGCATCGGGCAGAAACTCGACGCGGCCACCGCGAACGCCAGCCCGACCACCTGCGACACGTTCAGCCCGTGCACGGCCAGCGCCAGGCCCGTCGGCACCGCGCCCGCGAACAGCGCCGCCGCCCGGAACAGCGGCAGCGGCCCCCACCCGGCCAGCCGCCCCCGGCCCAGCACGTCGTTGGCGAGCACCCCGGCGACGCTGGTGAGCAGCCCGTTCGAGGTGGACAGGAACGCGGCGAACGCGCCCGCGGCGACCAGCGCCCCGAGCACGTCGGCGGCCAGTCCCGGCCCGAGCGCGGCCGCGGGCAGCAGCAGCACGACGGTGTCGTTGCGGCCGGTGGCCAGCTCGGGGGTGTAGACCCGGCCGAGCACCCCGTACACGGTCGGGAACAGGTAGAACAGGCCGACCAGGCCGAGCACGATGGTGGTGGTGCGCCGGGCCGAGCCGCCGTCGGGGTTGGTGTAGAACCGGGCCAGCACATGCGGCAGCCCCATGGTGCCCAGGAACGTCGCCAGGATCAGCGAATAGGTCGCGACCATGCCGCCCGCCGGGGCCAGCCACGCGTCGTCGACCGGGATCGCCGGCCGCCCGTCGTCGTTCCACCTGGCCAGCAGGAAGAACGCGGGCACCGCGATCGCCGTCAGCTTCAGCCAGTACTGGAACGCCTGCACGTACGTCGCCGAGCGCATTCCGCCGAACGCGACGTTGCCGGTCACCACCGCGCCGACCAGCACCACCCCGACCCAGCTCGGCGCACCGGTGACGATCCGGAACGTCAGCCCCGCCCCCTGCAACTGCGGCAGCAGGTAGAACCACCCGATGAACAGCACGAACGCCGTCGCCAGCCGCCGCAGCCGGGGCGAGGCGAGCCGGGCCTCGCAGAAGTCCGGCAGCGTGAACGCCCCCGACCGCCGCAGCGGCGCGGCCACGAACAGCAGCAGCGCCAGATACCCGGCCGCGAACCCGACCGGATACCACAGCATCTGCGCCCCGTACGCCAGGATCAGCCCGGCGACCCCGAGGAAGCTCGCCGCCGACAGGTACTCCCCGCCGATCGCCGCCGCGTTCTGCGTCGGACTCACCATCCGCGAAGCGACCAGCAGATCCGACGTCCCCCGCACCAGCCGGATCCCCCACGCGCCGATGGCGACCGTCGCCACGGTGACGGTCGCGATCGCGAACAGCGCGTAAGCATTCACAGCCGCCGGATCCTACACCGCGAAGGAAGGGCACCTTGCAAACCGGATACGTAGAGCAAGGGCACCTTCTTAACCTCGTACCTGCCCTGAACTGGGCGGTCAGGGTGCGGTTTCGAGGCGCGCGCGCAGCCAGCGCAGGCACGCCTCGCCCTGGGCGCGCTGGAAGGCTCGGACCGTCGGCAGGCCCGGCGGTGGGGGTTTGCGGCAGGCGTCGAGGAAGTAGCCGGTCATCCCGGCCAGCAGCCCGGTCAGGTCGTCCGGGCGCGCGCCCAGCGGGACGGCGTACGCGCGCAGCAGCGCATCCACGTCGTGGCCGCCGAACAGGTTCACGTTGACCATCAGCATCGCGGTGTCCAGCCAGGCCGGACCGACGCACGCCCACGGCCAGTCGACCACGGTGACCGTGCCGTCCGGGCCGACGAGCAGGTTGTCCGCGCGCAGATCGGTGTGCGCGACCGTGTCGCCCGCCAGCGCCGCCACCCCCGCCGCCCCGAGTGCGACCAGCTCCGGCAGGCGCGCGGCAGCCCACGGGTCGAGGTCGTCCGGCACCTCGTCGGCAAGGCGCTGCCAGCCGGACAGGTCCTCGCCGAGCAGCTCGGCCACGGTGGGCAGCTGCGGCATCGGGCACGGGGTCGTGCTCGCCGCCAGCGCGCGCAACGTGGCGAGCACGGCGTCGAGCTCGGCCGCGACCCAGGGGGTGACGGGGTGCCGGCCCTCGACGTCCTGCAGCACGAGCGCGACCCAGTCGCCGTCGTCGAAGGAGCCGAGCAGCCGCGGCGCGGGCACGCCCGGCGGCAGGGCCGCGGTGATCAGCGCCTCCTGCCGGTACAGCTCCGCCGAACGCTGGTTCTGCGCGGGGCTGACGGCCTTGACGAAGGCACGGCCGCCGCCGGCGGTGCGGACCCGGTCGGCGGTGCCGGGCGAGAAGCCGCCCCGCTGCGACACCGCTGCCACGACCCGGTCGCCGAGTATCGCCTCCACCGCTGCCTGGACGTGCTCCGGCACGTCAGCCCACCCGATACGCACCCCGCTGGCCAGTGTCATCTGATTCCTTCCGTGGATACTGCGACCTTCAGGCCGGAGAGGAAACGGAACCCCTGCGCAGCAGGACAGGCAAAGCCGATCAGCCGTCGAGGCGGACCAGCGTCGACCCGAGCCCTGCGGCCGATCGGTGTCCGTTTAGGATCCGAACCGTGTCCAGGACCGTGAAGCGTGCGTTCAGGTTCCGCTTCTACCCGACCGACGCGCAGGCAACTGAGCTGTCGCGGACGTTCGGGTGCGTCCGGCTGGTCTACAACATGGCCCTGCAGGCCCGGACCGAAGCGTGGACCCAGCGCCAGGAGCGGATCAACTACAACGCGACCTCGGCCCTGCTCACCGCGTGGAAGAAGACCGATGATCTGGCGTTCCTCAGCGAGGTCTCGTCCGTGCCGCTGCAGCAGGCGCTGCGTCACCTGCAGACCGCCTACACCAACTTCTGGGCAAAACGCGCCAGGCACCCCACGTTCAAGTCCAAGAAGCGCTCGCGCCGGTCGGCGGAGTACACCGCCAGCGCGTTCCGGTGGCGCGACGGCCGGCTGACCCTGGCCAAGATGACCGAACCCCTCGACGTCGTGTGGTCGCGGCCGCTGCCCGACGGTGCGTCGCCGTCGACGGTGACCGTCTCGTGCGACGCGGCCGGACGCTGGTTCGTGTCCCTGCTCTGCGACGACATGATCGCCCAGGCCCCCGCCACGGGCCGGGTCGGGATCGACGCCGGGATCGACAGCCTGCTCACCCTGTCCACCGGCGAGAAGATCACCAATCCTCGGCATGAGCAGGCTGACCGGCAGCGGCTGGCCCGCGCGCAACGCAACCTGGCCCGCAAGCAGAAGAGCTCGGCCAACCGCGCCAAGGCCCGGATCGCCGTCGCCCGGATCCACGCCCGGATAGCCGACCGTAGGCGCGACCATCTGCATAAACTGACG
>NZ_BONI01000048.1 GCF_016862635.1 Catellatospora coxensis | reverse complement strand
CACTTCTCCCGTCGGTCCGGTCCGGGCCAGCGGCCGGCGTGTTTCTTGTGTACGGCCTGTCGGCTGACTTCGAGGGCGTCGGCGATCTCCTGCCAGGACCAGCCTGCTTTGCGGGCGTTGCCGACCTGCAGCGTCTCGAGGGTTTCCAGGAGTCGGCGCAGGGCGAGCACCGCTCGTAGGCCGATGCCGGGGTCGGTGCTGCCGGCTGCGGCGGCGAGTTTTGTCGCGTCGCTCATGCTGTCAATGTAGGTTGACAGCGCGTCTCGTGTCAACTCCGGTTGACGTCAATCCTTGGCGTACCCGCCGCCGAGCTGCCGCGACGTCGGCCGGACGGGGATCAGCGCGCCGGTTCACGCCACCGCTCGATGTGCCCGATATGCACGACACAGGCTTTTGATACCGCAAGGTCGCTATTCGCGGTGTTAGCTTCTGCGGGCCTCGGCCACGCGCTGACATGGCGCGGCCCTCTGCTGCCCGACCCTCTGGACGGAAACGACGATGACTGCTGCCACCGTCACCTCACGTGCCGCGCTGGTACGCGACGCACTGCTGTGGGCGGCGGTCGCCGCTGCCGCGGCGTGGACGTTCGCCTACCGGGCCGCCACCAGCCGCGCCCAGGTGCTCGACTACGACGACGGGGTGTACTGGCAGACCGCGCTGGCCATCGCCGACGGCGCACGGCCCTACACCGAGGTGTTCCACGCGCAGCCGCCGCTGTTCCCGTGGCTGGTCGCCCAGCCGTTCGCGCTGCTGGGCGCCGTCGACGGGGAGACCGCCGCCCGGATGCTGATGACCGGGTTCGCGGTGCTGCTCGCGGCGAGCGCGGCCGGGATGGCGGCCCTGCTGCGCGGGCCGCGGGCCGGGATGCTCGCGGCGCTGGCAGTGGTCGCCTTCCCGCTGGTGCAGCGGTACAGCTTCCAGTTCGGCGCGGATCTGCCCGCCGCGGCGCTGGGCGGGGTCGCGCTGTGCCTGGCACTGCGGGCCCGTACCGCGGGGCGGCCGGGACGCTGGTGGTGGTGGGCCGGATCGGGAGCGGCACTGTGCCTGGCCGCGCTGGTGAAGCTGATCGTGGTGGTGGTCGTGCCGTCACTCGCGCTGGTGCTGCTGACCACCGCCGCGGCGGGCGGGTCCGGGTGGTGGGCGTGGGTGCGGCGCACCGCGGCGGCGGCCGGCTCGCTGCTCGGCGGGTTCGCGGTGGCCGCGGGGGCGGCACTGCTGGTGATCCGGCCGGGGCGGGCCGCCTGGGACCAGGTGTTCGCGTTCCATCTGCGAGCGGCGGAGTCGGCGAGCACCCCCGACGTCATCGGGATGATCGACAACACCGGGGACTGGGGGCTGCCGTACTTCATCACCGCGGGTGTGTGCGGGCTGCTCGCGCTGGGCCTGCCGGGGCGGGCCGGTGGGCGGGCCGACGTCGCGGCGATCGCGGTGTGGGCGGCGGCGATCGTGCCGTACGGGTACCTGCACCATCCCGTGTTCAAGCACCACGTGCTGCTGTTCGTGGCGCCGGCGGGGGCGTTGATCGTGCTGGGGGTGGCGGCGCTGTGGGCCGTGGCCCGGCGGGCGGTGCAACGGCTGACGGGGCCGCGGCGGCGGTGGGCCGGGGCGATGGCCGTGGTGCTCGCGGTCGCGGCGGGGGCCTGGTACACGACGCACAGCACGGTGGCGCCGGTGCTCGCCGACACGTCGGTGGAGGCGTGCCTGCGGGCGCTGCCGCGTGACGTCGTGCTCGTGTCCGACGACCAGGCGATGCTGGCCCGCGCGGGGCTGCGTACACCGCCGTGGCTGGTGGACACCTCCCACGTGCGCATCGACTCCGGCTGGCTGACCGACGCCGAGATCACCGCGGCGGCGACGGCGGCCGACGGGGTGCTGTTCGCACGGCCGCGCCGGATCGGCAAGCATCCCGAGGTCAGGGCCTGGGCGAAGGAGAACTTCCCGGTGCGGTACAGCGCCGACCGGTACGAGCTGTACCTGCGTGCCGCGCCGCTGGTCACCGGTTGCTCCGGCAAGGTCGAGGTCGACGGCAAGACGGTCAGCCCGATGCCGTGACGGCGAATCGCGGGACGTCCCCCGAGGTGGGACGTCCCGCGATGCGTGCCCGGCGGCGGCCGATGCGTGGCAGGTAGGAGGCAGCCGCCGGGAGTCCTACCGTTCCAGCAACTGCTGGTGGAAGTCGCGGTAGCGCTGCACGGCCAGCCGCAGCTGCTCGGTGTCCGCGCCCGCGTCGGCGAACGCGCCGTCCAGCTCGCGCTGCCGGTCGGCCAGCGACTCCTGCAGCGTGCGTACCGCCTCGCCGACCAGGTCGCGAAGCTCCGCCGCCACCGCGGGCGGGTCGTCGACGAACCGCAGCTGCGCGGCCTGCCACCGGGTACGCAGGTCCTCGGCGGCCGCGGCGGGCCACAGCGACGCCGCGGCGACCAGTGCGCCGACCTCGGCGGGCTCGGCCGCGGGCGGGTCCACCGCATCCGGGCCGCCCACGACCGTCACCTCGTCGGCCGAGTCTGCATCGGCAGCCGTGGGCTGGTCCGACTCGTCGTCGGCACCGGTCAGTTCCGCGGCGGCGGCCTCGTCGACGGTCGCGCCGGGCGTGGTCAGGTCCTCCACCGCCTGATCCGCCGGGGTGGGCTCGTCGTCGGGGGTGTCGTCCCGGGCAACGACGTCGTCGTCGCCGAGGGGACGGTCGGCGAGGGCATCGTCGGCCGGCACGTCCACGTCCGCGAGGTCGTCGAGCGTCCGGGTCTCCGCGTCGACCGGCTCGTCGGCCGCCACGGCCTGCGCGACGGTCTCGTCCTGCACCTCGTCGGCGCGGACGACCGGGTCGGCACGCTCGTCCGGGTCCTCGCCGATGTGGGCCTCGGGGTGGGCCGGGTCGTCGGTGGCGGCGGGCTCGGTGTCGGCGACGTCCTCCAGCGCGGGAGTCTCCTCGTCGTCGGGGGTGGCGACGGTGCGGCCGCCCTCGGTGGTGCCGCCGAAGCCGTCGAGGTCCACCGGCTCGACAGGCTCGCCGCCGCGGTCGGCGTGTACGACGCCGTCCTGGTCGTGGCGGTGCTCCGGCTCGGTCTCCACGAGTTCGCCGTCGACGACGTCGTCGGCGCGGTCCTGGTGCGGCACGCCGTCGTGCCGCGGACGGCTGTCGTCGTCGGCGTCGACGAGACCGTGGCTGAACTGGGCTCGGGTGTCGTAGGTCATGCGTGGACCTCCTCGTCACGGCGGGGGGTGGCCGCCGCGGCGGTGTCACGCTGCGCGGCGGGGGCGGGGTCTGCGGGCGCCGGGTCCTCGCCCAGCAGCTGCGCGACCAGTTCGCGGTAGCGGACCACCGCGACGCGCAGGTCCTCGGTGCCGGCTTCGCCGCGGCTGTTGCGGTCGGCGATCTCCTTGGCCTCGCGGTACGAGGCGAGCGTCGCGGCGTGGTCGACGGACAGCTGGGCGAGCTGCTCCTCGTCGTCGTCGGCCGGGTAGCCGCGGGCCGTGATCAGGTCGCGGACCAGCACGTCGGCCTCCCCCACCGCGTCGGCCGGGGCGTCGATGAAGTGCGACTGCAGCGCGTGCCAGCGCACCACGAACCGGGCGTGGTCCTGCGGGGTGAGTTCGCGCAGTTCCAGCTCGGCGTGGCGGCGCTCGCGGTCGCGCAGGTCGCGCTCGGCGTCGGTCCTGGTGTCGTGCTCGGCGACGGCGCGGTCGTACTCGGGGCCGAAACGGCGGCGCAGCGACTGGCGGCGCAGCACCGTCCAGGCGACGTACGCGGCGGCCGCGACGGCGGCGAGCACGACCAGCAAGATGATGATCTGTCCGGTGTCCATCGAGGTTCCTCCTTCGCAGGAGGAGATACCCCTTTTCCCGGCGCTAAACCGTGCGCTGCGCCGGTGACGGGATTCGAACCCGCGACCCCCCGCTCGACAGGCGGGTGCTCTCACCACTGAGCCACACCGGCATATGAAGTTGTGTCGCACGGGCGGCAGGATTCGAACCCGCAACCTTCGGATTTGGAGGCCGGTGCTCTGACCGTTGAGCTACACCCGCATGCGTGGAGATGAAAGAACCGCCCGTGCCCGGTGGTCCGGGGCGCGGGCGGCGTCGGCCGTTCGCGTGGCGCTCAGGCGCGCCGGTCACCCGGGGTCGGATCGTCGGTGTCGGCCGTGGACCACGAGCGGGTCACGGCACGGCGGGACGGGGACCATCGCTGATCGTGCTGGGCTCGCATCGCCGTCCTCCTGTCCTGTCCGGGTGGTGTGCGCATACGGTAGGCGGTGGTGTCCGCCCGGCACAAAGGATTTAGTTCAAAGCTCGGTGACGACGATGTCGAGCTGCCAGGGGCGGCCGGGCTTGGCCGGTGGCTGCTCTTCGACGGTGTGTTTGAGGTCGCGCAGGGCGATGGCGAGTTCGGCGGGGGTGCGCGGGGTGCCGCCGTCGAGGAGCAGGTCGCGTACGAGGCGGCCCTTGGTGGCCTTGTTGAAGTGGCTGACCACGGTGCGGGCGCCGTTGCGCTCGTGCAGGACGCGTACCGTCGCGGTGCGGGCGGCGACGTCGCCGCGGGGCGTCCACGCGGGGGTGTACATCGACGAGCGCAGGTCCAGGACCAGGCCGGTGCCCGCGGCTTCGGGCAGGGCCTGGGCCATCGCGGCGCGCCAGTGGGTGCTGAGCAGGCCGACGCCGGGCAGGCGGACGCCCATCGAGCAGCGGTACGGCGGGACGCGGTCGTCGACGCGCAGCGCGCCCCACAGCCCGGAGAAGATCAGCAGCGTGCGCCTGGCGCGGGTCTTGGCGGGGACGGGGAGGTCGGCCAGGCCCAGGTTGTCGTAGAGCACGCCGGTGTACAGGCTGCCCGCGGGCAGTGCCTTCGCGGTGCGCAGTCGCGTGTTGCGGGTGATCTCGCCGCGCAGGCCGGGGCTGAGGCCGAGGGCGTCCGCGGCCGTGTCCGCGTCGCCGGCGCACAGCGCGATCAGCGCGTCGAGGGCCTGCTCGCGGGCGGGGTGCAGGGCGGGCAGGGACAGCCGTGCCAGGTCGAGCGGCTTGCCGGAGCCGGTGTCGGCCTTGCCCTCCGAGGGCGGCAGCAGGATCAGCACCGGCTCACTCTACGGCCTGTTTCATAACTCGGTGGAGTTGTGAGACAGCGCCCTTCTCGGGCGTCCGTTCCTCACCCGGGGTGGGGTGGGTGCGGTTCCCGCGTCATCGGGGCCGGTTTCGCTCGCGCGGGTGCGCGGGCCAGAGCCTTCCCCTCGGCGGGCTTTGGTGACCGGGCCCCCTGCGTGGAGGTCCCGGATCTGGGCGTGGTGCGGCTCGGCCCAGATGGCGAGGTTGACCGCGGCGTTGAGGTCCCGGTCTGCCCGGTACCCGCACGCGCCGCAGGTGAACGTGCGCTGGTCCAGGGGCATGGCCGGGGCCACGGTCCGGCACGGGGCGCAGGTCTTGGTCGACGGGTACCAGCGGTCGACCGGGGTGAGCTGCCCGCCGCGCCACTGCTGCTTGTACGTGAGTTGGCGGGCCAGTTCGCCCCAGGCGGCGTCGGCGACGGCTGCGGCCAGGCGCCGGTTGGTGAGCATGCCGGTGATGGTGAGGGTCTCGATGGCTAGCCGGTCGTGGGTCTTGACCAGCTTGTTGGAGACCTTGTGCAGGAAACGCCTGCGGATGGCGGCGGTGCGGGCGTGGTGGCGGCCGAGCCGGGCTGCTGCTTTGGCGCGGTTGCGGGAGCCGGGCGGTTTGCGGGTGACGGCGCGGGCCAGGCGACGCTGCCGCGCCATGCCTGCTCGTGAGGGCCGCGGCCAGTCGTCTACTCGGGCGACTTCGGTGCCGTCGGCGCGGGCGGCCACGACGAACGCGGCCAGCCCGCGGTCGACGCCCACCCAGCCGGTGCCGCTGTCGGGCTGGTGGCGGGCGGCGTCGTGCAGGTCGGCGGCTTCGCAGGTCAGTGACACCGACCAGCGGCCGGCCCGGTGGCTGACGGTCGCCGACAGGACCTTGGCCCTGCCCTTGGCCAGCATCCGCCGCAGCCGTCGGGTGTCCTCCCGCACCGCCAGAGTGCCGATACCGGGCAGGGTCACCGTCCGCGGCGCAAGCCCACCGACACGGATACCCGCCCGGCCCGTGGTAGAGGTCCTGCTGCGGATCCGGAACGACAATTGCGCACGTTTCTTCGACTTGAACCTGGGGAACCCGACCCGGCGACCTTCACGTTCGCCGTTGCGCGATGCCATGTACGCGGCCAGCCCACGGCCCAGATCGACCGCAGCCTCCTCGAACACCTGCTGGCACACCTCGGCCCGCCATGCCAGACCGGTGGTCTGGACCATGGTGGTGCCGTCGGCGGCGGCCACCAGCACCCGGCCCGCCGCGGCCGTGCGCTTCCAAGTGTTGAACGCGTTGATCAGGTCGAAGCCCGACCACGGCACCTTCCCGACCGTTCCACGACGCTTGCCGTCCAGGGCCTGCTTGACCAGCCGAAGGCACTGGTTGTAGCCGAACCGGGCCGCACCCGCATGCCGACGCAGTACGATCTCTTGCTCGACCGTCGGGTCAAGACAGAACCGGAACGTGGTGAAACGGGCCACGGCAGCACACCCTGCCACACCCCACCGACAAACACCCCAGCACCGGCGAGCCCACACAGCTCGACGGGAGACACGCAGCGAACGACACCGCCGATCACTTATGAAACACGCCGTAGGTGACCGGCCGGGGCGGTCCGGCGTCGGTACGGCCGGTCAGCTGGTGATCGTCTTCCCGTGGACCTGGGCGAACGCGGCGGCGACAAGCTCACGCAGGGCGGCGGTGTCGACGTCGGCGAGCTTCTTGACATACACGCAGGCTTTGCTGACGGTGACCGGGCCGAGCCGGGCCAGCAGGTCGCCGTGCACGTCGAAGCCCTCGGCTACGTACAGGACCAGGGCCTGCTTGCGCGGGGAGAAGCCGACCGCGGGCCAGTCGCCCTGCTTGCCGGAGGCGTAGACGTAGCGGTACTGCCCGAAGCCGACGATGGCGCTGCCCCACATGGCCGGCGGCTGGCCGGTGACATCCTCCATCAGCTCGCAGACCGCCTGTGCGTCGGCGCGGCGGCGGGCGTCGGCCACCCCGGCCAGGAACTCCTCGACGTCGCCGTCGTTCTTCGTCGTCTTCGGTTCGGCCATTGGGCCAGAGTATGCCGCCGGTCCGACAGCCGCCGCCACGGGACAGCGCGGGCGTGACGATGCGAAGTAGGCTCGCCTCATGACCACCCGTATCGTGCTGACCGCTCTGGTGGGCCGGACCGGCGCCGTGCTGCTGCGGATGCGCGACGAGCAGTCCGCGGTGCGGGCGAACCGGTGGGCCCTGCCCGGGGGCGCGATTCGGCCCGGGGAGAGCCCGGTCAACGCCGCCAAGCGGCACGTCGCCGAGCAGACCGGCCTGCCGGTCGACGGCGACCCGGAGCTGTTCTGGCACGGGTTCCTGCCGGGCACCCGTACCGACGTGTTCTTCTTCGCCGCGGGCACCCCGGCGTGGAATCCGGACATCGTGGCGCAGCCGGGGGTGCTGGCCGAGTTCGTGGCGGGCGAGGACGTGCTCAGCGGGCGGGCGTTCACCCCGGCGACCGGGTTCGTGCTCGCCAGGTTCCTGGAGTCCAACGAATACCTGACGCTGGCCGGGCGGTTCTTCCCCGCCGATCCCGTGTGATGGCGTCGCTGCGCACGCCGGGGCTGTTCGAGGCCCTGGCCGGATGCGAGCGTGTCCTGATCGCCGGCGCCGGGGGCGGCTTCGACGTGTACGCGGGCCTGCCGCTGGCCCTGCAACTGCACGCCGACGGCGTACAGGTGCACCTGGCGAACCTGTCGTTCGCGGACCTGCACGCCCTGGACGCCGACGTGTGGCTGGAACCGGACCTGGCCGCGGTCGGCCCGCTGACCAAGGGCCTGGACGGCTACTTCCCCGAGCGGACCCTCGCCTTGTGGCTGGAGGTCAACGGGCTGCCGTCGACGGTGTACGCCTTCCCGAAGGTGGGCGTGCAGCCGCTGCGGGCGGCGTACCGGGCGCTGGTGGACCGGCTGCGGCCCGACGCGATCGTGCTGGTCGACGGCGGCACCGACATCCTGATGCGCGGCGACGAGACCGGGCTGGGCACCCCCGAGGAGGACATGACCAGCCTCGCCGCGGTCGCCGGGCTGGACGTGGGCGTCCGGCTGGTCTGCTGCCTCGGGTTCGGCATCGACGCCTACCACGGCGTCAACCACGTGCAGGTGCTGGAGAACCTCGCCGAGCTCGACCAGGCCGGGGCGTACCTGGGCGCGCTGTCGATCCCGGGCGGCTCGCCGCAGGCGCGGGCGTACGTGGAGGCGGTCGTGCACGCCCGGGCGCTGACGCCGGGCTGGCCGAGCATCGTCAACGGGCAGATCGCCGCGGCGCTGCAGGGCCTGCACGGCGACGTGCAGTTCACCCGCCGCACCGGCGGCAGCCGGCTGTTCGTCAACCCGCTGATGGCGGTGTACTTCACCGTCGACCTGGCCGGGCTGGCCGAACGCAACCTGCTGCTCGACCGGATCGAGGGCACGCACCTGATGCGGCAGGTCAGCGCCGCGATCGAGGCGTTCCGCGCCGAGACCGACACCCGGATCCCGCGGGTGTACCCGCATTGAGCGCCCGGAGCGGGCGGACATTATGGATGAATGAGGTATCGCACTAAGTCGATCGAGCCGTTATTTTCTGTGCATGTCCGGGGACGCGCTGATGATCGGCATTATCGGAGTGCTGCTGGGGATCCTGGTCGGCCGGCGGTGGCTGAAGATGCAGCAGGCGGGCGCCGGGTACAAGTCCGCCGTCGCCGGTGTGCCCAAGGCCAAGGCCGGGGTGAAGACCGCCCGCAAGGCGTGGATGCTGGCCATCCGGGCCGCGATGCTGGCCGTGGTGCTGCTGTTCGTGTACCTGCTGGCCACGACGACGGCGGTGTTCCAGTCCGCCCGGTGAACAAGATCACCAGCGGGGTGAATTCGGAGGCGCGGCCGAGCGCTGCTCACTAGCCTGGCCCGCGATGACACTTTCACATGACGTGGCCGGTGACGGCCCGACGATCGTCCTGCTCCACTCCACGGTCTGCGACCGGCGCATGTGGGACCCGCAGCTGCCGGCCCTGACCGGCGCGGGCTACCGCGTCGTGCGCTGCGACCTGCGCGGCTTCGGCGACAGCCCGATGCCCGACCGGCCCTACAACAACGCCGACGACGTCGCCGGCCTGCTCGACGAGCTGGGCGCCGAGCAGGCCGCGCTGATCGGCGCGTCCGGCGGCGGCCGCATCGCGCTGGAGTTCGCGGCCCGCTTCCCGCAGCGCACGACCGCGCTGGCGCTGCTGTGCACCGCGGTCGCCGACCACGAGCCCGGCGAGCGCCTGCGCGCGTTCGGCGACCAGGAGGACGCGCTGCTCGAAGCGGGCGACGTCGCCGGTGCGACGGAGCTCAACGTCACGGCGTGGGTCGGCCCGCACGCCGACGACGCGACCCGCGACCTGGTGCGCCGGATGCAGCGGCACGCGTTCGAGGTGCAGCTCGCACCGCAGGAGCAGGAGTACGGCTCGATCAAGCACGACGTGGACCTGTCCGCGATCACCGCCCCGGCGCTGCTGGTGTCCGGCGAGCACGACTTCGCCGACTTCCACGCCATCGCCGTACGGCTGTCCGAGGAGCTGGCCGGGTCGCGTCACCTGCACCTGGACTGGGCCGGGCACCTGCCGAGCATGGAGCGGCCGGACGAGCTGAACCCGGTGCTGCTGGGCTTCCTGCGCGAGACCGTTCCCGCCTGACCGGCCGGCACGGCGGAGGGGCCGGCGGTCCCTTCGCCGTCCGACGGGCTCAGGTGGCGAGCACGGCCGCGATCGCGTCGGCGTGCTCGCGGGCCTGCGCGTCGTCGGCGTACTTGGTGCGGGGCCAGAAGAAGCCGCGCAGGCCGTCGCCCTTGCGGCGCGGCACGACGTGGGTGTGCAGGTGCGGCACACTCTGGCTGATCTTGTTGTTGAGGGCGACGAAGGTGCCCTGGGCCGACATCGCCGACTCGACCGCCCCGGCGATGCGCTGCACCTGCTGGAAGTAGCCGCCGACGGCGTCGGCGGGCAGGTCGTGCAGGGTCGGCACGTGCTCGCGCGGGACGACCAGCACGTGCCCCGGGAACACCGGCCGGGTGTCGAGGAACGCCACGACCGTGTCGTCGGCGTGCACCAGCCAGGCCGGCCGCGCCCCGGCCGCGATCTCGCAGAACAGACACCCCTCCATGGCAACGCCGAGCCTATCCGCTCGCTGGGTAGCATCGGTCGCATGTCTGCTGCACCGATCGGGAACTTCGAGGCGGCCTGGCCCGCCGTGGACCGCGCCGACCTCGTCGCCGCGCCGGTGGCCGAGGCCCTGGCCGGCTGGACCGGCGCCGAGCCGGTCGAGTCGGTGCTGGTCGTCGACACCGACCCGGAGCTGGCCGACACCGGCAACTTCGGGCAGGCGTACGACGTCGCCCCGGAGCTGTCCGCCAACTGTGTGGTGGTGGCCGCCAAGCGCGGCCAGGACGTGACCTACGCCGCGTGCATGGTGCTGGCCAGCACCCGCGCCGACGTCAACGGCCTGGTCCGCAAGCACCTCGGGGCGCGTAAGGCGTCGTTCGCTCCGATGGACGAGGCCGTGTCGCTGACCGGGATGCAGTACGGCGGCATCACCCCGATCGGCCTGCCCGACGGCTGGCCGGTGCTGGTGGACGCCGCCGTGGCGGACGCGGCGTACGTGGTGATCGGGTCCGGCAACCGGCGCGGGAAGATCATCGTGCCGGGCAAGGTGCTGGCCGGCCTGCCCGGCGCGACGGTGCTGGAGAGTCTGGGCCTGTAGGGCGCGGTGGGCCCGGGCCGCAGGGGAAGCGGCCCGGGCCCGCCGGTTCAGTTCGGCAGGGCGGCCAGCAGGCCGAGCAGCTCCCAGCGTTCGGCCTCGGTCAGGGCGTCGTAGACGGGCTCGTCGCGGCGGTTCGTGTCCAGCTCGATCGACGCCCGCAGCGGGTCGCCGGGTGACAGGGCACGCAGCTGCTCCAGGGTCAGCCCGGCAGCGGCCCAGGCGGCCCGGTGCGCGTCGCCGCGGTGGTGGCGCAGCGCCCCCATCCGGGTGCTGACCTGCAGCGCGTACGACGCACCGGCCGGCTCGTACACCGGCGTCGCGGCCCGGAACGCCGGACCGCCGGTGGCCTCACCAGCCTTGAGCAGCACAGCGAGCAGCTCCGCCAGTCGCGGGAGCACCGCCTCGCCCGGCAGCGCGCCGCCGTAGGTCTGGCCCCACCGCTCCTGGGCGGCGTCGGCTATCACCTGCTGCAGCTCCAGCGTGAGGACCCGGCCCGGCTCGGTCAGCGACCAGGTGCCGGCGTCGTCGACGGCCATGATGCCCTGCTCCAGTTCCCCGGTCATGTCCGAGCCGCTGTAGGTGGTCGCCGCCGCGAACGCTTCGGCGGGCATCGGCCGGGCCAGCAGGCCGAAGTAGAAGCTGCCGTTGAACCCCGGCTGCAGCCCGGTCCGGGCGACCAGCTCCCGGAGCCGGTCGCGGGCGGCCTGGCGCATTCCGATGTAGACGCGGTCGATCGCGGGCCGGACGAGCGCGGCGTACGACATGTGGACTCCCCGTGGTCGGTGTCAACTGAACCCGCCACCCTACCCAGCCCGCCGGAGGAGTTCCAGGCCACATTCCACGCTCACGCCGTAGCGCAGCACACATCGAAACTGTCGGCTGGATCGCAGCAGGACGCGCCTTCGCGAGCCACCATGGAGGGCATGTCCACCGTTGCCGACCCGATGGTGGTGGCCCGCGCGGCCACCTTCGCCGTGGTGCTCCTCGTGCTGTATGTCGGGCACCAGCTCGGCGACCACGTCGCGCAGACCGACCGGCAGGCGGAGGGCAAGGCCGCACCCGGCCGGCGGGGCTGGGCGGCGATGGCGGGGCACCTGGCCGGATACCACGTGACCATGGCCGTGCTGCTGGCCGGCACCACCGCGGTGCTGCGGCTGCCGCTGTCGGGCTGGGGCATCGCCGCGGGCCTGGCGTTCTCCGTGGCCACCCACGCGCTGCTGGACCGCCGCTGGCCGGTCCGGGCCCTGCTCCGCGCCACCGGCTCCCCCAACTTCGCCGAGCTGACCACCCCCGTCTGCGGCATGTACGCCGCCGACCAGGCCCTGCACCTGCTCGCCCTGCTCGTCTCGGCCCTGCTCATCGTCGCCGTCTGACGCACGACGGAGAGGAAGGGCACCTTCACATCGCTATGTGTTGTATAAGGTGCCCTTCCTTTCCGTGCAGTGGGGTGTGCCAGCGGAAATCGGGCGCGGGTCGGCCGACCGCGCCGGTAGCCTGCCCCGCATGGACAACACGGTGACCCCCGACTGGACGCAGGCCCTGGCCTGGATCGACGACGCCCTCGCCGGGGCCGGGCTGACGGCGGCCGGGCCGGTCGAGCAGACCCGGGTGCGGCCGTGGTCGGTGCTGGCGAAGGTGCCCGTCGGCGACACCGTGGTGTGGTTCAAGGCCAACGGGCACTGCTCGACGTACGAGGCCCGGCTGCTCGACGCGCTCGGCCGCTGGGCCCCGGGGCGGGTCCTGGAACCGATCGCGATCGACGGCGAGCGCGGCTGGTCGCTGCTGCCCGACGGGGGACGGACGCTGCGCGAGGTCGCCGCCGACGACCCGGCGCACTGGGAGGACCTGCTGGCCAGGCACGCCGAGCTGCAACGCGACCTGGCACCGCGCGCGGGCGAGATGATCGCGCTGGGCGTGCCGGACATGACCGCGGCGCGGCTGCCCGGCCACTTCGCGGCCCTGCTCGACGACCCGGCCGTCGCCGGAGCACTGCCCCCGGAGCAGCTGGCGCGACTGCGGGCGTACGAGCCGGCGTACCGGCTGCTGTGCGAGCGGGTCGCGGCGAGCGCGCTGCCGGTCACGGTGCAGCACGACGACCTGCACGACGCGAACGTGCTGGTCGGTGACGGGTACCGGTTCTTCGACTGGGGTGACGCGTCGGTGGCGCACCCGTTCGCCGTGCTGCTGATCGCGTTGCGGATCGCCGCGGACCGCTACGACCTCAAGCCCGGCGATCCGGTGCTGGCCCGGCTGCGCGACGCGTACCTGGAGCCGTGGACCGGCTACGGCACCCGTGCCGAACTGGCCGCCGAGATCGAGTCTGCGGTCCAGACCGCCAAGGTCAGCCGCGCCCTGTCCTGGCAGCGCTCCCTTGACGGCGCGGACGCCGACGCGCTCGCGAAATACGGACCCGCCGTGCCGGGTTGGCTGGAGGAACTGCTGGTCCCGAACGTGCTGTGACCCGGATCAGGCGGCCCGGCGCGGCGTGCGGGCGCGGGCCTCACGCCGGGACGATGAGCAGGCCGTCGTTGTTCAGGTTCACCTGCGGCGCGTTGACGTCGGGCTGGTAGGCCACCGTGGTGAAGGCATGCTGCTCGTCGAAGCGCATACGCTGGCCGACCGGGATGTCCGCGCCGTCGGCGGACAGCCGGGCCAGCCGCCACAGCGCCTGTGCCATCAGGTCGCGCCGGCCGGGCTCGGGCATGCCGATCAGGTCCGGGCGGGCGAACTTGGCCAGGCCTCGGGTGTGCACGGCCAGGCCGGGTCCCTCGCCGGTCTCGACGATGACTCCCGCCTCGGCGGCGAGCGCGAACGGGCGGTCCGGGGCCAGCGCCGCCACGGCGGCTGCGGGGTGCCACCGGTGGGCGTGGGCGTCCAGGACCGCGAGCGAGCCCTGGCTGACGAACCACCCGGCGACCGCCCAGGCGACCTGCAGGTGACCGAGGTCGGCGGGATCGTCGACCTCGAGCTGCGCCATGTGGCAGTGCCGGGCGGCTCGCAGCGCGGCGGGATCGGGCAGGTCGCGTGCGGCGATGGCGGCCAGCGCACCGGTGTGCCAGCTGTCGAACCAGTCCGGGTCGTCTTCGCGGGCGTGGGAACGGACGTCGAGCCCCTGCACCGACGGGTGCGCGGGCATGCCGAACCGGCGGGCGTCCAGCGGCGCGTCCGGCGTCAGCGGATCCGCGGAGAAGGCGACCAGCGCCACCGTCGCCTTGCGTGATGTGAGCTGGTGCTGGGGCCGGGGCCAGACCGAGATCGGGTTCACCCGGCGGAGTCTGCACGATCATCACCCGGGCCGGCAACCCGGCCGGGACGCGAGCGGCCCGCAGCCGCCGAGTCTCGGCGACTCGGCGGCTGCGGGCCGTTCAGACCGCCCCCGTCTGCGGCGGGGACGGCGGGGACTCAGCTGGAGGCGCGCAGCGCCTGGCGGTAGTCCTTGTTGAGGCGGGCGATGGTCTCCAGGGGGATGCCCTTGGGGCAGACCGAGGTGCATTCGCCGGTGTTGGTGCAGCCGCCGAAGCCGGCCTCGTCGTGCGCGTTGATCATGTCGATGACGCGGGTGTCGCGCTCGGGCTGGCCCTGCGGCAGCAGGCCCAGGTGGGTGATCTTCGCGGCGGTGAACAGCATGCCGGAGCCGTTCGGGCACGCCGCAACGCACGCGCCGCAGCCGATGCAGGTCGCGGCCTCGAAGGCGAGGTCGGCGTCGGCCTTGGGCACCGGGGTGGCGTGCGCGTCCGGCGCGGAGCCGGTCGGCGCGGAGATGTACCCGCCCGCCTGGATGATCTTGTCGAAGGCGCGGCGGTCCACGACCAGGTCCTTCACGACCGGGAACGCGGCGGCCCGCCACGGCTCGATGTCGATCGTCTCGCCGTCGGTGAAGTGCCGCATGTGCAGCTGGCAGGTCGTGGTCGCCTTCTCCGGGCCGTGCGGCACGCCGTTGATGACCAGGCTGCACATGCCGCAGATGCCCTCGCGGCAGTCGTGGTCGAAGGCGACCGGGTCCTCGCCGTCGAGCGTGAGGCGCTCGTTGAGCACGTCGAGCATCTCCAGGAACGACATGTCCGGGGAGACGTTCTGCAGCTGGTACGTCACCATGCTGCCCTTGTCCCGCGCGTCGGCCTGCCGCCAGATGCGCAGCTTCAGGCTCATCAGCTTCTCGGTCACTTGTAGCTCCGCTGGCTCGGGTGTACGTACTCGAAGGTCAGGTCCTCCTTGTGGAGGACCGGCGTGTCGCCGCCGAACTCCCAGGCCGCGACGTAGCTGAACGTGTCGTCGTCGCGCTGCGCCTCGCCCTCCTCGGTCTGGCTCTCGGCGCGGAAATGGCCGCCGCAGGACTCCTCGCGGTGCAGCGCGTCGATGCACATCAGCTCGGCCAGCTCGAAGAAGTCGGCCACCCGGCCGGCCCGCTCCAGGGACTGGTTGAGGCCCTCGCCGTCGCCGGGCACCTTGGCCCGCTGCCAGAACTCGGCCTTCAGCTCGCGGATCTCGCTGATCGCCTTGCGCAGGCCCGCGTCGGTGCGCTCCATGCCGCAGTACTCCCACATGATGCGGCCCAGCTCGCGGTGGAAGGAGTCGACGGTGCGGTCACCGTTGATCGACAGCAGCTTCTCGATGCGGTCCTCGACCAGCTTGCGCGCCTCGGCGACCTCGGCGTTCTCGCCGTCCAGCTTCGGGAACGGGCCCGCGGCCAGGTAGTCGCCGATGGTGTTCGGCAGCACGAAGTAGCCGTCGGCCAGGCCCTGCATCAGCGCGGACGCGCCCAGGCGGTTGGCGCCGTGGTCGGAGAAGTTCGCCTCGCCGATCACGAACAGGCCGGGGATCGTCGACTGCAGGTCGTAGTCCACCCACAGGCCGCCCATGGTGTAGTGCACGGCCGGGTAGATGCGCATCGGCGTGCTGTACGGGTCCTCGCCGGTGATGCGCTGGTACATCTCGAACAGGTTGCCGTACTTGGCCTCCACCGCGTCACGGCCGAGTCGGCCGATCGCGGCGGCGAAGTCCAGGTAGACGCCCAGCCCGCCGGGGCCCACGCCACGGCCCTCGTCGCAGACGTTCTTCGCGGCCCGCGAGGCGATGTCACGCGGGACCAGGTTGCCGAACGCCGGGTAGATGCGCTCCAGGTAGTAGTCGCGCTCGTCCTCGGGGATGTCGGCCGGCACGCGGGTGTCGCCCTTGGCCTTGGGCACCCACACCCGGCCGTCGTTGCGCAGCGACTCCGACATCAGGGTCAGCTTGGACTGGTGGTCGCCGGAGACCGGGATACACGTCGGGTGGATCTGCGTGTAGCACGGGTTGGCGAACAGCGCGCCCTTGCGGTGCGCCCGCCACGAGGCGGTGACGTTGCAGCCCTTGGCGTTGGTGGACAGGAAGAACACGTTGCCGTATCCGCCGGAGGCCAGCACGACCGCGTCGGCGAACTCGGTGCTGATCTCGCCGGTGACCAGGTCGCGGACCACGATGCCGCGGGCCCGGCCGTCCACGATGATCAGTTCGAGCATCTCGTGGCGGTCGTGCATCTGCACGGTGCCGGCCGCGATCTGGCGCTCCAGGGCCTGGTACGCGCCGAGCAGCAACTGCTGGCCCGTTTGGCCCCGGGCGTAGAAGGTGCGGGAGACCTGCGCGCCGCCGAAGGAGCGGGTGTCGAGCAGGCCGCCGTACTCGCGGGCGAACGGGACGCCCTGGGCGACGCACTGGTCGATGATCTGCACGGAGATCTGCGCGAGGCGGTGCACGTTGGACTCGCGGCTGCGGAAGTCGCCGCCCTTGACGGTGTCGTAGAACAGCCGGTGCACCGAGTCGCCGTCGTTGCGGTAGTTCTTGGCCGCGTTGATGCCGCCCTGCGCCGCGATGGAGTGCGCGCGGCGCGGGGAGTCCTGGTAGCAGTACGACTTGACCTGGTAGCCCAGCTCGCCCAGGGTCGCCGCGGCGCTGCCGCCGGCCAGGCCGGTGCCGACCACGATGACCGTCAGCTTGCGCTTGTTGGCCGGGTTGACCAGCTTCGCGCCGAAGCGGCGGCGCTCCCAGCGGGTCTCGATCGGGCCGTCGGGGGCCTTGGTGTCGGCGACCGGGTCACCGAGGGTGTAGTAGTCCGTCATGGTCATTTCACCAACCCTGTGAGTACGGCGAACGGAACGGCGAGGAAGCCCGCGCAGGTGACGAAGGCGACGGCGAACGCGGTGCCCTTGAGGACGCGCTCGCGGCGGGCGTTGCTGACGCCGAGGGTCTGCAGCCCGCTCCAGATGCCGTGGCGCAGGTGGAACCCGAGGGTGACCACGGCCAGGACGTAGAAGGCGGTGACGTACCAGCGCTCGGGGGCGAAGCCCTGCACGACGGCGGCGTTGGCCTGGGCGGTGTCGGCGACCGGGTTGAACGTCCGGGTGGTCAGGTCCAGGATGTGGTAGACCACGAAGAAGAAGACGATCACCCCGCCCCAGCGCATGGTGCGTGCGGCGTAGCTGCCCTGGACCGGCTTGCGGTGGGCGTACTTGACCGGGCGGGCCTTGCGGGCGCGGATCGTCAGCACCGCCGCCGACCAGATGTGCAGGCCCAGCGCGATCAGCAGGCCGACCCGCTGGATCCACAGGAAGCCCGAGTACGGCAGCAGCGGTGCGCCGATCTCGCGCAGCCAGTGCGCGTAGTGGTCGAACGCCTCGGCGCCGAAGAAGATCTTGAGATTGCCGATCATGTGCAAGATCAGGAACAGCACGAGGGCCGTGCCCGAGATCGCCATGATGACCTTGAGGCCGACCGATGAACGGAAAAGTCCAGGTCGGGTGAGGGCCTGATTCGCTACTGCCACGCCTCGGAGGCTAGGACGAAGTGGATCAGGCGTCCAATGCATGGGAGCCGCTGTGTCCATAGCCGGTGACTATCTGGAAACCTCCTGCACACCTGAACGCGTGCTGAAAGATCACCTTCAGCAGCGCGGACGTGGTCCCACCCACTGGACACCCTGTGACACATCCCTCAGCACGTGGCCAACCTCACTGCCTGCGCAAACGGACCTTTCCGGCAGCCGGGGGCATGGCCGAAGCGATTCCGATAGCCCTAGCCTATGAGCATGCAGCTGCAGCAGCTCAAGTACTTCGTCGCGGTCGCCGACACCAGGCACTTCACCCAGGCGGCCGAGCAGGCCGGGGTGACCCAGCCGTCGCTGAGCAAGCAGATCCACGTGCTGGAGACCGAGCTGGGCGCGCCGCTGTTCACCCGCTCGCGGGGCAACATCATGCTCACCCCGGCCGGGGAGGCGCTGCTGCCACGGGCCCGGCGCATCCTCGCCGACGTCGAGACGGCGCGGCTGGAGGTCCAGGAGCTGATCGGGGTGCGGCGCGGGCGGTTGCGCCTGGGCGCCACGCCCAGCCTGTGCACCAGCCTGGTCGCCCCGGTGCTGCGGCGATACCAGGAGGGCTACCCGGGCGTACGCCTCATGCTCGAAGAAGGCGGCTCGCAGGACCTGGTCGGCAAGCTCGCCCGCGGCGGCCTGGACCTCGCCCTGATCGTGCTGCCCGACCAGGGCACCGACCCGGCGCTGCGGGCCGAGCCGATCCTGCGGGAGAGCCTCGTCGTCGCGTCGGCGGCCACGCTGCCCCCGCCGACCGAGGCCGGCGCGCTGAGCCTGGCCGAACTCGACGGGCAGCCCCTGGTCATGTTCCGCCCCGGGTACGACCTGCGCGACACGACCCTGGAGGCCTGCCGCCGGGCCGGGTTCACGCCCACGTTCGCGATCGAGGGCGGTGAGATGGACGCCGTGCTCGGTTTCGTCGAGGCCGGCCTCGGCGTCGCCCTGGTCCCGTCGCTGGTCCTGTCCGGGCGCACCCGCCTGCGCTCGACTCCCCTGGCCCCGCCCGGCGTGCAGCGCACCGTCGCCCTGGCCCACCGCCGCGACGTCACCCCCACCCACGCCGCCCGCGCCCTGCGCGAGGTCCTGCTCGCCTACGTCCACGAGGAATCCGCCTGGTCGCGCCTGCCCACCGGCGTCGAACCGATCTGAGGACGAAGGAAGGGCACCTTCTACAACGCATAGCGTTGTGAAGGTGCCCTTCCTATCTTCGCGGCGCGCTGATCAGGCGGGATCGGCGATGCAGGCGGTGGCGACGCGGACGAAGCCCTGGCGCTCGTACACCCGGGCCACGTCCGCCGAGGCCGCGGACAGGAACACCAGCCCCGTGCCCTGGTCCAGGGCGTGGCGGGCGAGCAGCGCGGTGACGGCTCCGCCGAGGCCGCGGCGGCGCGCCGAGGGCAGCGTGGCCACCCCGACGATCTCGGCGACGTCACCCGCGCGCTGGTACAGGCCGCTGGCCGCCGCGCCCTGGCCGGGCAGCTCGGCGACGGCGTGGGCGCGTACGCCGCTGCGGATGTCGGCGAGCTGCCGGGCGAGCGCCTCGCCGTCGGGAACGTTCAGCGCGGCGTCGCGCTCGGCCGTCCCGCCGTCGCCGACGGCGGTGCCCGGGGAGCCGAACCCGATGTGCGCGACGGCGCTGATCGCGGCCAGGTCGGCGGCGGCTTCCGGGGCGTCCGCGTCGACGATGCGGGCCGGGCCGGTGTCGGCGGACAGCCGGGCGGGGTCGAGCACGAGCAGCGGGGCGCGCAGCACGGACAGCCCGGCCGCCTCGGCGAGCGGCAGCAGTCCGGGGGTGGTCTCGTGGACCCACTCGAACGACTCGGGCACGTCGAGTTCGCGCTGGCGGGCGCGTACGGCGGCGACGTCGGCCGCGGTCGGGGCAGGTCCGCCCAGCACCGGGCGGGCGTAGAACGGGTACGGCGTGTTCTGGCGCAGGAACAGTTCGAGGCCGCCGTGCCGCTCCACGGCGGTCCGGTCGCGGGGCACGGCGTCGTAGAAGCGTTCCAGGCGGTTCAGCAGATCGTCGGTCACCGGCTGAGGCTAATGGCCGCCCGTCGCCGGGTCGCGCGGTTTACCCGACCCGGCGGGCGCGTCGCCGAACGGGCACGGCCGGCGGGAAACGGGCTGCGCCCCTTGCGGAACCAATGTACTTTGCATTACAAAGTCCTTGGCGACCGTAGAGAGGAGTCCGTCGATGACGACACCGGCAACCGCGTTACCCGAGCAGCTGCTCGACGAGGTGCGCCGACTTCGCGAGCAGGCACGCAGGCAGGCCCACGCCGGGGCATGGTTCCCGGTGGCGGCGCTGGCGGTGCTGCTGCTCGCCAGCATCAGCCTCTACCTGGTGCCGTTCGCCCAGGTCGACCAGCTGGCGGTCACCTCCCGCTGGGCCGGGCTGCCCGACGAGCAGCGCAGCGCGCAGGCGTCCTACCTGTTCTGGTTCATCGGCACGCCGCTGACCATCACGCTGATCGGCGTCTGGTACCGCTGGCGCGCCCGCCGCGTCGGCGTCCGGGTGCCCTGGCGCTGGTTCGCGATCACGGCCCTGGGCGCCCTGCTCGCGCTGGCGGTGCTCGCGGCGATGCGGGCCGACCTGCCCGCCGATCACGACCTGGTGAAGAACTATCCGGGCGTGCCGATCGTCGAGCAGGTCAGGCTCGGGCTGTTCACGCCGGTGATGCCGATCGCGCTCGCGATCGTGGTGCTCGGCTGGGCCGAGCGCAGCCGGGCCGTGGCGCTGTCCGGCGTCTGGGTCGGCGCGATCACCTGGTGGCAGTGCTCGCAGGGTCTCGGGCAGCTGGCAGGCTGGCAGGCATGGGTGCTCGGCGGGTTCGAGGGTCCGGCGCTGGGCGGGCAGCTGACCCTGTTCGGGCTCAACCGCCCCGGTCCGACGCTGATCCTGATGGCGCTGCCACTGCTGGTCTTCGCCACGGTGCGGGCCGTACGCAGCCGCGGAGCGATGAAGTGACCGACGGCGAGCCGGTCCACCCGGCGCTGGCGCTGGACGAGACCGTCCACCAGCGGTTCCGGCTGGGCATCATGGCCGTGCTCGCCGAGACCGCCGAGTGCTCGTTCACCGCGCTGCGCGACCAGCTCCAGCTCAGCGACGGCAACCTCAGCCGGCACCTGCGGGTGCTGGAGGACGCGGGACTGGTCGAGATCCGCAAGGGGTACGCGGGCCGCAAGCCCTGCACCTGGTTGAAGCTGACCCGCCAGGGCGCCACCGCCCTCCGCCAGGAGATCGCCGCCCTGGAACAGCTGGTCACCCGCATCCGCACCACAGACTCCCTGCACTGATCCGGCGCCCGCCGGTGCGGGGATGGGAAGGGCACCTTCTACACGGACGTCCGTGTGGAAGGTGCCCTTCCTTCGTGCTTCGTGCTCAGTAGGGGTGGTGGTCGGGTTTGGACTGCCAGGCTTCGTAGACGGCGGCGCCCAGTTCGGGGTAGATCTGCTCCAGGTGGATGCGGCGCTGGTCGGCGGGGCGTGTACCCGGCGCGCGGTCAGCCGCGGTCGCGGGGCCAGTCGGCGAAGGCGGCGCGCACGGTGGCGCAGGCCTGCGGGGTCAGCCCGTACAGCTGCCGCCAGACGTCGTCGGACAGGCGGTCCAGGCGGTCCATGGCGGCGGTGAAGTCCTCGTCGGACAGGGTCGGGTCGGCGCGCAGGCCCAGCTCGACGAGCTGCTCGCGGGGGTAGTCGCGCAGCGCGCCCGCCACGTCGATGTAGTCGCGGGGCTCGGCCCGGGTCGCCAGCGCGGCGACCTTGCCGCCGAGCACGTCCTCGACGTGCAGCACCGGGCCGATGTCCATGACGACGGCGCCGCGGTTGCGGTCGAAGCGGGCCAGGGTCAGCCGCATCACCGCGTCGGCGCGGGTGATCTGGAACTCGACCAGCTCGTCGTCGAGGCCGCCGAACACCTCGCCGAGGTCGTCGCCGTACGCGGTGACGTCCAGCCCGGCCGCGGCCAGCGCCTGCGCGACCAGTGCGCCGGCCGCGCGCACGCCGCCGTCGACGTCGGTGAACAGGTCGACGTCCTCGGTCGCGCGGTGCACGATGCCGTACAGGTTGAGCGCGTGCCCGCCGCCGAGGGCGAACCCGTGCGCCTGCGCCACACCCAGCGCGATCCGCGCGACCTCGACCTGGAGTTCCTCGACCGTCATCCGGTGGCCGTCATCGCCCGCCGGTCGGCGGCGCGCAGCGCCGGGTGGCGCTGCTCCCAGGCCTGGCGCACCCCGCGCGGCAGGAACAGCTGCGGCCACAGCCGGACCAGGGTCGGCCCGTCGAGCCAGGCCCGCAGCTCCTCGGTGGTGCCCGCCTCGCGCAGCACCGTCTCGTACATCCACTGCAGCAGGTGCGGGTTGTCCAGCTCGACGCGGCGGTCGGCCTGCCAGAACAGCCGGTGCGGCAGCACCGCGACACCGGACGTCGGCCCGGTCAGCGCGGTCAGGTCCGGGGCCACCAGCGCACGGCGGCCCGGCCGCGCGCTAGGGGGCGCGGCACTGCGGCGATCGCGGCGGTCCACACACTGAGGGTAGCGGCTACCGGACCCGCCGGAACAGCCACGCGGCCCCCGCCGTCGCCCGGCGGTGAACACAAGATCGGTGACCTGGGCGAACGCCGTCGCGGGGGCGAAGCGGCGCGGCCACGCGCCACCGGCCGTCGCTGCGGCGAGTGTGATCGGTGGCGCGGGCGCGCGGGCCGCGCCACCGAGTGACCCGGCATCGGGTGGGGTCAGCGGCGGCGAGTGGGGCGGTTGCGGGCCGGGCGCGATGGGCGGGCGCGGCTGCCGGCGTCGCCGGTGGCGGTGTGCGTGGCGGGCCAGTGGGCCGGGCGGGTGTGTGTCGGCGGCAGGACCGTGCCGAGGTCGCCGCGGGCGGCGTCGAGCTGCGACTGGAGCAGGTACAGGCAGCCGGTGAGGTCCGCGCCGCGGAGGTCGGCCCCGCGCAGGTCCGCGCCCAGCAGATCGGCTCCGCGCAGGTCCGCGCCGCGCAGGTCGGCGCCGATCAGGTACGTCCCGCGCAGGCTCCCCCGGCGCAGGTCGGCTCCGCGCAGGTCCGCGCCCATCAGGTCGGCCCCGGACCGGTCGGGTCCGAGCGGCCCGCCGCGCCCGCGGACCGCCGCGCTGGCCTGGCGCAGCAGGTCGGCGGCCTCGCGGCGGCGCGCGTCAACGTCGATCGCCGCGAGCTCGGCGGGCGTGCCGCCGGTCAGCTGCTCGGTCTGGGCCAGCACCCGGGCCAGGTCCGCGCCCAGCGGGCCGCCCGGGTGCAGCGACACCGCCTCGTGCAGCAGGTAGAGCAGCTCGTGCAGGTGCCGCATGACCGTGAACGAGGCGAACATGTCCCGGGCCGTGGCGGGTTCGGCACGCCAGTCGCGGCCGCCGAAGGTCACCTGGGCGACCTGCTGGCCCGCCCCGAAGCAGTCGAACACGGTGCACCCGGCGAAGCCGCGCTCCCGCAGCTGCGTGTGGATGCCGCAGCGGAAGTCCGCGCGCAGGTTCGGGCAGGCGGTGCCGGCGGGTTTGTCGATCGCGAAGTCGCTGGACCGGGCGAACGCGGGCGCGACGCAGCACAGCGCGAAGCAGCGCGAGCAGTCGGCGTGCAGGCGCTCACGCCAGGTCTCGGCGGGTGGGGCGCTGGACACGACGACGGCTCCTGAGCTGGTCTTCTGGCGGTCGCTTCCGAGCCTAGCGGGCGTGTTCACTCGCCGGTGACGCCGTCGAGGGCCTCGCGGATCAGGTCGGCGTGGCCGTTGTGGCGGGCGTACTCCTCGATCATGTGCAGGTACACCCAGCGCAGGGTCATCGGCTCCTGGAGGCGCTCGTGGGTGAACGTGTCGTCCAGTGACGCGCCGGCCACGGCGTCGCGGCAGGCCTGCTGCTCGGCGGCCAGCGTGGCGAGGTCGGCCTCGGCGCGGGCCGGGTCGGCCAGGTCGAACGCGGCCCCGGGGCGGCCGTCGGGGTGGGCGTAGAGCGCCGGGACGGCTTCGCCGCGGACCCGGCGGCGGAACCAGGTGCGCTCCACGTCGGCCAGGTGCCGGACCAGGCCGAGCAGGGTCAGCGTGGACGGCGGCGCGGACGCCCGCATGAGCTGCTGCCCGGTGAGCCCGGCGCACTTGTGCAGCAGCGTGGCGCGGTGCCGGTCGAGCATGCCGTCCAGCAGGGTGCGCTCGTCGGCGGCGTACGGCTCGTCGGTGCGGGTGATCTGGGGCGCGGTCCACGTCATGTGAGGCATGATGCCTGTTTCGTCCCCGGTGGGCGAGACGGGGGTGCGCCGCGCCGGTACGCTGCTGGACTTGTGATCGAGACCGAGCGGCTGCTGCTGCGCCCACTGACCCCGATCCTGGCGGCGCGGATCGCCGACGGCGCGCCGCGCGAGCAGCGCTGGGCCGACGACTTCCCGTTCGAGGGCGACCAGTCCGCGGCCCGGGGCTATCTGCGGGCGGGCGCGCCCGCCGGGCCGTGGGTGCCGTACACCATCGAGGTCCGCGCGAGCGGCCTGGTCGTGGGCGGGGTGGGTTTCCACGGCGCGCCCGACGAGGCCGGCACGGTCGAGATCGGGTACGGCCTGGCCGAGTCCGCGCGCGGCCAGGGTTACGCCGCCGAGGCCGCATCCGCGCTGGTCGCGCTGGCGTTCCGGCTCGGCGCGCGGCAGATCGTCGCGACCCTCGAATACGACAACCAGCCAAGCGCGAACGTGCTGCGCCGGACCGGTTTCACCGAGCAGAGCCCGCTGCACTGGGTCCTGGCGCCGGCCTGACCCAGCCCGCGGGCAGCGTGTACTCCCATCCCGGCTGCCACGTGAACGGCGCGCCGACCCGCTCGGCCAGGTCCGCGCCGCCCAGCAGCACGGCCAGGGCGTACCGGTTGGCCGCGTGCGCCACCAGCAGCACCCGCCGCCCGTCGTGGGTGGCGGCCAGCTCCTCCAGCAGGTCCGCGGTGCGCTCCACGACCTGCCGGTAGGACTCCCCGCCCGGGAACGGCGCGTCGACGCGGCGGGCCCGCTCCGCGTCGAGCCGCGCCACCGGCATACCGTTGAGCTCGCCGTAGTTGATCTCGCGCAGCCGCGCGTCGGTGCGGTGCTCGACCCCGCTGCCCCCGAACGCGATCCGCGCCGTCTGCACCGCCCGCCGCAGGTCCGAGCTGACGACCAGGTCCAGGTGCTCCCCGCGGCGGCGTTCGCCCAGCTCCGCCGCCCTTTCCAGGCCGGCCGGGGACAGCTCGCCGGGCAGCCAGCCGGTCGCGAAACCCGCCTCGTTGTCCAGCGTCGGCGAGTGCGTCTCGTACACCAGCGATACGGCCATGGCCCGGAGTCTGGCACAGCCCGGCCCGTGCCGTGGTTGCGCGAAACGTGCATCCGGCCCCGATTCGTCCGGACAATGGACGAGGAGGTGGAGGCCATGAAGGCAAAGGTCGGCGACACGATCGTCGTCGAGGGCACACATGTCGGGGACCACCGCAGGATCGGGGTCATCACCGCGGTGCCGCACGAGGACGGCAGCCCGCCGTACACGGTCCGCTGGGAAGACGACCAACACGAGGGAATCCTCTACCCAGGCCCGGACACACACATCAAAACCACAACCTGACCTGCCCGAGATCACGACGATCTTGCGTGAACTGTTGCGGGTTCGCCCCATTGGCGCGTGTCGTACCCGCAGTACACGCAAGATCGTCGTGATCTTGTCACGCGCGGGCGACGGCGTTGGCGTGGATCGCGTCGTGGAGGTACTGGGTCATGCCGGGTTTGATGGCCTCGTAGGTGGCCATGAAACGCTCGTCGGCCAGGTACATGTCGGCGAGGCCGGTGTGGATTTCGTAGTTGCACTCGTAGAACCAGCGGCTGATGAGTTGGCGGTGCTCCTCGGCCAGGTCCATCGCTTCGGGGCTCTCGGCGGGGGTGCCGGAGTCCATCAGGGCGGTGAAGCGGCGGCCCCAGTCCTCGTTCTCCTGCTTGTTACGCAGCCAGTCGTCCTTGGTGTAGCGGGCGGTGCGGCGGGTGGACTCCCGGTAGGCGTCCGTGCCGCCCCAGCGCTGCTCCACCTCCTCGGTGTAGTCGTCGGGGTTGAAGTCCCCGAAGACCTCGAAACGCTCCTCAGGGGTGAGGTTGACTCCCACTTTGCTCGCCTCCATCGCGAACTCGATCGCGGTGACCATCTCCTGCAGCCGCTTGATGCGCCCGGTCAGCAGCTCGTGCTGGCGGCGCAGGTGCGCCGTCGCGTCGGACTGCGGGTCGTCGAGGATGGCCGCGATCTCTTCCAGCGAGAACTGCAGCTCCCGGTAGTACAGGATCTGCTGCAGCCGCTCCAGGTCGGCGTCGACGTACCGGCGGTAGCCGGTGGACGAGCGCTCGCTGGGCGACAGCAGGCCGATCTCGTCGTAGTGGTGCAGCGTCCGGACGGTCACTCCGGCGAGTTCGGCGACCTTGCCCACGGTGTAAGCCACGGTTCTCTCCCTTCCGAGAACCAGGTTCGAGTCTCCCGCTACGTCAGAGTCAAGCCGATAACCCTGCGATCCGCGACCGGGTCGCCGCGACGAGGATCACGTATCGGAGCTGGCCGCCGGGCGTCTACCGTCAGCCGATGGGGGCGCCGAACCGCTGGCTGATGCTCGGGCTGGGCATGCTCGCCCAGGGGGCCTGCTACCTGCCGACCGGTGCGCTGATCCTGCTGGTGCCGGCGCTGCGCGCACAGGGGTACGGGCTCGGCGACGTGGGGCTGCTGCTGGGCGCGCCGAGCGCGGGCATGGTGCTGGCGCTGATCGCCTGGGGCTGGTGCGCCGACCGGTACGGCGAGCGCCTGACCATGACCGCCGGGCTGGCCTGCGCGACGCTGACGCTGACCCTGGCGGCGTACGCGACCGGCCTGGCGGCGCTCGGGGCGGCGCTGACACTGGCCGGAGCCGCGTGCGCGTCGGGCAACGCGGCCAGCGGGCGGGTGGTGCTGGGCTGGTTCCCGCCGCAGCGGCGCGGGTTCGCGATGGGGCTGCGCCAGACCGCGCTGCCGGTCTCCGGCGCGCTGGCCGGGCTGGGCACGCCGCTGGTCGCGCAGGCGCACGGGGTGCGCGGGGTGCTGCTGGTGTGCGCGGCGGTCTGCCTGGTGTCGGCGGTCGCGGTGGGCGTGTTCGTGGTCGATCCGCCCCGGCCGGAGCCGGCGGTGGTGGCCGCGGCGGGGTCGCCGTACCGGACGGCGGGGTTGTGGCGCATTCACGGGGCGAGCCTGCTGCTGGTCGTGCCGCAGTTCACGACCAGCGTCTTCGCCGTGGCGTACCTGGTGGGTGAACGCGGCTGGTCGGAGAGCGCGGCGGGGCGGGCGGCCGCCGCGGCCTACCTGCTCGGCGGCGCGGGGCGGCTGGTGTGCGGGCGCTGGTCGGACGCGGTGGCCAGCAGGCTGCGGCCGATGCGGCAGCTGGCGGTGGTCAACGCCGCCGTGGTGCTGCTGGTCGCCGGGGCGACGCAGGCCGGGTCGGGGCTGACCGCGCCGCTGCTGGTGCTCGCGGTCGCGGTGTCGATGAGCGGCAACGGCCTGTCGTACACGGCGGTCGCCGAGCACGCCGGGCCGGTCTGGGCGGGGCGTGCCCTGGGCACGCAGAACACGGTCCAGAACGTCGGTGCGGCCCTGACCCCGGCCGCGCTCGGCCTGCTCATCGCCCCGGCCGGTTACGGCGCAGCGTTCGCCCTGGCGGGCGCGCTGGCCCTGCTCGCCGCGCCGCTCACCCCGGCCGAGCCCGGCTGACCGGGGGTGCGCGGCGAGACCTGGGGGGGCCGGTGGATCTAGGCTGACGGCGTGGTCTACGACGCGTTGAGTGATTACGAGCTGGCTTTCCCCGGGCCGCTGCGGGACAAGCTCGTCGCCGCCGTGCTCGACGGGAGCAAGACCGCCACGACGGGGCTGCTCATCGGGTACGAGCTCGACGGCGAGCCGCTGCCGTTACCCGGCCACCGGTCGGCGCTGATCGACTCCGGCGGGCAGCCGGTCGCGGTCCTGGAGGTCACCGAGGTGCGGCAGGTGCCGCTCGGCGAGATCGACCTCGCCCACGCGATCGACGAGGGCGAGGGCTACACCAGCGTCGCGGGCTGGCGGGCCGCGCATGAGAACTTCTGGCACTCGCAGCAGCTGCGCGACTACCTCGGGCGGCCGGACTTCACGGTCGACGACGACACCGTCGCTGTCGCCGAGCGGTTCCGGGTCGTGTCGCTGGTCCCGGACGAGGCCACGGTCGGCGCGGCGGTCGCCGCCGAGTCGGCCGCGCTGGTCGCGGCGCTGCGCGCGGCCCCGGTCGCGGACCTGGACCGGCCGACGTGCTGCCCGCCGTGGACGGTACGCGGCGAGTTCGCGCACGCCGCGATCGCGCTGTCGCGGACCCTGGCGATGCTCGACGCGCCCGCGCCGGCGGGCCCGCCGGTCGACACGGCCCGCTACTACTCCCCCGACGAGCGGTTCAGCCCCGCGACCGACCGGCAGCGGGTCGACATCGCGCAGGAGTACGCCGAGCAGCGCACCCCGGCGGAGCTGATCGACTGGTTCGAGCAGATGTCGGCGCAGGTCGTGGCCCGGGTCGCCGGGACGCAGGGGTCGCGGCTGGTCACCACCCGCCACGGCGACCCGATGCGGCTGACCGACTTCCAGGTCACCCGGGTCGTGGAACTGGCCGTGCACGGCCTGGACCTGGCCGACGCGCTCGGCGTCGCGCCGTGGCTGACCGCGCAGGCCGCCGGGGTCGTCGAAGGCCTGCTGTTCGGGCTGGCCGCGCCGCGGGCAGCCGAGGAGCTGGGCGTGGACCGGGCCGGGCTGCTGCGCCGCGCCACCGGGCGGACACCGCTGTCGGCCGCCGAGCATGCCCGGTTGCGGGAACTCGGCATCACCTGGCTGACGCTGGGCTGATGTGCGCGCGCCCCGGCCGGTCGCGTGGGCGGTGTCGCGCTGGAGCGCCGACCCGTGGTCGCGCGGCGCGTGGACGGGCCTGCTGGTCGGCGGGACCGGCGCGGACCGGGCCCGGTTGGCAGCGCCCGTGTCGGACCGCCTCGTGCTGGCCGGGGAGGGCGTGCACCCGGCCCGGCCGGCGATGGCGCACGGCGCGTACGAGTCGGGCCTGACCGCCGCCGGGCACCTGCTCGGCGCGGGCCGTCCCGGCGAGCAGGTCACGGTCGTCGGCGCGGGCGTCGCGGGCCTGGCCGCGGCCCGGGAGCTGCACCGGCACGGCCGCCGGGTGCGGGTGGTGGAGGCCCGGGGGCGGGTCGGCGGGCGGGTGCACACGGTGGACCTGGGCGGTGTCGCCGCCGACCTGGGCGCGGCGTGGCTGCAGCAGTACGCCGGCAACAGCCTGGCCGCCCTGGCCCGCGGGTGGGGGCTGCCGACCGTCGCGACGGACTTCACGAACCCGCTGACCCTGTCGGCGTCCGGGCCGGTCCACGGCGCGCCGGAGGCCCTGGACGCGCTGGCGGCAGCCGCGCACGTGCTGACCGGGACCGCGGACCGGCCGCTCGGCGACGTGATCGCCGCCCACGCCGCCACGCTCGACGAGCCGGCGCGCCGCGTGCTGGCGTACGCCGTCGAGGCCGGGGTGGTCCTGGAATCCGGGCTGGACCTGCGGCTGGCCTCGGCCCGGGGCACGTTCGGCGAGCCCGGGGTCGGCGAGGGCGACCGCTGGCTGCCCGGTGGCCTGGGCGTGGTACCGGCGCGGCTGGCGGCCGGGCTCGACATCGCCCTCGACCACCCGGTGACCGAGGTGCGCCACGACGGCGACGGCGTGACCGTGTCCGGTCCGTGGGGCGCGCTGCGCGCCGAGCGGGCCGTGCTCGCGCTGCCCCTGGCGGTGCTCGCGGACCTGGCCGTGGACCTGCCGGCCGGGCACCGGACGGCGCTGGCCCGGATCGGCACCGGCCGGGCGGAGAAGGTGCTGCTGCGGTATCCGGAGCGGTTCTGGCCGATCTCCCCTGGGGGTTACCTGTGGTGGGGTGAGGACGCCGCCACCTGGTGCGAGTGGGCCGACCTGACCGGCGGCCTCGGGCAGCCGGTGCTCGCGCTGCTGGCCGCCGGCGACGCCGCGGCCGTCCTGCACCATCACGACCGCACCGACGCGGAGATCGTCGCCCAGGCCCACGCCGCGGTCACCCGGATGGCCGCAGCACTGCCCGACGGCGCCTGAGAACCGGTCGGCGCGCCCGTGTCGTGACGGTCCGGCCCGACCACCGCGTAGCCGCGCCGGATCTCGACCGGGACGTCGTCAGCTCGCCAGTGCGGACGCGGGGCGCTGGGCGAACCACTCGATCTGGGCACGCAGGTCGCGGGCCTCGGGCACGTCGGTGAAGCGGGAGTCGCGCAGCGCGTCGCCGACCCGGGACACCCCCGCCATCACCTCGGCGGTACGCCTGGGCAGGTCCAGGCGCAGCACCGGCCCGAGGGTGTCCCGGGCCGCCGCCGCGTCGCCGGCCCACACCCGGGTCAGCGCGAGCACGCAGCGCGCGCCCGCCTCGTCGCCGAAGGAGCGCTGCTCGGGCGCGGCGGCCGCGTACAGGGCGATCGACCGGGTGGCCTCGTGCACCGCGCGCTCGGACTGGCCGGGCAGGCACGCGTACGCGTCGGCGGCGTAGTGGTGCTGGCGGGGCGGGGCGAACCAGAAGATCCCGCCGATCGCGTCGAGGTCGTCGTGCACGTGGTGTTCACGCATGTCGTCGGCGCGCACCAGGGCCAGCCGGGCCGGTTCGGCCGCGCCGAGCCGCGCCTGCGCGCGGGCCTGCGAGCAGGCCAGCCACGAGGTCACCGAGCCGTTCTGCCCGTCGGCGATGCGCGCGCCGCAGTCGGCGAACGCGGCGGCCTCCTGCGGCCGGCCCGCCGAGTACGCCAGCAGGCTCTGCAGGCCCCGGCTCCACGCCCGCAGCCCGGGGTGGCCGATGTTGTCGGCGCACACGTACGCCATCCGGGCCAGCGACATCGCCTGGTGCTCGCGGTCGAGGTCGTGGTGGGCCTTGGCGAGCATCCCGGACACCAGCGCCGCGAGCAGGTACAGCTCGTGCGCGTGGTCGGGTTCGGGGTCGTTCTCCAGGCGGTTGAAGACGCGCTCCTGGACCTCCAGCAGCGGCCCGAACAGCTCGGTCACCGGGTCGCACAGGCACCGCCCGGCCAGCGACGTGACGTCGTCGCGCAGCTGCTCGACGGTGATGGTGTCGGCAAGGGTCGTCATCGGTGTCGCCTCTCAGTGCACGCCGGACATCAGTTCGCCGATCCGGCGGGCGCCGAACCAGAAGCAGACGCCCACGATGATCGCCAGCAGGCCCAGGCTGCCGTAGTACGCGGCGTCGGACAGCTTGCCGCTCAGCGGCGTCACCCAGGTGTTGAGGGCGTTGCCGGCGGCGGTGGCCAGGAACCACAGGCCCATCACCTGGCTGGCGTAGCGCAGCGGGGCGAGTTTGGTGGTGACCGACAGCCCGACCGGGGACAGCAGCAGCTCGGCGCAGGTCTGGATGAAGTACACCAGCACGATCCACCACGGCGAGATCAGCCCGCGGGCGGCGGCCGCGCCGGCGGCGCCCATCACCAGGAACGACACGCCGATGCCGAGCAGCGCTAGGGAGAACTTGACCGGGGTGCCGGGCTGGCGGCGGTCGAGCCTGGTCCACATCCAGGCGAACACGGGCGCGAGCAGCAGGATCAGCACGGGGTTGACGGACTGGAACCAGGCGGTGGGGATCTCGAAGCTGCCGACCTGCCGGTCGACCTTCTCGTTGGTGAACAGGTTGACCAGGCTGCCCGCCTGGTCGTAGATCATCCAGAACAGCGCCGCCCCGATGAAGATCCACACGTAGGCGCTGACCCGGGAGCGCTCCTGGTGGGTCAGCGTGCGGTCGCGGAACATCATGATGAAGTACAGGGCGGGCACGACCAGCGCCAGGATGGTGAGCGCGTTCTTGACGTGGTCGGCCTTGAAGGTGCCCGCGGCGACATCGATCGCCAGCAGCACGACCACGACGGCCAGGCAGATCCCGGCGATCTTCAGGATCTTGTCGCGTTCGTGGTGCTGCAGGGGCTTGTGCGCTTTGAGGCCGACGCCTTCGAGCCGGCGGTAGCCCAGCACGTACTGGATCACGGCGATGGTCATGCCGACCGCAGCGATGCCGAACGCCACGTGCCAGTCCTTGCGGGCGGCGAAGATGCCGGTCAGCAGCGGGGCGATGAAAGCGCCCAGGTTGATGCCGAGGTAGAACAGCGTGAAGCCGGCGTCGCGGCGGGACTCGTGCATCTCCGGGTGCTTGTCGTACAGCTCGCCGACCATGGCGGAGATGTTGGGCTTGAGCAGGCCGGTGCCGAGCACGATGAGCACCAGGCCGAGGTAGAACATCGACCGGGCGGAGAACGCCAGCGAGTAGTGGCCCAGGGCGATGATGATGCCGCCCCACAGCACGCTGCGGCGGGTGCCCATGACCCGGTCGGCGATCCAGCCGCCGGGCAGGGCCATGAAGTACACCATCGAGTTGTAGATGGAGTACAGCGAGGCGGCGGCGACGTCGTCCATGCCGAAGCCGCCGTCGGTCAGCTCGGTGGCCAGGAACAGGGTGAGGATGGCCCGCATGCCGTAGAAGCTGAACCGCTCCCACATCTCGGTGAGGAACAGCACGACCAGGCCACCGGGGTGCCCCAGCCAGGTTTTGACCGGTTTGCCCGAGGCCGGCACCGCCGTGGTGGCCATCGCGTTACCCCCGGATGTGATGTAACCCGCAAAAGTGGTCCAATCGGACGATATCGCGCCGCCTGGGCACACATGAGGAGCTCTCCGGAATCGGCGGCGGCAGCGGCGTGGGTCACGGCGGGGAATCGTCGCGCCGCCCGGGTCGTTGCATCACCCGGAAGCCAAACGACTGCTGAGGAGCTGACATGGGCGATCGGATGCTGCGGGGAAGCCGCCTGGGGGCCGTCAGCTACGAGTCCGAGCGCAACACCGAACTCGCGCCGCGCCAGATGCGTGAGTTCCTGTGCGCCCAGGGCCACCGCTTCGAGGTGCCGTTCGCGGTCGAAGCCGAAGTGCCCGCCACCTGGGAGTGCAAGTTCGACGGGAGCGTGGCGCGCCTCGTCGACGGCACCGAACCGGAGGAGAAGAAGGTCAAGCCCGCGCGTACGCACTGGGACATGCTGCTGGAGCGGCGTTCCATGACCGAGCTTGACGACATCCTCAACGAGCGCCTGGCCGACGTGCGCACCAGACGCGGCCGCTGAGCACATACGAAAGGCGCCCACCCCGCACCTCGGGGTGGGCGCCTTTCGCATGTCAGTCGACGATCTCGCCCTCGATGACCTCGCCCGGCCCGGACGTGCCCGCCCCGGGCGGCCGGTGCCGCTCCCGCGACTGGTGGTGCGGGTCGTGCGGGGTGCTGACCCGGACCTTCCGCGGCCCGAACACGCTGTTGGCGGCCGAGGCCGGGATCCGCTTCTCGGTCGCGGCGCGCACCCGCCCGCGGGCCAGCCGCCGCACCGGCGGGATCAGCAGCAGCAACCCGACGGCGGCGGTCAGCAGTCCCGGGATGACCAGCAGCAGGGCCGCGATCAGCCCCACCACGCCGTCGACGGCCTGCTCGCCGCGGGCCTGCCCGGCCAGCCTGGCCTCGCGCAGCCGCCGCCACGCCGACAGCCCCTCCCGGCGCAGCAGCACCACGCCGAGCAGCATCAGGCCGACGGCCAGCAGCAGCGTCGCGCCCAAGCCGATCACCCGGCTGACGCCCCAGAACACGGCGAACTCCACCACGCCCAGGCACAGCACTGCCAGCGGCACCCACCGCAGCTTGCGCATCCGATCACCTCCAGCCGGTCCGGCCGGCACGGGATCACGGCCAGCGGTCACTCGGCTTGAACATACGCCGCACCGAGTCGCGGCGGGACTGCGCACCCCACACCGTGACCTTCCACAGCGCCTCCCTGATGATGGAGCCGCTCATCTTGGACACGCCGTGCTCGCGCTCGGCGAACGTGATCGGCACCTCCACGATGCGGAAGCCGTTCATGTGGGTGCGGTGGGTCAGCTCGACCTGGAAGCTGTACCCGCGCGAGGTCACCGTCTCCACGTCGATCTTGCGCAGGACGGGCAGCCGGTAGGCCCGGTAGCCGCCGGTGGCGTCCTTGACCCCCATGCCCATCACGATGCGGGTGTACAGGTTCGCCCCGCGCGACAGGATGAGCCGGCGCACCGGCCAGTTGATCACCTTGCCGCCGCGCACCCAGCGCGAGCCGATGACCGCGTCCGCGCCGCGCAGCGCGTCCAGCAGCCGGGGCAGCTCCTCCGGGGCGTGCGAGCCGTCGGCGTCCATCTCGACGACGGCGTCGTAGCCGTGCTCGTGGGCCCAGTCGAAGCCCGCGATGTACGCCGCGCCCAGCCCCTGCTTGCCGGGCCGGTGCAGGACCTTGACGTGGTCGTCGGCGGCGGCCATCTCGTCGGCGATCGCGCCGGTGCCGTCGGGGCTGTTGTCGTCGGCGATGAGGATGTCCACGTCGGGCGTGGCCTGGCGCACCCGGGGCACGATGAGGCGCACGTTCTCCGACTCGTTGTACGTCGGGATGATCACCAGAACCCGGCCCACGCCGGGGTACCCGATCTCCGCCTCGTTGCCGCTCACCGGGGCCTCCACTACGCCGTTGCCGTCTGTCCAGTGTCCTCCACCGGCACGGTCCGGCGCCTGCGCGCCACGCCCGCCGCGACCAGCAGCGCGAGTGCCGCCGCCGTCAGCAGGTACTCCGGCCACGCCCCGAGCCGCGTCGCCGGCGTGGTGCCGGAGCCGAGGCGCAGGTCGCGCACGATCACCGCGTCGGTATTGAAACCAGTAGCATCATGCACATTTCCGTCGGCAGTTACAAATCCGGACACACCGACTGTCGAGGCCATCAGGCTGTCGCGGCCGTGCTCGACCGCCCGCAGCCGCACCATGGCCATCTGCTGCATCGCCTCGGACTCGTCGAACGTGGCGTTGTTGGTCTGCACGGCGAGCAGCTGCGCGCCCTCGCGGACGGTGTCGCGTACGACGTCGTCGTAGGCGACCTCGAAGCAGATCACGTCGCCGACCTTCGCCGGGCCCAGGGTGAGCACGCCGGGCGCGGTGCCGGCGACGAAGTCGGTGCGCAGCAGCTTGGCCTGGTTGGTGATGGCCTGCGCGATCGGTTCGACGATGGGGCGCAGCGGCAGGTACTCGGCGAACGGCACCGGGTGCTGCTTGAGGTACATCTGCTGCGGCTGCGCGCCCGGAGCGAGGTCGGTCGGCCAGACGATGCCCGCGTTGCGCGACTCGCCCTCCCCCGGCCCGGACAGCACGGCCCCGACCAGGATCGGCGCGCCGATCGCCTGCGCGGCGGTGTTGATCGCCCCGGCGGCGCTCGGGTTGCGCAGCGGGTCTATGTCGGAGGCGTTCTCCGGCCATACGACCAGGTCGGGCTGCTTGGCCTGCCCGTTGCGGACCCGCTCGGCCAGCGCGACGGTCGCGGCGACGTGGTTGTTGAGCACGGCCTGCCGCTGGGCGTTGAAGTCCAGGCCCAGGCGGGGCACGTTGCCCTGCACGACCGCGACGCTCACCACCGGCCCGGCCGGGGTCGTGCCCGGCAGCACCAGCCCGACCACCATGACCGCGAGCGCCCCACCGGTCGCGGCCGCACCGCGCGCCCAGGCCCGTGCGACGACCATCTCCCCGACGGCGTACGCCAGCAGCCCCCCGGCCGCCGCGACGGCGAACGTCACCAGCGGCGCACCGCCGTACCCCGCCAGCGCCAGCGTCGGCGCGTCAGCCTGGCTGAACGCGAGCCGCCCCCACGGGAACCCCCCGAACGGCGCCCGATCCCGCAACGCCTCCTGCGCGACCCACAACAGCGCGATGCCCACCGGCCACACCCACGGCCGCTTCGCCGCAAGCGTGCTGACCCATGCCAGCGCCAGCCCGAGCAGCCCCAGGTAGGTCGCCTGGAACAGCGTCAACAGGATCCACGGCGTGTACCCGACGTGCATGTTCGTCCACGCCAGCAACGGCCCGAAGAACACCGCCCCGGCCACCAGCCCGAGCCCGAACCCGCTCCTCAGCCGCCGCCCCTTCACCGCGACGGCCAGCAGCGCCACCCCGACCGGAGCAGCCCACCACAGCCCGTAAAGCGGGAACGCCACCAGCAGCGCCACCCCGCCAAGCACCGCCACGACCAGCGCGACAGGCAGCCGCAACGGCCCACGCCCACCGGCCGCTTCGCCACCGGCCACACCACCCGGGCCGGCCTGGCCGCCGTCCACCGGAGCGAGGGTCTGCACAGTCACCACGTCACCAATCTTTCGCCGCCGCGCGCGCACACATACCACCCACGCCAAGATCGCCGCCCGGGTGCCGCTGCAAGGCTACACATCCCACCCGCCGACACCCCCCGACCCTCACCCCCACCCCAAGATCGCGACGATCTTGCGTGAACGGTTGCCGTTTTGTTCGATATGGGCGTGTCGCCCCCACAGCTCACGCAAGATCGTCGTGAGCTTCGGGGGGTGGGGTGGGGTGGGGGAAAAGGCCGGGGCGCGGTCTGGAGAGACCGCGCCCCGCACTCCCAACTCCTACGGCGGCACCAGCCGACCTTCGGGCCGATCGGCTTCCGGTGCCTGAACCGGGGGCCGATCGTTTTCTACTGATCGGTGCTGCCGCCTGCCGTGCCCGGTCGCCGGACGGCGACGCCCGCCGGGGAACGGCGGCAGGCACGGTGGAGGACCTCACGACGGTACCGGCGCGGGCTCGCACGGTCAATTTCACGATGTGGTCACCGACCGTGACGAGCACCGCAGTTCAGGGCATCAGCCCAGTTCAGCGGCGAGCAGGGCGGCGGCGGCGGCGGGATGTTCCACCGACAGGAGTCCTGCCGCGGCCAGAATGTAGGACACGTCGACGGCGGTGCGGGCCGCCCGAGGCAGCGCCCAGCCACCGGCCGTGTCCCCCAGCCCCGCGCCGAGCACCGCTGCGGCGACCTGCGGCGGGCTGTGCCGCAGCACCCCACCGGACCCGATCACGGTCTGCACGGCTCTCAGGTTACGCCCGCCGCGGCGCGGACCGCCCGCCACGACGGCCTCCCCGCGCGCGTGGCGCCGCAGCGCGACGGTGACGGCGAGTTCGGCCAGCCGCTGGTCCACGGCCCGCTCGGTGCCGTCGTCGGCGACGAATCCGGGATGCTCGGCGCGGGCGGCCGCGGCAAGCTCCAGCACCTGCGCCTCGTCCGGCCCGATGATCTTCTCCAGGGCCGCGGCGGCCACCACCCCGGGCGCGGACCAGCGCATCCCCAGGTCACCCTCTACGGTACGGGCCGCCCACAGCACCCCGGCGACCTCGTCGCGTACCCCGGCGAGCTGCTCGGCGTCCGGGGTCAGCACCGAGTACACATCGGTCGTCGCCCCGCCGACGTCGACCACCAGCAGATCCTCGGCGCCACGGGCCGCTAGCAGCTCCACGCCCGACAGCACCGCGTCCGGGGTCGCCGCCTTCACCAGCGACGCGAACCGCGGCCCCCGGGACAGCTTCTTGCCGCCGATGACGTGCTGCAGGAACACCCGCCGGATCGCGGCGCGGGCCGGACCGGGGTCGAGGACCCCGATCGCGGGCAGCACGTTGTCGACCGCCACCACCGGCACCCCCGCCCCGGCCAGCAGCGCGGCGAGCTGTTCGCGGCAGTCGGCGTTGCCGGCCAGCACGGTCGGCACCCGCCAGCGGGCGTTGGCGAGCCGGGTCGCGTTGTGGGTGATCGTCTCGGTGTCGCCGCCGTCGGTCCCGCCGACCAGCAGCACCACGTCCGGCCGGGCGGCGCGCAGCTCGGCGAGCCCGGCCCGGTCGAGGCGTCCCGCGGCGACGTGCACGACCCGCGACCCGGCCGACAGCCCGACCCGGTGGCCGGCCTGCGCGGTCACCAGGCGCTCGTAGCCGACGACGGCCAGCCGCAGCCCGCCGCCGGCCGACGAGCACACCAGCAGCCCGTCCGGGTCCCGCCCGGTCGCGGCCACGGCCGCGTCGAGGCCGTGCAGGACGTCGGTGCCGACGGTCGTGCGGTGCGAACCGGTCGCGACGAGTTCGCCGCTGCCGGTGTCGACCAGGGCCGCCTTGGTGAACGTCGACCCGACGTCGACACAGCACAGCAGGCTCACTTGGGCGGGACCACCACGGTGCCGGTCGCCGTCACGGCGACGACGGGCGGGTCGAGGACCTCGGCCGCCGACTCCGACCGGTCCGGGCGGCCCCGGCACACGACGCGCGCCTCGAAGTCGATGGTGCGGCTGCGGGTGCCCATCCGGGCCACGGTCGCGACGACCTCCAGCACGTCCCCGGCCCGCATCGGGGCCTTGAACTGCACGTCGGAGTACGACGCGAACAGGCCCTCGTCGCCGTCGAGCTGGATGCACACCTCGGTCGCGACGTCCCCGAACGCCGCCAGGGCGTACGCCCCGTCGACGAGGTTGCCCGCGTAGTGCGCGTGGCTGTAGGGCACATACTTCCGGTGGGTGACGGTGTAGCCCACACTCATGCTGCGACTGCCTTCTTCCGCTCGGCCTTGTTGGTGATCAGCGCGTGGACCAGGTAGCTGGCCACCTCGCGCGGGGTGGTGCCGCGGCCGAAGATCCGGTCGACACCGAGTTCGTCGGTCATCAGCTCGTCGAAGCGCGGCCCGCCGACGATCAGCAGCGGCCGCTTGTCGGCGGGCAGCGCCTCCCGGAACGCCGCCGACATCTCCCGGGTGTTGTGCAGGTGCGCGTCGCGCTGCGTGACGACCTGGGAGACGAGCACCGCGTCGGCCTTCTCCGCCTTCGCGGCCGCCACCAGCTCCGGCACGGTGATCTGCGCGCCCATGTTGACGACCTTCAGCTCCCGGTAGTACTCCAGGCCCTTCTCGCCGGCGATGCCCTTGAGGTTGAGGATCGCGTCGATGCCGACGGTGTGCGCGTCGGTGCCGATGCACGCCCCGACCACCGACAGCTTGCGGCGCATCTTCTGCTTGACGACCGTGTTGACCTCTTTCGCGGTCAGCAGCGGGAAGTCGCGCTCGACGACCTGGACCTTGTCGAGCTCGACCAGGTGCCGGACGCTGCCGTAGACCACGAAGAAGGTGAACCCGTCGCCCATCTGCTTGGCGTGCACCAGCATCGCCGGCTCCAGGCCCATCTTCGCCGCGAGCTGCAGCGCCGCGCCTTCGGCCTTCTTGTCGTGGGGCAGCGGCAGGGTGAAGCTCACCTGGGTCATGCCGTCGCCGGTGGTGTCGCCGTACGGGCGGACGACCGTCTTCACTGCTCCTCCTTGGCGGGGGTCTCCAGGATCTCGGTGGCCGGGTTGTAGTAGCCGTCGTCGTGCTTGGCGACGCCGTCCAGGCCCTTGCCCCGGTCCGCGGGCCGCTTCATGATCCCGAACGTGCCGTCGGCGATCGCGTTCAGCAGCGTGTCGTCCTCGATCTTCTCGAGCAGGTCGATGGCCTCGTCGAGGACCTGGTGAGCGCGGCGCTGGATGAACCCGTCCGGGGCGGGCACGAAGTCCTCGTGCAGGTTGCCGGCCGCGCCGAGCACGTACCGCACGTTCTGCAGGGCGATGTCGCGGTCGGACAGCCACGGCGTGACGACGGCCTCGGTCATCATGCCGACGAGCAGGATGCCCTGCCCGGTCAGCGCGCCGACCAGGTTGAAGAACCCGTCGAGCAGGTTGCCGCGGAACACGTCGCCGGTCATGTGCTTGGTCGGCGGCATCCACTTGAGCGGCGCGTCCGGGAACAGCTCCCGCGCCAGCAGCGCGTGGGCCAGTTCGAGCCGGAACGACTCGGGCAGGTCCGGGTTGATCTCGAACGCGTGCCCGAGGCCCAGCTGCCAGTCCGCGAGGCCCGCCTCGTGCGCGAAGTACTCGTTGAGCAGCTGCGACACGGTGACGGTGTGCGCGGCCTCGACCGCGTCGGCGGTGGTGAGGTAGTTGTCCTCACCGGTGTTGATGATGATCCCGGCGCGGGCGTGGATCTGGCGGGAGAACCGCTGGTCCACGAACGTGCGGATCGGGTTGATGTCGCGGAACAGGATGCCGTACATCGAGTCGTTGAGCATCATGTCCAGCCGCTGCAGCCCGGCCAGGGTCGCGATCTCGGGCATGCACAGGCCGGACGCGTAGTTGGTCAGGCGGACGTAGCGGCCCAGCTCCTTGCTGGACTCGTCCAGGGCCGCGCGCATCAGGCGGAAGTTCTCCTGGGTGGCGTACGTGCCGGCGAAACCCTCCCGGGTCGCGCCCTCGGGCACGTAGTCCAGCAGCGACTGCCCCGTGGACCGGATCACCGCGATGACGTCCGCGCCCGCGCGGGCCGCCGCCTGCGCCTGCGGGATGTCCTCGTAGATGTCGCCGGTCGCCACGATCAGGTAGATCCACGGCCGCTGCTTCGGGTCGCCGTACCGCTTGATCATCTTGTCGCGGTCGGCGCGGTTGCGGTCGATCTGCTTGATCCCCGCGGCGACCTGGCGGCGCGACGCCTTCTTCGCCGCGGTGACCGCCTTGCCGCTGGGCAGGTCGAAGCGCACCGAACCGGCGGCGGCCTTCTGCGCCAGCAGCGTCAGCTCCGCCGCGGTCGGCTCCAGGCCGTGCTCGGCGAGGGCGTGGAACACCGGCAGCGCCACCCCGTGGCCCAGACCGACGTCGTTGCGCACCGCGTCGACCAGCCGGTTCACCCACGGGATGCCGTCCGGGTCGGCGCCGGTGACCCCGGCGAGCCGCAGCACCGCCCGCTCCACCGACACGGTGGTGTGCGAGCGGGCCATGTCCACCACGGGCCGCCCGGCCTTGGCCGCCAGCGCCCGCGCCCGGTGCACCAGCGCCGGGTCGAGGCCGAGTTTATTGCTGCTCATAGATCGTTTCTCCACGCAGTACCGTACGGACACAGACCGGCAGCTCGTCGTGCTGCTCAAGGCTGGGAAGGGTGCCGGACAGGCCGGCCGGGGTGCGCCACACCGCGAACGTCGCCGGTGCGCCGGGCACGAGCACGCCCTCGGCGTCCTTGTGCACGGCCCGCCAGCCGCCCCGGGTGTGCGCCGCGAACGCCGACTTGGCGCTCATCCGCTGATGGGTGTTGAAGTGCTGCATCGCCGCCCGGACGCTGCCCCACGGGTCCAGCGGCGTCACCGGGCTGTCCGACCCGAACGCCAGCGCCACACCCGTGTTGTGCATCTGCCCCATCGGGTTCGACGCCAGACTCCGGGCGACCCCGAGCCGCTGGGCGTACATCTGGTGCTCGCCACCCCACAGGCGGTCGAACGCGGGCTGCATCGACGCGACGATGCCGTACTCCACGAACGCGGCGATCAGCCGCTTGTCCATGATCTCGGCGTGCTCGACGCGGTGCCGGGCGTCGCGCAGCGCGTCGGTGCCCAGGACCTCGTCGGCGGCCGCGAACCCGGCCACCACCGTCGAGATCGCCGCGTCGCCGATGGCGTGGAAGCCGCCCTGCATACCGTGCCGGTGGCAGTCGAGCAGGTGATCGCGCACCTGCTCGGCGGTCACGTAGCCGTGGCCGCAGCCGCGCTCGCCGTCGAGGTAGTCCTCGCCCAGGTGCGCGGTCCGCGAGCCGAGCGCCCCGTCGGCGTACAGGTCACCGCCCGCGCCGACCGCACCCAGCTCCCGGGCCTTGGCCGCGCCCAGCAGCTCGCCCCAGAACCCGTACACCTCCGGCAGCCCCTGCCCCGACAGGCGCAGCAGCTCGGTGAAGTCGTCCTCGCTGGACGTGCCCGGCCCGCCGCACTCGTGCACCGCGGCGATGCCCAGGCTCGCGGCATGGCGCAGCATCCGCATCTGCGCGTCCCGCCGCTGCACGATGGTGATCTGCCCGAACGCCGCCGCCCGCACCACGTGGTGCGCGTCGCGGCGCACCCAGCCCGACGCGTCATACCCCGGCGCGTCGGCGGCCAGGGCCAGCAGATCCGACGACACCAGCGCCGAGTGGATCGACGCCTGCGACAGGTACACGCTGCGGCCGCCGGCGGCCCGGTCCAGCTCCGCGGCGGTCGGCGGGGTCTGCGCCGCGCCCCACGTGCTCTCGTCGAAGCCGTGCCCCAGCACGACGGCCTCCGGGCCCAGCCCGGACGCGAACTCGGCCACAGCCTTGAGCAGCTCGGATGCGGCGCGCACCGACGACAGGTCCAGCCCGGCCAGGGCCAGGCCGGTGTCGGTGGCGTGCACGTGAGCGTCGACGAACGCGGGCGTGACCAGGGCCCCGCCCAGGTCGACGCGCAGGTCGGCGGTGGGGGCGTCGGCCAGCGGCCCGAGCCAGACGATGTGCTGGCCGCGGGTCAGCAGCGCGGTGGCGCCGGGATCGGCGGGGCTGCGGACGACGGCGTTGTGCCAGAGCGTCGTGCGCTCGGCCGGCAAGGCGGAGATCTGCATGGGCTCAGTCTGCCGTGCCGGACGCGGCACGCGAGGCCTCGTGGTGCAGACGGGACTCGAACATCGCCCGCACCGCCGGCGCCTGCCGCAGCAGATCCAGCGCGTACGCCGCATGCCCCGGCACATACCCGTTGCCGACCAGCATCGTCACGTCCGCGGCCAGGCCCTCCGCGCCGAGCGCCGCGGCCGCGAAACTCGTCGCCATCGAGAAGAAGATCACCGTGCCGCCGTCGGCGGTCGACAGGATCGCCCCGTGCTCGCAGCCGGGCACGTCCACGCAGACCACGGTCACGTCCGCGGCCCGCCCGCCGAGCGCGGCGGTCACCGCTTCGGCCAGCGCGACCGGGTTGCGGGCGTCGGCGAGCGCGACGGCGTCGGCCAGGCCCGCGCCTTCCAGCGCCGTGCGCTCGCGCTCGACCGGGACGACGCCGACGGTCCGGCTCGCGCCCGCGGCCTTCGCGGCGGCCAGCGACAGCGAGCCGCTCTTGCCCGCGCCGCCGATCACGGCGACGGTCGGGTCGTCGTACTGCGCCACCACCCGGGCGGTCAGCGCCGGTGCGCCGCACACGTCCATCACGGCCAGGGCCAGCTCCGGGTCCAGGTCGGCGGGCAGCACCGCGGCGATGGAGCGCGCGAACAGGATCGCGTGGCCCTCGCAGGGGACCTGCTCGCTGCCGCCGTCCCAGTGCTTGAGTCCGTCGCTGATCGACAGCGGGGTGAGGGTCAGCGAGACCAGCGTGGCGACCCGGTCGCCGACCTTCAGGCCGAGCGGGGACTGCGGGCCGACGGCCTCCACGGTGCCGATCAGCATGCCGCCGGAGCCGGTGACCGGGTTCTGCATCTTGCCCCGGGCACCGATGATCTCCAGGACCTCACCGCGGACCGCCGCGCCGTCGCCCGCGTGCTTGGTCGACAGCTGGCGGAAGCTCGCCGCGTCGAGGTTGAGCCGCTCGACGGCGATCCGCACCTCGTCTGCCCCGATCTCGGGCGAATTGTCCAAGCGAAGTGCCGCCTGGGGCAATACCCCGCTCGGTTCCAGGACCCGGTGCAGGCCGATCGGTGACGTCATTGTCCGGTTCTCCTAAAAAGTGAAGTCCACCCGCGAGATCAAAACCAAAATTGCGGTTAGATTTGATGCGTGCGGGAAATTCTACGGCAGACTAGTTGGTACGCCGGAGAACTTCCAGTATGGTCAACGGCGACCGCAAAGGAGAGGCCACCGATGAACGCTGGGCAACCCTACGAGTACCGACGCGTAGAGCTGATCGAGCCGGACTGGACCCGGTTCCCGGGCTGGCGCGATGTCACGCCTGCGCAGTGGGAGTCCGCGCAGTGGCAGCGCGTCAACTGCATCAAGAACATCAAGCAGCTGCGCGCCGTGCTCGGCGACACCGTCGACGAGCGCTTCTACGCCGACCTCGAGGCCGACCAGAAGGCTCTGGCCACGATGTCGATGCTGGTCCCCCCGCAGATGATCAACACGATGGCGCGGGAGGAGCTGACCACCGAGGCGTTCTACGCCGACCCGGTGCGCCGCTACATGATCCCGGTCGCCTCCGACCGCCTCACCGAGTGGGCCAGCCACCCGCACGCCAGCCGCGACAGCCTGCACGAGCACGACATGTGGGTCGCCGAGGGCCTCACCCACCGCTACCCCACCAAGGTGCTCGCCGAGCTGCTGTCCACCTGCCCGCAGTACTGCGGCCACTGCACCCGCATGGACCTGGTCGGCAACTCCACCCCGGCGGTCGAGAAGCTCAAGCTGACCCTCAAGCCCGTCGACCGCTACGACGCGCACATCGCCTACCTCAAGGCCCACCCGGGCGTGCGCGACGTCGTCGTGTCCGGCGGCGACGTGGCCAACGTCCCGTGGAAGAACCTCGAGTCGTACCTGATGCGCCTCCTGGAGATCGACACCATCCGCGACATCCGGCTGGCCACCAAGGCCCTGATGGGCCTGCCCCAGCACTGGCTGCAGCCCGAGGTCGTCGAGGGCCTGGAGCGGGTCGCCCGCACCGCCCGCCGGCGCGGCGTGAACCTGGCGATCCACACCCACGTCAACCACGCCAACTCGATCACCCCGACCGTGGCCAAGGCCGCGAAGACGGCCCTCGAGGTCGGCGTGCGCGACGTGCGCAACCAGGGCGTGCTCATGCGCGGCGTCAACGCCACCTCGCCCGACCTGCTCGACCTGTGCTTCGCGCTGCAGGGCGAGGCGAACATCCTGCCGTACTACTTCTACATGTGCGACATGATCCCCAACGCCGAGCACTGGCGCGTCTCCGTCGGCCACGCCCAGGCGCTGCAGCACGACATCATGGGCTACCTGCCCGGCTACGCGACCCCGCGCATCGTCTGCGACGTGCCGTTCGTCGGCAAGCGCTGGGTGCACATGGTCACCGAGTACGACCGCGAGAACGGCATCTCGTACTGGACCAAGAACTACCGCACCTCGATCGAGGCCGACCAGAACGTCGACGTGCTGTCCCAGCGCTACGCGTACTACGACCCGATCGACACCCTGCCCGAGTCCGGCCAGAAGTGGTGGCGCAAGCAGCTCGACGAGCAGCTCGCCGCCCAGGCCTGACCCGTCCCGCACGACCGGGGCCCCGCCCGAGCTGTTCCCACAGCTCAAGGCGGGGCCTTCGCCGTTTCACGCCGGGACCGTGCCCGCGACCACCCAGACCGTCAGCGCCACCAGGAAGTCCTCCCGGGCGTCGGCGTCCCGCACGGCGTCCAGCCAGCGGTCCACCATCGCGGTGGCGTCGCCGTCCTCCTCCCCCACGATGTGCAGCAGCAGGTCACGGTCGAAGTACGGCACCACGTGCTGCGCCTCGGCCGGATCGGTGAAGCACATCGTCATCGGGTGGCATTCCAGCTCGTACACCCCCAGCCGGCGCAGCCGGTTGCGCAGCGTGCGGCCCATCGACGGGTTGCACATCACGCTGTGGTGCCGCAGCCGCCACATCATCGGCGTGAGCACCTCCGCGGGCAGCCCGTCGAAGACCAGCGACTCCCAGTCGGTGTCCACCAGGCAGATCCGCCCCTGCGGCCGGGTCACCCGGATCAGCTCCGCGATCACGGCCTCGGCCTGCGGCAGGTGCTGCAGCGTACGCTCGCACCGCACCGCGTCGAACACGTCAGCCGGGTAGTCCAGCCTGGTCAGGTCCCCGGCGACGAAGCGCACGTCGCCGGCGTCGGGGTGGGTCTGGTGCCAGCGCTCGTAGCGGTGCGCGGCCAGCGACAGCATGCTGCGCGAGTTGTCCACGCCGTCGACCCGGCCGTCCATCCCGACCAGCAGCGCCAGCACGCACGCCTCCTCCCCCAGCCCGCATCCGCCGTCGAGCACGTGGTGCCCCGGTTTGACGTGCATGGTCTCGGCGGCCCGCGCCCGGATCTCGGTGATCGCCCGGTAGCCGGCCGCCTTGTCGAGGTATGCCACGAGCCGTGCCTGCATCTGCGGCGGGCTCTGGTCGACCCGCGCGTAGTGCGGCATGAGCGGCGCGTCCGTCATACCTCAATTCTGTGAGCCCCGAAGCCCGCGCAGGCGAAACCGTCAAGATCGACCTCTGCCCGGCAGACTCACGGGGCGAAACCGCCCGTCCGGGTGGTGACCACCGCTAACGTGTCCTCAGGAACACGAGCGGGGAGGATCGGCATGCGAGAGATCGTGCTGCTCCGGCACGGGCAGACCGAGTGGAGCGCGGCCGGCCGCCACACCTCCTTCACCGACCTGTCGCTGACCCCCGAGGGCGAACGCCAGGCGACCCGGCTCGCCGGGCGGCTGGCCGGGCGGGCGTTCGCCGCGGTGCTGTGCAGCCCGCTGCAGCGCGCCGTGCGCACCGCCGCGCTGGCCGGCCTGGAGATCACGGCCACCGACGACGACCTGCTGGAGTGGAACTACGGCGCGTACGAGGGCCGCACCACGCTGGAGATCCGCCAGGAGCGTCCCGAGTGGACGCTGTGGCAGTACGGCTGCCCCGGCGGGGAGACCGCGGCGCAGGTCGGCGCCCGCTGCGACCGCGTCCTCGAACGCGCCCGGACGATGCTGGCCAGCGGCGACGTCGCCCTCGTCGGGCACGGCCACCTGCTGCGCGCGCTCACCGCCCGCTGGCTGGGCCTGCCCGCGCAGGACGGCGCGCTGTTCCGGCTGGAGACGGCCACGCTCAGCGTGCTCGGCTTCGAGCGCGAGCAGCCGGTGCTGCTGCGCTGGAACAGCTGAGCACCGGCGGCGTCAGCCTCGGGCGGGCAGCGCGTCGACCGGAGTCTGCAGCAGGCCGACGCTGTTCTGCCAGAGGGTGCCGAGCTGGCCAGGGTCGTCGAGCAGCTTGGCCAGCAGCACCCGGCCCTCGATCTGGGCGACGATGGAGCGCGCCGCGTCGCGGGTGTCGACGGCGGGGCCGGCCTGCCCGGCGTCCTTGGCCTCGACCACCACCTTCTCGATCATGTCGATCTGGGCCTCGAAGATCTCCTGCAGCCGGTCGCGGATCTCCGGGACCTGGTTGCTGAGCTCGGCGGCGAGGTTGCCGAACAGGCAGCCGACGACCAGGCCCGCCTGCCGGCGACCGGCCCGCTGGAAGTCCTCGGTCGCCGTGAACAGGTCGCGCAGCCGCTCCAGCGGGGGCCGCCCGCTGCCGAGCAGCTCGCTCCACTGCTGCCGCTGCGCCGCCCAGTGCTCGTCGATGACGGTCAGCGCGAGCGCCTGCTTGGACGCGAAGAAGTGGTAGAAGCTGCCCTTCGGCACCCCGGCGACGGCGCAGATCTCGGCGACGCCCAGCGCGGAGTAGCCACGCTGCTCGATGAGCGTCCTGGCCGCTTCGAGGATCTTGTTCCGCGCGTCACTCGTCCTGCCCATGGCGTTGACGATACACGACCAGTCGTCTAGCTTTTAGTAGACCGGTCGTCTAGTTGGCCGCGACACAGCAAAGGAACAGGCACATGAGCTTCGAGAACACGCAGAAGGTCGCCATCATCACCGGCGCCTCCCAGGGCATCGGCGCCGGCCTCGTGGAGGGCTACCGCAAGCTCGGCTACGGCGTCGTGGCCACCTCCCGCACCATCCCCGCCTCCGCCGATCCGGACATCGTGACCGTGCAGGGCGACATCGCCGACGCCGGCACCGCCGAGCGGGCCACCCGGGCCGCGCTGGACCGCTTCGGGCGCATCGACACCCTGGTCAACAACGCGGGCATCTTCATCGCCAAGCCGTTCACCGACTACACCGCCGACGACCTCGCGCAGGTCACCGGGATCAACGTCGCCGGCTTCTTCCACCTCACCCAGCGCGTGCTGCCGCACATGCTCGCCGTCGGCGGCGGGCACATCGTGAGCATCACCACCGCCCTGGTGGATCAGGCCGACAAGAACGTGCCGTCGGTGCTCGCCTCGCTGACCAAGGGCGGCATCAACTCGGCCACCAAGTCGCTGGCCATCGAGTACGCGTCGCGCGGCGTGCGGGTCAACGCGGTCGCCCCGGGCATCATCAAGACCCCGATGCACCCGGTCGAGTACCACGAGACGTACGCCGGGCTGCACCCCGTGGGGCGGATGGGCGAGACGAGCGACATCGTCGGCGCCGTCCTGTACCTGGAGTCCGCGCCCTTCGTCACCGGCGAGATCCTGCACGTCGACGGCGGACAGAACGCCGGCCACTGACCCGTCCCGACCATCCGAGAGGACCGACCATGCCCATCGTCAACATCCAGATCACCCGCGAGGGCAGCACGCCCGGCACGACGGCGGCGACCGCCGAGCAGAAGGCGGCGCTCATCGCCGGGGTCAGCCAGCTGCTGCTGGACGTGCTGGACAAACCGCTGGACTCGACGTTCGTCGTCATCGACGAGGTCGAGCTCGAGAACTGGGGCCGCGGCGGCCTGCCCGTCCCGCAGTACCGCGAGCAGCAGCGCGCGGACGGCGGCCAGTAGTTCGCGTCGCCAGGGGCGCGTGGTTTCCGGGTCATCCCGGGAACTGCGCGCCCCTTTCGCGACTCGCCGTGGCGTGACCCCTGACCGATTCCCCCTCCCCCGGCCCCGCCACGGAGCGCTCGGACGCGCCGTCACCGGGGCCCTGGCCTGCGCCACCGTGCTGGTGGTGGCAGCCCTGTGGGTGTCCGCCGGCGGTCCGGCCGGGCTGGACGCCGACGGCACCGGACTGGTGACCGCGGCCCGCCTCACCGGGCTCGTCGCCGCCGACCTGCTCCTGCTGCAGGTGCTCGCGATGGCGCGGGTGCCCTGGGTGGAGCGCGCCTGGGGGCAGGACCGGCTGGCCCGGATCCACCGCCTGCTCGGCTTCACCTCATTCTGGCTGATGGCGGCACACGTGGCGCTGGTCGTCGCCGGGTACGCCGCGTCCACCGGCACCGGGGTGCTCGCCCAGCTGGCCGACCTGGTCGTGCGCTACCCGGGCATGCTGCTCGCCGCGGCGGGCACGGTGCTGCTGGTGCTGGTCGTGGCGCTGTCGGTGCGGGCGGCGCGGCGGCGGGTGCGCTACGAGAACTGGCACCTGCTGCACCTGTACGCCTACCTCGGGGTGGGCCTGGCCCTGCCGCACCAGCTGTGGAACGGCGCGCACTTCGTCACCTCCCCCGCCGCCGCGGCGTACTGGTGGACGCTGTGGGGTGCGGGTGCCGCCGCGCTGCTGGTGTTCCGGGTCGGGCGACCGCTGTGGCTGTCGCGCCGGCACCGGCTCACCGTCGCCGAGGTGCGCCACGAGGCGTCCGACGTGCACTCGGTGTACCTGTCGGGACGGCGGCTCGACCGGCTGCGAGCCCGCCCCGGGCAGTTCCTGACCTGGCGGCTGCGCACCGGTCGCGGCTGGAGCCGGGCGCACCCGTTCTCGCTGTCCGAGGCGCCGCGCGCGGACCGGCTGCGGTTCACCTTTCGGGCCGCCGGCGACGACGGCGCACGCCTGGCCGGGGCCGCGCCGGGCACGGCGGTGCTTATCGAAGGCCCGTTCGGCACGCTCACCGAGGGCCGCTGCCGCGGCGAGCGGGTGCTGCTGATGGCCGCGGGCATCGGCATCACGCCGATGCGCGCCCTGCTCGAAGGCATGCGGTACGCCGACAGCGAGCTGACCCTGATCTACCGCGCCCGCAGCGCCGACGAGCTGGTGCTGCGCGACGAGATCGACGCCATCGCGGCCGAGCGCGGCGCACAGGTGATCTACCTGCCCGGTCCCCCGCCGTCCGGGCGAGCCTCGTGGCTGACCGCCGAGCTGGCCGATCGCTACACCGACCACGAGGCGCTCGCCGACCTGGTCCCGGAGCTGGCCGGGCGCGACGTCTTCCTGTGCGGTCCCCCGCCCTGGATGGCCGCGGCCCGCGCCGCGCTGCGAGCCGCCGGGGTGCCCGCGCGGCAGGTCCACGACGAGCGGTTCGGGTGGTGAGCGATGCGTAAGATCACCTTCTTCGTGCTGGCGACTGTCGCGGGCCTGGTCGGCCTGTTCAGCTACCGCACCAGCCTCGGCGAGGCGGTGCCGCGCTCGGCGGACGGGGCGACGACGGCGCCCGCCCCGGGGCTGATCGCCGGCGAGCGGATCGTCGACGGCGACGCGGTGGTCACCGACTACGGCACGGTGCGGGTGCGGGTCGCCTTCGCGGGCGGGCGCATCACCGACGTGGTGATCCTGCAGAAGCACACGGTGCACGAGCACTCGCTGGTGCTGAACGAGTTCGCCCTGCCGCAGCTGCGTGAGCGGGTGCTCGCCGCTCAGTCGGCCGACGTCGACACGGTCACCGGCGCGACCGCCACCAGCCGGGCGTACCTGGACTCGCTGCAGTCCGCGATCGACCGGGCGCACACCCGGTGAGCACTCTCGCACCGCCGCGCCGAGCCTGGGTCGAGCAGATCATGGGTATGCCGATCAGCCTCCACCTGCGCGGCCCCGGCCTGGACTCGGCACCGGTAGGGCGCACCGTCGACGCCGTGTTCGCGCTGCTGCGCGAGGCCGACGCGGTGTTCAGCACGTACCGGGCCGGCAGTGACGTGGGCCGGATCAACCGCGGCGAGCTGGCGGTGGCGGACGCGCATCCGTGGGTGGCGGAGGTCTCGGCGTGGTGCGGCGAGGCCCGCGAGCGCACCGGCGGCTGGTTCGACACCTGGCTGCCCGGCCCGGACGGTGCGCGCCGGTGGGACCCGTCGGGGCTGGTCAAGGGCTGGGCGGTGGAGCGGGCGGCGGAACTGTTGCGGCACGACTTCTGTCTCAACGCCGGAGGCGACGTGGTCGTGTCGGCGGCGCCCGGCCATCCGCCGTGGCGGGTAGGAGTGGAGGACCCGCTGGACCCGTCGCGGCTGGTCGAGATGGTGACCCTGGCGGCGGGTGCGGCGGCCACCTCGGGCACCGCCCGGCGGGGCGCGCACATCGTCGACCCGTACCTCGGGACGCCGACAGGCGAGGTGGTGGCCGTGACCGTCGTCGGACCGTCACTGTGCTGGGCCGATGTGTACGCCACCGCGGTCGCCGCGAAGGGGGTCTCCGGGTTGGACCTGCTGGCGGGCACCGGTTACGAAGGGCTGCTGATCGGCCGGGACGGGCTGGTCCGGATGACGGTCGGGTTCCCCGGCGAACGCTAACGGTCCGCTAACACCACGTTGGACAGACTCCACCAGGGTGACCGCAACCGGCGGTCGGGAGCGAAGCGGTGGTGACATGGCCGAACCGGCGACGACCACGACGGAACCGCACCTGGTCGCGCTCACCTGGCTGACCACCACGGCACGGCGGCTGGTACACCCTGCCTTCGGGGGTGTGGCCGCGGTCGGCGGTGCCATGATCTTCGCGGCGATCGGGTGGACGGCCGTGGGGGTGGTGCTGCGCTCGGACCCGGACACGATCGTGCGGTACTGGCTGTGGCACATCGCCGCGGCGGCGCTGCTCCCGGCCGGCCTGGGCATGCTGTCGGTGCAGCTGACCCACCAGGGCGGCTACGGCGTGGGGGCCGAGCGGGCCTGGCTGGTATGGGCGCAGGCCTGCGCCGCGCTCGCGCCGCTGACCGGCCTGCTGCTGATGGCCGCCCGGCCGCTGCTGTTCCGGGGGTACGACGTCCACGACCGCTGGGGAGTGCCGGTGCTGCTGGCCGGGGGGATCGCCCTGGCCTGCGCCGTGGCGGCCGGGGTCCGGCACGTGCGCCGGATGCCGCCGCGCCGGCGGGCCGCGGTGACCGGGCTCGTGGCCGGGGTCGCCACCGCGTCGACCGGACTGGCCGCGATCGGGCTCACCGCCCTGTTCCTGCCCGCGCCGCTGCCCTGCTGCCCCTGGTGACTCGGAAGGGCCGCTGCGCGTGCGGGCCGGCAGTGGGCGTGGCTCAGTCGGCCAGGTGGATGCGGGGGGCGCGCTGCTCGAACGGGGTGGACAGCACCACGGTCGTGCGCGTGGTCACGTTCGCCGACGTGCGGATCTCCTGCAACAGGCGCTCCAGGTCCACCGGTGACGCGACGCGTACCAGCAGGATGTAGAAGTCCTCGCCGGCCACCGAGAAGCACGACTCGATCTCCGACAGGTGCGCCAGGCGCTCGGGGGCGTCGTCGGGCTGCGCCGGGTCGAACGGGCGGATCGCCACGAACGCCGTCAGCGGCAGCCCGATCGCGTTGTAGTCCACCCGCGCGCCGTACCCGGTGATCACGCCGCGCTGCTCCAGCCTGCGTACCCGCTGGTGGACGGCGGACACGGACAGCCCGACCTTCTCGGCCAGGTCCGTGTACGACATGCGCCCGTCAGCGGTCAGGGCCGAAACGATGGCCTGGTCGGTCTCTTCCACGGCGCTCAAGCTACACCGCCCCGCCGTCCGGGCGCACCAGCACTTTCAGCGCTTTCCGATCATTCATCGCGGCATATCCGCCGGGCACCCCGTCCAGATCCACCGAGACGTCGAAGACCGGCGCCGGGTCCAGCGTCCCGGCCAGCACGTCTGCCAGCAGCTCCGGAATGTACGCCCGCGCGGGCGCGACCCCGCCGCGCAGCGCGACGTTGCGGCCGAACATGTCGCCGATGTCGACCCCGGCCGAGCCGCCGTGCGGCACCCCGACGAAACCGACCGCGCCGCCGTCGCGGGCCACACCGATCGCGGTGCGCATCGACTGCTCGGTGCCGACGGCCTCGATGACCGCGTGCGCGCCCTGGCCGCCGGTCAGCTCCCGCACCACGGCGACGGCCTCGTCCCCGCGCTCGGGCACCACGTCCGTCGCGCCGAACCGCCTGGCCAGCGCGGTGCGCGCGTCGTGGCGGCCCAGCGCGATGATGCGCTCCGCGCCGAGGCGGTGCGCGGCGAGCACCCCGCACAGGCCGACCGCGCCGTCGCCGACGACGGCGACCGTGCCGCCCTTGCGCACCCCGGCGGCGAGCGCGGCGTGGTGGCCGGTGGACATCACATCGGACAGCGCGAGGATCTTGACGAGGTCGGCGTCGCCGAGCCCGGACGGCAGCTTGACCAGGGTGCCGTCGGCGTACGGGACGCGCACCGCCTCGCCCTGGCCGCCGTCGGAGCCGGGCTGTCCCCAGAAGCCGCCGACCGGGCAGGAGGTGTGCAGGCCCTCCCGGCAGAACTCGCAGGTTCCGTCGGACCACACGAACGGGGCCACCACCGTGTCGCCGGGCTTGACGCCGGTGACGTCCGCGCCGGCCGACTCGACGACGCCGAGGAACTCGTGCCCGATGCGCTGGCCCGGCTCGCGCTTGGCGACGCCCTGGTAAGCCCACAGGTCGCTGCCGCAGACGCAGGCGTGCGTCACCCGGACCACCGCGTCGGTGGGGTGCACCAGGACCGGATCGGGCACGTCCTCGACCCGCACGTCGTGCGGACCGTAGATCACCGTTGCGCGCATGTGATCATCGTAGTCGGGGCGCTGCGCCCCGGTCGCCGGGATCGGTGCGGCGCGCGGCTCAGTGGCGCTCGCGGAGCAGGCAGAACTCGTTGCCCTCCGGGTCGGCGTACACGGTGAGGTCCTCCTGCTCGCGGAGCAGCGTCGCGCCGGCGGCGAGGATCGCGGCCCGCTCCTCGTCGTCGGCCACGATGTCGAGGTGGATGCGCCCGACCGGGAGCAGGTCGACCGCCTGCGCGATCCACACGTCCGGCTCGGTGCCCGACGGGTCGTGCAGCAGCACCGACTCGCCCTCCGCCAGGCCGCGCTCGGCGAGTTTCACCGCGTCCTCGTCGACGACGGGCAGGCCGGTGACCAGGCTCCAGAAGGGCGCCATGAGGTACGGGTCGCGGCAGTGGATGACGACGGAGGAGATGTACGGCATGGCGGCCACCCTAGCCGGGTAGGCGGTTCCCGCCGACCGGATAACCGAGCGGTCTTGACAGCGTCGCCTCGCGGCCGCTTACCGTGTGTAGCCGCCACCGGTCCGGTACCGGTACCGCGAGACGGCGTGGTTTCTCGGAGGTCCACATGCGCGTGACGATCGCCGACGTCGCCCGGCTGGCCGGAGTGAGCAAGGCGACGGTGTCGCGGGTGCTCAACGGCCGGCCCGACGTCGACGGGGCCACCCAGGCCCGCATCGAGGAGATCATGGCCGAGACCGGGTACGTGCCCAGTTCCCGCGCCGTCGACCTGGCCCGCGGGCGTACCCGGACGGTCGGGGTGCTCGCCCCGACGCTGCGTACGGCGTGGATGCCGGAGCTGCTGCAGGGCGTCGCCGACGTCGTGGAGCCGTCCGGTTACGGGCTGTTGCTGCACTCGGCCGCGGGCGGCGGCCCGGCACTGGAGCGGTTCGCGGCGAGCGTACGCGGCCACGCGGTGGACGGCGTGCTCGCCGTCGACCCCGGCGCGGCCCTGGACCACCTGCGTGACCTGCACCGGCAGGGCCTGCCGGTGGTCGTGGTGGACACCGTCGGCGCGCGGGCGCCGCTGCCGTCGGTCGGCGCGGACTACGCCGACGGCGGACGCCGCGCGGCGGAACTGCTGCTGGCCGCGGGCCGGCTGCGCCTCGCCATGATCACAGGACCCGCCGAGGAGCCCACCGGGGCCGCCTGCGCCGACGGCTTCGCCGACCTGCTGACCGGCACCGGCGCGGTGCTGCGGGCCAGCCACGTGACCGAGGCCGACGGGACCGAGCAGGGCGGCTACGACGCGGTGCAGCGGCTGCTACGTGCGCGGTTGTTCTTCGACGGCCTGTTCGCGCACGGCGACGCGATGGCCGCGGGCGCGCTGCGGGCGCTGCAGGAGGCCGGGCGGCAGGTGCCCGGCGAGGTCGCCGTGGTCGGTTTCGGCGACGTCCCGCCCGCCGCGTACACCGTGCCGGCGCTGACCACGGTGCGGGTGCCGTGGGAGGAGATGGGCGGGGCCGCGGCGCGCTCGCTCATCGATCGCCTGCGCGGCGAGCCCGGCTCCGACGAGCCGGAGGTGTTCGAGACCTCCCTGGTCATCCGGGGTAGCACGCCGCCGGTGGGACGCATCCCGGGCCAGCGCAACCGGCGTGCGGCCCGCACCGCGGAGCTGCCCGCCTTCCGGACCTCCGCACTGGCCACGGAACCGGTACCGGAGCTGTGACCTGCTGATACTCAGGTCAGATGGTCGAGGACGGCCGACGGATCGACGCCGGTCGGCAGATCGCTCACCTGACCGTCGCCGAGTTCGACCACGCGCCAGGTCCCGTCGTCACGCAACGCGACGTCGGTGGTGACGAACGGGTGCCCGAACGCGGCCACCAGCGGGGCGATCGCCGTCAGGTCGGGGTCGCAGGACAGGCCCGGCGTGTCCGGGTGCGGGCCGATCAGCACCGGTTCGCCGTGCACCCACCAGACCCGGGCCTCGGCGGTGCGGCCGTCCTGCCGCGCGAAGCGCTCGAACCGGCGTACCACGATGCCGCCCTGCAGGGACTCCTCCTGCAGCTCGACCATGCGGGCCACGACCTGGTGCGCCTGCGCGACGTCGGCAAGATCGGGGATGAAGCAGGCCTCGGCCCACTCGTGCTTGCGCGACTTCACGTAGTCCTTGACGATCGCGGGTCCGCCGCCCAGCGGGGCGACGAGCTCGGCGACCTGGTCCACGGTCGGCTGCTTCCCCGGCTGCCACGGCGTCCACACGCTGTCCGGGGTGACCTGCGCCAGGGCGGCGTACCAGCCGGGCAGCTCGTGTGCCGCACGGTAGGCGGCCGGGGGCACCCGCAGGGTGACGCCGCGCCCGGCGAGCGCGTCGGCCAGTTCGGTGTAGCGGTCGGCCGGGATCATCCAGCCGCGGTACCAGACGTCGCCGAGGTCGCGCGGCACGCGGCGGACGGCGGTGGCCGGGTCGCCGGACAGCAGAGCGTCATGGTCGAGCAGGGCGACGGCGGCGCCGGTGTCACGCACGGCGCGCGCCTGGGCGGCGAAGTGCGCGTCGACGCGGGTCGGGGTGAGCGGATCGGAGCAGAACACCACGGTCACGAACGGCGAGCCTAGTCGAGCGGGTCCGGCCGCGCCGCGCCGTTTCCGTGCTGCCGCAGGGCCCGGCCAGGCGTGCGGTGTCGCCTGGCCGGGCCCTGCGCGCGGTGTCAGCTGGTCCAGATCACCGCGTGCCAGTCGCCGCCGACCGACACCTGGGCGGTGCCGACCGTCACGCCGAACTTGTTTACCCCGTGCGCCCGCGCGCCCGCGCCGGTGACCAGGCTCGGCAGCCGGTGCGGCACGCCGGTCTCGGACCAGTACACGGCCCGGTCCGGGCTGCCGGTGGTCAGGCTCGTGCCCACGGTGTCACCGTCGTCGTTGATGCCGGACGGGTACGCGGAGGTGGCCCCGGCCGGCACGCCGAGTGCCACCATGGTCCCGTCGGCCTTCCACACGAAGGAGGCTTCGCTCATCCCGTAGTACTGGCCGGCGATGTCGCCCGCGTTGTTCATCCCCTCGGTGTACGAGCCGTTGCCCGGCGGCGTCGGCATCGGCGTCGACACGCCGTTGACCAGCCTGGCGATCCCGTCGCCGAGATCACCGGCGACGACGCCGCCGTTGTTGACGTCCATGGCGTCGAAATCCAGGCCATAGCCGGCGGCGTCGTGGTCGAGCTCGGTCATCACGCCGTTCGCCCAGCGGAAGCTCGTCGAGGTGTCGTCGACGATCGCCCGGCCGACCACCACGCCGCTGTCGTTGACGCTGGTGGCGGAGCTGTAGTTGTTGTCCAGCGCGCCGAGGTCGGTCATGCCCACCCCGGGCCGCCACAGGAACGCGTGCATCGTGACGTTGTCGGCCAGCGTGCCGAAGCCGACGATCCAGCCGTTGTTGTTGATGTCGGCCGGGTAGGTGCGCGTGCCCCCCAGGCTGCCGATGTCGGTCATGACGCCGTTCTTCCAGCGGAACGCGCGCATCGGGGCGGTCTGGCTCGGCGCGCCGCTGTAGCCGACGACCACGCCGTTGTCGTTGACGGCGGTCGCGGTGCTGCAGCAGGCGCCGCCGAGCGTGCCGAGGTCGACGACCCGCGGCGTCGCGGCGGCGGCGGGCGAGGCGGGCAGGGCCACCGCGCCGGCGGCGAGCACGGACAGGGTCGCGATGAGCACGCGAAGTGGAGGTCTACGCACAGGCTGTCGCTTTCTCGAGTCGGACGGAGACTCACGCCCCCCGTGGGGCCTGATCCACGAAGTCTCCTCCGATCCGTCTACCGCGCAATCGGATTGCCGACCGGGCCCACCATCCATTGTCGACAGGCAGCTCGGCCTTTCGGTTGATGACAGGGGCCGGGCGCCCGGACGGCCGCCGTGGCGGCGGGCCCGGACGCCCGGCTGACGCGCGGCGTTCAGCGGGTCCAGAGAACCGCGGTGTACCCGCCGCCCGTGGCGCCGAGGTTGGCCTGGCCGACGGTCTGGCCGAGCCGGTTCACCCCGAACGCCGAGGACTGCCCGCCCGGCACGAGTCCGGGCAGCAGGCGCGGCGTGCCGAGCTCCGACCAGTACACCGCGCGGACGTGCCCGTCCTCGGTGGTGCGGCGGCCGACCGCGTGCCGGCTGAGGTTGATCCCGGCCGCCTCGGCGAACTTCGCCCCGGCGGGCATCGTCAGGTTCAGCACGGTGCCGTCGGCACGCCACACGAACGCGCCCTGGGTCCCATCCCAGTACGTGCCCGCCACGTCGCCGCTGTCGTTGATCGCGCCGGCGTGGCCGACCAGCCCGGACGCGACCGTCTGGCCGTTCTTCCACCAGGCCGGCTGACCGGAGTACTCCCCGTTGAGAGAGCCGCCGATCTTGCCGTTCTTGTTGATCCCGGCCGGGTCGAAACCCTCGCCGGTAGGCGTGACGATCTTCGACATCACGCCGTTCGCCCAGCGGAAGCCGTGCAGCTGGCCGTTGACGACGGACCGGCCGACCACGACACCGCCGTCGTTGACGCCGGTGGCGACGCTGTCGCCGCCCAGCGTGCCGAGGTCGGTCATGCCGAGGCCGGGCCGCCACAGGAACGCGTGGACCGCGCCGCCGGCCAGCTCGCTGTAACCGGCGATCCAGCCGTTGTTGTTGATCGCGAGCGCCACCGCCCGGGACCCGCCCAGCGTGCCGAGGTCGGTGATCACGCCGTTCTGCCAGCGGACCGCCCGCTCGGGCGGGTTCTCCTGGGTGCCGACCTGGCTCTGCCCGACCACGACGCCGTGGTCGTTGATGGCGAACGCCTGGCTGCAGCAGCTGCCGGTCAGGGTGCCCAGCACGACGATGTGCGGGCCGGCCGCGGCCGCCGGGGCGGCCGTCAGGGTCACCGCCGCCAGAACGACCGCGGCGGACACGGACAGCAGCCTTCGGACTGTTCTCATAGGCGCTCGCTTTCTCGGATCGGACGTAAGATCACGCCGTGTGACGGCGTGAACCCCCACAGTCCCCTGCCGGACGCCTTTCGCGCAGTCAGCATGCTGACCACGACGGTCCATTGCCGACATGTGACAGAAATGTTAAGCACCAGGCCGCCCGATGGAGGATTCCTGCGCCGGGCAGACCCGGACGCGCGGACGGCCCGGCGAGCCTTCCCGCTCGGCGGGCCGTCCGCGCTGGTGTCAGCGGGTCCAGAGCACCGCGTGGTATTCGCTGCCGGTGGTGTTCAGGCGGGCCAGGCCGACGGTCTGGCCGAGCCGGTTCATGCCCCACGCCATCGACTGCCCGCCCGGCACGAGCCCCGGCAGCAGGTTCGGCGTGCCGAACTCCGACCAGTACACGGCCCGGAAGTTGCCGCTCGGGGTCATCCGGTAGCCCACCGTGTGCCGGCTCTCGTTGATGCCGGTGGCGCGCGCGACGGCGGTGTTCGGCGGCAGCGTCTGCGCCAGGACCGTGCCGTCGGCCCGCCACAGGAACACCCCGGCCGCGGACAGGCTGTAATGGCCGGTCACGTCGCCGCTGTCGTTGATCGCCATGCCCTCACCGACCAGCCCGGACAGCACGGTGATGCCGTTCTTCCAGGTGGCGGGCTGGCTGACGTGGGTGCCGGCGATCTTGCCGTGCTTGTTGACGGCGTTGGCGTCGAAGCCGGATCCGTCCGGCGTGTTCAGGTCGCTGAACACCCCGTTGACCCAGCGGAAGCCGCGCAGCTCGCCACCGGTGACGTACCGCCCGACGACCATGCCGCTGTCGTTGACGCCGGACGCCAGGCTGGTCACGGTCGACGGAGCCAAGTCGATCATGCCCAGACCGGGCCGCCACAGGAACGCATGCGTGGTGACGCCGTCGGCCAGCGTGCTGTAGCCGACGATCCAGCCGTTGTTGTTGATCGCGGTGGCCGCCGAGGTCGGGCCGCCCAGCGTGCCGAGGTCGGTCATGACCCCGTCCTTCCAGCGGAAGGCGCGGCTCGGCGGGTTCTCGCCGGTGCCGACCTGGCTCTCGCCGACCACCACGCCGTGGTCGTTGATCGCGATCGCCTGGCTGCAGCACGTGCCGGTCAGGGTGCCGAGGTCGACGGCGTGCAGCCCGCCGTCGGCCGAGGCCGGCGCGGCGGGCAGCGCCACCACCAGCGCGGTGGCGGCAGCCACCGATACGGACAACAGACGTCGTACGGTCTTCACAGGCGCTCGCTTTCGTCGGGGACCGGGAGTCACGCCGTGTGACGGCGCGGTCTCCACGGTCCCCCGCGGCAGCCCCGCTACGCAGTCAGCATGCTGACCACGTCAGTCCATTGCCGACCCGTGAACGAAATGTTAAGAAGCCAGCCGGTGCATCCAGGACTCCACGTCGGACGCCGTACGCGGCAGGCCGTCGGACAGCATCCGGTAGCCGGTCTCGGTGATCAGCAGGTCCTCCTCGATCCGGAAGCCCATGCCGCGCAGCTCGGCCGGGATCAGCCCGTCGTCGGGCTGGAAGTAGATGCCCGGCTCCACGGTGAGCACGTGCCCCGGGGTCAGCGTCCCGTCGAGGTAGTGGTCGGCCCGCGCGGCGGCGCAGTCGTGCACGTCCAGGCCGAGCATGTGCCCCGAGCCGCACAGGGTCCAGCGCCGGTACAAGCCGCTGTCCTCGTCCAGGGCCTGCTCCGCGGAGACCGGCAGGATGCCCAGGTCGGCGAGGCCGTACGCGTAGACGCGCATCGCGGCGCGGTGGAAGTCGCGGTACGCCGCACCCGGCACCAGCGCGGCGAGCGCGGCGTCGTTGGCCTTGCGGCACAGCTCGTACAGGTCGCGCTGCAGCGGCGTGAAGTGCCCCGAGATCGGCAGCACCCGGGTGATGTCGGCGGTGTACAGCGAGCGCGTCTCCACGCCCGCGTCGAGCAGCAGCAGGTCGCCGTCGCGGACCGGGCCGTCGTTGTCGATCCAGTGCAGCGTGGCGGCGTGCGCCCCGGCGGCGACGATCGAGTGGTAGCCGACCTCGTTGCCCTCCAGCCGGGCGCGCTGCCAGAACACGCCCTCCAGCAGCCGCTCGGAGGTGGCCTTGGCCTGCGGCAGGGCGCGCACGACGTCCGCGAAGCCGCGGGTGGTGATCGCGACGGCCTCCTCCAGCTGGGCGATCTCCCACGCGTCCTTGACCAGCCGCAGCTCGGCCAGCACGGCTTTCAGCTCGGCGTCGCCGTCGACCGGCGCGACCGCCGCGTCGACCTCGGCGTCCAGGCCGCGCAGCACCAGCGTCGGGGTGTCCGGCTTGAGCGCGGCGGCCAGCTCGTCGCGGTGCCGGGTGGTCACGCCCAGCGCCCGGGTGCTCTCCCCCAGCGTCGGCCGGCGTCCGGCCCACAGCTCCCCGTAGCGGCGGTCCCGGAAGAACTCGCCGTTGTCGCGCGCCGACCGCGGCCGCAGGTACAGCGCGCTCTCCCCGTCCGGCTCCACGACCACGACCCCGTCGCTGGACTGGTCCCCGGTCAGCCACACGTACGCCGAGTGCGCCCGGAACCGGTAGTCCTGGTCGTTGGACCGCGCCTTGAACGAGCCCGCCGGCACCACGATCCGGTGCCCCGGGAACGCCTGGTGCAGCCGCGCCCGCCGAGCCGGCGTCCACGCCGCGACCTCGGCCCGCGGCAGGTCGTGCTGCTCCGAGTCGAGCCAGCCCGTGCGCATGAACTCGTCGAGTGCCGCCGACACGGGCAGGTCGTGGCTACCGGTGTGGAATCGCTGCTCCGCCATGCCGCAGACAGTACCGCACCGCCCTCCACCCCTTACACCCACCGAAGGAAGGGCACCTTCACATCGGAATACGTGGCGCAAGGGCACCTTCTTAACGCGACGCCCGGCGCCGGCTGCGGGACAGCAGACAGGCGGGGTGGTCGGTAGACTGCGGCCATGTCGAGCGAACTCGATGCCGCCGCCGCCAGCGGCACGGCTAGCCTGTCCGGCCGCGTCGCGGCCCGGGTCCAGTTCGTGCTCGCCGCCGCGTACTTCCTGGCCGTCGCCGTGGCGCTCGGCCGGGCGGCGCAGCTGGCAGGGCGGCTCTACCTGCCGCACCAGGGCGACGAGGCCACCGGCAACGCCGACATCTGGCCCGGCGCGCTGGGCGCGGCATGGCTCGCGATCACCTTCGTGCTGAGCATCGCGCCGATCCTCGCCGGGCTCACCGCGCTGTACGCGGCCGTCCAGCTCGCCTCCGCCCGGCTGCGCGCCGACCGCCGCATCTGGCGGGCGCTGGCGGCGAGCACCCTGCTGTCCGTGCTCGTCGTCGCGGCGTCGCTGACCCCGCAGGCGCAGACCCTGCTCGTCTGGCTGCTCGACTAGGCCTGCCCGGCTCATCCTGCCCTGTGACAAGATCACGGGATGCTACGACTAACCGACTTCATCATCGACTGCCCGGACACGATGAAGCTGGCCGCCTTCTACGCCGAGGTGACGGGGCTCCCGGTCAAGGAGGGCAGTGACGAGCACTGGGCCGGCATCCGGTTCGGCGAGCTCGAACTGGCCTTCACCCGGGTGGCGGACTACCGCGCCCCGCAGTGGCCCGACAGCGAGCACCCCAAGCAGTTCCACCTCGACTTCGAGGTCGACGACATCGAGGCCGAGCAGCGCCGCGTCCTGGCCCTCGGCGCGACCCTGCAGCGGGACCACGCCGGCCCCGACGGCTACGGCTTCCGCGTCTACACCGACCCCGTCGGCCACCCGTTCTGCCTCTGCCGCAACAGGGGTGTCAGCTGGACCGAGCAGGGCCCCGTCTGGCCCCGGCGCGGCTAGTGTCCCGCGCCGGATGCGGGACGCCGCTCGGGCGTCCCGCATCCGGGGTTCAGCTCTTGACCGAGCCCGCCATCATGCCGCCGATGAACCAGCGGCCGAGCAGGACGTACACCAGCAGCGTCGGCAGCGAGGTGATCAGCGCACCGGCCATCGCCGCCGCGTAGTCGGGCGACTGGGCCCCGGCCAGCGCGTTGAGCGCGATGGTGATCGGCCCGTTGCGGGTGTTCGACAGGAAGATCGCGAACAGGTAGTCGTTCCAGGACGAGGTGAACTGCCAGATGACGGTCACCACGAAGCCCGGCAGCGACACCGGCAGGATCAGCGACCGGAACGTGCGCAGCAGCCCGGCCCCGTCCATCTGCCCGGCCTCGATCAGCTCCTCCGGGATGATCGTCGCGTAGTAGTTGCGGAAGATCAGCGTGCAGATCGGGATGCCGTACACCGTGTGCACGAAGATCAGCGTCGGGATGCCCGGCGCGATGCCCAGCCACAGCACGACCTCGCGCAGCGGGATCATGACCGCCTGGTACGGGATGAACATGCCGAACAGGATCAGCGTGAACACCACGTCCGCCCCGGGGAAGCGCCAGCGCGACAGCACGAAGCCGTTCGCCGCGCCGATCAGCGACGAGATCAGCGCGACCGGGACCGCCAGCTGGAACGTGCGCCCGAACGAGGGGCCCAGCGAGGTCCACGCCTTCTCCCAGGACGTGAAGGTCCACGTCTCGGGCAGGTTCCACTGCCCGTTGACGCCGATCTCGCGGCCGGACTTGAAGCTCGTCACGAGCAGCACGTACAGCGGCATGAGCACGATCAGCACGAACAGGATCAGCAGCCCGTACCGCAGGGCGCGGGCCACCGGCTTCGGCAGGCCCCGGTGCGGCGCGGGCGCCGGACGCGGCGGCGCGGCGGCGGGCGGGGCGGCGACGGTCTCGGTGCTCATGAGCGCTTCTCCGAGCGGTTGACGTGGATCAGGTACGGCACGACCACCACGGCGACGATCAGCAGCAGGAACACCGAGATCGCGGCGGCCTTGGCGTAGTCGCGGGTCAGCAGGGTCTGCCAGACGTACACGGCCGGCACCTCGGTCAGCCACTGCGCCCCGGACACCGACATGATCAGGTCGAACATCTTCATCGACATGTGCCCGGTGATGATCAGCGCCGACAGGATGGTCGGCGTCAGCTGCGGAAACAGCACCTGCCGGTACAGCTGGAAGGTGGTGGCCCCGTCCACGACGGCGGCCTCGCGCAGCTCCTCGGGGATGCCGCGGAACCCGGCCAGGAACAGCGCCATCACGTATCCGGACAGCTGCCAGATCGCCGGGATCGCCATCGCGGCCATGCCCCAGTCGGGGTCGGTCCACCACGGGCTCTCCAGGAAGCCCAGCCCGAGCCCGTGGAAGATCGCGTTGATGCCGCCCGCGTCGTCACCCTGCCCGGTGTTCATCAGCCAGCGCCAGACCACGCCGGAGGCGACGAACGACACCGCCATCGGGAACAGGTAGACGGTGCGCCAGAAGCCCTCGGCCTTGGCGCGGCGCTCCAGCAGCAGCGCCCAGACCAGGCCGAGCACGATCGTGCCGACCATGAACACCAGCGTGAAGACGACCAGGTTCTGCAGCGAGTGGGCGAAGCGGTCGTTGATGTCGCTGGTGAACAGCTTGGTGTAGTTGTCGAGCCCGACGTAGCCCTTGGCGGGGCGGGCGTTGTGGCGGTCCTGCAGGGACAGGTTGACCGTCCAGCCGATCAGGCCGTACACGAACACGGCCAGCAGGATCAGCGACGGTGAGATGAGCAGCAGCCCGGGTATCCAGGTCCGCCTCCGGTGGCGCAACGCGACCTCCTCGGTAAGGAAGGGCGCCCTCCTTATGGAAGGCGCCCTTCTCGGCCTTGCGGCGGACTACTTCTTCGAGCCGAACTCCGCCGCGGCGGCCGCGAGCGCCGTCTGCAGCGCGGCGACGTCACCGTCGGCGGAAAACTTGCCCTGCGCCGAGCCGACCGCGCCCTGCCAGCCCTGCGCGCACGCCGACCCGTGCGGGCAGCTGGGCACCTGGGTCGCGGTCTTCCAGTCGCCCATGGCGGCCTGCTGGTACGCCGGGAAGCCGTCCGTGCCGACGTCGGTGCGGGCCGGGATCGAGCCCTTCTTCTGGTTGAACGCGGCCTGGCCGGTGGCGCTGCCGACCGTCTTCAGCCAGCACTTGGTGCCCTCGGCGTTCTTGACGTTCTTGGGCAGCACGAACGAGTCGGCCAGCCACTGGAACACGTTGCCGTTGCCCGGGAACACCGACCAGCCGTAGTCCTTGAAGCCCTTGGCGTCGAGGTCGGCCGCCTCCCAGTCACCCATCAGCTGGTACGCCGCCTTGCCGTCCATGAGCAGCTTCTCGGCGTCGGTCCAGTCGAAGGTGTCGCGGTCCTTGTTCGTGTACGTCAGCAGCTTCTTGTAGTCGTTGATCGCCGCGGTGATGTCGGCGCCCTTCCAGTCGGTGCCGCCGTTCCACAGCCCGTTGAACTTCTCCGGGCCGAGCTTGGAGATCAGCAGGGCCTCGAACAGCATCTGCTGCGTCCAGTCCTTGCCCAGCGCCAGCGGCGTGGCCACCCCGGAGGCCTTGAGCTTGTCCAGGTCGGCGAAGAAGCCGTCGAGGGTGTCGGCGTCCTTGGTGATGCCGGCCTTGGCCAGCACCGTCTTGTTGCTCCACAGCACGTTGGCGCGGTGGATGTTGGCCGGCACCGAGTAGATCTTGCCGTCGACCGTCAGGTTCTCGATCAGGCCCTTCGGGAAGGCGTTGCCCAGACCCCATTCGGTGTACTGCGCCGACAGGTCCTCGAGCTGGTCGTCGTTGATGTAGTCGGACAGCTCCGCGCCCGCGTGGGCCTGGAACGTGTCCGGCGGCTCGTTCTGCTGCAGCCGCGAGGCCAGCACCTGCTTGGCGTTGCTGCCCGCGCCGCCGGCGACCGCGCCGTTGACGAACTCGTAGTCCGCGCAGTCGGTCTTGAAGACACCCACCAGGCCGTCGAGACCGGCCTTCTCACCGCCGTCGGCCCACCAGGTGAAGACCTCGACCTTCTTGCTGCCGGCGCCGGGCTCTTCAGTGCTGCTGCAGGCCACGGTCGCGAACATCGTTCCGAAAGCGACGGCCAGGGCTGCCACTCGCCTGGAAAGACGCATGCTTCCTCCATCTGAGTCTTGACATCGTTGTCTCACGCGCCAGCCCAGACTTCCCCCCTCGTCACAGGCCTGTCAACGCCGGTTACCGTTTTGTTGCCGGACACAACAGAATCGAGATCGCGAACTCGCCCATGGTCACCAAGTGGACACCGACGGCGTACCACGGGAGCTCCGGCGGGTGTGCACAATGGTCGGCCGGCGGCCCGTGACGCGGGGACGGCCGCGTTGTCGGCACCGCGCTCCGGTGCCACGGCAAGGCGTCAGGCCGGGTCAAGCCCAGGACGCGTCCGCGTACTCGGGGTCGCGTAGGCGGGCCGGGAGCGATTCGGTCTGCCGCGTGTCGCTGTCGTCGGTGACCGCGACGGCGAACGCGGCCAGACCCACGGCGGTGACGTCCTCGGCGACGGCCCAGTACCGGTCGGGGAGGTTGGTCCGCTGGTCGAGCGCCGCGCGCAGGTGGTAGCCGCCGAACGCGCCCAGGCCCGCGCCCGCCGCGCCGAGCGCCGCACCGGCCACCGCGCGGCCGAATCCGCGATCGTCGGACCAGCCCAGCAGCCCGCCGGCCAGGGTGCCGAGGGCCAGCCTGGCCGCCAGCGAGCCCCGGTTGAGGCGGCTGGGCGTGCTGGGCAGCTTGTCGGCGACGAGTTCGGTGGCGGCCGTGGCGACCAGGCTCTTGCGGACCAGCGGGCTGGACAGCACCTGGCCTTGCACCATCGAGGCGAAACCGTGGCCCTTCCTGCCCTTCTTGCCGCCCCGGCTCATCGCCACCGCGAGTGCGGCCAGCCCGAGCTGCGAGCGCATCCCGGTGGCCATGCCCAGCGCCAGCGGTCGCAGAACCGTGATCGCACCCATGGTTACAGGCTATGCCCGCCGCGGCCGCGCCGAGGCCTGGTCGGCGACCCCGGAGCCGGATCGGGCGTTCGGCGGTTTCGGCCGCGCACCAGCGATAGGTTGGGCGGCGGACATCCCGCCGAACCGCAGCCGGTCCGCCGTCGCCGGTCATCGGGGCCGCGGCCGCCAGCCCGTGGAGGATGATCATGCGCCAGACGAATCTCGCCGCGGAGTCGGCCGACTACGTGCAGGCCCGGGAGCGGCTGCGGCTGGCCGAGATCGAGCTGATGCGACACCGGGAGCAGGTGGCCGAGCTGCGCCGACGGCTGCCACCGGGCCCGGTCGTGGACGACTACGAATTCCTGACCGGCCCAGTGGACCTGGCCGCCGGTGACGAGCCGGTGACGACCGTCCGGCTGAGCGAGCTGTTCACCGCGCCAGACCGGGACCTGGTCGTCTACCAGATGATGTACGGCAAGCGGCAGACGCAGCCGTGCCCCATGTGCACGATGTGGCTCGACGGGCTCAACGGCGTCGCCCGGCACGTGGCGCAGACCGTGGACTTCGCGGTCGTCGCGGCGGCGGATCCACCCGCGCTGCGGGCGCATGCCCGGTCGCGGGGATGGACCGGTCTGCGCCTGCTCAGCGCCGGGGCGAGCAGCTTCAAGTACGACCTGGGCAGCGAGGACGCCGACGGGGAGCAGGACTCGACCGTGTCGGTGTTCACCCGCGACGGCGACGGTTCGGTGCGGCACGTCTACTCGGCCCATCCGCGGATGTCCGACGACCTCGACGAGCGGGGCATCGATCTGCTGTGCCCGGTGTGGCACGTCCTCGATCTCACCCCCGGCGGCCGGGGCGAGTGGTCCGCGGGACTCGGCTACTGAACCGTTCCGGCGCGCGTGCCGCCGCCACCACGGACGGGCAGGCAGCCGTGACCGGGGCCTAGGCGGCGGGCGCCGCGCGGGTCGCCAGGAAGCGGGCCGGGTCGTCGAGGATGGCCTGGGTGACCGCGCGCGCCGCGCCGACCAGGGCGGCATCCGAGCCCAGGGCCGACGCGCGCACCTTCGCCGGGGACCAGCGCGCGGTGATCACGCGCCGGGACAGTTCGCGCTCGATGGCCGGGCGCAGCCAGTCGATCAGCTCGGCGTAGTGCCCGCCGAGCACGACGGTGCCGATGTCGAGCAGGTTCACCGCCCCGGACAGCGCCACGCCGAGCGCCGTACCGGCGTGGTCGAGGGCGTCCAGCACCGGCCCCCGGCCCGCGCGGGCACCGCCGACCAGGTCGGCGAGCACGGCCGCGCCGGCGGGCAGCCCGGCGGCGGCCCGGATGGCCTCCTCGCCCGCGTACTGCTCCAGGCAGCCCCGGGAGCCGCAGTGGCAGTCGGGGCCCTGCGGGTCGATGGTGACGTGGCCGATCTCCCCCGCCCAGCCGTGCGAGCCGCCGAAGAGCTCGCCGTCGAGCACGATGCCGCCGCCGATGCCGATCTCGCCGGAGACGTAGAGGAAGCTGCGCAGCCCGGTGGCGTGCCGCTCGCCCAGCGCGGCGAGGGTGGCCTCGTTGGCGACGTCGAGCGGCAGGTCGCGCAGTCCGCCCAGGTCGGCGGGCCGGGGCAGGGCGACCTGCTGCCAGCCGAGGTTCGGGGCGATCCGGATGGTGTCGCCCTCGACCAGGCCCGGGACCGCGATCACGCCGCCCGCGGGGGTCAGGCCCAGGGCGGTGACCGCGCCCACCGCCTGGTCGGCCAGCTCGGCGAGCGCCTGCCAGGTCTGCGCCGGGCGGTGCTCGCGCTGGTCGAGCCGCCGCACCTGCCGATGGCGTACGGCTCCCGTCAGGTCCACCGCGCACACGGCCAGGTAGTCGACGTTGACCTCCATGCCGAGCCCGGCCGGGCCGGTGCCCGCGGGCACGATGCCGGTGCCGGGGCGGCCGACGCCGGAGCGCGACACGGGCTCCAGTTCGGCGACCAGCCCGCCGGCGATCAGCTCGTCGACGATGGTGGAGACGGTGGCTCTGGTCAGCCCGCTGGCCGCCGCGATCTCGGCCCGGGACGGCGGCCGGTTCGCGGCGGTGACATGGCGCAGGACCAGCGCGAGGTTGTGGTCGCGCAGGCTGCGCTGGCGCACCGGATCGTCTCGGCGCGGCGGGCGGGGCGGCATGGTCTTGACAATGCCACACCCTATAAGTTCAATGGCTGAACAAACAAGATTTCAGGGAGATGACATGACGCAGCCGACTCCGGCCGACAAGTTCACGTTCGGCCTGTGGACCGTGGGATGGCAGGGGCGCGACCCGTTCGGCGACGCCACCCGCGAGGCGATCGACCCGGTCGAGTCCGTGCACCGCCTCGCCGAGCTGGGCGCGTACGGCGTGACGTTCCACGACGACGACCTGATCCCGTTCGGCTCCGACGACAGCGAGCGCGAGCGCATCATCAAGCGCTTCCAGGCCGCGCTCGCCGAGACCGGCCTGGTCGTGCCGATGGCCACCACCAACCTGTTCACCCACCCGGTCTTCAAGGACGGCGGCTTCACCAGCAACGACCGCGCCGTGCGCCGGTACGCGCTGCGCAAGGTCATGCGCAACATGGACCTGGCCGCCGAACTGGGCGCGCAGACCTACGTGCTGTGGGGCGGCCGCGAGGGCACCGAGTACGACGGCTCCAAGGACGTGCGCACCGCGCTGGAGCGCTACCGCGAGGGCCTGGACATGCTCGCGCAGTACAGCATCGACCGGGGCTACGGGCTGAAGTTCGCGCTGGAGCCCAAGCCGAACGAGCCCCGCGGCGACATCCTGCTGCCGACGATCGGCCACGCGATCGCGTTCATCGACAGCCTGGAGCACCGCGACATGGTCGGCCTCAACCCCGAGGTCGGGCACGAGCAGATGGCGGGCCTGAACTTCCTGCACGGCATCGCGCAGGCGCTGTGGCACGGCAAGCTGTTCCACATCGACCTCAACGGCCAGCGCGGCATCAAGTACGACCAGGACCTGGTGTTCGGCCACGGCGACATCGTCAACGCGTTCTTCCTGGTCGACCTGCTGGAGTTCGGGGCGGCCGACGGCGGCCGGGCGTACACCGGCCCGCGCCACTTCGACTACAAGCCCTCCCGCACCGAGGACCTCGACGGGGTGTGGGCGTCGGCGGCCGCGAACATGCGCACGTACCTGCTGCTCAAGGAGCGCGCCGCGGCGTTCCGGGCCGACCCGCGGGTCGCCGAGGCCCGTGCCGCCGCCCGCTACGACGAGCTGGGCGTGCCGACCCTGGGCGCAGGCGAGACCTACAGCGACCTGCTCGCCGACCGGTCGTCGTTCGAGGACTTCGACGTCGACGCCCAGGCCGCCAAGGGCGGCGCGTTCGTCCAGCTCAACCAGCTCGCCCTGGAGCACCTGCTCGGCGCGCGCTGACGCGCCACGGGCCGCCGCCGCCACCGTCTGCGGCGGCGGCCCGTCCGTGATCGCCGTTTCCGGTCAGAACCTCGGGTGCCACCGCGGGTTCCGGCCGGGAACGGCGATCTTCGTTCGACCGCAGGCGCACTCCCCCGCGTGACGAGGAGCACGGAAAACCGGTGCGTGCGGGCCGGGCATCCGGGTTAGCCTGCCCAGCGTGCTCTCCCGGATGATCAACCTGCTGCCCGCCCACCCGGCCACCCGTGCCCTGGTCTTCAGCACCCTCGCCGGTTCGACGTCACGCGGTCTGTTCATCACGATCAGCGTCATCTTCTTCACCCGCTCGGTGGGACTGTCCGCCGGGCAGGTGGGCCTCGGGCTGACCGTCGCCGCCGTGGTCGGCCTGCTCGCCGGGGTGCCCGCCGGGCATCTGGCCGACCGGGTCGGCCCGCGCCGGGTGATGGTCGGCTTCGGGCTGGCGCGGGCGGCGCTCATGTTGGGCTACCTGGCCGTGCAGGGTTTCACCGGCTTCGTCGTCGTCGCCGCCGGGGTGCAGCTGCTGGAGGCGGGTTTCGGCGCGGCCAACGGGGCGCTCATCGCCGGGTCGATCCCGGCCGAGGACCGGGTGCGCACCCGCGCCATGCTGCGGGCGGTCACGAACGTGGGCTGGGGCGTCGGCGCGCTGTTCGCCGGAGTGGCGCTGAAGTACGACACCAGGCCCGCGTACGTCGCCGTGCTCGTGCTCTGCGCCTGCCTGGCGACGCTGGCGTCCTCGCTGGTCATGCGGGTGCCCAAGGTCGAGCCGCAGCCCCGGCGCGCGTCCGGTCCGGCGCTGATCGTGCTGCGGGACCGGCCGTACCTCGCGCTCGCGGCGCTCAACGGCGTGCTGTGCATCCACTACGGCATGCTCAACGTGGCCGTGCCGCTCTGGGTCGTCGAGCGCACCAATGCGCCGGCCTGGGTCGTCGCCATGCTGGGCCTGCTGAACGCCACCGTCGTGGTGCTGTTCCAGATCCGCGCCAGCCGGGGCACCGCCACCGCCGAAGGGGCCGCCGTCGCGCAGCGGACGTCCGGGGTGCTGCTGCTCGGCGCGTGCCTGCTCTACAGTCTCGCGGCCGGGCAGACCGCCTGGGTCGCCACCGCCGCCCTGGTCGCGGCGGCGCTCGTGCACGTGCTCGGCGAGCTGCGCCAGGCCGCGGGCTCGTGGGGCATCTCGTTCAGCCTCGCGCCGGACCACGCCCAGGGCCAGTACCAGGGCCTGTACGGCACCGGGTTCGCGCTGGCGGGCGTGGTCGCGCCCGCCCTGCTGGCCACTGTCGTCGTCGGCTGGGGCTGGCCCGGCTGGCTGCTGTTCGGCCTGGTCTTCGCGGCCAGCGGAGCAGCGGTGCCGGCCACCGTGCGCTGGGCGCGGCGGGCTCGGACGCAAGCCGCGGCACCGGAGCCCGCCCTCGCCTGACCGGCCAGGAACTGGCTGGTCAGGGCGGGATGAGGTTAAGAAGGGCACCTTCACAACGCGGAGCGTTGTGAAGGTGCCCTTCTTTTCGCTTGGGTCAGGCGGTGGCGAGGGGGGCGGGTTGGGCGGGGTCGCGGCGGCGCAGGAGGGCGTCGAGGGAGAAGGCGCCGGGGCCGAGGACCGCGATGATGAAAAAGGACCAGCAGAACAGGGCGGCCGCTTCGCCGCCGTTGTTCAGTGGGAGCAGGCTCTGGGTCTGGTGTACGACGAAGTAGGCGTACGCCATGGAGCCGGAGCAGAGCAGGGCCGCGGGGCGGGTCGCCAGGCCGGTGATCACGAGGATGCCGCCGGCGAGCTGGATGAGGGCCGCCCACCAGCCGGGCCAGGCGGCGAACTCGACGGCGTGGCCGGAGCCGCGGTTGCCGCCGAACACGCCGAACAGGGATGCCGCGCCGTGGAACGCGAACAGCAGGCCGAGCACGACCCGGAACAGGGCCAGGGTCACGGCGGCGAATCGGGCAGAGGACATGAAGGTCTCCTCAGGGTGAAGCCTGATGTCGTTGCCCGGACGCGTCCAAGATTAGATCGATCGATTCCCACATGACAATATCCATCCCAGTGGGCGAGCACCGGCTCAGAGGCGTCTCATCCGCGGGATGGGTGAGGCCAGCAGCCAGAGCACGCCCAGGAGCGCGCCGACGGTGGCGATCCACAGCGTCTCGCGTACGCCCAGGGCGGTGCCCAGCGCGCCGCCGATGACCGCGCCGATCGGGCGGATGCCGTAGTTGATGGTGCGGTGCGCGCCCGTCACCCTGGCCCGCAGCTCGTCGGGGATGACGCTGGCCTGCAGCGAGCCGCCCGCGGTGTCCAGCAGCATCACGCCGAGGCCGGAGAGGAACTCGGCGCAGAACACCATCGTCAGCACCAGCCAGTGCGGTCCCTGGGCCAGCGGGATCAGGATCAGCGGGGCTGGGAACAGCAGGTAGCCGAAGACGTACAGCGGTCCGACGCCGAAGCGCTCGGCCACCGGCCGCGCGACGGCCGCGCCGATCAGCGCGCCGACGGCCGCCAGGCCCAGCCCGAGGCCCAGCACGTCGGGGGTGATGTGCAGTTCGGTGGTGACGTACAGGATGACCAGCGCGAGGTACATGAAGTTGAACAGGTTGAGGGTGCTGCTGGCGCTCACGGCCGCCCGCATGACCGGGTGGCGGGCGATGAAGGACAGGCCTTCGCGCAGCCCGAGGCCGCGCCGGGGGCTCGGCGTCGGCTCGGTGACCTCCACCCGGGCGATCATCACCGCGGAGAACAGGAACGACACTGCGTCGAGCAGCAGCGCGAACGGCGCGCCGACCAGGCGCACCAGCAGGCCGCCGAGGCTCGCCCCGGCCACCGACGAGAACGCCCGCGAGCCGTTGAGCAGCGCGTTGGCGGGCAGGAAGTCCTCGCGCGGCACCAGCGAGACGAACAGAGTGGTGCGGCACACCTCGAACAGCACGCTGAACGTGCCGACGGTGAACGCGACCAGGTAGAGCTGGGTCATGGTGAGCGCGTCGAGCAGGTACAGCACCGGCACGGCGAGCAGCGCGACCGCGCGGGCGACGTCGGCGGCGACCATGATGGTCCGCTTGTACGGCCGGCGGTCGGCCCAGCCGCCGAACAGCAGCGAGAACAGCAGGTTCGGGGCGAGCGCGGCAGCGGTCAGGTAACCCATCTCGGCAGGGCCGGCCTGCGCGACGAGCACCGCGAACAGCGGCAGCGCCAGTTCGGTGATCTGGTCGCCGAGCAGGGAGACGCTCTGGCCGGTCCAGTAGCGCCGGAACGGGGTCTGCCGCAGCAGCGGGGGCAGCCAGCGGCGGGTGGCGGGGGTGGCGGTGGCGGTCATGGGGGTGTGCGCCTCCGGGGTCAGGGCTGCTGGTCGATGGTGGTCACGTAGTAGCTGACGTGGACCGTCCGCGCGCCCGGCGGCCGCAGGGACGGGTCGGTCCGGCGGGGCCGGTACGCCTCGAAGAGGGCGTCGATGCGCTGGGACAGCTCAGCGAGTTCCTCGGCGGTGAGGTAGGCCAGGTCGTCGCCGGGGCCCGTGACGGCGCGCCACTCCGGCGGGTCGTCGGCGCGGCCCGCCAGCCAGGTCATGGCCCGTTCGTAGAAGCGGCGGATGATCACCGCGTCGAGCTGGTCGACGGCGGCGCGGGTCTCGGCGTCGTCGGACTCGCGGCCCCACCGGGTCATCAGGGCGGTGGCCCGCCACGGCCTCTCCCGGGCGTCGGCCCCCTCGGCCCGCTCGACCAGGCCGTACTTGGCGAGCTGGCGCAGGTGGAAGGAGCAGTTGGGCACGTTCTCGCCCAGCCGGTTCGCGGCCTGGGTGGCGGTCATCGGACCCTCCCGCCGCAGCAGGCCGACCAGGGAGATGCGCAGCGGGTGGGCGTACGCGCGCATGGCGACGGGGTCGGTGAGGTCCACCACGGGTTCGGTCACATGCTAAAGATAGCTTTAGAAAGCTTTCTCTACAATCTTGCGACGTCACTCCCCCGCTGTCACCTACCGGACACGCGATCCACCCGTCGCCCCGAGTCGATCACGCGATTCCGAGACAGCGCCCCTTACCGGCCGCCCAGACCGGCGTTCACGAAACATCTTTCATCGACAGATAAGGATGTGAAGGACTTCCAAAGTTCTCCCGACTTCTATATATATGGCTTTCAGTGACTACCGTCACACTCCACTGAGTCGGGGAGGACTCGTGAAAAGAACCCTCGCGACCGGCAGTGTCGCCCTACTCGTGGGCGCCATGCTGTCGGTGTCGGCAACCTCCGGCAGTGCCGCGCCCAGCGGCCCCTCGTCGCCCGTCGGCCTCGCGGCCGCCGAACGCGCGCTCGCCGAGCACCCGGCGGACGTACGCGCCGCCGGCGGCGACGCGTACCGCATCGACCGCACCGTCAGCGACGGCAGCGGCACCCACGTGCGCTACGCCCGCACGTTCCACGGCCTGCGGGTGTACGGCGGCGACTTCGTCGTGCACACCGCCCCCAACGGCGTCTACAAGGGATCGTCGGTCGGTCTGGAGGCCCCGCTGACCCTGTCCACCACCCCGAAGGTCACCGCCGCCAAGGCCGCGCAGGCCGCCCGCGGCCGGTTCTCCGGCACCGTCGCCACCGTCGGCTCCCCCGAGCTGTTCGTCGACGCCAGCAGCGGCAAGGGCCGGCTGGCCTGGGAGACCGTCGTCACCGGCATGCGCCCCGACCAGCAGACCCCGTCGGAGCTGCACGTCATCACCGACGCGCTGACCGGCGCACACCTCGGCTCGTTCGACGAGGTGAAGATGGTCAACGGCACCGGCGCCAGCATCTACTCCGGCACCGTCACCGTCGACACGACCCTGTCGGGCTCGACGTACTCGATGATCGACCCGTCGCACGGCAACGGCCGCACCTGCGACATGAACAACGGCACGTCGACCTGCACCACGTTCACCGACGCGGACAACGCGTGGGGCAACGGCACGAACGCCAACCGGCAGTCGGCCGGTGTCGACGCGCACTTCGGCGCCGCGGCGACGTTCGACTACTTCAAGAACGTGCACGGCCGCAACGGCATCTTCGGCAACGGCACCGGCGTGCCGTCGCGGGTGCACTACGGCAACGCGTACGTCAACGCGTTCTGGGACGGCGCGCAGATGACCTACGGCGACGGTTCGGGCAACAGCCGCCCGCTGGTCTCCCTCGACGTGGCCGGCCACGAGATGAGCCACGGCGTC
>NZ_BONI01000047.1 GCF_016862635.1 Catellatospora coxensis | reverse complement strand
CGCCCAGGGCCGGCGAGTTGATGGCCAGGCCGTCCTTCGTGACCTGGTTGCCGGCGAGGCTCACGTTGAGCACGCCCGGGTCGGCCAGCGCCGGCCAGGTCCCGGTGATCCGCCCGGCCAGGTAGTCCGGCCAGCGGGTGTTCGCGCCCAGCGTCGAGCCCGAACCGTCGGAGATCGAGTCGCCGAGCACGACGACCGTGCCCGCGCCGGTCTTGGTCAGGACCTCGATCCCGGCCAGGTAGTAGAAGTGGTTGTAGGCCGCGGTCTGACCGGTGCCGTCGGCGGTCTCGGCCTTGTCGCCGGCGTAGACGTACGAGGTCTGCCGGGCGGTCCAGTGCCAGGACGTCGCGCCGGTCGCGGTCGGCAGGTACAGCGTGACCGCGAGTTCCCCGGTCGCCGAGACCGGCAGGTCGATCGGGTCGGTCAGCAGCTCCGCGCCCTTGTAGACGACGGCGGACTCGCTGCCGTTGAAGGTGACCTCGCGGATGCTCCCGGCCTGCAGGGTGGGCGAGCCGGGCGCGGCGGGCAGGCCGACGCTGGCGTGGCCGATGGTCAGCGGGCCGGTGCCGTACGCGTTGGTGATGCGCAGGCGCACCTTCTCGCCGCCCAGGGAGACCCGCACGAGCTGGCGGATCGACTGGTCGGTGAAGCCGTTGAGCGAGCTGCCGGTGTTGGCCAGGCTCGGCGCGGTGAGTGCGGTCCCCCAGGTCCCCACCCAGCGGCCGGGCAGGCTGCCGGAAGCCGGTCCCGCCCCGGCGACCAGCGTGGTCGCGAGCAGGCCGAGGCCGGCGAGGCCGGCGGCGACGCGCCGGCCGACCCGGCTCGCGCCGGCGCGCGGCGACGCACCGCGCGACGTCGAATCTGTGATCACTTGTGGAACCTCCGTCGATTCCCGAGGGGGATGTGGCGGGCTGTCCCGCCGACGCGACCACGATGCCAATAAATAGTTAAGTTTCTTAGGTACAAAGCTGCGATCAAGGTTGCCGGTTCGGCTGATTTAAATGGCCCCATCTCTCGATGGCACCTAGGCGGCGGGCCGCCCGGGGGGCGCCGGGCGACCCGCCGTCTATCCCTGAGGGGCCAGGGTCCTGACGCCCGCGGCACCGCGCTGAGCGGGCTCCCGCAGGCACGACTCGACGACGTCCGCGGCGCGGGCCGCACCGCCCGCGGCCAGCACCTCGGCCCGCATCGCGGCGACGCCCGCCGCGATGCGGGGGTCCGCGGCCACCCGGCGCACGGCCTCGCGCAGGCCCGCCGGGGTGAGCCCGGCCAGGTCCAGCGATGCGCCGATGCCGGTGTCGACGATGCGGGCGGCGTTGAGGTCCTGCTCCAGGGTCCGGGCCACGGCCACGTGCGGGACGCCGGCCTGCACGCCCTCCATCACCCCGCCCAGCCCGCCGTGGGAGACGAACACCCGCGCGTGCGCCAGCACCGCGAGCTGCGGCACCACTGGCATGACCTGCACGTTCGGCGGCGGGGTGCCCAGCGAGCGCGGGTCGAGGCGGCGGCCCACGGCCAGCACCACGTGCCAGGGCGTGCCCGCGAACGCCTCGAACACCAGGCGGTAGAAGTCGGGCCAGTGGTTGTTGAGCGTGCCCAGCGACACCAGCGCCACCGGCGCGCCGTCGGCGGGCGGGGACCAGGGCACGTCACCGGCGCGCGGGGTCGTGCACGGCCCGACGAAGGAGAATTCCGCACCGAACGCCTCGCCCGCGTACTGGAACACCCTCGGCAGGAAGGCCAGGTGGCGCACCACCCGCGGGGCGAGGAACTCCTCCGCCGGCAGCCCGGTCAGCCCGCGCCCGGCCAGGAAACGCTCCAGGCGCAGGTTGTACTCGGCCAGCGTCGGGTGGGCGAAGTCGACCGGCACCGCCTCGTTGAGCGACCACGGGCCCGCCGAGACGATCATCGGCCAGAGCTGGATCGCGGGGATGCCGTGGGTGTGCGCGAACACGTGCCCGGCGAACGCCATCCGATCGAACAGCACCAGGTCCGGCGGGTCGGCCAGCAGGGCGGGCTCCAGCTGCGGCAGGGTGTGCTCGGTCTCGGCGAGGAAGTTGAGCAGGCTGCGTCCGATGTGCTCCGACCGGGCCGGGGTGCGCGCCTGCGGATCGGTGTCGCCGGGCCGGGTCGAGGTGTACGGGATCACCCGCGCCCCCGCCGCGGCCACGTACGCGGCCCGGTCGGCGGGGGCGGCGTAGCTGACCCGGTGCCCGCGCCGCACCAGCTCGGCGACCACGCCCAGGGTCGGGAACAGGTGCCCGAGCGCCGGGATGTTGAAGAAGGCGATGTGGCTACCCATGCCGGGCCGCCAGGGCGCGAACCGGCAGTTCGGGGTCTCCGGGCAGGTCCCGCAGCACCGTGAGCACCTCGCCGGCCAGTTCCTCGGCCGTCGCCGCGGTGAACAGCCCCGTGTCGTAGCGCAGCGTCAGCGACAGCCCGTCCGGGCCGCGCCACGCGTCGAGCACCAGGTCGTGCAGGATCTGTGCGGTGGCCTGCCCGAACGGCCGCCAGTCGAGGTCGGCCCCGGCACCGCCGGAGGTCTGCGTGTGCAGCGAGACGATCACCTGGAACACCGGCGTGCGCGAGCGGTCCTCGGCCGGGTTCACCGCCGCCACCACCTGGCCGAACGGCACCGCTTGCCGGGCCAGCGCGTCGATGACGACTGCCCGCACCCGGCCCAGCAGCTCGCCGAGGCTCGGCTCGTCCGACAGGTCTGCCCGCAAGGCGATCATGTTGCTGAACAGGCCGACCGCGTCCTCGGTCTCCTCCAGCAGCCGACCGGAGACCGGGGTGCCCAGGCAGAGATCGGTCTGGCCCGAGCGCCGGGCGAGCACCGCGAGCAGCGCCGTGACCAGCGCCATGAACGGCGTCGCCCGCATCTGCCGGGCGAAGTGCTCCAGGGCCTGGGTGTCCGAGGCGTCCAGCCGTACGTCGAGCTGTCCGCCACGGGTGCTCTTCACCGGCGGACGGGGCAGGTCGGTAGGCAGCTCCAGCGGCGGCACGCCGCGCAGCCGCTCCGCCCACCAGCGCAGCTCGCCGTCGTCGGCGCCGTCGGCGCACTGCCAGGCGGCGAAGTCCGCGTACCCGATGGGCGGTTCGGGCAGCGGGGTGCCGCGGTAGAGGGCGGCGGCGTCGCGCTGCAGCACCATCGCGGACTCCCCGTCGGCGAGCAGGTGGTGCAGGGCAAGGCACCACACGTGGTCGTCCGGACCGAGCCGGATCAGCCGCGAGCGCGTCAGTGTGCCGCCGTCCAGGTCCAGCAGCGCCCCGGCCAGCTCGGCGACCAGGCTTCGGGCCCGGCCTTCGGCATCGGTTCCGCCGGACACGTCGACGAACTCGGTGGCGAGACCGCCCGGAGGCCCGATCACCTGCCGGGGACCGTCCGTGCCCACGGTGAACGTGGTGCGCAGCGCGTCGTGCCGGTCGGCCAGGGCGGCGACGGCAGCCGTGAAGGTCGGCACGTCGAGCGGTTCGGTGATCCGGTTGGCGATCACCACGATCGGCGACGCGGTGCCCGGATAGGCGGTGCACAGGTGCCACATCCGCTGCTGCAGCAGGGACAGCGGCGCGGTGGCGGCGGCGCGACGCGGGACGAGCTGCACTCAGCCCACCTCCTCGTCGCCAAACGGTGCTTGCAGATCCATCGACGCCTGCCTGTCTGCGGTGGAGCCGGGTGACACGGCACGCCGGGGTGGGCGCGCGGGGACGCCCGAGTGCCGGAGATCATCCACACATGGGCATATAACTGATAGCACAGTTGACCTTTACTGTAAATATTCCTTCCAGAACTGATCTCCGGCCTGACCAGCGTGTACGCATCCGTCCGATATGGCATGTCGCAGCAGCGGAGCGACGAGCGCGGGCAGCCCGGCGAGCCGGTGGCCGGGCACGAACCGGCGCAGCGCGCCCGGCGCGATCGTGCGCAGCGCCGCGGCCCCGCGCACCGTCCGCAAGGCACGGTCCACCACCGCGACGTCGCCCAGCACCGCGTACGCCGCGACCCCGTAGCAGAACGCGGCCAGCCACAGCTGCAGCAGCAGCGAGTCGGCCACCACCCGGCGCATCCGCCCCGTCGGGTCGCACGCCCCGACCGCCACGGCATAGCGTTCGAGCAGGTCGGGCAGGGCCAGTCCGGACGGGGCGAGGAAGGCGTCGGCGAGCACCGGCCGCCACCCGTCGCCGTCGGGCACCTGGCACACCACCACCCCGTCGAACAGCAGCAGGTGCGGCACCACCGGCGGCACCAGCACCCTGGCCCAGTCGCCGGGCGGGCCGCCGAACAGCGCGGCGTGGCGCGGGCCCTGCAGCACGTCGTTGCCGATCAGGGAGTCGCCCTGCTCGTGCTCGGCCAGATTCGGGGAGCTGACCAGCGGCGTCATCCCGTGCTCGCGGGCGAAGCGCAGCAGCAGCACGTCGTCGGGCTCGCCGGGCTCGGCCGGGAACCCGGCGAGCGCGTGCGCGACCGCGGTCGGCAGGACCACGGCCGTCGTCGGCACGTACGGGTCGAGCAGCGGCACCCAGCCCGCACCCGCCAGCGCGGCCAGCCGCACCGCCGGCGAGGTACGCGAACCCCACTCGGTGAACAGGCACAGGATGCGATCCGGCTGCGCGGCCACCGCCGCCCGCACCAGCCGGGCGAACCCGGGCGCGAGCCGCATGTCGTCCTGCACCAGCAGCCGGTGCGTGCAGCCGGGATCGGCGGTCCGCCAGGCCAGCCGGGCGGTGCGCAGCGCGCTGCGCGGCCCGTCGGGCTCCGGGTCCTCGACCACCTCGAAGTCCAGCCCAGGCTGGCTCGCGGCCAGGGCTTCGGCCTCCGGGCGGCGGCGCGGATGCGCGGTCACCGCGGCCGAAATCGACGCGTGCATTTAAGTATCTTAACTGTTAAGTTTGTTGATGTTACCGGCTGTCGAGAGGACGTCACTATGGGGCCCCGACTGCGCCGGTGGCTCGACCTCGCGCACCTGCTGCGCGGCGCGGGCACGCTGCCAGTCACCGTCGCGCTGCTGGTCAGCGCCGCGTTCGGGCTGGCCCCGATCGTGTTCATGGTGGGCATGGCGGTGCTGCTGTCCCGGGTGCCCGCGGTGGCCCGCGGCGAGGCCGCGCTCGGCGCCGCCGTCGCGCTCACCCTCGCCGCGCTCGTCGCGCAGCAACTGCTCGGCCCGCTGCAGCTCGCGCTGGCCGAACTGCTCGCCCGCCGCGTCGACGGGCACTGCGTGCAGCGGGCGCTACGGGCGGCGTACACCGAGGCGCCGGTGGCGGCCCTGGAACGCCCCGGCACGCTGGACCAGCTCACCGACGTGCGTACGGCGATCGACCGGGCCAGCCCGTCACCCGGCCAGGCCGCCGCGGCGCTGCCCGCGCTGCTGGCCCGCTACACCGGGCTCGCCGGGGCGGTCGTCCTCATCGCGATCGTGCTGTCCCCACTCGCCGGCCTCGTCGTCGCGGTCACCGCGCTGGTCATCCGGTTCGGGCAGCGCGGCTCGCTGGGCCGCTTCGCGGCGGCGTGGGACGAGCTGTCGCCGCAGCGCCGCCGCCTGGCGTACACCCGCACCCTGACCACCGGCACCGCCGCGGCCAAGGAGATCCGGGTGCTCGGGCTGCTCGGCTTCCTCACCGCGCGCCTGGACACCGAGCACCGCGGCTACCTCGATCCGATCTGGAGCATGCGCCGTCGCCTGCTGCTGCGCCCGTTCCTCGGCTTCGCCCTGGCCGGCCTCGCCGGCGCGACCCTGGCGCTGGCCGCCGTCGCCCAGGCCACCGCGAGCGGCGAGCTGAACCTGCTCGGCTACGCCGTCGCCGTGCAGGCGGTGCTGGTGCCGATCCGGTTCGGCGTCTACTTCCCCGAAGCCGACGTGCAGACCCAGTTCGGCGGCCGCGCCCTGGCCGCGCTGACCAGCTTCGAGCAGGCGGTACGTGGCGAAGCCCTGCCCGGGACCGCCCCCGCGCCCGCCCCGCGGCACGAGATCCGGTTCACCCAGGTCGGCTTCGCCTACCCCGGCGGCCGCCGCGTGTTCACGGACCTCGACCTGGCCATCCCCGCCGGGCGCTGCACCGCGATCGTCGGCCTCAACGGGGCCGGCAAGACCACCCTGGTGAAACTGCTGACCCGCTGCTACGACCCCGACCGCGGCGCGGTCACCGTCGACGGCCACGACCTGCGCGACCTCGACCCCCGCTCGTGGCAGCGGCAGCTCGCCGTCATCTTCCAGGACTTCAACCGCTACGAGCTGACCGCCGGCGAGAACATCGGCCTCGGCGCCGGCACCCCGGCCGCCTGGCAGGCCGCGGCGGCCCGCGCCGGCGCACAGGACCTGCTCGGCGACCTGCCGTCGGGCCTGGACACCCCGCTGCACGCCCGCTATGCCGGCGGCCGCGACCTGTCCGGCGGCCAGTGGCAGCGCGTCGCACTGGCCCGCGCCCTGCACGCCGTCGACCGCGGCGCGCGCCTGCTGGTCCTCGACGAACCCACCGCCGCCCTCGACGTACGCGCCGAAGTCGAGTTCTTCGACCGCTTCCTCACCCAGACCGAGGGCCTGACCAGCGTCATCATCTCGCACCGCTTCTCCACGGTGCGGCGCGCCGACCAGATCCTGGTGCTGTCCGACGGGCACGTGGTCGAGCACGGCGACCACGACACTCTCATCGCCGCGGGCAGCCACTACGCCGAGATGTTCGCGCTGCAGGCCAGCCGGTTCCGCGACGACCTGGCAGCCGCCGCATGAGCACCCTGCGCACCGCGCTCGCCTTCGTCTTCGGCCTCGCCTGGGCCGCCGACCGGCGCAAACTCGCCATCGGCGTCGGCCTGATCACCGGCGGCTACCTGGCCACCCCGTTCATCGGCTTCCTGCTGCGCGACTTCACCGACGCCGCGCTCGCCGGGGCGACCGGACCCGCCACCGCGCTCGCCGTCGGCGTCGCGACGCTGCTGGTCGTGGAGCTGATGCTCGGGCACTTCGCGCACCTGTACTACTTCGAGGTCGGCGAGCAGGCCGGCACCGTCCTCGACCGGCGGCTGCTGACCCTGGCCAACGGCCGGCCGACCGTCGCCCACCTCGACGATCCCGCCTTCGCCGACACGCTCGCGCTGGCCGCACAGGACGCCGCCCAGACCCGGCAGTCCCTGGAAGGGCTGCTGCACCTCGGCGGGCTGGTACTGCGGGCCGCCGTCACCACGGTCATCCTCGCCGCCGTCGACCCGTGGCTGGCGCTGCTGCCCCTGGCCGCGGTGCCGCCGGTGCTCGTCGCCCGCCGCGCCGCGAAGCTGGCCGAACGCGCCCGCGAGCACACCGCCGAAGCCGGACGGCTGTCCAGCCACCTGCTCGCGCTGGCCGCCGACGCCGACGCGGTCAAGGAGATCCGGCTCTGCGGCGCGGACGAGTTCCTGCTCACCCGCCAGGCCGAGACGTGGTCCCGGATGACCGAGACACTGTGGGCGGCACACTGGCGGGCCGCGCTGCTGCGCGGGTGCGGGCAGCTGCTCTTCGCGTTCGCGTACGGCGGGGCGATCCTGCTGGTGCTCGGCCGGGCCGTCGACGGCACCGCGACCGTGGGCGAGGTCATCCTGGTGGTGACCCTGGCCGTGCAGATCAGCGTGCAGGTGGCCGGGGCGATCGGGCTGCACGCCACGGTCGCCGCCGCCGCGCGCACCGCCGACCGCTTCGCCGAGCTGGCCGCCGCCGCACCCGAGCCGGAGCCCGCGACCGCGTCAGCCCCGCGGCGGCTGCGGCACGGCATCCGCCTGGACGGTGTCACGTTCGCCTACCCGGGCGCGGCCGAGCCGACGCTGCGCGACGTCGACCTGACCCTGCCCGCCGGGGCGACCGTCGCGCTCGTCGGCGAGAACGGCGCGGGCAAGAGCACCCTGGTCAAGCTGCTCTGCGGGCTGTACGCCCCGACCGGCGGCACGCTCACCGTCGACGGCGCCGACCTGGGCCGGATCCCCACCGAGTCCTGGCACCGGCGGATCGCCATGCTGTTCCAGGACTTCGCCCGGCTGCACTGGACGGTCCGCGACAACGTCGGCGTCGGCGAGCTGCCCCTGCACGACGACGACGCGGCGCTGCAGGCCGCGATCCACCGGGCCCGCGCCGCACGCGCCGTCGACCAGGCCGGGGGCCTGGACGGCATGCTCGGCCGGGGGTACGCCGACGGCACCGAACTGTCCGGCGGGCAGTGGCAGTCGCTCGGCCTCGCCCGGTCGCTGATGCGGCCCCGGCCGCTGCTGCTGGCCCTGGACGAGCCCGCCGCCGCGCTCGACGCCCACGCCGAGAACGCGCTGTTCACCCGCTTCGCCACGGCGGCCCGGCGGGCGGCTCGGGGCACCGGCGCGATCACCCTGTTCGTCTCACACCGCTTCTCGACCGTGCGCGCCGCCGACCTGATCGTCGTGCTGCGCGACGGCACGGTCGCCGAGCTGGGCAGCCACGACGAGCTGATGGCCCGGGGCGGCCTCTACCACGACCTGTTCACCTTGCAGGCCAAGGCATACGCCTGACACCGCGCCAGCTGCCGAGCGGCGTGCGCGAACCGGATCTAGAAGAGTTGTCGTCGCTGGGGCGACCACAACTCTTCTAGATCCGCGGCCTGGTCGGATTTGTGACGGGTCCTAGGCAAGGTGGAGCGATCAACTTACCGTGTGCGCCATGACCGCCTCTCCGCTGCGCCACGCCGCCCCCGGCGACGACGTCGCGCGTATCCATAACCCCGCTCGCCCGTACCGCACCGCCGTCGCTGTCGCCGGTGTGCTCGTTCTCGCCCTGCTGGGCACCGCCGCCTGCGGGAAGAAAGGCGAGCCGCAAGCCACCGCCAGCGCCAACACCGTGATCACGGACAGCCCCGGGACCAGTGCGAGCGCCCTGCCGTCCGGCTCCGCGGCGGCGACGCCTCAGCCGTCGTCGACCGGTGGCAGCGGCAACGGCAGCGGGACGCCGACGTTCCCGAAGACGGCCAAGGACTACGGCCTGGCCGCGCTCGCCGCCTGGGCGTCGGGCAGCAAGTCCAAACTCGACCAGTACGCCGTCCAGGCCGCGGTGTCGCAGTTCATGGGTCACGGCAAGCCCAACAGCCAGTGGACCACACTCAACTGCTCGGCCGCCGGCAGCGGGCGCACCGCGTGCGACTACCGCAACGCGCACGGCGACGACACCAAGCTGACCATGGACGACACCCAGCTCGGGCACCCGACGGCGGTCGTCGACGTGTTCGTCAACCGCACCCAGTACCCGGCCGACGCCGCCGGGTACGTCGGCTTCTTCATGGCCGCGTGGGGCGATGGCAACAAGCAGCGGATGACCCGCTTCTCCAGCACGTCCATCGCGAACATGTTCACCGGCAAGACCCCGCCGACCGGCAGCCAGACCGAGGCCACCCAGAACGGCAGCACCTGGACGGTACGGGTGACCGGCCTCCCGCTGGGCTCCGGGAACTGGACGTTCACCGTCAGCGGCGGCAAGCTCGGCGGCGGCAACGCGATCACCGCCGCGAAGTTCGACTGACCGGTCCAGCCTCACGTGACGCGGAACCCCGGCGGCCTGCGCGAACCGCAGGCCGCCGGTCGTGCGCCGAACCAGGTGCACCGGGCTGCACGGCCGGGCGGGCGGTGCCGCATAGACTTTGCCGTGATCGGGTGACGGCGACGCGAGGGGCGAACGAGTGTCCGAGGCTGACCGAGGGCTTGCCGACGCGCCCCCGATCCTGAGCGACGTGCCGGGTTCGTTCACCTGGCGGGTGCTGCACGACCGGCATCCGGCGATCATCGAGCAGGTCACGGCGGCGTTCCCGTACCCGCCGCGTATCCGGGCCGCGCTGGCCCGGCTGGCCGAGGACGCGGTGTCCGGCGTGATCGAGCCGCTGCCCGCCGACGCCCACGACGCCGCCGACTGGGCCGGCTGGAGCGCGCCATACCTGGGCATGAGCTGGTACGACGTGCCGTTCCTGTGGGCCGAGAACTACTTCTACCGGCGGCTGCTGGAGGCCGTGGAGTACTTCCGGCCCGGCCCGTGGCGCGGGTTGGACCCGTTCACCCCGCAGAAGTCGGCGGAGCTGGCCGACCCGGCGCTCGACGCCGATCTCGCCGCGCTGGCCGGCCTGGCCGGTCGCCCCGTCGAGGAGCAGCTGACCGCGGCCGTGGACGCCGCGCTCTGGGGCAACCGGGCCGACCTGGCCACCCGCGTGTCCGACCCGGACGCCGAGCACCGCAAGCAGGCCTCCGACCTGGTCGCCGACGACAGCGCGGTGCTGCGGCGGCTGCTCGCGCCGGGCAGCGGCGGCACGGTGTGCCTGGTCGCCGACAACGCCGGGCGCGAACTCATGCCCGACCTGGTGCTGATCGACGTGCTCCTGCGCAACGGGCTGGCCGACCGGGTCGAACTGCACCTCAAACCCCAGCCGTACTTCGTCTCCGACGCCATGCTCCACGACCTGCTGTCCTGCCTGCGGCGGCTGGCCGAGGCGGCCCCGGCGCTGCGGGAGCGGCTGTTGGCGGCGCTGCGCGACGGGTCGCTGGAGGTGGTCACCGACGCGTTCTACTGCGAGCCGCTGAGCTATCACGACCTGCCCGGCGACCTGGCCGCACGGTTCCGGGAGGCGAAGCTGACCATCGTGAAGGGCGACCTGAACTACCGCCGCCTCGTCGGGGACCGCCACTGGCCGGCGGCCACCCCGTTCGAGGCGGTGACGGCGTACTTCCCGGGGGCGGTCGCGGCGCTGCGCACGCTCAAGTCGGAGGTCCTGGTCGGGGCGCCGGACGTCGCGGCGCTGGACGCCGCCGGTCCCGGCTGGCGGCTGGACGGCACCCACGGACTGATCCAGGTCCGGACCTAGCCGGCACCGTCCTCGGCGGCGCGGTCAGCGGCGGCTGAACAGGTTGCGCAGGTTCGAGACGCCGATCGCGACGGCAGCGGCGACCGCGAGCACGCCGAACGCGATGCGCAGGTTGGTGACCAGCAGCCAGGTCAGCCAGCCCAGCCCGGCGACGATGGCGAGGCTCAGCAGGAACAGCAGCAGGCGTCGGCGCAGCACCGCCTCGACGGCCATCACCGCCAGCACCGCGAGCGTGCACGCCAGCAGCAGCGAACCCTGCTCCAGCAGCAGCGCGAAGCCGAGCAGGAGCAGCAGCACCGACAGCGACGCCCCGGCCCAGAACCGCAGCAGCGCCCCGGCCGGGGCGGCGACGTCGGGCACGACCCGGTTGCGCAGGTGCGCGTGCGGCGGCGGCAGCGGCGGCACCCCGCCCACCGCCCGGAGCTGGTCTCGTTCGTTCACGGCCGCGCGGCGGCGGGCGCGCAGCGACGCCACGGCCTGCTCCTGGGCGAGCAGGGAGGCGGCCGCGCCGTCGCCGCCGCGGCGGCTCGCGGTCACCGTCGGCGGCAGCACCTCCAGCCCGGCCGACATACGCCGCAGCTCGTCCTGGCCGTCGGCGATCCGGGCGTCGAGTTCGGTGATGGTGTCGGCCAGCTCGCGGGCCCGGTCGGCGCCGGCGCGCAGCGCGCGGGCGGGGGTCGGCGGCACCTTGTCCAGGCCGGCCCAGCCGACCGGGTCGCCCCACGAGGCCCGGATCGCGCCGCTGCGCTCGTAGCGGGGACCGGCGGGCGCGCGCTCGCCGCCGAACGGGTCGGCGGTGTCCAGCCCCCACAGGCCGCGGTAGTCGCGCACCCAGGGGGTGGCGGAGTCGATCAGGATCGGGCTCCACGGCCGGGACGTGCCGGGGCCGATGCGCTCGCCGTCGCCGCGGCGGTAGTCGACGTACGGGATGCCGAGGCCCTCGGCGACCTTGCCGCGGGTCCACGGGAACAGCACCGCCCGGACCCGGGTCAGCGTGTTGAGGGCGCCCTCCAGCGCGGGCGGCTGCACCCGCACCAGGTAGTCGCCGGGCAGGTACGCCCCCGAGTGCGAGCCCGCGCCCGCGTTGGCCACCAGGTGGGTGCCCTCGACCCAGCTCAGGTCGGGGTCGTCGGGGCGGCGGCGCAGCTCGTCGCCGACCTCGTCGTGGGAGGACAGCGCCACCCAGGCGAGCTCGAACCCGTCCGGCCCGTCGGGTGAGGGCACCAGGTACAGGGTGAGCTGCTCCCAGTCGGACTCGTGGTCGTTGACGCCGCTGAAGCTGGACCGCCAGTCGTTCATCGCGTACAGGAACCAGTACTGGATGACGACGTAGCCGCCGTCCGAGCTGACGTGGGCGTGGTAGGTGTCGGTCTGCGGGCCGGCGGCGGCGTACTGGCGCTGCACCGCAGCGGTGAGCCCGCCCGGGACCCGGCCGCGCAGGGTCAGCGACAGGCGCAGCAGCGAGTCGATGAACCGGCCGATCAGCCCGACCGCGGCCAGCCGGGACACCCCGGTGAACTTCGGCCGGTCCGGTCTGCGCCGCCATTCCCGCAGCTCACGATGCCCGAGGCCGCGCGGGGCGTAGCGCAGGAACAGGGCGGCCTCGGGGTGCTCCCGGGCGGTTTCGGCGAGCCGCTCGGGGTCCAGCTCGCCGTGGTCGACCAGCAGCGTCGGCGCGCCGCGCGACGTATGGTGCGAGGCCCACAGGGCCGCTCCGGCCAGGTAGGTGTCGACGGGCATCGGGAAGAACATCTCGCCTGCGGTGAAGCACAGCACCGGCTCGTAGCGCCGTACGAGGGCGCGCAGGTCGACTCCTTCGAGCAGCCCCGTACGGTCGTCTACGCCGGTCACCACCGTAGTGTCACAGCTCCGGCAGGAGCGGTCGGGCGAAACCTGCTCATACCGTCCCGCCCGAGGTGACGCGGGCGGGACGGGTGCGCGGCGCTCAGAAGCCGCGGAACACCTGGCGGAGCAGGTCCAGGTCGGCCTCGCCGGCGGTCTCCACGGCGGCCGGGGTGTGCTGCGGCGAGAGCCGGCCGACGACCAGGCGCAACCAGGCCTCGGCGGGCAGCCGGAGCACGCCGTCGGCGTCGGCCGGGGCGTCGGCCAGCTCGACCTTGTCTGCCAGCCGCAGGCCGTGCACCGCGTCGGGGCCGGTGGTCTCGACGCGCAGGGTCAGCGTCCGGCCGTCGAGCGCATCGGACTTGGCCAGCCAGCCGAACATGCCGCCGAGCGTGCCCGTGAGCAGCGGAACCGCCTCGGCGGCGAGCACGGCCTGCGGGTCGGCGCCGACCCGCACGTCCCAGGAGTGGAAGGTGTACTCGCTCAGCCGCAGGCTCGCCGCGGTGGCCACGTCGACCGGCGCTGGCAGGAAGCCCAGGTCGATCCGCAGGTCCGCGAGCGTGTCCGCGTCGAGCGACTCGTACTTCGCCAGCAGGGCGTCGTTGGCGGCGAGGAAGCCCTCGGCCCGGTCGGCGGGGGCCATCGCGTCCCAGCGCGCCCAGACGCCCTTGTTGAACTCGAAGCCGGGGGTGGGCTCGCCCGCCAGCGCCGCCTCGACCGTGGCGAGGTGGATCTCGGCACCGCTGCCCAGGTGGCTGAGCACCTGGGACACGTCCCACTCGGACGCGCCCGACGGGCCGGTGAGGTCGGCTGCCGGCAGGTCGCGCACGTGCGCGGCGAGCGTGTCGTGGCCGGACCGCAGCGCGGCGATGACGGCGTCGGCGGAGCTGGTCATAAGGGCACTCCTCGGTGGACTCGGGTCTCTTCGGCTGGATCAACTCCGGACCCCGCCCGCTTGTTCCGGGGAGTTCACACCGCCGCGACGGGGCCGTACCGGGTCTGCGCGGCGCGGGTCTGCAGGGCCCAGTAGCGGTCGCCGTAGGACCAGTGCCACCACTCGGTGGGGTAGTTGACCAGGCCGACGCCCGACAGCGCGAGCGACAGCACGTCGCGGTGCCCGCGGGCCGTCGCCGACACGTGCGGCGAGGCGGTGAAGCAGGCGTCCGCGCTGGCCAGCGGGCTCGCGTTGACGGCGGTGCCCATGTCCAGCTCCATGCCGTCCTCGGTGCACAGGGTCAGGTCGACGGTGCCGCCGGTGCTGTGCGGGGCGACGTCGGGCGGCGAGACGTACTTGCTCGCCTCGGTGTGCAGCCGCTCGGCGTCCCACCCCGGGTGGGCGGCCCGCAGCTCGGCCTGGTAGTCCTCGAAGTACTCGGTCTGCAGGCGCAGCGGCCGGTACGCCTCGATCACCAGCAGCCGCAGCCCGTCGGGCAGGGCACGCTGCGCGTCCAGCAGCCGCTGCGCGACACCCTCGCGCAGATGGGCGTACGCCCCGGCGGGGTCGGCGAGCCGCGAGTCGATGCGCAGCTCGGGCACCTCGCGCAGGTCGATCATGGGTTCACCGGTGTCGCCGAGGGCGATGGCGGAGATCCGGCGGTCGGACAGCAGGATCATGCCGCCGCCTCGCTAGTCAGGTCGGTCACGGTGCCCAGTCCACCCGACCGGCTGCGACGTGGGCGTGAGCACGAACGCTCACGCCCCGCTCACACACCGGCGCGCAGGCGCGTCCGCGGCCGATGACGCACCGGCGGGCTAGCATCCGGAAATGACGATTCTCGCGGACGTGGCCGGTGACTGGACCGGGGCCAACGGCTTCCGGCTGATGCCTCAGGACCCGTTCGCCGAGTCGCTGGCCACGCTGACGCTGGCCACGGCGGCAGGCGGCCACATGACGACGGTCGCCTACACCTGGGCGCACCCGGCCGACGGTCCGCAGCAGGGCCTGCTCGCCCTCGGCTCCGGTGAGGAGCCCGGCGCGGTGGTCGGGCTGTGGAGCGACTCGTGGCACCAGCAGCCCGCGGCCAGGACGCTGCCCGGCACCGTACGCGACGGCGGGGTCGTCGAGCTGGAGGCCGACTACGGCGGCGGCTGGCGCTGGCGGATCATCATCGACGCCACGGGCGCCACGCTGCAGCTGCGCATGGACAACGTGATCCCCGCCGACCGGGCCACAGCCGAGGTCGCCGCCGGGCCGTACCCGGCGATGCTCATGACGTTGCGCCGCCGCTGAGACCGCGACGCTCAGTTCACCGCCCGGCCACCCGGAGGCCATCCCCCGTCGATGCGATGGGCCGACCATTCCGGCATGCCCGCAGCCCGCACGAACCACTTCGTCCTCAACGGATCGGACGACCTGACCTACCGCCTGGCGCAACAGCTCTCGGAACGCTACCGCGCCGAGGTCGTGGTGCTGATGACCGAGGCGGAACAGGCCGCGGCGCGCGACTTCACCGACCTGGACCGGGTGGCGCTGGTGGTGGCCGAGCGCATCGACGAGCACGCGCTGCGCGGCGTCGACGTCGCCACCGCGGCCGGGCTCGCGCTGGCGGTGCAGGACGACGTCGGCAACCTCTCGCTGGCGCTGCTGGCCCGTGACGTCGCCCCGCGGCTGCGGCTGGTGCTGCGGATGTACCACACCGCGCTGGGTCAGGACATCGAGTCGCTGCTCGGCAACGCGCGGGTGCTGTCCGATGCGGAGATCGCCGGTCCGGAGCTGGTGGCGACGGCGCTCGGCGAGGTCGCGGCGACGCCGGTGCAGGTGGCCCGGCGCACGCTGGTCGTCGCCCCGCGCGCGGACGTCGCGCCCCAGGACGTGGTGTGCGGGCTCGCCGGCACCTCGGCCGGGGACGGGCCGCTGGTGCTGCCCGGTGACGAGCGCGCCGCCGACCTGGTGCTCGCCGAGGACCGCGGACCGGCGTCGCTGTGGGAGACCTCGCTGGGCCTGAGCCGGCTCACCCCGAAGCGCCCCTCCTGGGCCGGGCTGGTGCTGTCGTTCCTGGGCGCGCTGTTCTCCCGCAAGACCCGCATCGCCGTCACCGCCGTACTGGCGATCATCGTCGCGGCGGGCGCGGCCCTGGCGCTCAGCCTGCACCTGCGGCCCTGGCCGGCGTTCTACGCGGCGGCGACCACGGTGCTCGGCGGCCCGCAGCCCGAGTCGGGCTACCAGCCCCGGCAGCAGGCGCTGCAACTGCTGCTCGGGCTGGCCGGGCTGGCGTTCATCCCGCTGGTGACGGCGCTGGTGGTGGAGGGCACGGTGCGGGCGCGCCTGGCCGTGGCGCAGCTGCGGCTCATCCAGCCGCGCTCCGGGCACGTCGTGGTGGTCGGCCTCGGCGGCGTCGGGACCCGGGTGCTGCGGCTGCTGCACGACCGCGGCATCACCATGGTCGCCGTCGCCCAGGACGAGAACGCCCGCGGCGTGGCGCTGGCCCGGGAACTGGACATCCCGCTGCTGATCGGCGACCCGAGCCGGGAGACCACGCTGCGCCAGGCGGGCGTGGACCGGTGCAAGGCGCTGCTCGCCGTGGACCGCTCCGACATGGCCAACCTGCAGACCGCGCTGTACGCCCGCAAGCTGCAGCAGCGGGTCCGGGTCGTGCTGCGCCTGTTCGATCCCGACCTCGCCGACCGGGTGCGCGCCACCTTCGACCTGCCGCTGTCGCGCAGCGTGTCGAACATGGCGGTGCCCGCGTTCGCGGAGGCGCTGATGGGCCGGGAGGTGATCGGCACCATCGCCGTCGACCGGCGGGTGCTGCTCATCGCCGAGGTGTTCGTGCCCGTCGGCTCGCCGCTGGCCGGCACGACGACCGCGAACGTCGACCGGGCCGAGGCGATCCGGGTGGTCGCGGTGACCGAGTTCGGCGAGCCCCGGCCGCTGTGGAAACCAAGCCCGGCCCGGCGGGTACGCGAACGCGACCGGCTCACCGTCGTCGCGACCCGCGACGGGCTCACCGAGCTGACCATGCGCAACCGGCGGCGGTGACCGCTCGATCGTGTCACGTCCATCACCAGCGGGCCCGCCGCCAGTTGGTACCGGTGGTGCTGCACGTAGTGGTGACACGGGGAGCTTGAGATGTGGATTCGCAGGTCGCTGCTGGCCGCCGCGGGCACGGCGTACGGGCTGCTGCCGCTGACCGCCGCCGCGGGCGCGCCGGTGCCCGGTGCGCCGGAGCCGACGGTGCCGGATGCGGTGTACCCGCTGGTCGCGTACGTGGAGCCGAAGCTTGGCGGGGCTTCGCAGGCGTTCGGCGCGGGCGTGTTCGACGCCGACTCGGGCGGCCTGGGCGCGGTCGGCGGTGACGCCGTCTCGTCGCTGCGCGTGGCCGAGGGCTTCCGCGTGCTGGCCTGCGACCGCACCGCCGCGCGGAGCGCGGACGCCGTCGACGGCCTCGGCCCCTGCCGCTACTTCGACGCCGGCTGGTACGACCAGGTCGGCGGCGGCCTCGACGACAGGATCTCGCTGCTGACCGTGGTCGCCGCGAAGGAGACCGGCCAGGGCGTCACCGTGTACGGCGAGCCCGCGCTGTCGGGCGGCAAGTTGCACCTGGGCCCCGGCCGGTACGAGGCCGCCGCGGGCGACCTGGACCGGCTCGACGCGGTCCGGTCCCTGGCCGTGGCCGACGGCCACCGGGCCGTGCTCTGCGACAGCGACCGCTCCACGGCCACCGCCAGCGGCAACCCCGGCCTGTGCCAGATCTTCGAACCCGGCGAGCACCCGTCGGTCGGCGGCCTCGACGGGATGATCTCCCTGATCGCCGTCGGCGGCCCGGCGGTCACCGCGGCCGACGGGCCCGCGCTGGCCGGCACGGTGCAGACGTTCGGCCCCGGGGTGCACCAGGCCGCGGCCGGTCAGCTGACGCCGGTGGGCAACGACGCGATCAGCTCGCTGCGGGTGGCGGCCGGTCAGCGGGTGCTGGCCTGCGCCGATGATCATGTCGCGCCGGCCGTGCTGGGCGAGTGCGCGCTGTTCGCCTCCGGGGTGCACGAGCTGGCCGGGACGGGCCTCGACGACGGCATCTCCCTGCTGGCCGTGTCGGCGGGCCCGTCGACCGGCCAGGTCCTTACCGCGTACGCCGACGGCGGCCTGACCGGCTCGTCCGGGGCGTTCGGCGCGGGCATGTTCGCCGCCGTGGACCTGGGCGCGGTCGGCAACGACGCGATCAGCTCGCTGCGCCTGGCCGAGGGCGGGCGGGCGGTGCTCTGCGAGCACGACGCCACCGCGCCGGGCGAGGTCGGCGCGTGCCACCTGTTCACGGCCGGTGATCACGCGACGGTCGGCAAGGCCCTCAACGACCAGACTTCCTTGATCTTCGTCGCCCCCTGAGCCGTTCCACGCCCGGCGTCCGCTGCGCGGTCACCGCAGGGTCGCGCACCTGTGGTCTCCGCGAAGCCGGAAGGTCGCCCGCTGCTCCGCGCGTGCCGCCCGCGCCCGCGGCGCAGCTGCCCGACGGCGTGGACCCGCCCCCATCTGGTCCGCGTCGCCGCATACGCAGGGTCATCCAACGGACGCGGATCGTGTGGTCTCGCGCGGTGGTCGCTCGGGCTGCGGTTACATCGTTTTTGATGTGAGCACATCAAAAACGATGTAACCGCTCGATGAGCGATCCCTCGCGCCGGCGCTACCCAGAGTCACCCACCGCACCGGTTCCAGCCACCTTGCGACGGGCACACGCTCAACGCTGTCGGCGAACAATCAGAAAACGCATTGCGGAGTGAGTGCTCACTCATTTAGAGTCGCGGCCGTGACTGACGCCTCCCCCCGGCGCCGGGTTTCCCCGTTGACCCCCGAGGACCGGCGTGCCGCGATCATCGCGGCGACCCTCCCCTTGCTGCGTGCCGAAGGTGTGCACGTGAGCAGCAAGCGGATCGCCGAGTGCGCGGGTGTCGCGGAGGGGACCATCTTCCGCGCCTTCCCCGACAAGAACGCCCTGATCTCGGCGACCCTCGCCCACGCCTTCGACCCGGCCCCCACCATCGAGTCGATCAAGGCAGTGGCAGGCGACCCCGATGTCAGGTTCCGGCTCAAGACGGCGGTGCGGATCCTCACGCGCCGTTTCCGCGACAACGCCCCGCTGATGATGTCGCTGCGCGGCAGCGGCCTCGCCGTGGTCACCACCACGCCCGTGTTCGATCCCCGCGAGGCGCTGACCGGTATCTCGGATGCGGTCGCTGAGCTGATCAAGGATGATGCCGACTCGTTCCGGCTCCCACCGGAGACCGTCGCGTCCCTGCTCATCTCGATGGTGTTCTTCAACAACCGCAGCGAGATCCTCCCCGAAGACCAGATCGTCGACGTCGTCCTGGACGGCGTGCTCTCCCCCGAGGCCAAGAAAGAGCCCGCATGCTGATCACACTCGTACGCCGCCAGCTGCGGCCCTACCGGCGGCACATCTCGCTCGTCGTGCTGCTGCAGTTCGTGCAGACGGTGGCGAACCTCTACCTGCCCACCCTCAACGCCGACATCATCGACCACGGCGTGGTCAAGGGCGACACCGGCTACATCATGCGCGTCGGCGCCGCCATGATCGGCGTCTCGCTGGTGCAGATCATCTGCTCGATCGGCGCGGTCTACGTCGGAGCCCAGGTCGCCAGCGCGCTGGGCCGCGACGTCCGGGCCGCGATCTTCGACCGGGTGCAGTCGTTCTCCGCCCGCGAGGTGGGCCACTTCGGCGCGCCGTCGCTCATCACCCGTACCACCAATGACGTGCAGCAGGTCCAGATGCTCGCGCTGATGACCTTCACCATGATGGTCAGCGCGCCGATCATGATGGTCGGCGGCATCGTGCTGGCGCTGCAGCTCGACGTGCAGCTGTCCGGGCTGCTGCTGGCCGTGATCCCGGCGCTGGTCCTCGGCATCGGCTTCATCGTGTGGCGGATGCGCCCGCTGTTCCGGGCCATGCAGACCAACATCGACGAGGTCAACCGGGTGATGCGGGAGCAGATCACCGGCATCCGGGTGATCCGCGCGTTCGTCCGCGACCGGCACGAGCAGGAGCGCTTCGCCGGGGCCAACACCGAGCTGACCAACGTCGCGCTGGCCGTCGGCAAGCTGATGGCCTCGATGTTCCCGTTCGTCATGCTCGTCATCAACATCTCGACGGTGGCCGTGCTGTGGTTCGGCGCGCACCGCATCGACAGCGGCGGCATGGAGATCGGCGCGCTGACCGCGTACCTCAGCTACCTGATGCAGATCCTGATGGCGGTGATGATGGCGACTTTCATGTTTGTCATGTTGCCGCGCGCCGAGGTCTGCGCGGAGCGGATCGAGGAGGTGCTCGGCACCGACTCCAGCGTGGTCCCGCCGACCGCGCCGGTCAGCCCGGAAGGGCTGCGCGGGCACCTGGAGCTGCGCGACGTCGAGTTCAGCTACCCGGGCGCGGAGGAGCCGGTGCTGCGCAGCATCGGATTCAGCGCCCGGCCCGGCGAGACCACCGCGATCATCGGCAGCACCGGCAGCGGCAAGTCGACGCTGCTGCACCTGGTGCCGCGGCTGTTCGACGCCACCGGCGGCCGGGTGCTGGTCGACGACGTCGACGTGCGCGACATCGAGCCGCAAGCCCTGTCCCGGGCCATCGGCTTCGTCCCGCAGAAGCCGTACCTGTTCTCCGGCACCGTCGCGTCGAACCTGCGCTACGGCAAGGCCGACGCCACCGACGAGGAGCTGTGGCGGGCCCTGGAAGTGGCGCAGGCCAAGGAGTTCGTGCAGGCCATGCCCGAAGGGCTGGACGCGCCGATCGCCCAGGGCGGCACCAACGTCTCCGGCGGCCAGCGCCAGCGCCTGGCCATCGCCCGCGCGCTGGTCAGCCGGCCCGAGATCTACCTGTTCGACGACTCGTTCTCGGCCCTGGACTACGCCACCGACGCCGCGCTGCGCCGGGAGCTGTCCCGGGAGACCGCCGACGCGACGGTCGTGATCGTCGCCCAGCGCGTCAACACCATCCGCGACGCCGACCGCATCCTCGTCCTCGACGACGGGCAGGTCGTCGGCACCGGCACCCACAGCGAACTCATGAACAGCAACGTGACCTATCGCGAGATCGTGCTGTCCCAGCTCACCGAGGAGGAGGCGGCATGAGCGAGCGTAGCGAGCGAATCATGAGCCCCGTGCGTCACGACGGAGCCGAGCGCAGCGAGGTGACGGCGTGACTCAGACCCCCGTACGCCGTGATTCAGGGCCTCGCTTCGGACCCGGCGCGATGATGGCCGGCCCGCCGCAGGGCAAGTCGCTCAACTTCAAGCAGTCCAGCCGCCGCCTGCTGAAACTGCTGATGCCGCACCGCGTCGCCGTCTGGTCGGCCGTGGCGCTCGGCGTCATCGGCGTGGGCCTGTCGGTGATCGGCCCGCGCATCCTCGGCCACGCCACCGACGTGCTGTTCACCGGCGTCGTCAGCGGCGGCATCCCGGAGGGCGTCACCAAGGCGCAGGCCGTCGAGTCGGTCCGCGCCCAGGGAAACGGCACGCTCGCCGACATGCTCGCCTCGATGGACCTGGTCCCCGGGCAGGGCGTCGACTTCGACGCGCTGGGCCGGGTGCTGCTGGTCGCGCTGGGCGTGTACGTCGCCGCGTCGCTGTTCTCGCTGATGCAGTTCCGGATCATCACGACGGTCGTGCAACGTGCTATCTACACCCTGCGCGAGCAGGTGGAGACGAAGCTGTCCCGGCTGCCGCTGAGCTACTTCGACGGCCAGCAGCGCGGCGAGGTGCTCAGCCGGGCCACCAATGACATCGACAACGTCGCGCAGACGATGCAGCAGTCGCTGAGCCAGCTGATGAACTCGGTGCTCACCATCGTCGGCGTACTGGCGATGATGTTCTGGATCTCGCCCCTGCTGGCGCTGATCGCGCTCGTCACCGTGCCGGTGTCGGTGTGGGTGACCATGAAGATCGGCAAGAAGGCGCAGCCGCAGTTCATCGCGCAGTGGGCCGTCACCGGCAAGCTCAACGCCCACATCGAGGAGATGTACACCGGCCACTCGCTGGTCAAGGTGTTCGGGCGGCAGCAGGAGGCGGCCGCGACGTTCAAGGAGCACAACGAGGCGCTGTACACGGCCGGTTTCAAGGCGCAGTTCATCTCCGGCATGATCCAGCCCGCCATGTTCTTCATCGGCAACCTGAACTACGTGCTGGTCGCCGTCGTCGGTGCGCTGCGCGTGGCGTCGGGCTCGCTGTCGCTGGGCGACGTGCAGGCGTTCATCCAGTACAGCCGCCAGTTCAGCCAGCCACTGAGCCAGGTCGCCGCGATGTCCAACCTGGTGCAGTCCGGTGTCGCCTCCGCCGAGCGGGTGTTCGAGCTGCTCGACGCGACCGAGCAGAGCCCCGAGCCGGTCCCCGCGGCCCGGGTCACGGACCTGCGCGGGCGGGTCGGCTTCGAGCACGTGTCGTTCCGGTACAGCGAGGACAAGCCGCTGATCGAGGACCTGTCGCTGGCGGTGGAGCCCGGCCAGACCGTGGCCATCGTCGGCCCGACCGGCGCGGGCAAGACCACGCTGGTCAACCTGCTGATGCGCTTCTACGAGGTGACCGGCGGGCGGATCACGCTCGACGGCGTCGACATCGCCGCGATGGACCGCGAGGACCTGCGGTCCAAGACCGGCATGGTGCTGCAGGACACCTGGCTGTTCGGCGGCACCATCGCCGACAACATCGCGTACGGCGCGGACTCCCCCACCCGGGAGCAGATCGTCGAGGCCGCCAAGGCCGCGCACGTGGACCGGTTCGTCCGTACGCTGCCCGACGGCTACGAGACGGTGCTGGACGAGGACGGCACCAACCTCAGCACCGGCGAGCGGCAGCTGATCACCATCGCGCGGGCGTTCCTCGCCGAGCCGAGCATCCTCATCCTCGACGAGGCGACCAGCTCCGTCGACACCCGTACCGAGGTGCTCATCCAGCGGGCGCTGAACTCGCTACGCAGCGGCCGGACCAGCTTCGTCATCGCGCACCGCCTGTCCACCATCCGCAACGCCGACGTCATCCTCGTCATGGAGCACGGCTCGATCGTCGAACACGGCTCCCACGACAAGCTGATCGCCTCCGGCGGCGCCTACGCCCGCCTCTACGAGGCCCAGTTCGCCGGCGCCACCACCGAATGAAACAAAGGAAGGGCACCTTCTACACGGACGTCCGTTAAGAAGGTGCCCTTCCTTCGTTTCGTGGTTGCGGTGGGTGAGGGCGGTCAGCGGCGGTGGGTGCGCAGGACGCCGGTGAGCATCGGGAGGGTGAAGTCGCCGCCGGAGGTCGCCGGCTGCGTCGCGAGGAAGTCGCGGATCCGGTCCGCGGTGGCCCGCTGTTCGGGTTCCGGCATGATCAGCACGCCCGCGCGGGTCGCGAGGGTGGCGACGAGGGAGTCCGCGGTGCGGTGCTGCCCGTGCGGGAACTCGGCCTGCTCCGGTGAGCCGAACCGAGGCGGCCCGGTGTGCGGCAGGTGCAGGCCGGCCGTGGCGGCGCGCCAGTTGCGCAGCGTGTCGCGCGGGCCGATGACGGCGCTGCCGCCGACCCGCTCCAGCCCGGCGATCCAGTCGACGCGGTCGTCCAGCACGTTCCACAGTCCGGCCAGGACGCCACCGGGCGCGAGCACCCGGGCGATCTCCGGTCCCGCGACGGCCATGTCGAACCAGTGCATCGCGTTGCCGGCCAGCACCGCGTCGACGGAGCCGTCCGGCAGCGGGATCGTCTCGGCGCTGCCCGGCAGGGCACGGACGGACGGCAGCGTACGCCGCAGCTCGGCCAGCATCGCCGGGTCCGGCTCGACCGCGACGACGTCCAGACCCAGCGCGACCAGCGTGGCGGTCAGCTTGCCGGTGCCCGCGCCGAGGTCGAGCACCCGCGAGCCGGGCGCAGGTTCGACCGCCCAGCGGACCGCGGCCTGCGCGTAGTCCGGACGGTGCTCGGCGTAGGCGGCGGCCGCCGCGCCGAACGACGAGGAGAGCGACCGTTCGTCTTGATCCACGCGATCACCCTAGCCGCGCTGCCGAAGGGCTCTCATGCGAGCGGGCCGCGGAGCAGCTGCGCGGCGTGTTCGATCTCGTCGGCGGTGATGTTCGCGTCGAAGTGGCTGCGGACCCCGGCCGAGTCGTGCTCGTACAGCCAGTCCACGTCGGCCCCGCCGGCCTGCATCGTGGACCGCACCGGCCAGTACCTCCGCACCCGTTCGGCGAGCCCATGGCGATGGTGGGCGATGACGCGGGGCGTGACCGAGTCGTAGAGCCGGTCCGGGTCGTGAGCCGCCTGACGGGCCAGGTCGTCCTCCCAGAACTCGAGGGTCCAGCCCGGCCACAGCTCGGCCCACTGCTCCCGCAGGCCGCACAGCGGCTCCAGGGTCCACAGCCCGGCCCGCCGGGTCGCGGGATCGAGGTCCAGGCCGGATCTCGGCACGTCATCGGCGACGTCGTACGGCAGCTCGGGCCCGGCGGCGAGCCACTCGACCAGGTCCGGCCCCATCCGCCAGCGCAGCCAGGCCAGGTCGGGGCTCAACCCGTAGAGGCGCACCAGCCCGTCGGCGCCGCGGACGGTGACGACGGACCGGACGGAGTCGCCCGGCAGGAACTCGTTGCGCTCACACTGCTCCGATTGATCGTCGACACGCGCGGCCCCCGGGTCGAGTCCGACGTACGCCATCAGGTCGCCGATGCCGTCGTAGGCCCACCGAATCTCCCAGCCGGACCACGTCGCCGCGTACGCCTGCAGCATCGCCGCCCGATGGGCCAGCCGGTTGAACGTGGTGTTGAACAGCAGCAACACCTGCCGGTCGACGTCGATCAGCACGCCGCCCTCGCACATCAGGTCGTCGAACCAGTGGTCGCCGGCGTACTCGCCGGCCTGGGCCAGCCAGCGCAGCACCACCTCCGGGCCCGGCGCGAACAGGTAGTCGATCCCGTAGCCCGCCCCGCCGCCCTGCGCGTACACCGTGTGTTCACCGTCGCGCACGACGACGTAGTTGACTCTGCTGCCCACCGCCGCACCTTAGCGCTCGCTGATCATCCGGTGGGGCCGCGCTCCGCCCTCGGTCCCGGTACGACGGCACGGACCCTGCTCACCGGGCCGCCCGGATCTCGGCGGCGCACACGCCGGGCCGCACGAACGGGTGCAGCTCCGCGTCGAACGCCTGCGGCGACAGCCCGTCCACGGTGCCGCGCAGCAGCCCGAGGTGCACGCCGCAGACCACGTCGGGGTGCCGCCGGGCCACGTCGAGGAACGGGCAGGCGTGCAGCTCGATCCGGGCGGCTCCGTCGTGCGGCGTACGCACGGGATCGAAGCCGAGCTCGGTGAACAGCGCCACGGCGCGGGCGGCGGCTTCGTCGAGCGTCACGCCCGCCTGCGCGACCGGCCCGGCCGGGGCGGTGGGCGCCGCGTGCCGCAGCCAGCGCCGGCCGGCGCGCTGGGCCAGCGCCGCGCCGTCCGCCTCGTCGAGCTGGCCGGCGAGCATCTCCGCGAGCAGCGCGTAGCCGCCCTCGCCCGTGGCGGGCGTGACGCTGGTGTACACCGCCTGCGGGCGGCCGCGGCCGGATCGGTGCGCGCTGGTCTGCGCCACGTACCCGGCGTCGATCAGGACTTTCAGGTGGAAACGCACCGTATTCGGGTGCAGCCCGGTGGCCTGGGCCAGCGCGGTCGCGTCCTGCGGCGTGCCGGCCTCGCGCAACACCTCCAGCACCCGCCGCCGGCTGGCGACCGCGAGTGCGCCGTAGGTCATATCGTCAGCCACGGTCCGAATATATACGATGGCGGTAGTAAAAAAGGAGGAGCCCGTGCGCACCGACATCACCGACCGCGCCGACATCACCGGCCTCGTGACCGACTTCTACGGCCGGGTGTACGCCGACGACCTGCTCGGCCCGATCTTCATCGACATCGCGAAGATGGACCTCCCCGCCCACCTGCCGATCATGAGCGACTTCTGGGAGACGGTCCTGCTGCGCACGGGCAGCTACCGCCGCAACGCGCTGCAGTCGCACTTCGACCTCAACCGGCTGGTACGGCTGGAGCAGCACCACTTCGAGCGCTGGCTGGCGCTGTGGCGGGCCACCGTCGACGACCGCCACGCGGGCCCGCTCGCCGAGCTGGCGAAGACGCAGGCCACCCGGATCGCCGGCTCGATCGGGCGGCGGCTGGCCGGCGCGACCGGCAGCGAGCACGTCACCATCTCGACCGGCAGACCGTGACCCGCGCTCGCTGACCGGAACTCGCATACCGGAGACCGCCCGGCAAGCATCGAAGCGGACCAGTAGGAGACCGGTCATGTCGGCAGCGAAGGCGATCACCCTCGGACTGCTCGCGCTGCCCCTGGCGGCAGCCACGACGGCCGACCCGGCGGGCGGGTACTACCGGACCGTCCTGGACGACCTCTCGCCCCGGCTCCCGCAGGACGTTGTCGACGCCCTTCCACGAAAGCTCCGCGCTTGACAGTGCCCCGTTCCGTCCGGTTAGCTCGTTCCAGCGCGTTCGGGTACGCGCCGAGACTCGCCGGAAGGCTCGAAGCCACCCCGCCTGTTGTCAGGCTGGGCGACGGTCACCGACGCTCTCATCCGCCTGTGCGAGTCCGGGCGTGGAGCGAGGTGCTCACATGAAGACGCTGCCCGACAACCCCGACCTCGGTCACCTGCGCCGGCAGGCCAAGGACCTGCTGGCCGGACTGCGCGACGCCGACCCACAGGTCACCCTGGCCGACGCGCAGACCTCCCTGGCCGCGCAGTACGGCTTCCGTACCTGGGCCGATCTCAAGGCCGAGGTCGACCGCCGGCAGGGACAGGCCGACGTCGCCGATCCCGCGCTGGCACGGCAGATCGCCGACCGGTTCGGCCTGGGCGAGGTGACCGGTCCGATGCGGTCGCTGGCCCGGCCCGACGAGATGGGCCGGCGCTGGTCGCTGGAGACCGATCGCGGCAGGTGGTCGCCGCGCACCGTCGACGACGTGTTCCCGGCGACCGACGGTGCGGAGAACACCCGGTTCCAGGAGGCCGCCGCGCGGGCGGGCGTGGTGCTGCCGGCCCCGGTCCGCAGCCGGTCCGGCGCTTCGGTCGAGTCGATCGAGGGCAACCGCTGGCGGGTCCACGAGTGGCGGCACTCCGGTCCGCCGCTGGCCGCGCCGGTCAGCGCGACGATCACGTACGCGGTCGGCGGCACGCTCGCGCTCCTGCACGGCCTCCGCCTGCCCGCGAACGGGGTCTGCCCGTGGAGTTCGGTCCCACTCTGGACCGTGAGCTGGGCGCGACTCGCCGACACCGCCGCCGCGAAGGGCGCCGGCTGGGCAGCGGCCCTGGCGGCGGCGGTGCCCGTGCTGTCCGAGTTGGAGACCGTCGGGCAGGGCGCGGCCGTACCGGAGCCGGTGCTCTGCCACAACAACCTCAGCCCCGGCAACGTACGCCTCGGTGCGGGAGACTGCCTCATCGTCACCGGGTGGGAACACGCCGCCGGGCTGCCACCGGCGTGGGAGCTGTGCACCGCGCTGGCCTCGTGGGCGGTCGACCCCCGGGGCGGAGTCAACGCCGCCGGGGCCCGTGCCCTGGTCGACGGCTATCGCGCGCGGGCCGGTGCGCTACCGCCGTTGAGCGTCGACTCGTTCCGGGGCGCGGCGACGGGGCTGCTGAACTACGTCGCCGGGCAGGCCGGCGCGGCGCTGGCCGCGCACGGTGAGCAGGACGAGCGGCACGCCGACCGCACCATGCGGCACCTGCTGACCCACCTGCCGTCCCGGACGACGTACCAGCGGGTCCTCGACGCCGCGCTGACGGCGGATGAGACCGCTCCGGCGGGCGCTGCTCGCGGCTGATCCGGTCGGCCTGCTCACGGGACGGTCGCGTGGATCCACGTGACCGTCCCGTGAGCAGCGGGTGGGGAACAGGGCATGGCTCAAGCGCCGTGCCCGAGCCGTGCCTTCTCGACGACCGCCAGCACGGCGTCCGTGACCGCCTGGTCGCTGGCGCCGAAGCCGGCCCGGTCGTACGCGATGACCCTGGTGTGCCGCGCGAGCGCCGGCAGGATCGGCAGCCAGGTCAGCGCGGGGGGGGCCGCTGGCCGCGTCGAGCACGACGGTCGGGCCGCCCGTGCCCGCCTCGACCCAGCGCAGCCTGCGCTGTCCGAAAGCGAGCTCGCCGCGGGTCGCACCGCCCGGAAGCAGCGCGGCCACGGCCCGCAACATGACGTCGTCCACGTGCCGCCCCTCAGCCGAGGCGACCGGCGTCGACGGGCCGGTCGCCGAACCAGATCATCGCCTGGCCGTGCGAGCGGGTCCAGGCCAGCGGCCGGCCGTCCAGCGCGAGCAGGTTGTACGACGCCCCGTCGGGTGGCGGCGGGACCGCCCCGGCCGGCAGAAGATCGCTCGTGTCGTTGGAGATCCAGTGGCCGGGCAGGTCCCGGACCAGCTCGACGAACGTCGCCTGCTGCGGCGCGGGCACCTGGTACAGCACGGACGTGTGGAACACGACCAGGGTCGCGCCGGGTGGAGCCTGGGCTGCCAGCGCGGGCAGGGCGACGTTCAGGTCGCCGCGTACCAGCAGCGGCGGTTCGGCCGCGGCGACGGCGGCCGCGGCGCGCAGCCGGTCGCGGCGGTGCTGGTGCTCGGGCCAGATGAGCGCGTCGAGCCAGGCCACGTCGGCCGGTTCGGTGACGTCGAGCGGGTTCAGGTCGATGCCGGCGCGCCAGACGACCTCGGGCAGCCGGTCCGGCGGGGTGGTGCCGGTGACGGCGCAGTCCAGGACCGGGCCGTGCTCGCCGAGCAGGTGCTCGCCGTAGCGGTAGGCGTACCGGTCGGGGTAGAGGCACAGCCCGGCGGACGCGCCGACCTCCAGCAGGGCCAGCGGCTGGGGCAGCGCGGCGAGCACCGGCAGCAGCACGGCGCAGCGGCCGGCCTCGTTGGTCTGGGTGGCCCTGGCCGTCATCTCGGCCGCGATCGCGGGCCAGTTCCGTACCGTGAACTCCAGGCACGCGGCCGGATCGGCGACCGGGCCGCCGAGGAAGCGGACGACCCCGAACAGCAGCTGCGGCTGCCGTTTCGCCGCCGGCAGCGTCGCGAGCAGCGCCAGGACGTCGTCGTCGCGGCTGACGGCCCGCCCGAGGCGTTCGTAGACGGAGGAGACCCCGTGCGCCTCCGACACCGCGAATTCGGCATAGAGCTGCGCGATCGTCATGTCGCCATGCTCCCACCGCGCCGCCGTACGCGCTGCCCCGGGAAAACTCCTGCTCATCGGCACTGTTGCGTTAACAAGGGCACCTTCTACATCGCATAGCGATGTGAAGGTGCCCTTCCTTCGTCCTGGTCGTCAGGAGTTGAGGCGGCGGTGGCGGTGGACGGAGAGGGGGAGGAAGATCGCGGTGAGCAGGAGTGGCCAGAGGACGGCCAGCAGGAGGGCGTGGTCGGGGACCAGGCCTGGGTTGCCGAACAGGTCGCGGGAGGCGGCGGCGGTGGCCGAGAGCGGGTTCCACTGGGCGATCGTGCCGAGCCAGGCGGGCATGGTGTCGGGGTCGACGAAGACGCCGGAGAGGAAGCCGACGGGCCAGACCAGGATCTGGACCATGGTCACCGATTCCGGTCCTTTCACGACCAGGCCGAGGAAGATGCCGACCCACAGCAGCGCGAAGCGCAGCAGCAGGAGCAGGCCGAACGCGGCGAGCGCGGAGCCGAGGCCCTCGTGCCAGCGCCAGCCGAGCGCCGCGGCCGCGCCGACGAGCACGGCCAGGCCGACCGCCGAGTTCATCAGGTCGGCCAGGCAGCGGCCGAGCACGACCGACGCCGAGTTGATCGGCAGGGACCGGAACCGGTCGGTGACGCCCTTGGCGGCGTCGGTGGACACCGCGGTCATCGTCGCCTCCACGCCGAAGAACATGGCGAGGGCGAACATGCCCGGCATCAGGTAGTCGAAGTAGTCCGCACCGATCGCCCCGCCGAACAGGCCGCCGAACATCAGCGCCACCATCACGGTGAACAGCCAGTTGACGATCACTCCGACGGGCTGCTGCCGCCAGTGGGTCAGCTCCCGGCGGGCGAGCACCCACGTCTCCTCCAGTACGGCTGTCACGCCGCCACCTCCTGCTTGTCGCCCTGCTTGCGGTGAAGGTCGAGGAACACCTCGTCGAGCGTGGGCCGGCGCAGGTTCACCTCGACCGGCTCGACGCCCTCGGCGGCCAGCGCCGTGCTGATGGCGATCAGCGCCTTGGTGCGCTGCCGCACCGGCACGCTGATCCGGTGCTGCTCGGTGCGCGGCTCGCCGTCGGCGTGCGCCGCGACCGCGGGCAGCGCCCGCCCCGCCTGCTCGGGGTCGGCGAACGCCAGGTCGATCCAGTCCTCGCCGATGGTGGCCTTGAGCTCGTCGGGGGTGCCCTCGCTGACCACGCGGCCGTGCCACAGCATCGCGATCCGGCTCGCCAGCTGGTCGGCCTCCTCCAGGTACTGCGTGGTCAGCAGGACGGTGGTGCCGCCCGCGACCAGTTCCCGCAGCGCGGACCAGACCTCCTGGCGGGCCTGCGGGTCCAGGCCGGTGGTGGGCTCGTCCACGAACAGCACCTCGGGCGAGACGATCAGGCCGGCTGCCAGGTCGAGGCGGCGGCGCATGCCGCCGGAGTACTTCGCGACCGGTTTGCCGCCCGCGTCGGTCAGGCCGAACCGCTCCAGCAGTTCGTCGGCGCGGGTCGCCGCGCGGGCCCGGCCGAGGTGGTTGAGGCGGCCGAACAGCACCAGGTTCTGCCGGCCGCTGAGGATCTCGTCGACGGCGGCGTACTGCCCGACCAGGCCGATGCGCTGCCGGACCTGGGCCGGCTGGGTGGTCACGTCGTGCCCGGCCACCACCGCGCGGCCCGCGTCCAGGCGCATCAGCGTCGCCAGAATGCGTACGGCCGTCGTCTTGCCCGCGCCGTTCGGGCCGAGCAGCCCGTACACGGTGCCCCGGGGCACCTCGAGATCGAATCCGTCGAGTGCCGGGGCCGGTGCTCCCCGGTAGGTCTTGCGGACCCCGTGCGCCGCTATCGCCGGCTCTGCCATGCGCAGACTCCTCCCGCTCAGTTCGAGTACACCGTACCGTACAACGTACGCCACTGTCGAGGCGAGCGGAATTCGCGCGGATGACCCACGCTGTGCCGTATGGATTACGCCCCCTTGATGGCCCTCTCCGCGTTCCTGCCGTTGGCGGCGCGGACGGCACTGTGGCAGGTGCCCGAGGACGAGGTGTGGATCGTGGAACGCCACCGGCGCTTCCACCGCGCGCTGGCCGCCGGCCGGCGGCTGGCGGTGCCCCTGCTCGACCGGGTCAAGGCCAAGGTCGATCTCACCCAGCAGATGCTGCTGTGGCCCTCGGCGCCACGGGAGGGCAGCGTCGACGAGCCGGCGGGAGACGTGTTCACCGCCCGGGACGGCGGCAAGGTCGAGATCCGGATGCGCATCCTGTGGCGGATCACCGACCCCGTGCAGGCCGCGTACCAGCCGAACGGTCCGGGTCTGGCCATCGACGACCTGGCCGCGGCCATCCTGCGCCGCCTCATCGCGGCCCTGCCGCAGGAGGCCGCGATGACGAGCCGGTCGACTCTCGACCGGGAACTGACCACCGCGCTGACCGAGCAGGCAGGCCGGTGGGCCGAGATCGGCAGCGTAAGGATCAGCGAGGTGCTCGCGCACCCGGTGCCGGTGCGGGCCTAGCCGCCCGACCGCAGCAGGTCACGGCACAGCGGCACGTCCGAGGTCTTGACGTCGGGCGGGAAGATCAGCGCGGCGAGCGGGCGGCGCAGCACACCGGCCTCCCGCTCGCTGCACATCAGGCGCGAGGTGATCTCGTCGGACGCCAGCTGCCGCGGGCCGCCTCCGTCGCGGTACAGCACGGTCTCCAGGTCCTCGTCCTGGCCGAGGATGTAGGCGATCTTCGTCGTGCCGTCCACGGTGAGCGCGGTCGCGGGCAGCCACATGCCCTGCAGCGCGACCATGCCCGCCAGCAGCACACCCAGGGCCAGCGTCAGCCCGTCGACCCAGCGGTTGGGCACCCGCCCGCCGAGCAGCGGGCTCGGCGGGCGCTCGCCGGCGCGCGGCGCGGCGGTCCGCTCCCGGCGGCGCAGCAGCATCAGCGACAGCAGTGCGGCGGCCGCCGCGAGCGCGAGCAGCAGGTACACCGGCGCGGTGAGCAGCCCGACGACCAGCAGCATCAGCGCCACCGGCGGCGGCAGGCTGGCCAGCACCGTGGGCTGGAACACCGCGCCCCGGACGGCGGCCCGCCGCTCGGACAGCGCCAGGTAGGCCGCGAGGATGAGGATCAGCGGCAGGAACGGGACATAACTGCCGATGAGCAGCGCCTGCATGCTGGTGTGCTGGGCGAGCGCCTTGAGCGTCGCGTCGTCGCCGTTGGACAGCACGAACAGCCGCACCCCGGCCAGGATCGCGGGGAACGCCGCCGACACCAGGCCGAGATAGAAACCGTGCCGCTCCCCCGCGGCGACCGCCGCGGCCGGCGGCGACGGAGCCACGGTCAGGGTGTCGCTGGGCTGCTCGCTCACGGTGCGCATTCTTTCATCCAGATCGGACCGGCGGCCAGACCCGACCACGAGCGGGGCCGGGGCCGGGTCCGCGGCGCGCCACGCCGCCCGGCGGGTGCCGCCGCAGGCCACCCGACCTGGTCTCAGGGTCGAGACCAGGGTTGACACCGGATCTGCCGGGCACGGCCCGGGGTCTAGGTTGTCGGCGTGGCCCTCATCGCGACCCAGTCGCTGACCAAGACATATCCGGGCGGGGTGACCGCCCTGTCCGACCTGACCCTGTCCGTCGAGCCGGGCATCATCGGCCTGGTCGGCGCCAACGGCGCCGGCAAGTCCACGATGATAAAAACCCTGCTCGGGCTGCTGACGCCGACCAGCGGCCAGGCGCAGGTGCTCGGCCTGGACCCGACCACCGCCGGTGAGCAGGTGCGCGCCCGCGTCGGGTACATGCCCGAGCACGACTGCCTGCCGCCGGACATGATCGCCGCGGAGTTCGTGACGCACATGGGCCGGATGACCGGCCTGCCGCGCACCGTCGCCCGCGAGCGCGCCTCCGAGGCGCTGCGCCACGTCGGGCTGTACGAGGAGCGCTACCGCCAGATCGGCGGCTACTCCACCGGCATGAAGCAGCGCGTGAAGCTGGCCCAGGCCCTGGTGCACGACCCGGACCTGCTGCTGCTCGACGAGCCCACCAACGGCCTGGACCCGGCCGGGCGTGACGCGATGCTGACGCTGATCCACCGCATCGGCACCGAGTTCGGCATCTCGGTGGTGGTCTGCTCGCACCTGCTCGGCGAGATCGAACGGATCTGCGACTCGCTGATCGCCATCGAGGGCGGGCGGCTGCTGCGCGCCGACCGGGTCGACGCGATGACCACCGGCACCGACGTGCTGGCCATCGAGGTCGCCGAGGGCACCGACGAGCTGTCGGCGGCGCTGGCGCAGCGGGGGCTGACCGCGACCGCGGAGGGCCGGATGCTGCTGGTGCCGCTGGCCGACGAGGACACCTACGACCTGATCCTGCGTACGGTCGCCGACCTGGACCTGCCGCTGCACCGCCTCGACCAGCGCCGCCACCGGGTGGCCGAGCTGTTCTCCACCGCCGCCCCGCAACCGTCCCTGGAGGTGACCCATGTCTGAGCGGAGTGTCATCCACGACATCGGCTACCAGCGTTACACCGGCATCCGGCTGGGCCGCGGTTACGCCGCCCGCTCGCTGTTCGAGCACGGCGTGCGGGTCGCCTTCGGGCTGGGCCGCAGCGCCAAGGCGAAGATCTTCCCGTGGATCGTGATCGGCCTGGTCACGTCGCTGGCCCTGATCGTGGTCGCGGTGAAGGCGCAGACCGGCGAGATGATCCTGACGTACCAGCAGCTGCCGAGCACGGCCAGCGTGCTGGTGATGGTGTTCCTCGCCGTGGTCGCGCCCGAGCTGGTCTCCCGGGACCTGCGCAACCAGACGCTGCCGCTGTACTTCTCCCGGCCGCTGGCCCGTTCGGACTACGCGCTGGCCAAGCTCGCCGCGCTGGCGACGGCGGTCTGGCTGCTGATGGCCGGGCCGCAGCTGCTGATGTTCCTGGGCTCGGCGTTCACCGCCGAGAACGCGTCGGGGGTGGCCGCGGAGGCGCGCGGCATGCTCGGCGGCTGGGTGGTGGCCACGCTGTACGCCCTGGTCTTCAGCAGCCTGGCCGTGCTGATCGCCTCGATCGCCAGCCGCCGGGCGTTCGCCGCGGGCGCGATCGTGGTCGTCTTCATGATCACCTCGCCGGTGGTGGGCCTGCTCGCCGCGCTCGGCGAAGGCGGCGCGCTGTCGCAGATCGCGCCGATGTTCAGCCCGTTCTCGCTACCCGAGGGGGTACGCAGCTGGCTGTACGGCACGTCGTTCGACGTCGGACCGTACGGGCCGGTGTACGGCCTGGTGACGCTGCTGAGCATCACCGTCTGCACCCTGCTGCTGCTCCTGCGCTACCGGAAGGTTTCCCTGTGAGCGCGAGGAGCGAAACGAAGTGGAGCACCGCAAGCCGCGAACGAAAGGCAGCCCTGTGAGCGACCTACACCTGCGCGGAGTGTCCCGCTGGTACGGCAACGTCGTCGCCGTCAACGACGTGACGATGACCCTCGGGCCGGGCGTGACGGGCCTGCTCGGCCCGAACGGCGCCGGCAAGACCACCCTGCTGCACATGATGGCCGGCTTCCTCGCCCCGTCGCGCGGCGAGGTGCTGATCGACGGCGACGCCACCTGGCGCAACCCGGCGATCTACCGCAAGCTCGGCCTGGTCAACGAGCGCGAGGCGGTGTACGGCTTCCTGTCCGGCAAGGAGTTCGTCCGGGCCAGCGCGAAGCTGCACGGGCTGCCCGACGCCGATGCGGCGACCCGGCGCGCGATCGAGCTGGTCGAGATGGCCGACGCGCAGGACCGCCGGATGGACACGTACTCCAAGGGCATGCGCCAGCGGATGCGGGTGGCCGCGGCGCTGGTGCACGACCCGGCGGTGCTGCTGCTGGACGAGCCGTTCAACGGCATGGACCCCCGCCAGCGCATGCACATGATGGAGCTGCTGCACCGGCTCGGCGCGCAGGGCCGCACGGTGCTGTTCAGTTCGCACATCCTGGAGGAGGTCGAGCAGGTCTCCGGCACCGTGCAGGTGATCGTCGCGGGCCGGCTGGCCGCGTCCGGCGACTACCGCACGATCCGCCGCCTGATGACGCACCGGCCGCACGTGTTCGCGATCCGGTCCAGCGACGACCGGCGGCTCGCGGTCGCGCTGATGGCCTCGGACTCGGTCGCGGGCGTGACGCTGGGCAAGGACGGGCTGACCGTGCACGCCGGCGACTACGGCACGTTCACCCGGGCCCTGCCGCGCATCGCCCTGGACCAGGGCGTACGGGTGCGCCAGCTCATCCCCTCGGACGAGTCGCTGGAAAGCGTCTTCTCCTACCTGGTCTCGGCATAGGGAGCACCGCGATGAACATGACCATTGCCTGGATCACCGCCCGGGGGCTGCTCGGCCGCCGCCGGTCCTGGCTGCTGCTGCCGATGCCGGTCATCCTGATCGGCATCACCGCGATCGGGCTGGCGTTCGAAGCCGAGGCCGCCGATCTCGCCGATGGCGTGCTGATCGGGCTCGGGGTGGCCGTGATCCTGCCGCTGGTGTCGCTGATCGTCGGCACCGGCGTGCTCGGCTCGGAGATCGACGACGGCACCGTGGTGCACATCCTCACCAAGCCCATCCCGCGCAGCCGGATCATCCTGGCCAAGCTGGTGGTCGCTGCGACCGTCAGCGCGGTCACCACCGCGGTGCCGATGTTCGTCGCCGCGACCATGGTCGGCGGGGTGCGGCTCGGGCTCGGGTTCGGGCTGGCCTGTGTGGCCGGGGCGATCGTGTACAGCGCGCTGTTCCTGGCGCTGAGCGTGGTGACCCGGCGGCCGGTGCTGGTCGGCCTGCTCTACGTGGTGATCTGGGAGGGCCTGCTCAGCAACGTGGTGACGGGCACCCGCACCGTGTCGGTGCAGCACTACGTCATCGAGTTCGCCAGCGCGCTGTCCGGCTCGGCGCTGTTCCCGAGCACCGTCTCCACGGCCGTGGCCGGGGTGATGACCGTCGTCTTCACCGTGCTGGGCGCCTGGCTGGCCACCCAGCGCCTGCGCGTCTTCTCGGTCGCCGGCGAAACCAGCTGACCTCCAGCGCAAGCGAAGGAAGGGCACCTTCCACAACGCATAGCGTTGTGAAGGTGCCCTTCCTTTCGCTCGAGCTCGTTCAGCCGGCGATGTTGACCATCCAGTTGATGCCGAAGCGGTCCTTGAGGGCGCCGAACTCGTCGCCCCACATCTGCTTCTCCAGCGGCACGCCGACGGTGCCGCCCTCGGTCAGCTTCTCCCAGTAGCCGCGCAGCCGGTCACCGTCGTCGCCGCTGAGGCTGATCGTGATGTTGTCGCCGGGGTGGTACGACATGCCGGGCGGGGTGTCCGAGGCCATCAGCGTGTAGCCGGCGTCGGACTCCAGCATCGCGTGCATGATCTGGTCGGCGTACGGCGCGTCCTTGTCGCCGAACTCGCCGAAGGTGCTCATCGTCAGGTTGCCGCCGAGGATGCCCTGGTAGAACTCCATGGCCTCGCGAGCGTTGCCGTTGAAGCTGATGTACGGGTTGAGGCGGGACGCCATTTGAATCCTCCATGATCGTCATGGTTAGCCCGGTTTGCGCGCGGTCCAGGCAGCATCCTCGCAGAAGGGTCGGACCGTACGACATGACACGACGGAGTGACGGCCGCCCGTAATCCGTGGTTCAACGGCGCAACGGATCACGTTCATCATCGTCCGTGAATGTCCGGCGCATGAGATCACTCCATCGCCGTACGTTCGTCCTCGGCGGACTCGCGATCGCGGGGACCGCGCTGACCGGCGCGAGTGCGTTCGCCGCCGCCCCGTACCCGTTCAAGCTCGGGGTGGCCTCGGGCGACCCCGAGTCCGACAGCGTCGTGCTGTGGACCCGCCTCGCGCCGACGCCGCTCAACGCCGACGGCCAGGGCGGCATGGCCAACGCCGACGTCGTCGTCGACTGGCAGGTCTCCACCAGCAGCTCGTTCAGCACGCTGGCCGCGTCCGGTTCGGTCACCGCCCGGTACGCCGACGCGCACTCGGTGCACGTGATCGCGGGCGGGCTGACCGCCGACGCCGACTACTACTACCGCTTCCGGGCGCAGGGCCACCTCTCGCCGGTCGGGCGCACCCGCACCGCGCCCGCGCCGACCACGTTCGGGCGCGACCTGGTGATGGCGTTCGCGTCCTGCTCGAACTGGCAGGCCGGCTACTTCACCGCGTACCGCCGGCTGGCCGAGGACAACCCCGGGCTGGTGCTGCACCTGGGCGACTACATCTACGAGGGCGGCGCGACCGCCGGTTCGGTACGCGAGCACGTCGGCGCCGAGATCGTGTCGCTGGCCGACTACCGCCGCCGGTACGCGCTCTACAAGTCCGACCCGGACCTGCAGGCCGCGCACGCCGCCGCACCCTGGCTGGTGGTGCCCGACGACCACGAGGTCGAGAACAACTACGCCACCAACGTGCGCGCCGACAGCTCCCCGGCGCTGACCGCGGCCCAGTGGACCGCCCGGCGCACAGCGGCGTACCAGGCCTACTACGAGAACATGCCGCTGCGCCCGGCCTCGACGCCCAGCGGCAACAGCATCCCGCTGTACCGCCGCATCCGCTGGGGAAAGCTCGCCACCTTCCACATGCTCGACACCCGGCAGTTCCGCGACGACCAGGCCTGCGGCGACGGCTGGAAGGTGTGCGCCGACGCCGACCTGCCCACCCGCAGCCTCACCGGCGCGGCGCAGGAGGCGTGGCTGCTCGACGGCCTGGCCCAGCATTACGGCACCTGGGACATCCTCGGCCAGCAGGTGTTCTTCGCCCGCCAGTTCGACGCCGCCGGGGCCGCCAGCATGGACTCGTGGGACGGCTACCGGGGTTCGCGCGCCCGCATCCAGCAGGGCTGGCGTGACCGCGCGGTGCGCAATCCGCTGGTGCTGACCGGAGACGTGCACAAGTCGTGGGCCAACGAGCTGAAGGCCGACTACGCCAACCCGAACTCGGCGACCATCGGCACCGAGCTGGTCTGCACCTCGATCAGCTCCGGCGGCGACGGCAGCGCCACCACGACCGTCCCGAACGTGGCCACCAACCCGCACCTGAAGTTCTACTCCGACCGGCGCGGCTACGTGCGCACCACCATCAGCCAGGCGCAGGTCCGCGCCGACTTCCGCGCGGTCGGCGCGGTCACCGAGCACGGGGCCGCGGTGTCCACGCTGCGCTCGTACGTCATCCAGGACGGCCTGCCCGGCCTCCAGCAGGTCTAGGAGATGCCCATGAAGTCCCTCACCACCTTGGCTCTGTCCGCGACGGCGGCACTGGCCGTCGCGGCCGTGGCCACCCCGGCCCTCGGCGCCTCGGGCCTGCCGTCGGTCACCCCGGTCTCCGCCGCCCGCGCCATGGCCGCGCTCACCCCGACCTCGGTCACCTGGACCACGGCCAACAGCACCGCCACCGGCGACCAGGACGTCTCCGCGGTGGCCACGAACCGGTCGGGCCACGTCGCCGTCGTCTGGGAGGACGACCGCGACAGCACCGGCCCGGAGGACGCCGCCCACTCCGAGATCTTCCTGCGCCTGTTCCGCGACGGCGTCGCCGTGTACGAGCTGAAACTCTCGGCGGGCGGCACCGCCGGCACCACCTGGCGGCACCTGTCCCCCGACGTCGGCCTCGACGACAAGGGCAACGCCGTGGTGGTCTGGGCCGACGACCCGGACGGCAACGGCTTCTACAACATCCCCTACCGGGTCGTCTCGCCGACCGGCACGATCCTGGGCTCCGGCAACGCCAACGCGTCGGCCGCCGGCCAGCAGATCAACCCCGCGGTCGCGGTCGACCCCGACGGCACGCCGAGCAGCTCCAGCGCGGTCGCGTTCACCGTGGTCTGGGAGGACGTCCAGGACCCGAACCCGGCCACGGTCAAGGCGGCGGGCTTCACCAACGTCACCACCAAGGCGTACGAGGTGACCGCGAGCCAGACCACCGGCGCGCACCACCGCCCCGACGTCGCGGTGTCCGCCGCGGGCGACGCGGTCGTGGTGTGGAACGAGGACGGCGACGGCAACGGCTTCGACAACATCGGCCTGGTCCGGCTCGCCAAGGCCAACGGTGCGGTGACCCTGTCCCGGCGCACCGCCAACGCCACCGGCGACGGCCAGCAGCGCAACGCGTCCGTGGCGGCGAACATGACCGGCGAGTTCACGGTGGCCTGGGAGTCCGACCACACCGGAGCCCCGACCGTGTGGACCCGCTCCTTCACCTCGGCCGGCACGGCCCGCCACGCCGACGTCGAGGTGTCCCCGCAGCCGGGCGCGACCGCGCCCTCGACCGGCATCGACGACCAGGCCAACGTGGTGGTCGCCTGGTCGATCCCGGCGAACACCGGCGACGTCTGGGCTCGCGGCGTCAACCCCGACGGCACCACCGCCGGCCGCCTGCCCGCCCAGTTCTACAGCGACCTGACCACCGGCCGCCAGGACCAGCCCGCCGTCGCCGTCTCCCCCTGGGGCGAGATAGCCCTCACCTTCACCGACGACAACGACGGCAACCAGTTCGACCAGATCCGCCTGGGCCTGGGCGCCCCCAACTCCGACTGGTAACCACCCCACCCCACCCCTCCCGGGGTGATCATGAACCTATGGCACGGCTCGGCGGCGTGTCGGCGGCATAACCTCATGATCACCTCGGGTGTCGGTCTCCGCGCGGCGCAGCACCAGCACCGCGGGGATCACGGCGAGGATCGCGGCCTGGGTCCAGAACAGGGCGTCGAGGAGCAGCTTGATCGGGTCGAGGTGCAGGCGCAGGCGCTCGGGCGCGGCGGCGATCTCCTCGATCTCGTCCAGGGTCGACGCGTCGGCTCCGCTGTCCAACCACGACCACGGGTAGCCGAGGCCGCGGCGGTAGCCGAACATGCAGCAGATGTCCTCGCGTACCACCAGCAGGCCCGCGAGCAGACCGGCCCCCGCCAGCACCGCCACCGCGGCCCAGATGATCGGGCCGGGACGCAGATCGGCCAGCCCGAGCCAGGCCAGCACCGCGCCGGCGCACCCGAGCACCATCCCGAAGACCGTGTAGTAACCGATACCCACGTGTGTCACCAGGGCGAGCAGGCCGACCGCCGCGCTGGCCACCCCGGCGCACAGGAACACGGCCATCCGCAGCCCGGATATCTGCATGCCCAGAGTGTGCCACGGACTGCGGCACCCGCCCGTGCCCCCGACGGCGCTAGTCTTGCCCGCGTGACGACGTGACCCGTGCGGAGGGCCCGTGGACCAGCAGGTGCTGCAAAACCTCGCCGGCAATCCCGCGGCGCCGGAGGACGTGCTGGTCCGGCTCGCCCGCGATCGGCACCTGGCCGGCCTGGTGGCCGCCCGCAGGGGCGAACTTCCCGACGCCGTCGCCGACACGATCGCCGGCCACCGCGATCCGGCGCTGATCACGTCACTGAGCAGGCGGGGCAACGTGTCGGCGGTCAAGGCCTGGCAGCTCGCCGAGCATCCGGTCGCCGTCGTGCGGCAGGCCTGGCGCGACGCGCCACGGCAACGGCTCGTCGACGACCGCTACCTCACGATCGGCGAGCTGGAGCAGCTGCTCGGCATGCCCCGATCCGAACTGGCCTCCCACCACGACCCGGTGGTCCGTGCCGCCGCCGCGCGCTGCTGGTTCGACCCGCCCGCCGACGTGCACCGCGCGCTGCTCACCGATGCCGATCCGGCGGTACGCGCCGCCGCGGTCTCGCCCCGGCACCCTCAGACGCCCGCCGACCTCCAGCCGGAGTTCCTGCGCGACCCGCGGACCCGAGCGGTGCTGGCCCGGTATGCACAGCTCACCGACGACCAGGCGACGGCCCTGGCCATGGACCCGGACGTCGCGGTCCGGGTCGGCCTGGCGCACCATCCGGCGCTGCCGCCGCCGGTACGCGAGCTGCTCTTCCAGGACCCCGAAGACGAGGTCCACCTGACGATCCTGCAGCATCCGTCGCTGACCGAGGAGGAACGCATCCGGCGGTACGACGCATGCCAGGCGGCCGCCGCATCGGGCGACGAGACGGCCGAGGTGGTGGTCGTGTTCTTCGATCTCGTCGCTCCGGACTGGCTGCGCGCCGCCCCGCTGGAGCGCAGGCTGGCCTACCTGGACTCACCCTTCATCGCGTTCCGGGAGGCCGTGGCATGGACGCGCGACCTGCCACCGGAGGCGTACGCCCGGCTCGACGCCGACCCCGCGCACCGGGTCCGGTGGGCCGCGGCGAAACGGCCCGACGCCCCGCCCGCGGTGCTGGAGCGGATGCTGCGCGAGCGCGGAGACAGCCGCAAGACGCGGTGGCGGTGGACCGACCACCCGAACTTCCCCACCGAGGTCCTGCACACCTACGCCGACCACCCCGACGAGCGGGTACGGAGCTACGCGCCACGCGACCCCGCCCTGCCCCCGAAGACCCTGTCCCGGCTCGCCGCGGACCCGAGCGCGGTCGTGCGGCGTGCCGTCGCGGCCGGCCCCGGGTCGCCCGCCGAGATCCTCGCCGCGCTGCTGGCGGACCCCGACCCGTGGGTCGTCGAGCGGGCCGCCGCCAACCCGCGCCTGCCGGTGAGCTTGATGCACGACCTGCTGGACCGGGCCGGCCTTCCGTGATTGTTCGACTTGCCGGGCAGGTGTGCGTATCTTGACCGCCCGTACGCCCGGTTGCCTGGCAAGTCGAGTGACCTTGGCCAGCGCGGCGGCGCGGCGGCGCGAAACGGCCGGGTGGCCGAGTGGCCGAGTGGCCGTCGGTGGAGGTCCTGGTGGAGGTACTGGTGGCGGGCGGTAGGGTCCGGCGGTGATCAACGTCGTCGCCGTCGACCTCGACGGCACCCTGCTGCGCTCCGACCACACCGTCTCGGCCCGGACCGTCGCGGCCCTGGCCCGCGTCGCGCAGGCCGGCGCGCGCATCGTGATCGGCACGGCCCGGCCGCCCCGGGAGGTGCACGAGGTCGCCGCGGCGGCGGGCATCACCGGCGTCGCCGTGTGCTCGAACGGCGCGGCCGTGTACGACCTGGCCACCGGCGAGATCACCATCGTCGGCCCGCTGCCTCTGCCGCTGGCGGAACGGGTCGCCGACGTGCTCACCCCGGCCCTGGACGGCATCGCGTTCGCGGTGGAGACCGGGCACCGGGCGCTGACCGGCCCCGGCTTCGACCACGTGAGCCGCCGCAGCATCGTCCGGGTGCCGGTGCGCACCCGGGCCGAGCTGTGGACCGAGGCCGAGAGCTGCGTCAAGCTGCTGGCCTGGTCACCCGCCCCGGTCACCGACGAGCTGCTGAACCGGCTGCAGGCGCTCGTGCCGGAGGTCGCGGTCACCTACTCCGGCGGCAAGGGCATGCTGGAGATCAGCGCCGCCACCGTGTCCAAGGCGGACACCCTGGCCCGCCTGTGCGCGGCCTGGGGCGTCGACGCCGCGCAGGTGATCGCGTTCGGGGACATGCCCAACGACGTGCCGGTGCTGCGCTGGGCCGGGATCGGGGTCGCCGTCGCCAACGCCCATCCGCAGGCGCTGGCCGGCGCGGACCGGGTCACCGCGAGCAACGACGAGGACGGTGTGGCGGTGGTCCTGGAGGGGCTGTTCCCCGCCGGCGGCGGTGTCGTACCCGCCCGCTAGCGTCGCCCGCGACACGACGGTCGGCTGTGGAGTGTGGGACATGTTCAGGCAGGGCGATGTGCTGGTGGTCCCGATCGCGCGGGAGGAGCTGCCGCCGGACCTGATGCCCGCGCCGCGCGACCGGCGCAACCGCATGGTGCTGGCGCTGGGCGAGGCGACCGGGCACGCGCACGTGGTCACCGGCGAGCGGGTGGCGATGCTGTGCCCGCCCGACGACCCGGGCCGGCTGTTCCTGCTGATCGAGGGCTACGGCCGCCTGGTGCACGAGGAGCACGGGCCGATCGCGCTGGCCGCGGGCGCCTACCGGGTGGTCCGCCAGCGCGAGTACTTCCCCGGCGCGATCCGCCCGGTCGCGGACTGAACACGGCGTGGACGGGAACATCGCGATGACGACGAGCAGCCAGATCACGAGCGCGAGCACCGGTGGGCAGCCGCCGAACCGGCGTGAGGCGCGCCGGAACGAGGACATGGCGCTGGCCGCGCGGGCGGAGCGGTGGATGGCGACCGGCCTGAGCACCGAACCGGCCGACCGGGCGGGCGCGGAGGCGGGCGTGCGCATCGCGTACGCCCTGGCGGGCCTGCCCGCCCCGCGGCGGATGCTGTGGCTGGGCTCGCCCGCGGCGGGCGCGACGGCGGTCGCGATGCTGCGCACCGTGCTCGCGGGCGACCCGCGGGTAAGCGAGGCGCTGGCGGCGCAGGGTGTCCGGCCGGGCGAACTCCCGCTCGGCCGCAGCGTACGGCCCCGGGTGCGCACCCGCCCCTGGGCGCAGGCCCGGACCTCGCTCACCGACCGGCTCGGCGCGGTGGGCTTCGCCCGGCACTGGGCCGCCACCGCCCGCCGGCCCTGGCAGCAGCTCGTCGACCAGCTCGCCACGCCGCTGCGCACCCGGCTGGCGGAGCAGTTCGCCGAGCAGAGCGGCGAGTTCGCGCAGGCCCGGCAGGACGCGCTGCTCGACGTGATCCACGGCCAGCACGACGCGGCCTGGCTGGGCGCGTTCGACAGCCACCCCGACGTCGACGGCCTGGCCCGGGTGGCCTGCAGCGCGGGCTGGTGGTGGGCGTTCGAGCACGTCGCGATCCTCACCGAGCGCCCGCGCGAGGTGCACCGGGACAACCTGGGCCGGCTGCACCACGGCGACGGCCCGGCGCTGTCCTACCCGGACGGCTTCGGCCTGCACGCGTGGAGCGGCATGCCGATCCCGGCCGAGATCGCCGCCGAGCTGCCGACGCTGACCGTCGCGCGCATCCGCGGCGAGGGCAACGCCGAGATGCGTCGCGTCATGCTGGAGCACTTCGGCTTCGACCGCTACCTGCGCGAGTCCGGCGCGGCCAAGACGCAGTCCGACGTGTGCGGCACGCTGTGGCGGGTCGAGCTGCCCGGTGACGAGCCGCTGGTGATGGTCGAGGTGCTGAACTCCAGCCCCGAGCCCGACGGCAGCTTCCGGACGTACTTCCTGCGGGTGCCGCCGTCGACGCGCACCGCGCGGGAGGGCGTGGCGTGGACGTTCGGCCTCACGCCGGAGGAATACCTGCCGCAGCAGCAGACGTGAGCAGCGCGCTCGGCACGCCCCAGGTCGGCGGCGGCCCGGCGGGGATCCGCTCGGGCACGCCGCCGGCGAAGACCCGGTGCAGGCCGAGCCGTTTGAGGTGCACGTATCCGATGTGGCAGTCGCAGGTGGCCTTGCCGCAGGCGCGGGGCCGCAGCGCGGCGCGGTAGCTGCCGTCGTACAGGTTGCCCAGCGGCTCGGGCAGGAAGTGGCAGCGCCGGACCGTGCCGTCGCCGAGCACCGACAGCGACGTCTCGCCCGCTCCGCATTCGTGCCCGGCCGAGGCGTGCGGGCGCACGCTGTACCCGAACAGCGGGTCGATCGCCGTCCACGCCGCCTCGGCGTCGGCGTCGTAGCTGTGCCCGTCCGCCGCGTTGACCCACAGGTACGTCGCCTCCGGCAGCTCGGCCCGCATCGCGACCGCCTCGGCGTGGTGTTCGGGCAGCCCGACCATGCCGACGGAGTGCCGGATGCCGTGCCCGCGCAGCGTCGCGCACGCGGCCAGGAAACGCTCCCGGCGCACCTGCCCCGGGTGGTAGGTCGCCCACAGGGCGAGCCGCGCCGGGTCGGCCTCGGCGACCCAGCCCAGCCGCCCGGCCAGGTTCGTCTGGATGGCGACCCGCTCCACGTGCGGCAGGTGCGACAGCCGCACCAGCGCGTCCCGGTACCACGACCGGGTCAGCCCCTCGCCCCATGGCGTGAACAGCACCGACAGCGTGTCCCCGGCGGGATTGGCGGCGACCCAGTCGGCGAAGCGGCGCAGCGCGGCCTGGTCCTCGGCCAGCTGCGCGCGGCTGTCGCGCCGCTTCGCGAACGGGCAGTACGGGCAGTCGAAGTTGCAGCTCGCGAGCGGCCCGCGATACAGCAGCAGCAGGTTCACCGCAGCACCGCCCGCGCCATCGCCGCCCGCACCGGCCCCGACACCAGCCACGGCCCGATCGCGTCGCCGCGCGCCAGGCCCTCGTCGGTCAGGACCAGCCGATCTCCGTCGGCGACGGCCCAGCCGCGTTCGGCCAGTTCCGCCAGGTGCGGGGAGTCCTCGTCCACCTTGGACCCGAAGCGGGACGCGTACCCGGGCAGGTCGACGCCCTCGGCGCGCAGCAGCGACTTCACCAGCCAGCGCAGCCGCTGCTCGCCGCCGTCGAGCGCGAACCCGAACTCGGCGTACCCGAAGTCCGCTGCGGGCCGGGCGAGGTAGTCGTCGATGATGGCCCGCACCTCGCGCACGCTGACCGCGTAGTCGAACGAGTAGTGCAGGTCGGCGGTGTAGGAGCGCGCGCCGCAGCCGATCCCGACCATGCCGTCGTCCTGGCAGCAGTAGTCCGCGCCGTCCGGATCGGGAACGTCGGCACGCCGGAACTGGCGCATGGAAAGCTGCCGGTAACCGGCCTCGCGAAGCAGATCGCGGCCGTGCCGATAGAGGTCCAGGCGCTCGCTGTCCCACTGCGCGTCACGATCCGGCGCGGTGGCGGTCGGGCCGGACGGCAGCAGCCCGCCACCCCGGCGGCCGAGCCCGGTCAGTGGGCGTACGTACAGCGGGTAGAGGTAGATCTCCTCGGGTCGCCAGGCCAGTGCCTCGCGGAGCGAGTAGGTCCACGTGTCGCGGGTCTGACCGGGGATGCCGTAGATCAGGTCGACGTTGAGCAGCGGGAACGCCGCGTCGCGCAGCGCGGTCAGGGCGCGGTCGACGTCGGCGCGGTGCTGCGGCCGCCCGGCGGCGTGGGCCTCGGTGTCGAGGAAACTCTGCACGCCCATGCTGACCCGGTGCGTGCCGTGCGCGGCGAGCACCGCCAGCCGGTCGGGGGTCGCCGTCGCGGGCGAGGTCTCCACGGACAGCTGTGCCGCGGCCGGGTCCAGGCCGAGCACCCCGTCGGTGATCGCGAACAGCTCGGTCAGCTCGTCGGCGGTCAGGTGGGTCGGGGTGCCGCCGCCGATCGCGGCGCGGGCGTAGCGGGCCGGGCCGAGCGCCGCCGTGACCTGCTCGGCCTGCACCCGCAGCTGCCGCAGGTACGCGCCGACCTGCTCGGCGGGCGGCTGCGCGCGGGTGAACAGGTTGCAGAAGCCGCATCGCATCTCGCAGAACGGGATGTGCAGGTACAGGAACAGGTTGTCCCGGTCCTGCCCGGCCCACACGTCGCGCAGTGCCGGGCGCGGCCGCAGCGGCCGGTATGCCGTCTTGTGCGGGTACGCGTACAGGTAACCCTGGTAGGGCGAGCCGTCGAGCACCTTCACCACTCCCCCGGGGTCAGCGTGAACTCGGCATACGGCACCGTCCACACCACGTCGTGGCCGACCCGGTGCCCCTGGTGGCCGTCCTCGCCGTACGCGGTCCCGTGGTCGGCGCACAGCACCACGAAACACGGCCGCCTCCGCGAGGTGAGCAGCGCGAACAGGCGCGGCAGCGCGGTGTCCACGTAGCGCAGCGCGGCCGCGTGGCTGTCCCGGCCGTCCTCGGCCGCGCCGGGCAGGTAGTGCCGGTTGGGCTGGTGCAGCGCCGACACGTTGAGGAAGGTGAACAGCGGCCGGTCCGCGGGCACGGCGGCGGCGCTGGCGGCGAGCTGGTCGAGCTGGTGGCGCAGCGAGTCCGGTTCGGTCACCCCGAACTCGGGCCGCCAGTGGTCCTCGGCGAACAGCTCCGGCAGCACGCTGCCCAGCGGCGAGCGCCGGTTGAAGAAGCCCACGCCGCCCAGGCACAGCGTGTGATATCCGGCCTGCCCCAGCCCGGTGACCAGATCCGGGGCGTCGAACACCCAGGTGCCGTCGGCGGTGGTCTCGCTGCCGGGGAATCTCGCCGCGAACAGCCGCTCGTGCCGCCCCGGCGTCACCGGCGTCGGCAGGAACCCCGCGAAGAACGCGTGGTGCGCCGCGTAGGTGAAACTCGCCGGGGTGTGCCGGGCCTCCCACCGCCCGCCGGGCAGCGCCCGGACCACATTCGGCGTGCGCCCCGCCGCCGCCTCCTCCGCCGCCACGTCGTACCGCAGGGTGTCGACCGTGACCAGCGCGATGTCATACGCCCCCACCACCGACGCCATCCCCACCCTCACACCGCCACACCGGCCCGCTCGCCTGCCAGCAGGGCGGCGACCTCGGCGTCGTAGGTGTCGCGGCCGTCGACCAGGAGGCCGGGGAGCAGGTCGCCGAAGGCGTTGACCTCGGCGACGGCGTGCGAGCGCCAGCCGGCCGCGAACATCAGGTCGACGCCGGTGTGCAGGCTGCCGGGGAAGCAGGCGGCGACGGCGCGGCAGGTGGCCAGCCCTTCGGCGTAGTGCTGGCCGGCGGCGGCGCGCAGCGCGCACAGGTCGCCGCGTACGCCGCCGAGGTGCAGGTTCGTCATCGGTGAGCGGCTGCCGCGGACCACGACGTGCGACGGCTCGCCGCCGACGGTGACCACACGCAGGTCGACGACGCGGCCGTCGAGCCCGGCCTTGGGCAGCCAGCGCTGCACGTGCAGGCCGTCGGGGGCGAGCCGGTCGACGATCGCGGCGACGTCGCGCTCGTCGCGATAGTGCCGCACCCGCAGCGAGTTGAACAGCCGCCCGCCGGACAGCTCCACCGACGTGGTGGCCAGGATGCGGCCGCCGCTGCCGAGCTGCAGCGCGATGACGCCGGAGGCCGACGAGCCGTGGCACGGCTTGACGAACACCCGCCGCCAGCCGGCCTCGTCCAGCCAGGACCGCAGTTGCGCCCAGCCGGCCGGCGACCCGGGCAGCGCCGCGGGCACGGGGATGCCGGCCGCGAGCAGCCGGGTGTGGCAGGCCGCCTTGTCGAACATGGTCAGGATCTCGGCGGTATCGGCCAGCAGGCGCGCGTCCTGATCGCGGGCGGCGCCGGCGACCCTGGCCAGGCCACGGGCGAGCCCGGCGTACCAGGCGCGGCCACCGACGATCTCGCCGTGCGCGGCCGGGGTCGCCGCGCCCCGCAGCAGCCGGTCGACCTCGGCGTCCTCGCCCGGCGACTCGATGCGGACGGCGGTGCCCTGGGCCAGCCGCAGCGGAGCCCCGCTGAGCACGTCGTGCCAGGCGAGCAGTTCTGGTTCGGGCAGCCCGGCCCGGACGGCGGCGGCGGCGAACAGGCCGACGCGGCGGTGCCCGGGGTTGCCGACGATGGTGAGGCGCACTACTCGGACACCGCGATGTAGCGGTCGTCGCGGTCGGCGTCGCTGCCTTCGGACACGTCCAGCGTGACCCCGGCCTCGGCGAGTTCGGCGGTGAGCCGTTCGAGCACGGCCGCGCCGATGAAGTGGTGATGGAGGTCCAGCTTGTCCAGGTGGGTGAGCGGCTGCCCGGCCAGCAGCGCGGCCGCGCCGGTGTCGCTGAGCATGCCGAGCGACAGGTCCAGCGCGCGCAGGCGGGCGACGACCGGCGCCCCGGCCAGCGCCACGGCGACGAGGTCGGCGATCTCGGCGTCACGCAGCGCGAGCGAGGTCAGCGCCGGCAGCCGGGAGCCGGCCAGGATCGGGGCCAGGTCGTCGACGTCGGCGTCGCCGCCGTAGTTGTCGGTGCCGAGCCACAGCTCCAGGTGGGTCAGCGCGGGCAGGTCGCACTCGGCGACGGCGCGCACGACGTCGGCGGGCAGCCCGCCGGACTCGATGGTGAACTCCCGCAGCCCGCTGTGCCGCACCGGCTTGAGGCCCAGACCGGTCGCGCCGCGCACGGTCAGCACCTCCAGTTTCGGCAGCGCCTCCAGCAGGGGCGTGATGTCGGCCTGCTGGATCCAGGAGATCTCGCACTCGTCGAACGTGATCTCACCGAGGAACAGCGCCCGCAGCCGGGTGAACCGCGGCAGCAGGGCGGCGAGCCGGCCGATCGGCGGGGCGGTGTCGTAAGCGCCGCCCCAGTTGCCGATGACGAGCGCGGTGACCTGGTTGGCCCAGTCCTCCGCGGCGAGGGCTTCGAGCCGCTCCAGGAACTGCCCGGTGTTGTCGTAGTCCGGGTCCTCCAGCCGCCACGCGCTGCCGGCCCGGGAAGCCTTGCCCAGGTCGGCGGGGTATTCCGCGACCGGCAAGCCGGCGAACGTCGTGATGTGGGAGCCGATCGTCATGCGCTGCCTCCGCCGGGCCGCATCAGGTCTGGGACGACGGACATTAACACCCGCCGCCGACGCTTCCGCCGAGCGTGGCACACCATTCATTGCATTAGATAGTTAAGTTTACTAAACTCCAGGCGTTCCACTCGGAGCGAGCCGCTTCCTCGTCCGAACCTGCACCAGATCGGGCCGACGCGTGCCCCCGGCCGCCGCCTGCCATCAGGCCGCACCGGGGAGGGGCGCACCTGCCTGTCCGGTCAGTCGATGTGCCGTGGGCACCCCGCCACGGCACCGGACACCGAAGGGATCCCCATGTCCGACACCCCCAAGCCCCGGCGGGGCCGCCGCTGGGCCGCCGCCGCGGCCGCCCTGGCCACCGCGGCCGCCGGCGTCGCCGTCGCGCTGGCCCCGGCCACGACGGCCCAGGCGGTCGTGCTGCCCAACGGCTTCAAGAGCGTGGGCTACATGCCCTCGTGGGCCGGCAACGTCAACTCCGTGCAGTACGGCAAGCTGACGCACATCAACTACGCGTTCATCCTGCCGAACTCCAACGGCAGCCTGCAGGGCCTGGACAACCCGTCCAAGCTGTCCTCGCTGGTCTCGCTGGCACACGCCGCCAACACGAAGGTCTCCATCGCCGTCGGCGGCTGGAACGACGGCAACGACCAGGCCTTCGAGGACCTGGCCGCCAATTCGACCGCGCGCACCGCGTTCGTCAACAACATCGTGAACCTCGTCAACCAGTACAACCTCGACGGTGTCGACATCGACTGGGAGTACCCGGACACCACCGCCGAGAGCAACAACTTCACGGCGCTGATGAACCAGCTCAGCACCGCCATGCACACCCGCGGCAAGCTGCTCACCGCCGCCGTGGTGTCCGAGGGCAGCACCGCCAACTTCGTGCAGCCCGCGGTCTTCAGCGCCGTAGACTGGCTGAACATCATGGCGTACGACGGCGGCAGCCCGCACGCCAACTACAACTGGTCGATCAACGCGGTCAACTCGTGGAAGTCCCGCGGCCTGCCCGCGAGCAAGGCCGTGCTGGGCGTGCCGTTCTACAGCCGCCCGACGTACTACACGTACAGCCAGCTGGTCGACATGGACCCGGCCAACGCCAACCGCGACTGCACCACGGTCAGCGGCGTGCAGCAGTGCTACAACGGCCTGCCGACCATCCGCAGCAAGACCGCGTGGGCCAAGGCCAACGCCGGCGGCATCATGAACTGGGAACTGTCCCAGGACAAGAACGACTCCCGGTCGCTGGTCAGCGCGATCTACGAGGTCGCCATCGGCGGCACCACCCCGCCGTCGTCGCCGCCCCCGGGCGGCCGCACCGGCCGGATCGTCGGCCAGGCCTCCGGCAAGTGCGTCGACGTGGCAGCCGCCAGCACCGCCAACGGCGCCGCGATCCAGCTCTACACCTGCAACGGCACCAACGCGCAGACCTGGACCGTCGGCACCGACGGCACCATCCGCGCCCTCGGCAAGTGCATGGACATCACCAGCGGCTCCACCGCCAACGGCGCGCTGATCCAGCTCTGGGACTGCAACGGCAGCGGTGCCCAGGTCTGGCAGCCCCAGTCCAACGGCAACCTCCGCAATCCCCAGTCCGCCAAGTGCCTCGACGCCAAGGACCTCGGCACCGCCGACGGCACCCGCCTCCAGATCTGGACCTGCGCCACCTCCGGCAACCAGATCTGGACCCTCCCGTAACGCGTTGATCATGAACTTATGGCACGGTTCGTCGGCGTGTTCCGGCCACAACTTCATGATCGACCACTGAAAGCGCGGCGGGCCCGCACCAGACCGGTGCGGGCCCCTCGTGTGGTCGGGGATCAGCGCCAGCCGTGGACCGGGTCGTAGCCGAGGACGCGGCGGGCCTTGTCGATCGAGAGCAGGGTCTCGTTGCCGGAGACCGGGCGCTGCCAGGGCAGGTCCGGGAAGACCTCGGCGGCCAGGTCCGCGGTCTCGCGGTGCATCACCGTGTCGGCGTTGGCGATGATGAACACCTCCAGGCCGGGCTGCGGGTACTCCAGCGCGCGGCGCACCGCCTGCGCGCCGTCGCGGCAGTCGATGTACGACCACAGATTCCACCTCCGCGCCCGCGGATCGTCCTGCCACGACGCGAAGTTCGCGTAGTCGCCGGGCTCCATCACGTTCGAGAAGCGCAGCCCGATCATCTTCAGTTCCGGGTCCCAGCGGCAGAACTGCGCCGCCATCTGCTCATCGAGGTGCTTGGCCAGGGAGTACGCCGTCTCCGGCCGCCCCGCGTACTCCTCGTCCACCGGCAGGTACGGCGGCGGGGTGTCGAACGGCAGCCCGAGTACCGTCTCGCTGGACGCCCACACCACGTTGCGCACGCCCGCCGCCCGCGCCGCCGCGAACACGTTGTAGCTGACCGTGATGTTGTTGGCGAACGTCGCCGCGTTCCCGGTCACCCCCGGCCCCGGGATCGCCGCGAGGTGCACCACCGCGTCCACCTTCGCGTACCGGCTGTCGATCGCGCTGAACGCCTCCACCGCCTGGCCGTAGTCGGTGAAATCGATCCGGGTGTACGGGCACAGCTGCTCGCGCGGCGGCGCGACGTCGAGGTTCACCACCTCGTACCCGTTGTCGAGCAGATCACGTACCACCGCCCGGCCCAGCTTGCCGCTGCCGCCGGTCACTGCCACCAATGCCATCGTCCACACCTCTGCTTCCTGCATATTGCTCATTACTGAGCAGTTCGGATGTTTCGCTCTCCGCCGCCGGATGGTGGCTGGAGTCCTGGACCGGCAGTCTGGTCCGGTGGCGATCGGCCCGTTCCTGCAAGATCTGCTTCACGCGCGTGTGCGGGGTGTGCAGGGCGATGTCGGGGTCGCTTGCCCGTTGCAGGATGTTGATCGCAGCGTTCACGTCGGCCTGCCACACGACCCCGCACCGGGTGCAGTGAAGCCGGTCCCCGCCGCGACGCCCGAGGGCTGCACAGCGGTGACAGGCTTGTGAGGTATAGGCAGCGTTGACGGGAACGAGCGCAGAACCTCTGCGCTCCGACACGTTCTTCAGCGCCTCGGCGGTGACCCCCTTGGTCCACGCCGCCAGACGCCGGTTGGTGTTCTTCCCGAGCAGGCTGCGCCCGGTGAACTTCTTGGTGAGGTCTTCAGCCACCACCGTGTTCGCCTTGTCCACGACGCGGTGCACAGCAGTGAACGTCTCGGTGCGTACCGTCGCTTCCCAGCGTGCGCGGCGGCGTTGCCGTTTGACGGTGCCGAGGTTGTGGCGGTGGATCCGGGCGGCCTTGGCATGGTCGCCGCGCCGGGCGGCGCCGTTGGCGATAGAGCGCAGCTTCGCCCTGGCCCGGCCCTTGGCCTTGCGATGGTCCGACTCGGTGGTGAGCAGCCGGCCGAGCCGGGTGCCGTGGTGGTCGCCGTCGGAGTCCGTCAAGGCCTCGGTGTAGCCCTTGTCCACGCCGACCCTGCGGGTGCCGCAGGGACGCTGCGAGGTGCGCATGTCGGCGGCGTCGATCTGGTAGTGGATCTCGACTAGGCCGCCGCGCAGGATCAGCCGCAACGTCCCGGTCGGGGCGATCGTGGTGTTCAGCGGGATCCTCACCAACTGCCGACGTCGTAGCCCGGGCACGGCCAGCCAGAGCCGGCCCCGGGCGTCGACCTTGGTGTTGTGCTGGTCGGAGCGGACCACGATCTGATTGTGGGTGCGGTTCTTGCCACGCTTGCAGTGCCGACGCATCTGCCGAGACAGGAACGGGTCGGCTGCCCACCGGTCCGCTTTCAGTTCGGTGAACAGGTGTTTCATCTTGACCGGGTCGCTCGCGTGGCGGCGGATCGCCTGACGCACGTGAACCTTGGCTGCTTCCCGGTTGGCGGCGATGTCGGCCATCGCGTCCCGGACGGTTTCCTTCCAAGCGTTCGCCAACACTCCGAATCGATGGTGAGTGCCATCAGCCAGCCACGCGTCACGGACCTGCCGGTCCTTGAGACCGGCACCGACGACGGAGCCGTACTGCTGCCACACCCGCGACCGGACCCGGCCCAGCCGGCAGGCCTGCTCCGACAGGGCCGCGTACTTGCCCGGGTTCAGCCCGTGCGAGTACGCCACCCTCGTGACCTTCACCGGCCACCACCGCTCAGCTCGTCCTTCAGCGTTTTCTCGTAGCGACGCAGGCCGTACACGCGGTACGAGAAGGTGTGCACGATGGCCAGCAGGTCCTCGACTAGCTCCTGCTGCGGCGACAGCGACTCAGCGTTGGCGACCACGATCTCGCAACCGTGTCGGGACGCCACATGCTCGATGTAGTCAAACCCGAACCGGGCCAGCCGGTCCTTGTGAGCAACGACCAGCCGAACGAGCTCGCCGGCCTCGATCCGGTCCATCACGGCGAGGAACTTCTTGCGGCGCAGATCCATCCCCCCGCCGACTTCGCTGACCCACTCGTCCACTGCGATCCCCGCACCCAGGCAGAACGTCTCCATCGCGGCCACCTGGGAAGCGAGGTCGTCCCTCTGGCCGGGCGAGGAAACACGGCAGTAAACCACCGTGGCCCGGTCCGAGACGCCGAATCCCGGGCGCAGGACAGCAAGCACGTCGGCCTCGTCGAAGTAACGCTGTCCGGCAGGGGTTCGCTTGGCGGCTATACGCCCCTCGCGTTCCCAGCGACGGACGGTCTGAGGCGACCGGCCGATCCGGACAGCGAACTCCCCGATCCGGTAATACTTGCTCATATCGAGCAACTATATGCAAACCTGATAGAAATTCAACCACTAGTTGAATCGCCCGAAAATCCGCTGACAACGCATCCCAACCCGCCCGAACGCGCCCCCGGTCCATCATCCCGGTTAGGCCGAGGCAGACCGCTGCACCGCCGCACCTGCTCGCCACCTCACCTGGCCCCTGTCCGGCGGCCGATCGTGCCGATCGGCGGAGCAGGACGGTGTCACCGACGCAGGTCCACCGCCAGAAGTTCGCTCTTGCCGAGCACCAGCACCCGGTCCCGGTCGACCCCGTGCAGGCTGCCGATCCGCTTGTCCACCGTGGCCCGGCCGACGACACCCCCGTCGTGACCGACCAGGGTCAGCCGGCCCAGGTGGCCGGCGAGCACGAACCCCGAGTCGACGGCTGCGACACCGGCGGACCGCCCGAAGGTCGGCACGCGGGCCCGCGGCTGTGTCCTGCCGGGCTCCAGCGCTACCACCTGCTCGCCGATGTCGCACCAGACCAGGCCGCCCGCCACGGTCACCGACCGGACGTCGTCGGGGACGCCGGGCAGCCGCCGCAGCTCGCCGCCGGTGGGACCGAGCTCCCACAGTCCGCCGGAAGCGCCGCGCACCAGCACCCGCTCCGCGTCCAGCCGGAGGAGCACCGGACCCGAGTCCACCTCCAGCACAGGTTCCGGCAGCTCCCAGGTGTCCAGGTCGGCGCCGGTGCGCGGGTCGAGCGCCCGGATCAGGCCGGTGCCGCGTACGGCCAGCAGCACGCGGCCGCCGAGGGCGATCGGCTGCTGGACCTCCACGTCGCCGCCGACCCGCCACAACAGCGCCCCGTTGACCAGGTCGTATCCCGCCAGCGGGGTGTACCCGCGCCACCCGCCGACCACCACGACTCCCCCGGCGACCGCGAGGTGCCCGGTGAACCGGGGCAGCCAGACGCGCCAGAGCCGCTCGCCGGCGATCGCCTCGTGGCAGGCCAGCCACGGCTGCCACTGCGGAACGGCCAGGCACCGGCCGCCGGCGACCGTCAACGCGTACGGCCACCGGCCCAGGGGCATGTCCCAGCGGACCCCGCCGTCGCGCACGTCGAGGCCGACCAGCCGGGTGGCGCGCTCGTGCACCACCACCCGCCCGCTCCCGACCGCGGAGCGGGTCAGGTAGGCGCGCTGGTGCACGCTGTGCCGCCATACCGTCTCGAAGATCACCGGAGCAGGCAACCAGAGCGGGCCCGCCCCGGCAAGCAGGAAAGGAGCGCCGCCGTCGACAATGCCGACGTGGACGACGAGTTCCCGCGCCGCTGGGCGGCCGACATCGCAGCACTGGCGGCCGAGCTGCAGCTGGGGTTCGAAGCGCGTTTCGGTTACCCACCCGACGAGCACCGGGTGGCGCCGCCGGCCGCACCCGAGGACCTGGCACGCCTGGCGGACCTGCTGTACGGGCTCCGCCTGCCCGGCGACCTGCTGGAGTTCTACCGCGCCACGGGCGGGGTGTCGCTTCCCGACGTCGGCAACGCCTACTTCATCTCCGGTCCGCGCGACGTGTGCGCCGCCCGGGACGAACTCGCGACGGTCGACTGGGCGGGTGAGCGCCTCGACGTCGTGGTCTTCGCCTCCGACGGCGGTGGGACGCGATACGCGCTGCCGGCCCCGACCGGCACGCCGGTGCTGCGCCTGCCACCCGGTGCCATCACGCCGGACCGGGTCTACACCGGCCGGCACATCGGCCGCCCCGGCGCGTACGGACCCGCCGCCGCGGACCTGGCCGAATTCCTGGCCAGGATGCGCGACGCGACGGCCCGTTTCGTCGCGACCGGCGAGGTCACCGATCTCTGACGGCAGGACCCGGGGTGCCGGTGGCGGCGTCCGTCCCGACGCCGCCACCGGCCGAGCGCCTGCCCCGGCGGCACATCCGGGGCAGGCGCAGCACGGGATGGATCAGTGACCGTGCCCGTGGCCCTTGCCCCACGGGCCGGTGATCGCGACGACCAGGCCGTCGGCCTGGATGCCGGCGAACAGGATCCGGCCGTCCTGGCTGAACGTCGGCCCGGTGAACTCGCTGTCGCTGATCTCGTTGCGGGCCAGCGGGTAGGTGACGCCCTTGTCGCTCACGCCGACCAGGTGCGACAGGCCCTCGCCGTCCTCGGCGAGGATGATGCCGCCGTACGGCGAGACGGTGATGTTGTCCGGGCCGTCGTAATGGCCCTCGGCCTTCGGGTCCGGGTTCACCCCGAAGATGGTCTTGAGCTCGATCGTCTCGCGCTTCGGGTCGTAGAACCACACCTGGCCGTCGTGCTCGTGCACGCTGCCGTCGGTGATCCGGGCGTAGCTGGAGACGAAGTACACGCCGCCGTCGCCGTACCACTGGCCTTCGAGCTTGCGGGCGCGGGTGACCTGGTCGTTGGTGAACTGCTTGCGCACCGAGACCGTGGCGGCCAGCCGGTCCGGCACGTCCACCCAGGTCACCTTGTACTTCGTGCCGGGCTCGGTGGCCGCGGACAGGTCGGTGATGTGCAGGCCGTCGAGGGTCGCCTTCAGCGCCTGCAGGCGGCCGGCGGTGTCGCCGCCCTCGCTGAGGGCGAGCTTGCGCAGCGCGCCGTCGCGGCCCTTGAAGCCCTTCGGCGGGACCCAGCGGAAGTAGAGCCCGTTCGGGCCGCTGGCGTCCTCGGTCAGGTAGATCTCGTCGGTCTTCGGGTCGACGGCGACGGCCTCGTGCGAGTACCGGCCGAGGAACTTCAGCGGCACCGGGTCGAGGTTGGCCTCGGAGTCGAACGGGTCGACCTCGAACACCCAGCCGTGGTCCTGCTGGAACTGCCCGCCCTTGCGCTGCTCGGTCTCCTCGCAGGTCAGCCAGGTGCCCCACGGGGTGATGCCGCCGGCGCAGTTGTTGTGCGTGCCGGCCAGGCTGACGTACTGCCGGACCCGGTTGCCGTGGTGGTCGACCTCGATGTTGGTGGTGCCGCCGCCCGCGCCCGGGTCGAAGGTGAAGCCGGGCCGGGTCGGGACCCGGAACGGCTCGTCGCCGCCGACCTCGTGGTTGTTGACCAGGGTGAAGCCGCGGCGGGTGCCGAAGCAGGCGGTGCCGTCGGGGTCGCTCGGGGTGGGCTCGCCGGTCGACAGCAGGGTCTTGCCGGCCTCGGCGACGATCCGGTAGGAGAAGCCCTCCGGCAGGGCGAGGATGCCGGCCGGGTCGGGGATCAGCGGGCCGTAGCCGGGGACGGCCGGGTGGGCGTACGCGGGACCGGCGATCGCCTGCACGCTGCCGGCAAACGCGATGCCGAGGCCGCCGAGGGTGCCGGCGCGCAGCAGGTTACGGCGGGAGAGAGGGGTGTGCACGGATAGCTGCCTTTCGATGGGCCTTCATGTCTACCCGTGACATGCAAGCCCGCGACCGGGAACACCCCGCGCGCACCGCGCCAAGATCAGGAGAACAGCAGGCAAACAATGCCTACGTAGCCGCCTTTTGCCTGCTCAGCCCGCGGTCACATCCCTGCCGAGCACCGCCGCGGCGATCTCGCACACCGCCACCAGCCGCCAGGTGATCTGGTCGGCGCGCCGCCAGTCCAGGGTGGTGACGTCGGGCAGGTTCCAGCCCAGGGCGGTCGCCTTGTCGGTGAGCCCGTCGGCGTAGCAGGCGAGCTCCACCAGGGGCGGCCGCCGCTCGGGGTCGAGCGCGTCGCCGACGCTCGCCGTCGCCTGGTCGAGGATGGCGAGCACGCCCGGGTCGGCCGCCGCGGCGGCACGGCCGGCATCGCCGACGACGCGGGCGTAGCGCGCCAGCACCTGGCGGGCTTGCTCGGGACTGGTGGGGCCGTTGTCCATGCCGCGAGATTAGGGCAGCATCCGGGCCACGAATGCGGCCTGACGTCCGTTATGACCGAACAGAGGACAACGCTGCCCGACCGGCTCCACCCGCCGGAGGGACAGCCGGGTCGACACCCGCCGATGGGCGCGGCCGGAAAGGCCGCGCCCATCGGCCGGTCGGCGCTCAGCGACGGCGGGGCGCCGGCCGCTCGGCGTTGTTCGGCAGCGGCTGCGTCTGGTCGCTGTCGAAGCCCGGCACCAGCGGCTCCGGGTACTCGTCCGGCTCGGCCGGAGCCTGGTACAGGTTCGGGTCGGCCGGGCTCTGGACGGCCGCGCTCGGAGCGGCCGGGCTCGGGGCAGCCGAGCCGGCCCGCTGCGACGGGTACACCGTGCCGGTGGTGGACCGGTCCGCGAGCACCTGGGTCGCGTCGGACTGCCCGGCGGCGTAGGCGCGGGCGTGCTCGGCGACCCGGGTCGACTCCTGCCCGGCCCGGTCGAGCCAGGTGTCCCAGCGCGCCTGCATCGGGCGGACCAGGCCGCCGCCCACGCCCACGATCAGGATGCCGGCTACGGTCGCCAGCACCGCGATCAGGATCGGCATGGTCACCGTGGTGGCGACGCCGATCTGGTTGAGCGCCGCGATCACGCCGAGGCCGATGATGAACACCGACGCGGTGGTGGCCAGGAAGCGGCCGTACGACAGCCCGCCCAGCGCGCCCGTCACCAGGTCCCGGACCCAGGAGGCGATGGCCGCGGCCACCACCACGATGACGATCGCGACGAACGCCTTGGGCAGCCACGACACCACGGCGTTGATCAGGTCGGAGACCGGGTTCGGCCCCCAGATCCCGAACGCGAGCTGCAGCGTGAACAGCAGCACCGCGTAGTACGCCAGCCGCGCCACCAGGTCGGACGGGTCGACGCCGCCGCGGGCCAGCGCCGCGGTCACCCCGCCGCGCGCGGCGAGCTGGTCGAACCGGACCCGTTCCAGGCCCTTGTCGGCGAGCATGCGGATGCCTCGCGCGACGAGCCAGCCGACGAGCAGGATCGCCACGAAGGCCAGCGCCTTGGGCAGGAACAGCGCCACCGAGCGCAGCGCATCGGTCAGCACCTCTCCGAAGTCCATGGGCTTCTTCCTTTCCAGCGGAAACGAGGGGTTTCGGGGGTCAGCCAGCCCATTCCCCGTCGGCGGCGCGGGGAAACGGCGAACCGGTCACGCGTGGCCCGATCGGGTGATCCGGGATCGATCGACATCAACGGATATGGCGGTTAGCATCCTTGCGGGAGCGACCGCACGTCCCCGTCACCGCCGGCAGGCCAGGGCAGGCCCCGCCGGCGGCAGTGCCGCGTGCCGAAACCCCGATCGTCGCGTACGCGGACCGTCACGTCCCGTTTCGCGATCGGAGTCAGCCATGCCCCACCGACCGTCCCGGCTCGCCGCCCTCGGCCTAGCCGTCGCCGTGCTCGCCACCACCGCCGCGGCCACCACCGTCACCGCCGTCCAGGCCGCCACCCGCGCCACGGCGCTGCCCCTCGCCGCGCCGACCGTCCCGCCGCCGTCCTACCCCGCCCCGGGCCGGGTCACCGGCTCCACCGGCGCGCACGACCCGGCCGTGGTACGCGCCCCGAACGGCACGTACCTGCTCGCGACCACCGGCAACAACCTGCCGCTCAAGACCTCGACCGACCGCGTCGCCTGGCGTGACGCCGGTGTCGTGTGGCCCGGCGGCGCACCCTGGACGACCGCGTACACCGGCGGCGGCGCGAACCTGTGGGCCCCCGACATCTCCTACCGCGACGGCCGCTTCCTGCTGTACTACTCGGCCTCCACGTTCGGCTCGCAGCGCTCGGCGATCTTCCTGGCCACCAGCCCCACCGGCGCGGCCGGCAGCTGGACCCACCAGGGCCTGGTCATCGAGAGCAGCAGTGCGGTGAACTACAACGCCATCGACCCGAACCTGTTCGTCGACGCCGCCGGGCAGTGGTGGCTCGCCTTCGGCTCGTTCTGGACGGGCATCAAGTCCGTACGCCTCGACCCGGCCACGGGCAAGCGGTCCACCACCGACACGGCGGTGCGCGCGCTCGCCCAGCGGCAGACCGCGTCCGGCGCGGTCGAGGCCCCGTTCGTGTACCGCCGCGGCGGCTACTACTACCTGTTCACGTCGTTCGACCTGTGCTGCCGCGGCGCGTCCAGCACCTACCGCACCATGGTCGGCCGGTCCACGTCGCCGACCGGGCCGTTCACCGACCGCAACGGCACCGCGCTGACCTCCGGCGGCGGCACCCAGATCCTGGCCGGGCACGGCTCGGTCCACGGGCCGGGCCACCCGGCCGTGCTCGCCGACAACGGCCAGGACGTGCTGTTCTACCACTACTACACGGACAGCGGTGCGGCTCGGCTCGGCATCAACCTGCTGGGCTGGGACAGCGCGGGCTGGCCGTTCGTCTACTGACCGATCCCGGCGACCGGGCACGGTGACCCACCATGCCCGGTCGCCGCGGACAGTCTGGATTAGCCACCCCTCGGCGGGGTAGAAAACATGCGTGTCTCGGAATACTTGGATCATCATCGGTATCGCCGTCGCGATCGTCGGCGTCATCACGCTGATCGGCGCGATCAAACTGGGCCGACGCCTGTTCGCCACCAAGCGGATGCTCGGCGAGCTGGGCACGGGCGGCAAGGTCGCCTTCTGGGGCGCCCTGATCTACACCATCCTCCCCGTGGACCTGCTCCCCGACCCGATCTACCTCGACGACATGGGCGTGCTCGCCCTGGCCCTGATGTACCTGACCAAACTGGTCCGCAAGCACCACGCCGGCCGAACCCTGCCCGGCCCCCGCTCCACGTCCTCCACCAAACGGGACACCCGTCGCTAGCGGGAGACCCGCCCGCGGGTGACGCGTCAGACTCCCAGCCCGCGCGCACGCAACAGGTCGTCGATCAGGCCGGCATTGACCGGCCTGACCAGGTCGAGCTTCTCGCACATCGCTTCGATCTTCTTCAACCGCCGATCCACCGCTGACGGAAGCGTCCGGTTGGTATGGCTGGAGGACTTCCACTCCGCCACGAACCTGTCTTCCGCGACGGGGCTGGCCACGAGCTCGGCGTCCAGCGTGAGCACCATCCGATTCACGACGTCCGCCAGTTGGATCACCGAGAACAGCGACAACTCGACACGTTGTCCCGACGACACCGGCTCCAGCCTGACCGCGTCCTTCGACCCGATGTCACCGCCGGTCAGGCTGATCGCCTGGCTGTAGGCGGCGACGGTGGTCGCATTCGCCACACCGCCGCGATGAATGAGCGAATTGCGAACTTCCTTGTGATACCTGTAGTAGGCCGCCAGGGCGTCCAGGCACCCGATGCTGTACTTCGCGGACGATCGGTAGACCGGCTGGAAGCATGAGGCCATCGTGGCCGACCCTCCCGCCACGAGCGCGGCCAGCGCCTCTCGAACGCCGTCCCTGGTGTTTCCGTACCGGCCCCGGCTTGGGAACTGCAGCGCCTTGCCCGAAGAAGGGCTGCCCGCAAGGCCGGCGACGTCTTCGGCCCACCCCTCGTACAGCGCGATGACATTGAACAGCACGACCTTCGCGAACTCTCCGAGCTGGCTCGACCACGGTCGGGCGACACAGACCTCACGCAGGTTGTTGGCTCGTATTCCACTGCCGGCCGAAAATCTCTGCGACAGCAGCGCATCGGTGGCATCCGGCACGGCGGCCACGAAGCCCTCGACCTGCCAGCGCAGATTCCAGAGCGCGACGGAGGCGGGGTGAACGAAGTCGAAGAGCTCGCTGAGTCTCTCCACGAACTGGCGAGACGGCGGGAAGAACGGGCGCATCACGCTCCTCGGAACTCGGCACCGGACAGCGAAAGAGTGCGCATGTCGTGGACCGGCCTGCCGGCCGCGTCGGTGGCGAACCCCCTCATGCCGCGTACGCGCTCAGCGCCGGGTGGCTGTCGGGCAGCCCGTACCAGCGCAGCAGCTCGGTGACCTCGTCGGGCTCGGCGACCAGCGCGTCCGGGTGGCGGACCAGGTGGTCGACGAGCCAGCGCTGGGCGGGCGTTAGGTCGGCGTACCGCAGCGGGCTGCTCCGCCCGTCGTCGCCGAACGCCAGGTAGAAGGCCTCGCCGAGGCGCTGCGCCCACGGGCCGTGCGCCTGCCGGGTCGCCTCCGAGCGCACCAGAGCCGCCCGCGCCTCGGCCGCTCCCGGGTCACCGAGGTGTTCCAGCAGCCGCACCGACCACTCGGCCCGGGTCAGCCCCCACGGAGCGAGCACCGGCTCGTCGGGCCCGATCCCGCTGCCCGCCCGCTCCCGCAGCACGGCCCGCGCCTCCTCGGGCACGGTCGCGCCTGCGGTGAGCGTCCACGCGACCCCGGCGGCCCAGCGGACCTCCGGGTCCTCGTCGTGCGCCAGGCTGGCGATCACCGCCGACTCGGGCACCGGACCGCGCGCGGCCAGCCCGGCCGCGAGCAGCGCGCTCACCCGCAGGTCACGCCGCCAGCCGCGCTGCCCGGCCACGGCCAGCAGCGGCACGACGGTGTCGCCGGCCGCCTCCGGGAACCAGGCCAGCAGGTAGGCCGCGGCCTCGATGACGGCGCCGTCGCTGTCGCCCAGCAGCCGCACGAGGCGGGGCAGTTCGGCCCGGACCGCGTCGTACACCCGAAGCTCGTCAAGGTCTCCCGGCGGGTCACCGGCCGTGTGGCCGCTCCACTCGCTGTAGAGCAGGTGCCAGGACTCGTCGACGGCGTCCGGCGAGGGCCGCAGTCGCTCGATCGGGAAACCCGTCAGCAGGTACGGGTGGTCGGAGCCGATCGCCATCGCGGTGAGCAGGTCGACGATCGCGGCCCGGTCGAAGGTGAACGGGTCGGCGGCCAGGTCGGCGAGGAACGGCACCGTGTGAACGTCGGCCTGGTAGCGCCTGCCCTCGTGCAGCAGGCTGCTCCAGAGTTCGTCGCGGGCGTCGCCGCGGGCCTCGGGGTCCTCGGCGCGCAGCGCGGTGATGAAGGCGGGGATCTCCTCGGCCGTGCCGAAGGCGTGCGTCAGCCCGCCCCAGCCGACGGTGTCGAGCTTTTCCAGCATCCTTCGATGATGCCCACTATCCCCGACATCAATCGGCCAATTTGTGCGACCGAAGGCCTCGACGTCGGCAGCGATCATCCCACCGGGACCGGGCGGCGGCCGCCAGTTTGCGATCATGGAAGGATGACCGTCACCACCAGGCTCGTGACCATCGACGACGCCCCCACCGTCAGCGCCCTCTACCAGGCGAACCTGGAATTCCTCCTGCCGTTCGAGCCGGTGCGGCCCGAGGGCTGGTTCGGCCCCGAAGGCCAGCGCGAGGTGCTCGCGAGCGCGCTCGACCGGCACGCGCGCGGCGAGTGCGTGCCGCACGTGATCCTGCTCGACGGCCGTGTCGTCGGGCGGATCACCCTCAACGACATCGTGCGCGGCCCGTTCCTCAACAGCCACCTCGGTTACTGGGTGAGCCAGGACGTCAACGGCCGGGGTGTCGCCTCGGCCGCGACGGCGCGCATGATCGAGGTGGCGTTCGAGGAGCAGGGCCTGCACCGCATCCAGGCGGGCACGCTGCGGCACAACCTCGCCTCGCAGAAGGTGCTGGAGCGCAACGGTTTCGTGCGCTTCGGCCTGGCCGAGAAGTACATCCAGATCGCCGGCGTGTGGCAGGACCACATCCTGTTCCAGCGGCTGGCCCACGACCGGCCCTGAACCGCAGACGTTTCGAAACTGATTGATATCTGGCCGGTCCGGGATGGACGCTGCCCTTCAGCCCGTGGGAGCCCTCCCATGGCGAACCGCTCCGCGGCGAATCCTCGCCCGCTCCAAGGAGAACGCGTATGAAGTGGCGACTCCGCCCGATCGCCGTCACCGCCGCGCTCGGCACCGCCGTGGCAGCCGCCCTGCTGTCCGTCGGAGCCTCGCCGGCCACCGCCGCCCCGGTCATCTGCGAGCAGTACGGCACCGCCCCAGTCCAGGGCGGCAAGTACATCGTGCAGAACAACCGCTGGGGCGCGAGCACGGCCCAGTGCATCGACGTGTCCAACGCCGGGTTCACCGTGACCCGCGCTGACCACAACAACGCCACCAACGGCCCGCCCGCGTCGTACCCGTCCATCTACGCGGGCTGCCACTACGGCGCCTGCACTCCCGGCAGCGGCCTGCCCGCCCGGGTGAACACGCTGAACAACCCCCGTGCCACGTTCAACATCAGCACGCCCAACTCCGGTGAGTGGGACACCGCGTTCGACCTGTGGTTCGACGCGAGCCCGAACCCGCCGGGGCAGAACTACGGCGCCGAGGTCATGATCTGGACCAACCACCGCGGCCGCCCACAGCCCATCGGCGGGCGTATCGCCACCGTCAACCTCGAGGGCGGCACCTGGGACGTCTGGTTCGGCAACATCGGCTGGAACGTCATCTCGTACGTGCGCACGACGCCCGCCAACGCGTTCGCGAACTTCAGCCTGAAGGCTTTCATCAACGACTCGGTCAGCCGCGGCAGGATCGACCCGAACTGGTACATGACCAGCGTGCAGGCCGGTTTCGAGCCGTGGATCGGCGGCGCGGGCCTGGCCGTGAACCTGTTCGACTTCAACGTCAACGGCGATGCCGCGGGCGGCGGCGGTGGCGGCGGCGACGTGTCGGTGATCCGCGGCGCGGCCTCGAACCGGTGCGTGGACGTGGCGGGCTGGGGCAAGAACGACGGCACCCCGGTGCACCTGTGGGACTGCTTCCCGAACAACAACAACCAGCGCTGGCGGCGGGTCGGCAACACCTTCGTCAGCCTGGACTCGGGCAAGTGCCTGGACGTGTCCGGTGGGCGCACCGCCAACGGCACGGCCGTGCGGCTGTGGACGTGCCTCAACAACGGCGCGCAGCAGTGGGTCGTCAACAGCAACGGCTCGATCGTCAACCCGAACTCCGGCAAGTGCCTGGACGCGATCGAGTTCGGCACCGCCAACGGAACCCGCCTGCAGATCTGGGACTGCGGCAACCCGCTCGGCGGCAACCAGCAGTGGCGGCTGGGCTGACCGGCCGGCAGTGACCCCCGCCCTCCCGGGAGCCGAACTCGGGAGGACGAGCTCTTTTGGAAACGCCGTTTCCATAATGCAGCATGCGGCGTGGCGGGACAAGCGGGACATCGGCTGATTGACCATGGCGCGGAGCCGTCACAGACTCGCCTTGCCATGCCGACCGTCCGTGCAGGAGCGCCACCATGCCGGTTCACCTCAAACGCGCCGCGAAGGCGCCGGCCCGCACCGCCGACCCCGAGGTCGGCGCGACCGTCGCCGCCGTCATCGCCGACGTGCGCGGCCGGGGCGACGACGCGGTGCGCGACTACTCCCGCCGCTTCGACGGCTGGGAGCCCGAGCGTTTCCGGCTCGACGCCGACCAGGTCGCCGCGATCGTCGGCACGGTGCCGGACCAGGTCATCGCCGACATCCGCACCGTGCAGGGCAACGTGCGCGCGTTCGCCGAGCACCAGCGCGCGTCGCTGCGCGACTTCGAGGTGGAGACCTCGCCCGGCGTGCTGCTCGGCCAGCGCAGCATCCCGGTGTCCGCGGCCGGGGCGTACATCCCCGGCGGCCGGTATCCGCTGGTCGCGTCCGCGCACATGACCATCGTGACGGCGAAGGTCGCCGGGGTGGAGCGGGTCGCCGCGTGCACGCCGCCGATCCGCGGGCAGGTGCCCGCCGCCACCGTCGCCGCGATGCACCTGGCCGGCGCGGACGAGATCTACCTGCTCGGCGGGGTGCAGGCGGTGGCCGCGATGGCCCTGGGCACCGGCACGATCGACGCCGTCGACATCCTGACCGGCCCCGGCAACGCGTACGTCGCCGAGGCCAAGCGGCAGCTGTTCGGCGAGGTCGGCATCGACCTGCTGGCCGGGCCGACCGAGATCCTGATCGTCGCCGACGACGCGGCCGACCCGTTCGTCGTCGCGGTGGACCTGCTCAGCCAGGCCGAACACGGCCCCGACTCGCCCGCCGTGCTCATCACGACGTCCGAGGCGCTCGCCCAGGAGGTGATCGGGCACGTGGAACGCATCCTGACGGACATGCCGACGCGCGACTTCGCGGCCCCGGCCTGGCGCGACCACGGGCAGGTGATCGTCGTCGACGACCTGACCGAGGCGTACGCGCTGGCCGACGACTTCGCCAGTGAACACGTCCAGGTCCTCACCCGGCGGCCGCGCGAGGCGCTGGACCGGATGCGCGACTACGGCGCGCTGTTCCTCGGCGAGGGCACCTGCGTCTCGTACGGCGACAAGGTCATCGGCACCAACCACACGCTGCCCACCCGGGGCGGCGCCCGGTACACCGGTGGCCTGTGGGTCGGTCGTTACCTCAAGACCGTGACCTATCAGGAGGTCGTCGACCCGGCCGCGAGCGTCGAACTCGGCCGGTTGTGCGGCCGGGCCAGCCGCGTGGAGCTGTTCGAGGGCCACGCCCGCTCCGGTGACGTGCGCGCCGCGAAGTACGCCGGCGACCCGCTGCCGTGGTCGCCCGCGCAGGCCGCCGCGTGAGCGCCGATCGGGTCGCCGGGCGCACCGCGCTGGTGACCGGGGCGGGCAACGGCCTCGGCCGGGCGATCGCGCACGCGCTGTCGGCCGCCGGGGCACGGGTCGTGCTGACCGGGCGCACCCGGTCCACGCTCGACGCCGTCGCGGCGGAGCTGGCCTCGGCCCCCGCCGGGGTGCGGGTCGCGCTCTGCGACACGTCGGCGGCGGACTCCGTCGCGGCACTGCGCGCCGAATTGTCCGAGGAGGACGTGTCCATCCTGGTCAACAATGCGGGCATCGCCGGGCCGGTGGACGCGCTCGTCGACATCGAGCCCGCCGACTGGGACGAGGTCTTCGCCGTCAACGTGCGCGGGGTCTACCTGATGTGCCGGGCTTTCCTGCCCGCGATGACCGCCGCCGGGCGGGGCGACGTCATCAACGTCGCGTCGGTGAGCGGCAAGCGGCCGCTGGCGCGGCGCACGCCGTACACGGCGTCGAAGATGGCGGTGCTCGGGCTGACCGTGACCCTGGCGCACGAGGTCGGCACGCTCGGCGTCGCCGTCAACAGCCTCTCCCCCGGGCCGGTCGCGGGCGCGCGCATGACCCGCAACTTCCGGCTGGAGGCGCAGCGCACCGGCGTCACCGAGGCAGAGGCCGAGCAGGCGTTCGTGTCCCGGGCCGCGCTGCAGCGCATGGTCACCGAGGAGGAGGTCGGCGCGGCCGCCGTCGCCATGCTGCGCATGCCGGGCCTGACCGGCGCGGACATCGACCTGTCGGCAGGCATGATCGCGCGGTGAGCCCCGCCGTCGCTCGCCGGAGGTCGCCGGGTGCCGATACAGTCCCATCGCCGCCGGACGAGCGCTCGTCGTCGCGCGGTGAAAGGAGCCGTCGATGACCGACCCGACGACCGAGGGATACACCGTCACCACCGCCGAGATCAACGGCATGGTGCGCAACCTCTGCGCGTACGCGCTGAGCGAGCCCGACCCGCTGCAACGCTACGCCGACCTCACCCACCAGCAGGTCCTGTTCGAGGGCATCGTCGCGGCGATCCAGCGCGAACGCGGCCGCGCCCTGGCCGACCTCGCCGTCTCCGGCGTGCCGCTCGACGAGGTGGCCAAGAAGACCAACCTGGCGGCCGTGCCCCGGGTCCGCAAGCTGATCAGCCTGGCCGGGGAGACCGAGCGGGTCCGGGCCGCCGCGACCGCGGCCAAACCGGCCAAGTCCAAGCAGCCGAAGAGCACCCCGGCGCCCGAACCGGTCGCGCCACCGGCACCGCCGGTCGCCGTGGCAGGCAAGCGCATCATGACGCCGGAGGAGTGGGCGGCCCTGGGCCTGGCCGACGAGGGACCGCGCAGCAAGCCCAAGAAGCGCAGGCGCGCCGCCGCCGCGTGACCCGGTTCAGCCCGCCCCGGGCAGGAACCGGTCCAGGCCGCTGATCAGCAGCTCCAGCCCGAACTCGAACCGCACCTCCCCGTCGCCCTGTACGAGCACGTCGGCGTGCTCGTACAGGTACGGGAAGCGGGCCGGGGGCAGGGTGCGGTAGTAGTCGTGGACCTGGCCGAAGAAGTCGGCGACGAACTCGTCGACCGGCTTGCCGCTGGCCCGCTGCCGGCTCTGGTAGAGCGAGCCCTCGTACGCGTCGGCGCTGATGTACAGCGCGATCCGGTCCACCGCCCAGGCCGCCTGCTGGGGCGGCACGCCGCCGCTGATCAGCACGCCGAGCATGGCCTCGGCCACGCGCACCGAGTTCGGGCCGGTCGGCACGTTGGCGAGGCTGACCCGGGCGATGTCGCTGTGCGCGGCGAGCACCCGGTAGGACTCCTGGGCGATCTCGCGGATCTGCGCGCGCCAGCGTGCCGGGTCCGGTTCGGGCAGCCGGATCTCGCCGAGCACCCGGTCGTACGCCAGCTCCAGCAGCTCGTCCTTGTTCGCCACGTGCGCGTACAGCGAGGCGGCGCCGGTGTTCAGCTCCTCGGCCACCCGCCGCATGCTCACCGCGTCCAGGCCCTCGCGGTCGAGCAGGCTGAGCGCCGCGTCCACGATCGCGTCCCGGCTGAGCGGCTTGCGGGGCGCTGCGCTGCGGCGCGAGGCACGCCAGGGCGGAGGCGGGATCTCGGACATGGCGCACATCGTACTTGACGCGAACGCTGTTCGCTGTGTAGAACAGTGTTCGTCAAGCGAACACCGTTCGATCCTGCCCGGAGGCGACCCGTGACCGTCCTCGACGACACCGCTCCACCCGATACCCAGCCCGCGGCGTACCGCTGGCGTTGGGCCGCCCTGTTCGTCATCCTCGCCGCCGAGGTGATGGACCTGCTCGACGCGCTGGTGACCACCATCGCGGGCCCCTCGATCCAAGCCGAGCTGGGCGGCTCCGAGAGCCTGATCCAGTGGCTCGGCGCCGGCTACACCCTGGCCATGGCGGTGGGCCTGATCACCGGCGGCCGCCTCGGCGATCTCTACGGCCGCAAGCGCATGTTCATGATCGGCGCGGCCGGCTTCGTCGCCGCGTCGGCGCTGTGCGCGGTGGCCACCACCCCCGAGCTGCTGATCGGCGCGCGCGTGCTGCAGGGCCTGCTCGGCGCGGTGCTGCTCCCGCAGGGCCTCGGCCTGATCAAGGAGATGTTCCCGCCCAAGGAGGTAGGCACCGCCTTCGGCGCGTTCGGGCCGGTCATGGGCCTGTCCGCGGTCGGCGGCCCGATCCTGGCGGGCTGGCTGGTCGACGCCGACCTGCTCGGCACCGGGTGGCGCATGATCTTCCTCATCAACCTCCCGCTCGGCCTGCTCGCCCTGCTCGGCGCGGCCAAGTTCCTGCCGGAGTCCCGCTCCGAGCACGCGTCCCGGCTCGACCTGACCGGTGTCGCCCTGGTCAGCGCGGCCGCGCTGCTGCTGCTGTACCCCCTCGTGCAGGGCCGCGAGCTCGGCTGGCCCGCCTGGACCTTCGCCATGATGGCCGCCGGCCTGCCGGTGTTCGCCCTGTTCGGCCGCCAGCAGATCGCCCGCCGCCGCGCCGGCGGCGACCCGCTGGTCGAGCCGTCGCTGTTCCGCCGCCGCGCGTTCACCGGCGGACTGGTCGCCGGGCTCGCCTTCTTCTCCGGCATGATCGGCTTCGGCCTGGCCTTCAGCCTGTACGTCCAGCTCGGCCTCGGCTACAGCCCGCTGAAGGCCGGTCTGGCCGGGGTGCCGCAGTCGCTGGGCATCGTCATCGGCTTCGGTGTCGCCGGTGGCGCGGGCCTCACCCGCAGGCTCGGCCGCCGCCTGCTGCACCTGGGCCTGGCCGTGATGGCCGCCGCCACGGTCGGCTTCGTGATCACCCTCGACCTGGCCGGGGTCGGCGTCGCCCCGTGGCAGCTCTCGCCCGCGCTCGGCGTCTTCGGTCTCGGCATGGGCCTGGTCATGGCCCCGTTCTTCGACATCATCCTGGCCGGGGTGCAACCGCACGAGACGGGCTCGGCGTCGGGCACCCTCACCGCGGTGCAGCAGCTCGGCAGCGCGGTCGGCATCGCCCTGCTCGGCACGCTGTTCTTCAACCACGCCGGCTTCGGCCCGCTCGGCCCCGACCCGGCCTCCTTCGCCGACGCGATGCGCCTGGTCCTCTGGGTCGTCGCCGCCCTGCTCGCCGTGACCTCCCTCGCCGCCTTCCTCCTCCCCCGCCACGCCCGCGACGAACCCCCCACCCCCTGACCCCCCGCCACCAGGGCCGCAACTCTTAAAGAGTTGCGGCCCCTAGCGGGTTGTCACGGTGGTGGTATTGCGCCTCAGGGGGCTCTGAAATGCGGTGCCGGCTGACCGGGTGGGGGTTCTGGCCCACCATGGAGGCATGACCGATGAGCCCGACACGACCGCCGAGGAACCCGTCGCTCCCCGCCCGGCGCGGCGCGAGTCCTCCGGCAGGTTCGCCCTCGCGCTGGTCGGGGCGTTCCTGGCCGGGTCCTGCCTGACCGGGTGCGTCGGCGCGGCCCTGGTCGCGGCCGCCCACGCCGTACGCCACGAGCGTATGGAGGACAGCTGGTACCACCGCGACCGCGACCGGTGGCACGAGCGCCCCGAGTGGTGGGACCGCGACCGTCAGTTCCCGCCGCCGCCGGCGCCGGTCCCACCGGTCGTGCCGACGAGGCCGCCCGCCGCGCCGCCCTCGGTCCCGGCTCCGCCGCCCGCCGCGCCGACCCCGACACCATCCAGGACCTGAACCGGGGCGAGCGCGTAGATCGGGTAGTGCGCTACCTGGCATCGATATGAGACAGTGCCGGGCATGCAGAACATCACCTCCCGGGCGCTCATCGCGCTGTCGATCGTGTACGGCGCCACCATCGCGATCCTCGCGATCTCCGGCGCGGACTTCGTGGGAAAGTTCGCCGCCATCGGCGGCATCACCATCGGCGTGCTCTGGGCACTGCGGGCGGTGCTGGGCTCGAAGACGAGCGCGTAGCCCGTGACGGCCGTCCGGTGGCCGGCGAGGAGGTACGCCACCGGACGACCGCTCCGGTTCAGACCCGGGAGCTGTAGCTGATGAAGAACTCCGGCATCACCGGAGTGCCCGCGGCGCTCCAGCAGATGACGTTGCGGACGATCACCACCGCGCCCGAGAGCAGCCAGACGTTCTGCAGGTTGCAGTAGCTCGCGCCGCTGCGGTAACCGGTGACCTGCACGTGGCCCTCGCGGAACCCGACCTTGTGGAACTCGACGTACTGCAGATTCGGGCCCGCCGGGGTCGAGACGATGACCGAGCCGACCGAGCTGTAGGCGGACGGGCCGGGGAAACCGTTGCTCCACAGGTAGGCGAAGTACTTCGGCGCGTTGAACGCCCCGTAGACCGAGCGCTCGCGGTGGTACGTCAGGTCGAACCAGCTGTCGGCGGGCGCGCCGACGTGGTCGTAGCAGCGTACGACGACGTCCAGGCCACCGCCGCCGGGGATCCAGTTGTCGACCTTGCAGCGGCGCGGGCTGTTCGGGTGCTGCGCGGTCACCTGCAGGTTGCCGTCCTGCAGCCCGGTGCTGACGCCGGGCAGCCAGACCTTGTAGACGCCGGTGCCGATGCCGCCGTGGGTGACCGTGTTGACCAGACCGAACGGGTTGTACGACGTGTTGGTGCCGCCGGTGGACTTGCCCTGCACGTAGGCGTACGTGCCGGGGCCGACGAGCGGGCCGGAGCTGGTCGAGTACATGACCGTGAACGCCGACCAGTCGGGGCTGATCACCGCCCCGGTGTACTTGTAGCACTGGACCTCGACGATCTGGTCCGCCCCGGAGGCGTAGTAGTTCCAGACCTGGCACCAGCGCGGGTCACCGGCGACGGCGGTGACGTGGGCGACGCCGTTGGCCGAGGCGATGCTCGGGAACTTCACCCGGTAGCGGCCGACGACCAGCGGGCTGACCGTGCTGTTGGGGATGTTGTCGCTCTTCCACTGCCGGGTCGGGTCCATCAGGTAGGCGGCCGGCGGGACCGGGTTGTCCATGAACGCGAACGCCCAGCGGTCGGGCGTGGCGGCGTGCGCGGCCGGGGCCTGCGCGACGGCGGCGACGCCGATCGCCGCGACGGCGGTGAGCAGCGCCACGAGGGTGCGACGGAGTTTCACGGGATACCTCCGACGAGGTGGGATAGGGTGCCGTCAATCTAAGTCCTTCATCGCCCGCTTTCGATGCAGCGACGTTGATCTGCCAGCACAACCGTCCGGGTCGGACGGTTGACATCGATCGACGGTCGTACGACTCTTGGGAGCGCTTCCACTCACCACTCCCGAAAGGAGGTCCGACGATGAGAAAGAGCCGCATCGCCCTGCTGGCGTGCACGCTGGCAGCGGCCACCCTCACCGTCCCGGGCCAGGCGAGCGCCGAGCCCGCCGTGACCGTGACCGTCAACGCCCGCGCCGGGCTGGAGTCCGCCGGGGACGCCGCGATCGGCGTCAACCACGCCGTCTGGGACTCGCAGCTGGGCACGAACGCGGTCGCCGACCTGATGAAGAACGCCGGCGTGCAGACCATGCGCTACCCCGGCGGGTCCTACTCCGACATCTACCACTGGGAGACCCACACCGCGCCCGGCGGTTACGTCGCCCCCGACACCGACTTCGACACCTTCATGGGAGGCGTGAAACGGGCCGGCGCGCAGGCCATGGTGATCGCCAACTACGGCACCGGCACGCCGGAGGAGGCCGCCGGCTGGGTGCGCTACGCCAACGTCGAGAAGAACTACGGCGTGAAGTACTGGGAGATCGGCAACGAGCTGTACGGCAACGGCCACTACGGCGCGAACTGGGAGGCCGACGACCACGCCGACAAGAGCCCGGCGGGCTACGCCACGGTCGCCAAGCAGTACGCCGAGGCGATGAAGGCCGTCGACCCCACCATCAAGATCGGCATTGTGCTGACCACGCCGGGCAACTGGCCCGACGGCATCGTCGGCTCCGGTGACGCCGGGACCTGGAACCAGGTCGTGCTCTCCATCGCGGGCCCGTCCGTCGACTTCGCGATCCTGCACTGGTATCCGGGCGGCTCCTCCTCGGCCGAGGCGCTGTCCAAGACCGCGCAGGTGACCGACGCGGTCTGGCTGGCCCGCCGGCAGATCGACCGGTACGCGGGCAAGAACCTCGGCATCGCGCTCACTGAGATCAACACCGGGTACGGCCAGAACACGCAGCCCGGCGCGCTGTTCGCCGCGGACGCCTACGCGAGCCTGATCGCCGCGGGCGTGTTCAACATCGACTGGTGGAACGTGCACAACGGCATGGGCACCGTGTCCGAGGTCGGCGGGCACACCGACTACGGCGACTGGGGCCTGCTCTCCAGCGCCAACTGCAACAGCGACGGCACGGTCTGCCAACCGCCGCTGAACACCCCGTTCGCCCCTTACTTCGGGCTGGCCATGACCTCTCGTTTCGTCAAGGCCGGCGACCAGCTGGTCCGGGCGGGCGCCTCCGACCCGGCGATCCGGGCGCACGCCGCCCGCCGCGCCAACGGCGACCTCGCGGTGCTGCTCGTCAACACCGACGAGGCGGCGAGCAAGCAGGTCAGCCTGAACTACGCCGGATACTCCCCCGCCGCGACCGCCCAGGTGCACACCTTCGGCAACGGCGACACCGCGATCACGACCGGCACCGGCAGCGCCACCTCGGTGACGCTCGCGCCGAACTCGCTGACGACGCTGGTCCTGCGCCCGGCGGCGGCGACCGCCCGCCCGGCGACGCCGGGTCGCCCGGTCGCGTCCGCGGTCTCGGCCACGAGCACCACGCTCACCTGGCCGGCCGGGGCCGCCGGGCTCAAGTACGAGATCCACCGGCAGCTCGGCACGATCAGCGAGCAGTGGGGCGAGACCACGGGGACCACGTTCACCGTGCACAACCTCACCCCGGGCACCCGCTACACGGCCAACGTCATCGCGCGGGACGGTTCCGGCCGGGTCTCCTGGGCCTCGCCGCCGGTGACCTTCCAGACCGGCACGCCCACCGCCGCACCGTGCGCGGTCACCCTGACCGACGCCAGCAACTGGGGCAACGGGTACGTCGGCAGCGTCGACATCACGAACACCGGCACCAACCCGGTGGACACGTGGACCCTGGCGTTCAGCTGGCCCACCGCCTGGCAGCAGCTCGGCAGCGGCTGGAACGGCACCTGGACGCAGACCGGCTCGACGGTCACCGTCGCCAACGCCGACTTCAACAAGCTCATCGCCCCCGGCGCCACGGTGAACGTCGGCTACGTCGGCAACTACCAGGGCCCCAACGTCCTCCCACCCCTGTTCAAACTCAACGGCACCCTCTGCACCACCCGCTGACCCCATCGCAAGGAAGGGCACCTTCTTAACGGTTTACGTAGAGGAAGGGCACCTTGTTAACACGCACCCGTCCGGCCCGCCTCGCGCGGGGCGGGCCGGACGGGTGCTGCGGCGATCTCGATTCCTGTCAGCGGTGGCGCATATGGTCGCCGGTGTGGAGAACCTCAGCTTCGAGCATGCGGACCAGTGGGAGGCCTGGCTGGCCGAGCATCACGGCAGCCCCGACGGCGCGTGGCTGAAGGTCCGCAAGAAGAACTCGCGGCAGCCCGCGATCAGCGTGACCGAGGCGGCCGACGTGGCCCACTGCTACGGCTGGATCGACAGCGTGCGCAAGTCCCTCGACGCCGACCACTTCCTGCAGCGATACTCCCGCCGCAGGCCCAAGGGCTCGTGGTCGCGGGTCAACGTGGAGCGCGTGGAGGCACTCATGGCGCAGGGGCGGATGCGCGCGCCGGGCCTGGCCGAGGTCGAGGCGGCCAAGGCCGACGGGCGCTGGGACGCCGCCTATGTCAAGCAGAGCGACGCGACCGTGCCTCCAGACCTCGCCGCCGCGCTGGCCGCGAACCCGGCCGCCGCCGACTTTTTCGGGCAGCTCGGCAAGACCGACCAGTACCTGGTGATGCTTCCGCTGCTGAAGGCCGTGAACCCGGAGACCCGCGCGGCCCGCCTCGGAAAGGCGATCGCAGACCTCGCCGTTGACAGACGTCCCCGCCCATCAAGCTGACGTTGACGGGATCTGGCGCAGTGCCCACCGACTTCGCAGCCTTCGTCGCGGGTTGCGCCGGACCCGCCGATCCACGCCTCCGCCTGGATCGTGCGCAGATCGACTAGGCACCGCGACGGGATGGTCACGCACCGACCATCTCGAGCTCGATGCGGTCGAGTTCGACGCAGTCGGCACCCAACTGCCAGCGCTTTTGACGGTTATGACACAACCAACCCAGGCAAGCTGACATTGCTCGCCAAGTGGGAGTGGTATCGCCTTACGCCTACTTACCGACGTATCACTTCTTCCTTTTTGGCTTCTTGGCTGAGGTCTTGACTCGACCTCCCATTCGCAACGCCAGATAGTCAGACAATTCGCGGGTCCGCTGGGTGTCGGGATGCCTGGCACCCAGGATTCGGGTTTGATGTCGACAGATGTCGTCAGCTTCCGACCGGGCCGTTATCAGGGAGCCCCGGAACGTATCCATTACCGCAATGTCGAATCTGGCATCCAGGGTGGCCGGGTGGTCGTCACCGAGCAGCCGCCTCAGACGACCCAGAACGTCCTCCTTCATAGCGCGGGCCCG
>NZ_BONI01000046.1 GCF_016862635.1 Catellatospora coxensis | reverse complement strand
ACAGAGTCGCGGCATTCGGGGCGCGTTGACGCCGCGACTCTTTAAGAGTTGCGAACTGCGGGGTTACTTGGTCGCGGTGATGGTGGTGGCGGTGACGGTGGTGTCGGTGGTGGTGCCCTGGACGGTGATCTCGGTGCCGGCGGCCAGGTCCTTGAGGGCGATCTTGTCGGTGGTCTGGACGGTGGTGGTGTCGGCGGTCTTGATGGTCAGCAGGCGGCCGTCGGAGGTCTCCAGGTAGACGGTGGTGCCGTCGACGAGCTTGATCTTTCCGGTGATCGGGGTGGCGGCCGCCTGCTGGGCCCCCGGCTGCGCGCCCTGCTGGCCGCCGAAGCCGCCCTGGTTGTTGCCGACGCGGAAGCCGTTCGGCCGGGCGCCGGTGGCCCCGCCGGGCGTGGCTGCGGTGCCGGACGTGCCGAAGTTCTGCTGGACCTGGATGCCGGCGAGGAAACCGCCGCAGGTCAGCACCAGCCCGAGCAGGGCACCGGTGCTGCGGGTCAGCCACGGGCCGCGTTTGGCCTTCGCCAGGCCCGCCACCAGGTCGTCCATCGGCGCATCCGGGAGGGCGTCGGTGTCCGACTCCCGGGTACGGATCGCGTGCTTCATGAAGATCAGGGCTCCTTACTCGTACCGCAGGGCGTCGATGGGGCGCAGGCCGGCCGCCCGGCTGGCCGGGTAGCTGCCGAAGAACAGGCCGATCGCCACGCAGACGCCGAGCGCCAGGACGACCGAGTCGGGCATGACCACCGGTTTGATGCCGACGATCTCGAAGTTCGCGCCGATCAGCGCGGCCGCGACCCCTAACCCGCCGCCGGCGAGGCTGAGCAGCGTCGCCTCGATCAGGAACTGGGTGAGGATGACCCGGCGCGGCGCGCCCAGCGCCTTGCGGATGCCGATCTCCCGGGTCCGCTCGGTCACCGAGACCATCATGATGTTGGTGATGCCGATGCCGCCCACGACCAGCGAGATCCCGGCGACCGCACCCAGCAGCACGGTGAACGTCTCCGCCGTCGCGGTGCGGGTCTCCAGCAGCTGAGAGGCATCCCTGATCTGGTACGGCGTGCTGCTCGCGCCGTCCGCGACGTGCATCTTCGCGTTGAGGATCGCGGTGATCTCGGCCTTCGCCGCGGCCACGGCGTCCGCGTTCACCGCCTCGACCGTGATCGACGAGACGGGGCCGTACCCGGTGAGCGAGCGCTGCACCGCGGGCAGCGGCGCGATCGCCACGTCGTCGGGGTCGTTGAACCCGGTCGAGCCCTTCTTCGCGAGCACCCCGATCACCGAGTAGATCTGCCCGGCGATGCCGATGCGCTGCCCGACCGGGTCCACGGTGCCGAACAGCTCCTCGGCGGTGGTCGGTCCGAGCACCACGACCCGCGCGGCCTGGTCGACGTCCTCCTCGGTGAACCCTGACCCGCTCGCGACCACGCTGTTCGACGCGGAGAAGTACGACGGGTACGTGCCGATCACCGAGTTGACGTCGTACGACGCGTCGCCGAAGGTCAGCGTCTGCGAGCTGCTCACCACCGGCGAGACGCTCTTGACGTCGGGCGCGGACTCCCTGTCCTGCAGCGCTTTGACGATGTCGAGGGTCAGGTCGGTGCGGTAACCGGTGTCGCCGCCCCGCCCGCCCTGCACGGTCAGCGTGTTCGTGCCGAGCGCGGCGAGGCTGTCCTCGACCTGCTTGGCCGACCCGTTGCCGACCGCGACCAGCAGGATCACCGCCGCGACACCGATCAGGATGCCCAGCACGGTCAGCCCCGACCGCAGCTTGTTCGCGGCCACCCCGCGCAACGCGAACCCGAAGATCTCGAAAACGCTCATGCCGGGACCTCCACGGGCGCGATGTCGCGGCGGCGGACGTCGGAGACGATCAGGCCGTCGACGAGGCGGATGGTGCGGTGGGCGTGGGCGGCGACCTCGTCCTCGTGCGTGATCAGCACGATGGTGCGGCCCTGCGCGTTCAGCCCGTCCAGGATGCTCAGCACGTCCTTGGTGGAGCGGCTGTCCAGGTTGCCGGTCGGCTCGTCGGCCAGCAGCAGCGCCGGCTGGCTGACCAGCGCGCGGGCCACGGCGACGCGCTGCTGCTGGCCGCCGGAGAGCTGGTTCGGGTCATGGTCGGCCCGGTTGGCCAGGCCCACCATGTCCAGCGCGGCGAGCGCCCGCTCGCGGCGCACCGCCGGTTTGATTCCGGCGTACGCGAGCGGCAGCTCCACGTTGGCCAGGGCGCTGGTCCGGGCGATCAGGTTGAACGACTGGAACACGAAGCCGATCCGCCGGTTGCGCACCAGGGCCAGCTGAGACTCGTTCAGCTCGCTGACGTCGACCCCGTCCAGCCGGTACGTGCCCGAGGTGGGCACGTCCAGGCAGCCGAGGATGTTCATCAGGGTGGACTTGCCGGAGCCGGACGAGCCCATGATGGCCACGTAGTCGCCGGGCGCGACGGTCAGCGAGACCCCGGCCAGGGCGTGCACCGCCGTCTCGCCCTCGCCGTACGTCTTGACCAGGTCGACGACCTCCAGCACGGGCCGCTGCTCGCGGCCGGGGGCCGTCATCGCCCACCACCGCCCGCGCCCGGCCGGTTGCCGGTGTTGCCACCGAAGCCGCCGCCGGTGAAGCCGCCCGGCCCGCCGCCGGGGAACTGCTGCTGGTTACCGGTGCCGCTGGTCACGGTGGCCAGCACGACCTGCTCGCCCACGCTCACCCCGGACACGATCACCGTGTACGCGTCGCCCTTGAGCCCGATCTCGACGGACCGGGTCTCCTGCACGCCGTCCTTCACCACGGTCACCGTGGTCCGGCCGCCGGCCGTACGCACCGCCGCGGCGGGCACGTAGATCGCGTCGGCCGCCTCGTCCACGGTCACCGACAGGCTCACCGTCTGCCCGAGCCGGGTGCCCTCCGGGATGCTGTCCAGCAGCACCTCGATCGGGTACGTCACCGTGTTCCCGCTGGACGCGGTCGGCGAGATCGCCGAGACCTTGCCGGTCGCGGTGGCCCCGGTCAGCGCGTTCCAGGTGACCGTGGCCGACTGCCCGACCTTGAGCCGGGTCGCGTCCGCCTCGGCGACCCCCGCTGTGACCTGCAGCTTCGTCAGGTCGGCCAGCTGCACGAACCCGGACCCGCCCGACGACGAGGACGACGACGAGCCGTTGCCGCCACCGCCGGAAGAGCCGCCCGAGGAGCCGCCGACCGCGCCGCTGATCGCCACCACGGTCCCGGCCATCGGGGCCTTGAGCACCGTGCCGTCGACCGCGCGCTGCGCCGCGGCCAGCGCCGACTCCGCCTGGTCCACCTGGTTCTCGGCGTTGGCGATGCTGCTGTCGTCGCCACCGTCCTCGGCCCGGTCCAGCGCGTCGCGGGCCGCGTCGAGGTTGCGCGCGGCGGTCTGGCGGCTCTCCTTGACCTCGGTCGCGTCGACCGTGGCCAGCACCGCGCCCTTGGCGACCCGGTCGCCCACCTTCACCTTGATGGCGGTCACGGTGCCGCCGGTGGTGAAGTCGGCCGACATCAGGTTCGCCGACTCGATCGACCCGTCGGCGGTGACCGTCGCGGTCACCGTGCCCTGGGCCACCGCCACCGTGCGCGTCGTGTTCGCCTCGGCCGGCGCCGCGTCTCCGCTGATCATGAAGTACGCCCAGGTGCCGCCACCGACCAGCAGCAGCCCGAGGGCGCTGTTGAGCAGTGTGGTCCGCCCGAGCGGGATGGCTCGCCGCAATCGCATGGCACGCATCGTCGCGACCCGCCCTCGACGCGACCTCCGGCCAACCTCGGAATGAGCTTGGAGCTCTCAGCTGTCGAAACCAGGCAACGTCCGCTGACCGTGCGGCGATTCGCGCGACATCCGCCACCGGTCGACGCCCCGCCCACTCGCGACGTCGATGATCTCGTTCGCGAGGAAGTACCGCCGACGGCCCCGGCGCAGTTCATGGAGAATCCCGACCTCGACGAGCCGGTCCACGGCCAGCGCAGCCGATCGTGCGCTGACACCGAGCAGCTCCTGCGCTCGCGGGATGGTCAGCGACTGCCGCTCGAAGAGAGCGTCGACCAAGCGCGGCAGCAGGGCGGAAGCGCGTGCCGTGGTCACGCGTCCCCGATAGTCGGCCCGCAGTTCGGACAACGCCCGCGCCCTGCTCACCGCGTCCTGCGCCTGCTGCGTCACACCCTCCAGGAAGAAGCGCAGCCAGCCGCCCCAGTCGCCGTGCGTGGAGACGGCGAGCAGCCTCGCGTAGTACTCGTCGCGCCGAGGCTCGATATAGGCGGACAGGTCGAGCACGGCACCGGGCAGCAGGCCCCACTCCACCAGGAGCAAGGTGATCAACAACCGCCCGACCCGGCCGTTGCCGTCGAGGAACGGGTGGATCGCCTCGAACTGGTAGTGCAGGCATCCGATCGCGAGCAACGGCGGCAGCTCACGATCGGCGTGCAGATACCTCTCCAGCGGGTCGAGGCATTCCCAGAGCCGCTCGGGTGGCGGTGGAACGTAGGTCGCGTCGTTGAGGGTGCACCCTGGCGGACCGATCCAGTTCTGGCTACGCCGGAACTCGCCCGGCGTGGCATGCCCGCCGCGTACCCCCGCGAGGAGCGTCCGGTGTGCCTCCAGAAGCAGCGGCAGGCTCAGCGGCAACCGCCGGTCCGGGTCCAGCAGTTGCTCGGTGGCGAGCACATAATTGAAGACCTCGCTGGTGTCCGCCGCCTCGGCCGCGGAGGGCTCGGCTTCGAACAGGGCCAGGTCGAACATGGTGGCCCGGGTGCCCTCGATCTGGCTCGACAACACCGCCTCATGCCTGATCAAGGAGGCTGCCAGCAACTCCGGGCCGGGCAGAGTGCGGGCAACACCGGCCAGTTCGCCCACGGCTCGGTCTGCCGCAGACAGGCGGCTCAGCAGGCTGCCACCGAGATCGAGCTGCGGTGGCAGGTCCGGCGGCAGGAAGGCCAGGTAGTTCCGTTCCGCCCGGATCACGTGTGGCCACTGGGCCGAGAGGAACTGCTCTCGCAACATCACCGCTCCTTTGATACGTACAAGGCGGTTTGGTATCAAGGAGGTGCCCGTTTGATACCCAGAAGGCTTGAAGGTATCAAACGAGCATGGTGATGTGCGTTAAGTAGCAAGCGGAAGCAGCACCCGGAAGGTCGAACCCACGCCGGGTGAGGTGGCCAGCTCGATGCGGCCGCCGTGGGCTTTCACGATCGCGGAGACGATGGCCAGGCCCAGGCCCGCGCCGCCGTGGCTGCGGGCCCGGTGCGGGTCGGCGCGGTAGAGGCGCTCGAAGATGCGGGCGGCGTGCTCGGGCGGCACCCCGGGCCCGGTGTCCTCGACCTCGATCACGGCGACCGGCAGGTCCGGGTCCAGCTCCGCACCGACCGCGGCGACCACCGGGCCGCTGTCGCGGGCCACCGGCAGCTCGAACACCTCGTCGGCGGGCTCACCACCGCGATGGCTCACCCGCAGGGTGACCCGGGAGTCGGGCGAGGTGTGCTGGAGCGCGTTCGCCACCAGGTTCGTCACCACCTGGCGCAGCCGGTGCTCGTCGCCCAGCACGCTGACCGGCTCGAACCCGGCGAGCTCCACGTTGCGGCCCGGGGTGCGCACGTGCGCGTCGCGGACCGTGTCGGCCGCGACCGCCAGCAGGTCGACCCGGGACCGCTGCAGTGGGCGCTCCTCGTCCAGCGCGGCCAGCAGGAGCAGGTCCTCGACGAGCAGGCCCATCCGGGCGGCCTCCTGCTCGATCCGGGACATGGTCTCGTCCAGCTCGGGTCCGGGCGGCGCGCCGCCGCGGCGGTACAGCTCGGCGAAGCCGCGGATGGAGGTGAGCGGGGTGCGCAGCTCGTGCGAGGCGTCGGCGAGGAACTGCCGCAGCCGCTGCTCGGAGGCGGCCCGCGCGGTCACCGCCGCCTCGATGCGCGACAGCATGGTGTTCAGCGCCAGGCCGAGGCGGCCGGGTTCGGTGTGCGGGTCGGGGTCGGGCACGCGGGCGGTCAGGTCGCCGCCGGCGATCTGCGCCGCGGCGTGTTCCATGTTGGTCAGCGGCCGCAGCCCGATCCGGACCACGCTGTACGCCGCGAAGCCCAGCACCAGCAGCACCAGCGCCCCCACGCCCAGCCCGATGAGCAGCATCAGGTTCGCGGTGGCGTCGACCCGGTCGAACGAGATCGCGCCGACCCGGAACTCCCCGTCGAACGTGCGGTTCACCACGACCCGGAACTTCTGCCCCGACGAATTCTCGGCGGTGAACGGCGGCTTCGTGTTCTCGACCGGGAACGGCTTGCCCGGCTCCCGGCCCACCGCGGGTCCGGCGTTGGCTTCGAGCTGCGCGAGCGTCAGCACGGGGAGGTCGGCCAGCGCGATCCCGTTGGTGGCACAGCGCACCAGCCGGCCGTCGGCGCTGTACAGCAGGCCCGCGGCGTCGTCACCGACCGGCGGCACCCCGCGGCCGGCGGCCGTCTCGGGCGTCTCGCAGCCGACCTCGGCCGAGGTCGGCGTCTGCGTGGACGGGCTCGCACTGCTCGACGGGCTCGGCTGCGGCGCGGGCGTGGCGGCGGGACGGCCGGGCTGCTGGCCGGGCGTTGTACCCCAGGGATTGCCCCGCCCCTGGCCCCACGCGATCGGCAGGCGGCGCACGTCCTCGTCGAGCTGCTGGGCCAGGTAGTGGCGCAGGGTCGTGGCGGCGACGAAGTCGGTGACGAGCAGGGCCACCCCGGCGAGCGCCACCACCGCGACCACCATCCGGGTACGCAGAGTCCACCGCCGCCACGGTGGGCCGATCATTCCTGGCCACCCCGGGGCAGCCGCAGCGCGTACCCGACACCGCGCACGGTGTGGATCAGCGGCGGGTCCCACTTGTCCACCTTCTTGCGCAGGTAGTAGACGTACGACTCGACGATGCGGCCGTCGCCGCCGAAGTCGTAGCTCCACACCCGGTCCAGGATCTGCGCCTTGGAGACCACTCGGCCGGCGTTGACCAGCAGGTAGCGCAGCAGGTTGAACTCGGTCGGGGACAGGTCGATCAGCTTGCCGCCGCGGCGCACCTCGTGCGCGTCCTCGTGCAGCTCCAGGTCGGCGTAGCGGAGCACGCCGCTGTCAGCCTGCTCGCCGCCGGGGCGGCTGCGCCGCAGGATGGCCCGGATGCGCAGCACGACCTCCTCCAGGCTGAACGGCTTCGTGACGTAGTCGTCCGCGCCGACGGTCAGCCCGGAGATGCGATCCTCCACGGAGTGCCGGGCGGTCAGGAACAGCACCGGCACCAGGGCGTTGTCCGGCCCGCGACCGTCGGCGCGCAGCTGCCGGGCGACCTCGAAGCCATCCAGGTCGGGCAGCATCACGTCGAGCACGACCAGGTCGGGCTGGAACTCCTCGGCCGCGATGAGCGCGTCCCGGCCGGTGTGCGCGACCCGTACGTCGAACTCGACCAGGCGCAGCGTGGCCGACAGCAGCGCGCAGATGTTGGCCTCGTCGTCGACGACCAGCACCCTGGTCCGTGCCCGCTCCTGCTGCTGCGTCACCGTCAGCTCCCTGTCACCTCGACACCGCCTGTGAGCCGGTTGTATCCGTCTTACCTCGGAGAACCCTGGGAGCGACGTCGGAACCCGGTGAACGCCGTCCCGTCAAGATCTACTTGATCTTGCGCGAACTGTTGCCCATATGACCGGTTCAGGCGAGTCGTACCCACAGTTCACGCAAGATCGTCGAGGAGGGGTCAGGAGCGGGCGTTGAGGCGTACCGTGTCGCCTTCGGTGAGGCCGGATGTGATCTCGACGTTGCCGTCGCCGCGGAGGCCGATGCCGATCGTGCGGGCTGTGCCGTCGGGCAGTTTCACTTCGCCGGTGGCGTCGCCGGTGACCCGGACCGCGGATTGCGGCAGCAGCAGGCCCTCGGCTCGGGCGAGCACCACGCCCGCGGTGGCGCTCTGCCCGATGAGCAGGCCTTCGGGAGCGCCGTCGAACGCCAGCAGCACGTGGTAGCGGACCAGGGTGCCGCTGGCCGTACCGGTGGCGGCGACCTGGGCGATGGTCGCGGGAAGGGTCTCGTCGGGGCGGTTGGCCAGGGTCACCGTGGCCGGCTGGCCGACCGCCAGGCTCACCGCGTCGGCCTCGGCGAACTCGGCCTCGACCATCATCGTGGCGACGACGCCGAGCGTGATGAAGGTCCCGGTGCTCACCGGGTCGCCGGCCTTGCCGCCGACGCTGAGCACCTTCGCCGCGACGGGGGCCGTGATGGTGGTGCCGGCCAGGTCGCGCTCGGCCTTGGTCAGTTCGGCCTCGGCCTTGTTCACCGCGACCTGCGCGGAGTAGATCGCATCCCCGCCGCTGCCGCGCCCGCCGGTCGCGCCGCCGGCGCCGTTCGAGGAGCCGCCGTTCGACGAGCCGCCGGACGAGCAACTGCCGGAGCCGGTGCTCGGCGCGGGTGTGCGGGACGGCGTGGCGGTGGGCTTGGGGGAGGCAGACGCCGATGGGCTGCTCGACGGCGAAGGTGACGGCGCGGCCGTGGCCGTGGTCGACGCGCTGACCGCGCTCGCGCTGACCGACGGGCTGGTGGTCGACCTGCCCGCGAGGGATACGGCGGTCGGGGTGGTCGGCGCGGATCCGGATGTCGACGGAGCGGTGGCGGTCGCCGTGGCACCAGCCGGGGCTGCGAGCAGCACCGCCGTCACGGCGGTGACCGAGCTGTCGGTAGAGCCGCCGTACGCCGCGCCGCGAGCCGACGTGCAGCCGGTCGAGGTGTCGTCGCTGTCGGCGGCGGCCTTGGCGTCGGTCAGCGCCTGCTCGGCCTCGGTCAGCGCGTTGGCGGCGTCGTCGCGGGCCTCGCGGGCGTCGGCGTCGTCGATCGTGGCCAGGTCCTGCCCGGCCGCCACCTCGTCACCGGGTTTCACCAGCACCGAGGTGAGCGTGCCGGCGACGGAGAAGGCCAGCTCGCGGCTGGCGACCGGGGACACCTTGCCGGACGCGGCGACCGACGAGGTCACCTCGCCCCGCTGCACCGCCACCGTCGCCGCGGCCGCCGGGGCCGGGTCACCGCCCTGCACCGCGACCACCGTCACCACCACGGCGGCGACCAGCACCGCCGCACCCGCGGCCACCCACCGGCGGCGCTTTCCGCGCACCACGAACGTCATGGCCGGGAGTCTCGCGGCCGCCGCTCGGTGATCGCTTCAGCTCACCTCGGAGCCACCTCAAAGCCGCCACTCCCAGCCCATCCTGAGCTTCGGTCGAGCGTGCCCTGAGCCGCGGCGCGCAGGCTCGCCCGGGTGAAGACGCCGATGAGACAGACCCGCGCCGCCCTCACCGCTGCCGTCGCGATCGCCGTGCTCGGCCTCGCCGCGGCCTGCGGTTCCGGCGACGACACCACCGATCAGACCGGCTCCGGGGACGGGACGAGCGGCTTCGCCGCGTACACCGCCTGCTTGAAGGAGCAGGGGATCACCCTGCCGGAAGGCTTCGGCCAGGGGCAGGGCCAGGGCAGACCGTCCGGCGCGCCGACCGCCCGGCCGTCGGGCATGGCGTCCGCCCGGCCGACCGTACGGCCCAGCGGGCAGCCGGGAGGTTTCGGCGGACCCGGCGGGGGTATGCGGGCACCGGACGGCGTGGACGCCGAGAAGTGGCAGCAGGCACAGCAGGCTTGCGCAGCGGTACGCCCCAGCGGCGGACCCGGTGGAGGCTTCGGTGGCAACCGGGGCGACAACGGGGCCAACGCGGCGTACCGCAACTGCCTCGCTGAACGCGGTGTGGAGTTCACACCCGGGCAGCAGCTCGCGACCGCCGATCCGAAGGTGGCGGCGGCGATGCAGGCCTGTGCCGTGCTTCGCCCCACCACCGCGCCTAGCCCGGCGGCGAGCTGACCGCATCTCCCAGCCCGCCGGGCTGGTGGACCGGAGCCGGTCCGGGCGGTGCCGTCCCCCCGTGCGGCACCGCCGGACCGGCTCCCCGAAGACGAAGGGCGCTCACCGCGGTGAGCGCCCTTCTCGTGTGCCCGCTGCCGGTCAGGCCGGCGGCCGCCAGGACACCCCGCGCATGAGCTGGTCCGCGCCGAGCCAGACGGCGTTCATCAGGCGCGTCGCCGTACGCCCGGGGTCTTCGTCGGGGTGGTCGGCGAGCCAGTCGGCGAGCGACTCGCTCGCGCCGACCAGCGTCAGGGCCATCGCGGTGAGGTCGTCGGGTTTGACCTGCCGCCCCTCCAGGCGCAGCGCGCCGTCGAGCCGGTCGGTGATCACCTCGACCACGGCCTCCCGCATCGCCGCGACCTCGACCGAGAACGGCTGCTGGGTGCGGGCCTGCCGGTAGAGCACCGACCAGCCGTCGCGGTGCGCGCCGACGAACTCGAAGAAACCTTTGAGCCCCCGCCACAGTTGCTGGTCCGGAGGGAGGGTGGGATCGGCCGCGGCGGCCAGGCCCGCGACCAGGCGCGCCGATTCGCGGCGCAGGCAGGCGATGAACAGTTCCTCCTTGGTGCCCAGGTAGGCGTACACCATGGGCTTGGACACGCCGGACAGCTCGGCGATCTCGTCCATGTTGGCGTGGTGGAAGCCCCGGCGGGAGAACACCAGCACGGCGGCGTCGAGCATCTGCTGCTCACGCTCCGCGCGCGGCACCCGGCCGCGGGGCGCGTCCGCGGGACGGGCCGCGGCCGGCGCGTCGTCACCTGAGGGAAGAGGGCTGTTCTGCACCTTGCCAGCCTACCTACTCCGTCGTAAGGTTACGCACGAGTAAGTTTCAATGGTTATGGAGGACATCATGGCCGAGTTCAACCTGTCCGACTTCAGCTCGCTCGACCCGGCGCAGTTCGCCTCGCTGGTCAAGAACGCCTCCGACGCACAGCTGAACGAGGTGCTCGGCGGCGACCTGCGGACGAAGGTGCTGGACGAGATCTTCCGCCGGATGCCCGGCCTGTTCCGCCCCGAGCGCGCGGGCAACACCGAGGCAGTCATCCACTGGATCATCACGGGCGCGCCCGGCGGTGGCTCGGACACCTACGAGCTGGTCATCGCCAACGGCGCCTGCGCGCTTTCGGAGACCCCGTCCCACGAGCCGAAGCTCGCCGTGACGGTCGGCCCGGCCGACTTCCTCAAGCTCGTCTCCGGCAACGGCAACCCCGTCATGATGTTCATGAGCGGCAAGCTGAAGGCCAAGGGCGACCTGGCCCTGGCCGCCAACATCGCCAACCTCTTCAACATCCCCAAGGCCTGATCCATGACCACCCCCCTCAGGTGGTCCGCCCCGGAGCAGGGGGCATAACACGTGGAATTCTCGCTTGATCTGAACGAGGAGCAGCGGGATCTGCGGGACTGGGTGCACGGCTTCGCCGAGCAGGTCGTGCGCCCGGCCGCCGCAGAGTGGGACGAGCGGGAGGAGACTCCCTGGCCCGTCATCGCCGAGGCCGCCAAGATCGGCCTGTACGACTTCGAGTTCCTCGCGAACCTCTGGGCGGACCCGAGCGGCCTGTCCATGTGCATCGCCAGCGAGGAGCTGTTCTGGGGTGACGCGGGCATCGGGCTGGCCATCATGGGCACCTCGCTGGCGGTCGCCGGGATCTTCGGCTCCGGCACCCCCGAGCAGATGGCCGAGTGGGTGCCGCAGTGCTTCGGCACCAAGGAGGACCCGAAGGTCGCCGCGTTCTGCTCGACCGAGCCCGAGGCCGGCTCCGACGTGGGCGCGATGCGCACCCGCGCCGTGTACGACCAGGCCACTGACGAGTGGGTGCTGACCGGACAGAAGGCGTACGCCACCAACGGCGGCATCGCCAACGTGCACGTGGTCACCGCCGTCGTCGACCCGGAACTCGGCTCGCGCGGGCAGGCCGGTTTCATCGTGCCGCCCGGCAGCAAGGGCCTGCACACGGCCCGCAAGCTGCGCAAGCTCGGCATCCGCGCCTCGCACACGGCCGACGTCTTCCTCGACGAGGTCCGGGTGCCCGGCAACTGCGTGCTCGGCGGCAAGGACCGGCTCGACGAGCGGCTGGCGCGGGCCCGGTCGGGGCAGCGCTCGTCGGGGCAGGCCTCGATGCGTACGTTCGAGCTGTCCCGGCCCGCGGTCGGCGCGCAGGCGCTGGGCATCGCGCGGGCGGCGTACGAGTACGCGCTGGAGTACGCGAAGACGCGGGTGCAGTTCGGCCGGCCGATCGTGGAGAACCAGGCGGTCGCGTTCGCGCTGGCCGACATGCGCATGGAGATCGACGCCGCGCGGCTGCTGGTGTACCGGGCCGCCTGGATGGGCCGCAACAACCGGCCGTTCACGGCGGGCGAGGGCTCGATGTCCAAGCTGAAGGCCGGCGAGGTCGCGGTGTCGGTGACCGAGAAGGCGCTGCAGATCCTGGGCGGCGCGGGCTACCTGCGCGAGCACCCGGTGGAGCGGTGGTACCGGGACGCCAAGATCTACACGATCTTCGAGGGCACGAGCGAGATCCAGCGGCTGGTGATCGCCCGCGCCATCACCGGGGCCTCGCTGCGCTGATACCCCACACACATAGACGGCGGTCCGTTTCGGCGGGCCGCCGTCTTCACTTTTTAGTTACCGCTCAGTAATATCCGGGTAATCCTGGCGATCGAACGAGAGGCCTCACCGTCGTGGACCTGCTCTTCATTGTCCGTACCCTGGCCCGCCGCGGGCTGCTCAGCCCCGGCAGCCCGACCCGCGTCGCCGACCAGCTCAACACGCTGCGCCGGTGGGGCTTCACGCTCGCCGGCGAGCTGCGCGCCGCCGAGGCCCGCGACCCGCACCGGCCCGCCGTCATCGACGAGCACCGCGGGGCGATCACCTACCGCCAGCTCCTGCACCGCTCCCAGCGCCTGGCCGTCGCACTCGGCGGCACCCGGGGCGTGGCTCCCGGCGTACGCGTCGGGCTGATGTGCCGCAACCACGCCGGGCTGATCGAGGCCCTGGTCGCGTGCTCGCTGCTCGGGGCGGACGCCGTCCTGGTCAACACCGCGCTGTCGGCGCCGCAGCTCACCGCGGTGGCCGAGCAGCAGCAGCTGCGCCTGCTCATCCACGACCGCGAGTTCGCGCCGGTCGCCGCGGCCGCGCCGTGCGAGCGGCTCGACGAGGCACGCGTCGACTCGCTGATCGCCGAGACCCCGCCGCAGGGCCGCTGGTCCGACATCAGCCGGGCCGGCCGCACCATCGTGCTCACCTCCGGCACCACCGGGGCGCCCAAGGGTGCCCGCCGGCCCACCCCGCCCGGCTTCGGCCCGCTGGTCTCCATCATCGACCGCATCCCGCTGAAGGTCGGCGAGCGCATCCTGATCTCCGCGCCCCTGTTCCACACCTGGGGGTACGCCGCCCTGCAGCTCTCCCTGGCCATGCGCGCCACCGTCGTGCTGCAGCGGCGCTTCGACCCCGTCGCCACCGCGCACGCCGTCGACGTGCACGGGTGCACCGCCCTGTTCGCGGTGCCGGTGATGCTGCAGCGGCTGGTCGAGGCCGGGGCCGTGCCCGCCAGGCCGCCGCGCATCGTCGCGGTCAGCGGATCAGCCCTGCCCGGGGGGCTGGCCACCCGGTTCATGGACACCTGGGGCGACTGCCTCTACAACCTGTACGGCTCCACCGAGGCCTCCTGGGCGTCCATCGCCACCCCCGACGACCTGCGCCGCGACCCCGGCACCGCGGGCCGCCCGCCACACGGCACCCGGATCGCGATCCTCGACCCGACCGGCCTGCCCGTGCCCCGCGGCCGGATCGGCGAGATCCACGTCGGCAACGAGATGCTGTTCGAGGGATACACCCGGGGCCCCGGCGTGCCCCCGCCGCCCGGCGACCGCCCCGACGGCATGCTCGGCACCGGCGACCTGGGCCACCTGGACGCCGACGGCCTGCTGTACGTGGACGGCCGCGCCGACGACATGGTCGTCTCCGGTGGCGAGAACGTCTTCCCCCGCCCCGTCGAGGAACTGCTCACCGAGCTCCCGCAGGTCCGCGAGGCGGCCGTGATCGGCGTCCCCGACCCCGAGTACGGCCACCGCCTGGCCGCGTACCTGGTCCTGCACCCCGGCCAGCACCTCGACCGGGACGAGGTCCGCGAGTACGTCCGCCACTACCTGGCCCGCTTCAGCGTCCCCCGCGACGTCCACTTCGTCCCCGAACTCCCCCGCACCGCCACCGGCAAAGTCATCCCCCGCCTCCTCCGCAACCTGTAAGGACAAAGGAAGGGCACCTTCACAACGCTCCGCGTTGTAGAAGGTGCCCTTCTTAACAGTCGATCTTCGTTTGTGCAGCTCAAGGACGGCTGTTCAGCTCCGGAACGCTGGAGCGCGAGCGCGGCGTCAGCGCCAGGGGGAGACGACGCGGCCCTCCTCGGCCGCCAGCGCGATGTCGGTGCGGTACTGGCCGCCGGCCAGCTCCACGTGCGACACCAGCTCGTACGCCGCCGCCCGCGCCGCGTGCAGGTCGTGACCCGTCGCCGTCGCGCACAGCACCCGGCCGCCGGCCGAGCGCAGCACCCCGTCGGCGCCGCGCTTGGTGCCTGCGTGGATGAGCCCGTCCGCGCCGGTGATCTCGTCCCCGGTACGCGCGCTCGCCGGATACCCGGCGCTGGCCAGCACCACGGTCACCGAGAAGGCGTCCTTCCACTGCAGCTCGGGGTGGCCGGCCAGCTCGCCGGTGGCCGCCGCGTACAGCAGGCCGCCCAGCGGGGTGTCCAGCAGCGCCAGCACCGACTGCGTCTCCGGGTCGCCGAAACGCGCGTTGAACTCGATCACCTTCGGCCCGCCCTCGGTGATCGCCAGGCCGATGTAGAGCAGGCCGGAGAACGGGGTGCCCGCCTCGCGCATCTGCTGCAGCGTCGGGTGGGCCACGGTCGCCATGACGTGCTCGACCAGGTTCGGCGGGGCCCACGGCAGCGGCGCGTACGCCCCCATGCCGCCGGTGTTCGGCCCGGCGTCGCCGTCGAAGATGCGCTTGAAGTCCTGCGCGGGCAGCAGCGGCACCGCGGTCACGCCGTCGGTCACCACGAACAGGGACACCTCGGGCCCGTCGAGGTACTCCTCGATGACCACGCGCCCGCACTCGGCGGCGTGGGCCAGCGCGGCGTCCCGGTCGTCGGTGACGACGACACCCTTGCCCGCGGCGAGCCCGTCGTTCTTCACCACGTACGGCGCGCCGAACGCGTCCAGCGCCCGCGCCGCCTCCTCGGCCGTGGTGCAGGTGAACGCCCGCGCGGTCGGCACCTTGGCCGCGGTCATGACCTGCTTGGCGAAGTCCTTCGACCCCTCCAGCCGCGCCGCGCTGCCGGAGGGCCCGAAGACCGGAATGCCCTTCGCCCGGACCGCGTCGGCGACCCCCGCCACCAGCGGAGCCTCCGGCCCCACCACGACAAGATCGGCCTCGACCTCGACGGCGAGCCCGGCCACGGCCTCCGGCGACAGGATGTCCACCTCCCGCAGCTCCGTCGCCACCTCCGCGATCCCCGGACTCCCCGGCGCCACGATGACAGCGCTGACCCCCGGATCCCGCCCCAAGCCCAACACCAGGGCGTGCTCCCGCCCCCCACCACCAACCACCAGTACCCGCACACCCCCACCCTACCCTCCGAGTTGATCATGAACTTATGGCACGGGTCGACGGCGATTCATGTCCACAGCTTCCTGATCGACTCCGCGGAGTCCCCCGGCACGGCGGGCTGCGGGATGCGGGCCAGGGCACGGCGGACGATACGCGGGATGGCTTCGGCGTCCAGGGTGTCGGACCAGGTGAAGCGGACAACCCGGTAGCCCGCGTTGACGAGGTCGTTCTGGCGCTGCCGGTCGCGGTACACCGCCTCGGGACGGTCGTGCACCTCGCCGCCGTCCGCCTCGCCGACCAGCCGGGCCGCGCGCCACAGCAGGTCCACCCGGGCGAGCACCCGCCCGTCACCGCCGACGATCGACGCCTGCAGGTCGTCGGGCGGGATGCCCGCGTCCGCGCAGCGCAGGCGGGCTCGCGTCTCCAGCGGCGACTCCGCCCGGCCGTCCGCCTGCTCGATCCAGTTCCGCGCCACGGCCACACCACGCCGGCCGAACATCAGCGCGGGCAGTTCCGCGAGCTCGTCCTCGGCCAGCAGACCCAGGTGCAGCGCCGAGTCCAGGACGGAGACCGCGGCCAGGCGGTCGAGCCTCAAGAGCAGATCTGCGACGGTACGCCGGACCGTCGTCACCCTGATCCCGTCCACCACGGTGACGTCTTCCGGGCCCAGGGTCAGTTGATGCGGCACCACCGTCAGGTCGGTCAGCCGGCGGGGCACCGCCAGCTTGCCCGGCAGGCTGACGTGCAGCCGCGTCTGCGGCCGCAGGCCGTGCAGCCCGTGCACGACCGCCGCGCTCTCCAGCACCGCGACGGCATTCGGGCCGCCGGTCAGCACCGCGGCCCGGACCAGCGCCTTCGGCGATTCCGGCGAGCTGCCGCGCAGGTCGGCGTCGACCAGGTAGACGCCGCGGCTCAGCGCGCGCCATACCCCTCGACGGAGGAAGTTCTTGACCGAGGCGGTGGATAACTCCAGGTCGCGGCACTGGCCCGCGGTGATCAGGCCGTCCTGCCGCTCCGCAATTCGTTGCACAGCAAGCACATCGGCCAGCCTGAGCCGCTCGAGCCCAGCTCACAACCCCTGTGGACAACCCCTGTGGACAACCAGAACGCCACCCCGATCGATCATGAACTTATGGCAGCGACACACCGACGAGCCGTGCCATAAGTTCATGATCAACGCGGTTAGGCGGCAGCAGCGCGGTCAGGCGGACAGCATGTCGTGGCGGACTACGTTTTCGTCGCGGCCGGGGCCTACGCCGATCATGGAGATGCGGGTGCCGGAGAGTTCTTCGAGGCGCTGGATGTAGCGCTGGGCGTTGAGGGGGAGGTCGGCGAAGTCGCGGGCCTTGGAGATGTCCTCGAACCAGCCCGGGAGGTACTCGTAGACCGGCTTGGCGTGGTGGAAGGCGGTCTGGGTCATCGGCATCTCGTCGAGGTGCACGCCGTCGACCTCGTAGCCGACGCAGACGGGGACCTGCTCCAGGCCGGACAGGATGTCGAGCTTGGTGACGACCAGGTCGGTGATGCCGTTGACGCGTACGGCGTACCGGGCGATGACGGCGTCGAACCAGCCGCAGCGGCGCGGGCGGCCGGTGGTGGTGCCGTACTCGCCGCCGGTCTTGCGCAGGTGCTCGCCCATGTCGTCGTGCAGCTCGGTCGGGAACGGGCCCGCCCCGACGCGCGTGGTGTACGCCTTGATGACGCCGATCACGGAGCTGATCCGGGTCGGCGCGATGCCCGCGCCCACGCAGGCGCCGCCCGCGGTCGGGTTCGACGAGGTGACGAACGGGTACGTGCCGTGGTCGAGGTCGAGCAGGGTGGCCTGCGCGCCCTCCATGAACACGGTCTTGCCCTCTTCCAGCGCCTTGTTCAGGATCAGGCGGGTGTCGGCGATGAACGGGTTGAGCCGCTCGGCGTAGGTGAGGTACTCCTCGACCACGGCATCGACGTCGAAGCCCTTGCGGTTGTAAACCTTGAACAGGATCTGGTTCTTCTCCCGCAGCACCAGCTCCAGCTTCTGCCGGAGGATGCCCGGGTCGAGCAGGTCCTGCACCCGGATGCCCATGCGGGCGACCTTGTCGCCGTACGCGGGGCCGATGCCGCGGCCGGTGGTGCCGATGCGGGCGGTGCCCAGGTAACGCTCGACGACCCGGTCCAGCGCCCGGTGGTGCGGCATGACCAGGTGCGCGTCTGCGGAGATGAGCAGGCGGGAGACGTCCACGCCGCGCTCGGCGAGGCCGTCGATCTCGGCCAGCAGCACCTTCGGATCGATCACGACGCCGTTGCCGAGCACGATCTCCGCGTTGGGGTGCAGCGCGCCGCTCGGCATCAGGTGGAGGGCGAACTTCTGGCCGTCCGGAGTGACCACGGTATGGCCGGCGTTGTTGCCCCCGGAGAAGCGGACGACGTAGTCCACTCGTGATCCGAGCAGGTCGGTAACCTTGCCTTTGCCCTCGTCGCCCCACTGGGCGCCGAGAAGCACGATCGCTGGCATCTTTCCTTCGCCTCCTAGGCGAGCCGCGGGCCGCCCACGGCTGTGGTGACCCCGGGGTGCCAGGCTAACAGCTTGATCGGGCACGCATGCCCGGGCAATGCCGGAACCCGAGAGGACTACTCGCGTGCGCGCAGACAGAGGCACAGCTGACGTGGTGCTGCTGAGCATGGCCGAGCCGGAGGGCGGCTGCTGCGGCTCCGGCGGCTGCGGCACCGGCGACGGCGCCGGGCATGGCGAGGGTCACAGCGGCGCGCCGCGGCCCCGGGTGCCGGTGCTGCACTGCGCGGACGCGCTGCGCTCCGCCGGGGCCCGGGTGGAGACCGTGGTGGCCTGCTCCGACGCGGAGATCGACCAGGTGCTGGCCCGGCTCGACGGGCCGGCCCGCGAGGACGGCCTGACCTGGCCGGACGCCGACGGCGGCACCCGGCTGGTGATCGCGGTCACCGACGACGGGCAGCTGCGCCACGTGCTGCGCCGCCTGGTCCGCCGGTATGCCCCGGCCCCCTCGAAGCGGCCCGCCGACCTGCCCGCAGGGCGTACCGTGCCGGATCTTCCCGCGGTCGCGGTGCTGCCCATCGACGCGGCCGCGGCGGACCTCGCCGCGCAGCTGGGCCTGCCCCGGGAGCCGGCCGAGGTGGCCGCGGCGGTGCTCGGCGACCGGTCGCGCCGGCTGGACCTGCTGCGCCACGACGGCGGCTCGGTGACGCTCGACGGCGTACTGCTGGCCGGCAGCACCGAGGACGGCCAGCCCGTGCAGTGGGCGGGCCGGGTGGAGGTCGACGACGCGGTGCTGACCGACGGCGCGGAGCCGCTGCTCGCGGTCGCCGTCGCGAACGCCTCCGGGGCGACGCTGCTGGACGGGCTGCCGCTGCTGACCACCGCCGACCCGGCCGACGGGGTGATCGACGTCGCGGTGGCGGTGCCGGTGCGGCACAAACCGCTGTTCGGTACGCCACGGCTGCGCATCGAGGTGCGGCGGGCGCGCGGCCGGGCGGTCTCGGTGACCCCGCGCGACACCGAGGTTCCGTTCGCCGACGACGGGGTATCCGGCGGGCTGACCCGCAAGCGCTCCTGGTGGGTGGAGCCCGCGGCGTGGGCCGTCTATACCCGCTGAGAGGTGGGAACACGGACCCTGCTGCGGGGTGTGCGCACTGACTAGGCTGCAGGGGCAGACGGCACTGGGGAGATGGCGATGACGGAATGGGAGTGGCCGCCGGACGAGATCAGCGGCCCCGCTGAGGACAGCAAGCAGATCACGCGCGGCCAGCCCGCCCGGGCGTCCGCCGCGGTGCCGCGCCCTGATCCGGTGTCCGGCGGGCCCTCGGCCGGCGTGCCCATGGCGGTGCCCGCCCCGCAGGCGGGCATCCCGATCCCCGCGCCGCAGCAGGTGGCCGGTGCCGCCGACCTGACCCGGACCGTGCAGGTGCCGCTGCCGCCCCTGCCCCAGCGCGAGCGCGCCGCGGTGCCGCTGCCGCCGACCGCCGTGCCGGTCCAGCCGCACAGCGCGCCCATCCCGCTGCCCCCGCAGCAGGCGGCCGCGCCGGTGCCGCCCCCGCCCGTCGCCGCCCCGCCGACCGCCCAGGTGTCCCCGGCAGCTCCGACGCCCCCGCAAGCCGGACCAGCCGACCCGCGCGTGCCCTACCGCACCCCGGCGGCCGAGGCCCGCGCGGCAGCTCCGGTGGAGAACCGCGCAACCGCACCCACGTCTCAGGCTCGGGCAGCCGTGCCGTTGCCGCCCGCCGAGGCGCGGGCCGCCGTGCCGGTTCCGCCGGCTGAGCCCCGCGCGGCGGCGCCGGTCCCGCCGGCCGCCGAGCCGGGCCCGGCCACTCCGTACACCGCGACCGCCGCCGTGCCGCCGCAACGTCCGGCCGTCACGGCGGTGCCGCCGCCGCAGACCGCGCCTGGCGTATGGCCCGTATCGGCCCAGCCGAGCATCCCGCCGCTGCCCACCACGGCCGCCCCGACGCCGCCGCAGTTCGGCGGGCCGCAGCAGCCCGGCCCGGCCGGCGGAGGCGAGGTCTACCTGCCCACGGCCGAGGAGTTCGCGCGCCGCCGCGCGACCCGTCCCGCCGACCCGGTCGCCCACATGGGCATCCAGGCGGCGCTGCGCAAGACGACGTTCGGGCTGCTCAACCTGAGCCCGGGCCAGCGCGAGCAGGAGATCCGCCGGGCCACCGACCTGGTCCGGCGCAACTTCGGCGGGCTGCGGCAGATCACCGTGGTCAACCCCAAGGGCGGCGCGGGCAAGACGGTGGCCGTGCTGCTGCTGGCGATGACGTTCGGCCGCAAGCGCGGCGGGTACGTGCTGGCCTGGGACAACAACGAGACCCAGGGCACCCTGGGCATGCGCTCCCAGCAGGACTTCCACTCGCGTACGGTGCGCGACCTGATGCGTGACCTGCACCAGTTCCAGGGCTCGCAGAGCCGCGTCGGCGACCTGTCGCAGTACGTGCGCTCGCAGGGCGACGGCATGTTCGAGGTGCTCGCCTCGGACGAGTCCGCGACCGCGGGCGAGATGCTCACCGCGCACGCCTTCGCCGAGATCCGCGAGGTGGTCAGCCGCTTCTACAAGCTGATCATGGTGGACACCGGCAACAACGTGCGGGCCGAGAACTGGCAGGCCGCCATCGACGCGACCGACCAGCTCGTGGTCACCATGTCGGCCCGCAACGACTCGGCGGAGACGGCCGCCCGGATGCTCGACCACCTGGAGCAGACCGGCCGCAGCCGCCTGGTCCGGCAGGCCGTCACCATCGTCTCCCTGCCGCCGAGCCGCCGCGAGCTGGACATCCCCGCCATCGAACGGCACTTCGCCGCGCGCACCCGGGCCGTGCTGATCGCGCCGTACGAGCGCATGCTCGACTCCGGCGAACCGATCGACTACGGCCGCCTCACCGACGAGTCCCAGGACGCCTGGCTGCGCATCGCCGCCTCCGTCGCCGAGGGCCTCTGACCGGAACCCGCCCGCCTCCGCTCAGGTGGCGGGCGGGTCCGGTCGTGCCCGTCAGGAGTTCAGCGCGTCGAACGCGGCCGGGTCGCAGTCGCGCAGGAACTGGGCGCAGCGCGCCGCCTCGTCGGCCTCGCCGATCTCCGCGGCCGCCACCGAGAGCGCGTGCAGGCAGCGCAGGAAGCCCTGGTTGGGCTCGTGCGACCAGGGCACCGGGCCGTGGCCCTTCCAGCCCGCACGGCGCAGCTGGTCCAGGCCGCGGTGGTAACCGGTGCGGGCGAACGCGTACGCCGGAACAGGCTGCCCCGCGGTCAGCGCGACCTGGGCCAGCGCGGCCCACGCGGCGCTGTAGGTGGGGTGCGCCGCGGCGACGGAGGTCGGGTCCGACGCGGCGGCCAGCGCGGCGGCGGCCGGCTCGTCGGCGGGCAGCAGCGTGGCAGGAGGTTCGGGCATCAGGTTCTGCATACGGACATTCAACCCGGTGGGGGTGCCGAAGTCCCCGCGCTGCGCTGAGGGTTTCGTCACGGGCATACTCGCCTGATGTCTGCTGCTACCCCGCTGGAGATCGAGTCCCTGGAAGAGCTGTCCGAGCGGCTCGCCGAGAAGAGCCTGGCCGGGCTCACCGTGCAGGGGCTCACGATCGGCGCCGACCTGTCCCGGATCAAGGTCAAGGACGCGGTCTTCATCGGCTGCACGTTCCCGAGCCTGGCCGCGGAGGCCGCGCTGGTACGCCGCGGCGCGCACGTGGTGCCGGTGGCGGACTGGGTGCCCTACCCGACGCACCCCGCACGCCTCTACACGGCTGCCGACCTGACCGCGGGGTTCGCCGAGAACGGCTTCGCCGGCATGTACGACACCCGGGTGTACGAGCATTTCGTCGCCGAGGGCGGCCCGAACGCGGGGGTCCGCGAGGCGCTCGCGCAGCGTCTGCACGACCACGGCATCGACAACGCCCTGCATGACGCCCTGGCCGCCATCTCGCCCCGGCGGCGCATCGGCATCATGGGCGGCCACGCGGAGGTGCGCGGCAGCGGCGCGTACCGCATGGCGGCGGCGATCGGCCACGCGCTGGCCGGCCACGGCAGGCTGGTGCTGACCGGCGGCGGTCCGGGCGTCATGGAGGCCGCGAACCTGGGCTCCTACCTGGCCGCCCACCCGGTCGCGGCGCTGGACGAGGCGATCGGCCGGCTGGCCGCGGAACCGGACTTCCACGCCCACGACCCGTACACCAAGGTCGCCCTGCATGTGCTGGCCGAGTTCCCGACCCTGGACCCGTGGGCGGGCGGCCTGTCCGTGCCGACCTGGCTCTACGGCCACGAACCCGCGAACGTCTTCGCCGGCCAGATCGCGAAGTACTTCTCGAACGCGATCCGCGAGGATGTGATCCTGAAAGCGGCCCGCGGCGGCATCGTCTTCGCCCCGGGCCGAGCGGGCACCGTCCAGGAGGTCTTCCAGGCCGCGACCAAGACCTACTACGCCACCGACGGCGAGAGCGGCCCCTTCGTCTTCCTCGGCCACCACTTCTGGACCGAGGAACTCCCCGTCACCGCCCTGCTCCGCACCCTGCTCAACGGCGCCGCCCTGGCCGACCTGGTCCACGTCACCGACGACGTCGACGAAGCCCTCGCCATCCTCTGCCAGTGAAGGAAGGGCACCTTCACATCGCTATACGTGGTGGAAGGTGCCCTTCTTAACGCGCCACCGCGCCGGCCAGGGAGAACGTCGGCCGGAGGCCGTGCATGTGCGGGCGGCGGACCGGATCCGCGCCCATGATCGTCGGACTTGCGGGGCAGACGTGCGCATCTTGGGCCGTCATTCGCCCACTTGCCAGGCAAGTCCGACGATCATGGCCGTACCGCCGATCCCTGGTCGCTATGCGACCGGGATGCGGCGCCAGAAGCCGACCGGGAGGTTGACCTCGGGTTCGCCGGTGAGGCCGTTCTCGTCCATCGCGTTGAACAGGGCGACGCGCAGGTCGCCGAAGAAGAACTCCAGCGCGTGCAGCACATGCGGGCGCCAGGCGGTGGGGCTGATCCGTTCGATGACGTTGACCCGGGTCAGCGGGCGGCCCCGGGCCGAGAGGATCGCGGGGTGGGTGTCGGCCCACCAGTCCAGGCGCAGGCCGGGCCAGTCGAGCTGGGCCTGCAGGTCGATGGTGTCCCAGCTGATCGCGCACTCGTCGAACTTGCGGTGCGTGATCTCGATGTTGGCGTCGGGGAAGCCGAACACCACGGGGCCGCCGGTGAACCAGGCCTCGGCGTCCAGGTCCCACACCAGCCAGGAGCCGACGAGCGGCTGTCCGATGACGCGGGCGAAGCGGTTGCGGTGCGCCGCCGCCAGCGCACCGGCATCGTGGTGCCAGACCGGGTCGTACCCGTCGATGCCCAGCACGTGCGGACCTCCTGCCCTGAGACGCGGATTCGGACGATCGTACCGATTCCCGTCAGCTAAGGCGGGGACGCGGGGCGACACGCGCGCAAAGAAACACGCCGTGATCGCGAAATGCGGTCATGATCTGGGGTCGAACCGCAGATCATGACCGCATTCGGCGATCTTGCCACCAGCCCGCGGACCGTGACGGCCCGCGTGGCGTGTTACTTGATGCGGGTGCCGGTGGAGCGGAGGTCCTGGCACGCCTGGGCGACGCGGGCGGCCATGCCGGACTCGGCGGCCTTGCCCCACGCGCGCGGGTCGTACTGCTTCTTGTTGCCGACCTCGCCGTCGATCTTCAGCACGCCGTCGTAGTTGCGCAGCATGTGGTCGGCGACCGGGCGGGTGAACGCGTACTGCGTGTCGGTGTCGACGTTCATCTTGACCACGCCGTAGTCGACCGCGTCGCGGATCTCCGACAGCAGCGAGCCCGAGCCGCCGTGGAACACCAGGTCGAACGGCTTCTCCTTGCCGTACTTGGCGCCGACCTGCTCCTGGATCTCCTTGAGGATCTCCGGACGGAGCTTGACGTTGCCCGGCTTGTACACGCCGTGCACGTTGCCGAAGGTGAGGGCGGTCATGTAGCGGCCCTTCTCACCCAGGCCCAGCGCGGCGGCGGTGGCCAGCGCGTCCTCGACGGTCGAGTACAGCTTCTCGTCGATCGCGCCGACGACGCCGTCCTCCTCGCCACCGACGACGCCGACCTCGATCTCGAGGACGATCTTCGCGGCGTGGGTGAGGGCCAGCAGCTCCTCGGCGATCTGCAGGTTCTCGTCCAGCGGCACGGCCGAGCCGTCCCACATGTGCGACTGGAACAGCGGGTTCTCACCGCGCGCCACGCGCTCGGCGGAGACCGCCAGCAGCGGGCGGACGAAGCCGTCCAGCTTGTTCTTCGGGCAGTGGTCGGTGTGCAGCGCGACGTTGACCGAGTACTTCTTGGCCACCTCGTGCGCGAACGCGGCGAACGCGACCGAGCCGGTGACCATGTCCTTGATGGTCGGGCCGGACAGGTACTCGGCGCCGCCGGTCGAGACCTGGATGATCCCGTCGCTCTCGGCCTCCGCGAAGCCCTGCAGCGCGGCGTGCAGCGTCTGCGAGGAGGAGACGTTGATCGCGGGGTAGGCGAACGCGCCGGCCTTGGCGCGGTCGAGCATCTCGGCGTAGACCTCAGGGGATGCGATAGGCATCTGTGAACGCTCCTAGCGTGCGTGCGTGACGCGGATGGCCGCGGTGGCGCGTCGCCGCGCCCGATGGCTGCGGGAAGACCGCGATGTCCTCGTTACAGGAGTATTGCCTACGTCACTTGACCTGGCGAATCGGCCCCTGCCCGGACCGTCGTGCGGGCTCAGCCTTCGCCGCCGTCCGGCACCAGCAGGCTGAGCGCCCAGCTCACGATGCCCATGACGATGGCGCCCCAGAACGCGGGCCAGAATCCGTTGATCTCGAACGGCAGCTTGAACACCGTCGCCAGCCAGTCCACCAGCAGGAACAGCATCGCGTTGACGAACAGCGCGAACAGCCCAAGCGTGATCACGTAGAAGACGCACCCGAAGAGGTGGATGATCGGCTTCAGGATCGCGTTGACCAGCCCGAAGATCAGCGAGACCACGATCAGGGTGAGGATGCTGCGGGTGGTGGTCGCGGCGGTGACCTCGATGCCCGAGACGATCAGGGTGGTGACCCACAACGCCACTGCGTTGATCACCCAACGGATCAGAAAGCCCATATGGTCATCTTCTACGCCGAAACCCACATCTGCTGGCGAATATCACAGGCGAGTCATACCGTGAAGCAATGACCGAGAACGTGGCAGGGAACACGTACGCCGACGACGTGCCCGAAGCCGACGCGCTCGAGCAGTCGACACCGGCGGATCCCCGAGCGGACGCCGAGGACCTCGACGACGCCCTCCCGGCGGAGCCGCTCGGAGAGCCGGGCGCGCCGGTGCCCCCGGCCTCCGAGTGGGACAAGATCGAGCAGAACGTGGTGGTCGTGCCCGCCGACGAGGACTACTCCTGAGGCAGCACCCAGGCCGGGTGAAGCAGGACGAACCCGCTCATGGTGTCGTCCCGCAGCGCCGCGAACAGCTGCGGCGCGACCTCCGGATCGAACTGCTCGAACGACTCCCCGCCGATCGTGACCTTGTTGAACGTCGGCTGGCTGACGCCGACGACAGCCCCGGCATCGACCCGGTTCAGCCGCATCGCCAGACCGAGCAGGCTGAGGTCGCCGGTGTGCACAGTCAAGCCTGGTGTCCGCGCCAGCCGGCTCACCGTGCCGAAGTCGCCGAGCAGCGACCGTTCGCCGGCCTTCCTCGCCAGACCCAGCAGCACCCGCTGGCCGAGGCGGTCGCGGTCGTAGCCCCCGTGGGGCATGCCCCTGCGCTGCCGGACCAGATCCTCCACCTGTGCGCCCGCATAGTCCCGGCAACCGGCCGGGAAGACGTCGCCGGTGTGCTGCGAGGTCACCCGCTGCGGCAGGCACACCGGCAGCCCGCCCAGGGCGTCGGTCACCGAGCGCAGAGCCGAGAAATCCACCTCCGCCACGGCGTCGGCCCGCACCCCGGTGAGCCGCTCCACGGCTTGCCGGACGGTCTCGGCTCCGCCCTGCGTGTACGAACCATTGATCTTGAAGGTCCCGGTGACGCCGGGAATCTCGGTGGCCGTGTCACGCGGGATGGAGATCAGGTATGCCGCGCCGCCGTCCGCGGGCAGGTGTACCAGGATGATCGTGTCGGCTCGGGAGTTCGCCATGCTGCCGCGCCGGTCGAGCCCGAGCAGCAGGAGGTTCAGCGGACCCGACGGAGCCGCGACCGACGACTCGACCCCGATCGCCGCGACGTAGTCGGCGACCGCGCCGCCCCGCCACAGCTGCACCGGCACGGCCAGCGCGAGTGCGACGGCCACCGCGGCGGCTCCGGTACGGGTCGCCGCACGGCGGCGACGGCGGCGCGTGGCCAGCGCGTCGATCGCCCGGCGCAGCGGGTCCAGCGGGGGTGCCTGCTCCTCGTGCCGGGCGAACGCGTCACGCAGCAGCTCTTCCTCGATCATCGGACTCCCCCCAGGCTCAGCCGCTCCGCCGACTCCCGCAACCGGGCCAGCGCCTTCGAGATGTAACCGCGGGCCGTGCCGACGGTGCAGCCGAGCATCTCGGCGATCTCCCCGTCCGGCAGGTCCTCGTAGTAGCGCAGCACCAGCGCCGCCCGCTGCTGCCGCGGCAGCGTGGCCAGCACGGACCAGATCAGGTCGCGGTCCGCGGTGCGCTGCGCGTGATCGACGGGTACGGCGACCGCCTCGTCGGCGTCGGGCCGCAGGAACACCCTGCGCAGCCAGGATCCGCGCCGCCAGTCGAGATACTGGTTGATCATCATGCGCTTGACGTAGCGCTCGGGCGCGTCCGCGCGGGCCACCTTGCGCCAGTTCAGCTGGACGCGGACCATCGTCTCCTGGACGAGGTCCTGGGCCGTGTGCTGGTCACCCGTAAGCATCACCGCATAGCGCGCGAGCGCGCCGAGTCGCGAGTTGACGAATTCCTCGTATGTCACAGCCACCTCCTCGACTCACAGGACGTGTCCGGGTGTTCAGAACATTGCCCGGTACTGTTGTGCGGCGTGACCGTAGTCGACACTCTCCAGGCCCTGGCCGCGCCCCCGCTGGCCGCCGCCGACTTCAATCCCCTGAATCCGACGGACTGGTTGAACCTGTTCGGCCCGGCCGCGCTGTTCGGCGTCTGCTTCATCCTGTTCGCCGAGACCGGCCTGATGGTCGGCTTCTTCCTGCCCGGTGACTCGCTGCTGTTCATCGCGGGCGTGTTCGCCTCCGGCTTCCTGGAGTCGAAGGGCGTCCAGCTGCCGATCGGCTGGCTGCTGCTGCTCGGCCCGCTCTGCGCCATCATCGGCGCGCAGCTGGGGCACTGGCTGGGTGCGAAGTACGGCCCCAAGATGTTCAACAAGCCCGACTCCCGCCTGTTCAAGCAGGAGTACGTGCGCAAGGCCGAGCACTACTTCGCGAAGTTCGGCCCGCGCAAGGCGATCGTGCTGGCCCGGTTCATCCCGATCGTGCGCACCTTCATGAACCCGGTCGCGGGCGTGCTCGGCATGCCGGCCCGGCAGTTCTTCGTGTGGAACGTGATCGGCGCGATCCTCTGGGTCGACGGCATCCTGCTGGCCGGCTACCTGCTCGCCGAGCAGATCATCAACGCGATCGGCGGCCCCGAGCACATCGACAAGTACATCCTGCCGATGGTCTTCCTGATCGTCTTCCTCTCGCTGATCCCGGTCTTCATCGAGATCATCCGCGAGCGCAAGGCCAAGAAGAACGGCCTGCACGGCCACGGCGACGACACCGTCATCATGAGCAAGGTCGACATCGGCTGACCACGATCGCTCGACTTGCCAGGCAGGTGGGCGAAAGCGGTCCAAGATACGCACACCTGCCCGGCAAGTCCGATGATCTAGACGCGAAGAGGGGCACGGCCTTCGGCCGTGCCCCTCTTCGTACCCGCTCAGGCCAGCAGGGCCTTCAGGCTGGGCTGATGCTTCCTTCAGGCAAGGAGCGCCTTCAGGAAGATCGTCTGCATCTGGCTGGGGTCGGTGACCTGGAACGCGACGCCGCCGGTGGTGTCGGCGACGGCCTGCAGGTCAGCCAGCTTGACGTCCGGGCCGAGGCCGAGCAGCACCACCCGGACCGGCTTGGTCACGTCGGCCAGCTTCTCCAGCTCCTTCTGCACCGCGCGCAGCGACATGCCGGAGTTGTCCCGGCTGTCGGTGAAGACCACCAGCGTGTTGCTGCGGGTCGGGTCGTATCCCTTGAGCAGCTCGCGGTAACCGTCGATGATCGACTTGTAGAGCGGGCAGACGTCGGTCGGCGCGGGCGAGGCCTGGTTGACGGCCCCGTTCAGCTTGTTGCGCTGCGCCTTGGTCAGTTCGGCCAGCGGCACCAGCGGCTGGTGGCCCGGACCGGCGAACGCCCACAGGCCGACCTCGCTGTCGTCGGTGAACAGCTTCAGGCCCTTCTCCGCGGCACTGCGCAGCACCTGCATCCGCACGGCCGTGTTGCCGCCGCCGGTCATCGTGCGGCCCATCGACGAGGTGGCGTCGACCAGCGCGATCACCCGGGACGGCGTCTTGGCGGCGACCCAGGCCGTCATCGCGCCGCGGACCTTGTTCATGTCGTTGAGCGGCTGCACGAAGACGGTGTTGGAGGTGACGCCGTGGCCGGTCGGGAAGCCCGTGGAAGCCTCGCCCTCCGGCGAGCGCAGGCCCTTCTCCGCGAACACCGACTTGTATTCGCCGCTGACCAGGGCCTGCGAGAACAGGGCGGCCGCGGCGGCCAGCGGGCGCGGCTGGCGGGCCCGCACGGCGTACGGGAAGTCGAGCGTCGGGGCCTGGGCCAGGGTGACCGCGGCCATCGGGGCCTTGGGCGTGGCCGCGTTGTACGCGATCACGGCCTGCTCGCTGACGGGGGCGCCGGTCATGCCCGCGGCGTACGCCTTCCACAGCGCCCCGGTGTCCGGGACCGGCCCGCCGATGCCGCGGTACACGGCGACCAGCGCGGGCAGGTCGGCTTCGGAGGCGACGACCGCGTCGGACAGCATCATCGCGCCGACCATGCCCGCGGTGTCCCGGCGCGGCTCGACCACACCCAGCTTGAGCACGGGCGTCTTGGCGAACAGCAGGCTCTTGAGCAGGGTGGCGTCGACGCCGGAGCCGAGCTTGTCGGTGAGGTTGCGGGCGACGGTCTCCGGCACGGCGAGCACCACCGGGCTGGCCGCCAGGGACGGAGCGGTGGCGTCGAACAGGTCGCGGTCGACCCCGCGGACCCGGCCCAGCCAGTATGTCGAGTCCGGCACCCAGACCACCGGCAGTTCGGAGTCGGCCGGGGTCGGCGCGGCCTTGCCGGCCACGTCCACCGCACCGCCGGCCCAGGTGCCGAGCGAGTTGGCCACCTCGTGCGACGCCTTCTCGATGACTTCGACGCGTACGCAGTCCTCGCCGACCATGGGGCTGGTGGCGCTCCAGCGGGAACCGATCTCGGTGAGGGCCGGGGCGATGGCGGGGTCGGCGGCGACGGTGAGGGTGATGCCGGCGCTGCCGCAGCCGTCGGCGTCCGCGCTGACCGAGCGCAGCACGACGGTGGCCAGGCCGCATACGGACAGGGCACTGATGATGATGACGGGAATCCGTACGGCACGGCGACCGAACAGGCCGGTCCGCCGGGGCGCGGGTGCCTCGGGGGCATCCCAGCCGCGACGGATGTGGCGTCCAGACATGGGTGACTCCCAGTGAGGAGGCGGCGGCGCCGAGCCCTTCGGCGGGGGTTACCGGGGCGGCAGCACGCCTGACTTCGCGTCAGCTTAGATGTCCCCCGGCCAGGCGCAACCGGGTGATGACAGAATTCACTCACGGTTGCCGAAGCCTGCGCTGCGTGACGTTTTCGCCGCTCAATATCACCAAAAGCGCCGTGGGGCGCACCCTCCGTCACGGAGGGTGCGCCCCACGGCGCTTCAGGGCCTTGCCAGGGTCAGCGAGCCTTCTTGGTCGCGCGCTTGCGCGGCGGCGTCAGCAGCTCGGCGACGGTGGCGATGGCGGACGGCACCAGGCTGTAGTAGGCCCACACGCCGCGCTTGTCGCGGTTGAGCAGGCCGGCCTCGGTGAGGATGCGCAGGTGGTGGCTGACAGTCGGCTGGGACAGGCCCAGCGGAGCGGTCAGGTCACAGACGCACGCCTCGCCCTCGGGGGCAGACTGGATAAGGCTGAGCAGCCGCAGACGGGCCGGGTCGGCCAGCGCCTTGAGGACACCGGCGAGGCGCTCCGCGTCGGCACGCTCGATCGGCTCACCAGCGAGGGGCGAGATTTGAGGCAGCGGGGTTTCCACCAGAGCTGTTCCCACGTGATTTCTTCCTTCCAACAACAGCATCGATCCACCTACATATTAGCAGGTACGGATCGGAGTTCCGTTAGGCCGACAGGCCAAGGTCCGCCAACGTATAGGCGGCTCGGTACGACAGACCGGCAGCACGCACCGTATCGCCCGCGCCTCGATCGACAATAACCGCAACACCGATGACCTCGGCACCCGCCTCCCGCAGTGCATCAATAGCGGCAAGAACACTACCGCCAGTAGTCGAGGTGTCCTCGACAGCGAGCACGCGGCGGCCGGCCACGTCGGGTCCTTCGATGCGGCGCTGAAGCCCGTGCGCCTTGCCCTCCTTGCGCACCACGAACGCGTCCAGCGGACGCGACGAGGTGTGCAGCATGGCAGCGGCGACCGGGTCCGCGCCGAGCGTGAGACCGCCCACGGCGTCGAAGTCCCAGTCCGCGGTGAGCTCGTTCAGCACGCGCCCGACCAGGGGCGCAGCAGCGTGGTGCAGGGTGATCCGGCGAAGGTCGACGTAGTAGTCGGCCTCCTGTCCCGAGGACAGGACCACCTTTCCCCGAACCACCGCGAGGTCAGTGATGAATTTACGCAGGTCGTCGCGGTCGGACATGGGACGGACACTACTCGCCGATCCTGAGAGCTCGATCTAGGGGGGTGCGTTGACCTCCCCACACTCGTCAGCTGTCGGATTCGGTGTCGCGTCCGGTGCGCACCCGGGCCCCGCGCGCGAGCCGCCGCAGCAGCCGCGTGGGGGTGTGCCGCATGAAACCCACCAGCACTTTGTATTTCCAGCTCGGCACGCTCACCGTGCGGCCCCGCCGCAGGTCACGCAGGCTGTCGGCGACGACCTGAGGGGCCTGCAGCCACAGCCACCCCGGCGTCTTCGTCATGTTGATTCCGGCCCGGTCGTGGAATTCGGTGCGGGTGAATCCCGGGCACAGCGCCATCACGCGCACCCCGCGGTGGGCCACCGACAGCGCCACCGACTCGCTGAAGTTGGTGACCCACGCTTTACTCGCCGGATAGGTGCTACCAGGCATCGCCGCGCCGAATCCGGCCACCGATGAGACATTGATGACATCTCCGCGGCCGCGTGCCGCCATGACGGGCAGCGCCGCGTGCGTCAACCGCATCACCGCCTGCACGTTCACGGCCAGCAGGTGCAGTTCCTGCTCCACAGTGGATTTCAGGAACGGCGTGTTCAGCGACAGTCCCGCGTTGTTCACCAGCAGATCCACCGGCCGGGCGGTGTCGCGCAGCCGCGCCTCCACCAGCTCGCAACCCTCCGTGGTGGCGAGATCCGCCGAAATGACACTCGCCTGCACGCCGTATGTCCTGCTCAGAGCCTCGGAGAAGTCGGCCAGCCGGCCGGCGTCGCGGGCGACGAGCACCACGTCCCACCCGTCGGTGGCCAGGCGGACCGCGAAGGCCCGGCCGATGCCAGCGGTCGCGCCGGTGACCAGCGCGGTGCGGCGCTCGCCCGCCGGTTCGGGTGTGGTCCGGGGTGCCGCTGCGGCGTCGGGCACGGCGGTGTTTGCGGAGGAGGACATCGGTCACCTCAGGCGGTCGTCGGCGGGGGCACCGCGGGGGTGTCGGGGCCCGGCGGCAGCGGCCGCGTCCGGCTGAAGAAAGCGTTCGCAGCCGGGAGCGCGAGCAGCACCGCAGTGGCAATGTAGCCGAGAACCTGCGCCAGCGAGGAGAGCCCGAAAGGCACCGCCCACCAGCCGGGGAACGAGTCGACGAGAGCCTGCACGCCGCGCGTGTAGGAGGGGTCGCCGCCGCCCTGCACGGTCACGTTGCCGGTGCCCAGGCTGACCGCCCCGGAGACGCCGCAGCAGGCCAGCAGGATGCCGAGGCCGCAGACGATCCAGGTGAGGATCCGGGCCACCCGGTTGCCCTGCCAGACACCCCAGGCCAGGGCCAGCAGCACGATCGCGGCGATCACCGCGACCGCGGCGCTGGTGAGCAGCGTGGCTTTGGCGCTGTTCTCCAGGTCGACCAGGACCGCAGGGCTCACGCCCGCCAGCACGGCGCGCACCCGGAGCCGGTTGAGCACACCGCTGATCGCGGCCAGGTGCAGGATCGCGTTGACCAGGTGGAGCAGGGCGAGCAGGCCGAGGATGGCCGCCGCGGCGGTGACGACCGTGGGCCGGGCGGGTGCGACGCCGGGGCCGGCCGGTGACACCGGCTCCACCGGGAACGAGGCGGATTGCGACATTGGCGTACCCCCGATGCGGCCCGAAGATTGCTCCAGATCGGAAGTTACCCGCACTACCAGGGAGTATGTGCCTGATTGGGGATATCCCCGACAGCACGCGGGGCCGGCGCGTATCGCGCCGGCCCCGCTGTTCGTCAGGTCAGACTGTCGGGTATGCCGGCGGCGTCCACTCCGGCGCCGGCTTGCGGAAGTAGGCGTTCGACGGCGGCAGCGCCAGCATGATGATCACGGCCAGCATCGACAGCAGCAGCACCACGCTCAGCACCGTGCTCACCGGGGTGGTCCAGCCCGGCATGGCCTCGGCCATGCGCTCGGTGACCTCCTGCTGGTCGATGCCACCGGCGTTGGACGAGCTGAGGCTGCTTCCGATCCCCTGGAACGCCAGGCCGAACCCGATGCAGCACAGGCCGATGCCGCCCAGCACCCATGTGGTGATCCGGGCCCACTGCTTGCCCTTGTTCACGAACAGGCCGAGCACGACGAAGAACACGGCGAGCACCGCGTACAGCGCGGCGCCGATGTAGGCCCCGATCATCGCGGCGGTGGCACTGGTCTCCGCGACGCTGGAGTCGATACCCGCGTCCCGGTAGATGTCCTCGATGAGGCCCTCGGGCAACGAGGCGAACGTGTACACCGAGATGGCCGCGCTGATCAGCAGGGCGGCGGAGACGACGTAGAGCAGCAGGGCGGACACGGATACCGTGGCCGGCCGCGGAGTGGAGCCCGGCGCGGCGGGAACAAGGTAACCGCTCGGAGGTGGCGTGTACGACATGCAGCACACCGTAATCGCCGACCGCCAGACGCGCCTGCGACCTCAGATCGATCGCCGCTCACCCCTCAGGAGGAGACGCGCCCAGTCCGCCACGGCCCGCACACGGCGACGGGAGTGGGTCCACCACTCACGTCGTCTGCGAATGACCGGTTCAGGCCAGCTTGAGCGCGTCTCCGTCGCGGTCGATGAGCACCGTGTCGCCGTCGCGGATCTCGCCGGAGAGCAGCGCCTTGGCCAGCTTGTCGCCGATGGCCGACTGCACCAGCCGCCGCAGCGGGCGGGCGCCGTACACCGGGTCGTAGCCGTGGCTCGCCAGCCACTTGCGGGCCACGTCGGAGACCTCCAGGGTGAGCCGCCGGTCGGCCAGCCGCCGGCGCAGGCGGCTCAGCTGGATGTCGACGATGTGGGTCAGCTCGTCCTGGGTGAGCGCGTGGAAGACCACGATGTCGTCGAGCCGGTTGAGGAACTCCGGCTTGAAGTGGGTACGCACCACCGCCATCACCGCGTCGCGGCGCTGCTCCTCGGACAGGGTCGGGTCGGCGATCGCGTGCGAGCCCAGGTTCGAGGTGAGAATCAGGATCGCGTTGCGGAAGTCGACGGTGCGGCCCTGGCCGTCGGTGAGCCGGCCGTCGTCGAGCACCTGCAGCAGCACGTCGAACACGTCCGGGTGGGCCTTCTCCACCTCGTCCAGCAGCACCACCGAGTACGGCCGGCGCCGCACCGCCTCGGTGAGCTGGCCGCCCTCCTCGTACCCGACGTAGCCGGGCGGGGCGCCGACCAGCCGCGCCACCGAGTGCTTCTCCGCGTACTCGCTCATGTCGATGCGGACCATGGCCCGCTCGTCGTCGAACAGGAACTCGGCGAGCGCCTTGCCCAGCTCGGTCTTGCCGACGCCGGTCGGGCCGAGGAACAGGAACGAGCCGGTGGGCCGGTCCGGGTCGGCGACGCCCGCGCGCGCCCGGCGCACCGCGTCGGAGACCGCGCCGACGGCCTCGGCCTGGCCGATCACCCGCGAGCCCAGCGACTGCTCCATACGCAGCAGCTTCTCGGTCTCGCCCTCCATCATGCGGCCCGCCGGGATGCCGGTCCACGCGGCGACGACCTCGGCGATGTCGTTCGCCCCGACCTCCTCCTTGAGCATCGCGCCGTTGGTCTGCAGCGCGGCCAGCTCGGCCTCGGCCCGCGCCTGCTCGCGCTCCAGCGCCGGGATGCGCCCGTAGCGCAGCTCCGAGGCGCGGCCCAGGTCGAGGTCGCGCTCGGCCCGGTCGGCCTGGTCGCGCACCTCCTCCAGCTGCTCCTTGGCGGCCGAGATGGCCTGGATGTGCTGCTTCTCGTTGCGCCAGCGGTCGGACAGCGCGGCCATGTGCTCCCGCTTGTCGGCCAGCTCGGCACGCAGCTTGGTCAGCCGCTCCGCCGACGCCGGGTCGGGCTCCTTGGCCAGCGCCATCTCCTCGATCTCCAGGCGGCGCACCTGGCGCTCGATCTCGTCGACCTCGGTGGGCCGGGAGTCGATCTCCATGCGCAGCCGGGAGGCGGCCTCGTCCACCAGGTCGATCGCCTTGTCCGGCAGGAACCGGTCGGCGATGTACCGGTCGGACAGGCTCGCCGCGGCGACCAGCGCGCCGTCGGTGATGCGCACGCCGTGGTGCACCTCGTAGCGTTCCTTGAGCCCGCGCAGGATGCCGATGGTGTCCTCGACGGTCGGCTCGCCGACCACCACCGGCTGGAAGCGGCGCTCCAGCGCCGGGTCCTTCTCGATGTTGTCGCGGTACTCGTCGAGCGTGGTCGCGCCGACCATGCGCAGCTCGCCGCGGGCCAGCATGGGCTTGAGCATGTTGCCCGCGTCCATCGAGCCCTCGCCCTTGCCCGCGCCGACGACCGTGTGCAGCTCGTCCAGGAAGGTGATGACCTGGCCGTCGCTGCCCTTGATCTCCTCCAGCACGCTCTTGAGCCGCTCCTCGAACTGCCCGCGGTACTGCGCCCCGGCGACCATCGCGCCCAGGTCGAGGCTGACCAGCTTCTTGTCCCGCAGCGACTCGGGCACGTCACCGGCCACGATGCGCTGGGCCAAGCCCTCGACGATGGCCGTCTTGCCGACGCCGGGTTCTCCGATCAGGACCGGGTTGTTCTTGGTACGCCGGGACAGCACCTGGATCACGCGGCGGATCTCGGCGTCGCGGCCGATCACCGGGTCGACCTTGCCGTCGCGCGCCCGCGCGGTCAGGTCCACGCCGTACTTCTCCAGCGCCTGGTACTGCTGCTCGGGGTCGGGGCTGGTGACCCGGCGGTCCCCGCCGCGGATCTGCGGGAACGCCGCGACCAGTGCCTCCTCGGTGGCGCCGGCCTGCTTGAGCGCCTTGCCGACCGCGCCGCCGACCCGGGCCAGCCCGGCCAGCAGGTGCTCGGTGGAGACGTACTCGTCGCCGAGCGGGCGGGCGATCTGCTCGGCCGCGTTGATCGCGTTGACCAGTTCCCGGGACAGGCTCGGCTCGGCCACGCTCGACCCGCGCGCCGTCGGCAGCTGCTCGACCGCGCGCGCGGCGGCCCGGCGCACGTCGGCGGGGTTGGCCCCGACCGCGCGCAGCAGGCCCGCGGCGGTGGAACCGCCGGTGTCGAGCAGGGTCAGCAGCAGGTGCCACGTCTCGACCGTGGCGTGGCCCCGCTGCTGCGCCGTCGCCGCCGCATCGGTGATGACCTCGCGGCTCTTCGTGGTCAGACGCTGAGTGTCCATACGCTCCCTCGACTGATGGTCTCCGAACCAAAGTTGAGCCTACTGCACTCAACTTGTCCGGGCCAGTCTGGAGGGAGCCGCCGGCGGCCTACTTCACGGTGACCTTCACCCAATCGCGCCGCCACCCCGTGCCGGTGCCCAGATAGAACTCGCCGTATGCGTCCTGCCGGGCGAACAGCGTGCCGTCGGGCAGCGCGGTGACCCAGTCGAGCCGCGGCGTGCCGGGGATCTCGACGTACCGCTCGGCCAGGTAGCCGACGGCGTCGGGCCCGGCGATGGCGAGCAGCCCGTCGCCTGCCGGGGTCACCGTGTACATCTGGTTCGGCTGCTCCCGCAGGCCCTCGATCGGGCGGGGCCGCCAGGCGCCGTCCACCAGCTGCCAGATCAGCGGCAGGCCGGTGGCCTTGAGCACCGAGCCGCGGAGCAGCGACGTCCCGCCGCCGGCGGACAGCATGTCCTGCTCGCCGACCAGCCACGTGTCACCGGTGGGGGAGACCCGCACCGACAGCATCCACAGCTTGCGGCCCGGCTGGTCCGGCACGGCCAGCCGCTGCCAGGTGCGCCCGCCGTCGACGCTGCGGGCGGTCTCCTTCCTCGGCTCCAGGGTGGTCAGCCAGATCGCGCCGTCGGGCGTGGCGACAGCGCCTGCGCCCTGGTAGCCGCCGGGCAGCGGCACCGGCCTGCCGGTCTGCCAGTCCCGCAGCACCGGCTCGTCGGCGGCGTAGTCCACGCCGTAACGCACCCCGGTGGCGGCGTGGTAGCCGGCCGGCACGGTGGGGCTGAAGGTGAAGGTCAGGCCGCCGTCGCGGGACAGGTGGTAGCCGCCCGCCCGGTCGCCCCAGATCATCATCTGCTTCGGGCCGACCACGTACAGCTGGATGCTCTCGTCCTCGGCCAGCGGCATCGGGCGGGCCTGCCAGGTCGCCCCGGCGTCGGCGGTCGCGAACAGCCGGCCCCGGCAGGTCCCGCTGCCGCCGCAGTCGGTGAAGACGGCGTAGCCGTTGCGGGCGTCGGCGAACTCGACGAACGGGTGGTAGTCCGGCGGCACGCCGACGTCGGCCGTGCGCTCCTGCACCACCGCCCGCGCGGGCGGGGACGCCGCCGTGCCGGGAGGCGGCGCGGCCGGGGACGGGCCGGAGGCCTCGCCGCGCGGGGTGCACGCTGTCACCAGCGCGAGCCCGAGCGCCGTCAGAAGCAGTGGGCGCACGCGGCCCGCGAACCTGTTCACGCTGGCGGAAGTCATACCGGGTCGAGCCGCGAGCGGGCGGGCCGGTTCCCGTCGTGGCCCGCTCGTGCCGGTCGATGGGAGCGCGCTTCCGGTGTCCCGACGCCGAGCGGCCGTGCCGGGTTGGTCGCAATGCGTAACAGGTTGATGAAAGTACGCGCCGTGACCTTCCCTTGACCTGGGCGGGCGCGCTAGCGTGTCGCGGCAGCAGCGCCGCTGAATCTGGCCGCGTCTTCCCCCATCCCGCGTCTTCACAGCGGAGGAGATATCGATGAGCGCTTCTCCGGCGGTGTTCCGAGGATTCGCCAACCCGGTCGACCCCACCCCCAACGAGTTGCGCACCTGGGCGTACGCGCCGGACTCCGTGCCGCTCACCGCCATGCCGCCGGACTGGGACCTGCTCGTCTCCGGTGACCGGCTCATCGGGACCCTGTTCGACCTGGCGATGGACACCAGCTGCCCGGCCCGCCGCTTCACCATGCACTGCCTGTACATCTACGCCGCCGACGCGATCCGCACCGGCTTCAAGGCCCACCCTCGGCGCAAGCTGCGCAAGATGGTCGAGGAGGCCGAGGAGGAGGGCGACGAGCAGATGGCGATCTGGGCCCACAACACCCGCGTGCTGCTGGCCCGTCCCCAGCTCTTCGACTACCACGACTGGTGCGAAGGCGGCCTGGTCCGGCACTCGCGCAGGCTCCAATAATTCGCCGCACACACGGCTCCCCGCGGAACTGACCGCGGGGAGCCGTGGCGCGATACGACCTATTTCTTGTCCATCTTGTCGATCGCGTCTTTGGCCATGTCCTGGGCCTTGTCGACGTGACCCGCGTACTTGCCGCCGGTCTTGTCGTCGACGGCGTCGCCCGCCTGGTCGACGGCCTTCTTGGCCTTGTCCTGCATCTGCTTGGCCTTGTCCGAGGCCTGGTCCGCCTTGTCGTCGATGCCGAGGGCGTCCTTGGCCTTGTCCAACATGCCCATTTCATCCCCCTCCGGGCCAGTCCGACAATTCGGACTGATCCCTCATCGAGGATACCGGCCGGTGGCCGGCCGGGCTCAGCCTTCGCTGGAACGCGGCCGCCACACCACCAGGGCGGTCGAGGTGCGGGTGCTCGGCAGCAGATCGGTGCGCGGGAACGCGGAGATGGTCTCCAGCTGCGCCAGCCGCCGCTCGGCGTACGCCAGCTGCTGGTGGGCCTGCTCCAGCCGCTCGCGCAACTCCAGCACCAGCTGCTCCAGATCGATGATCCGCTTGACGCCGGCCAGGCTCACGCCCTCCTCCTGGCTCAGCCGCTGGATCTCCCGCAGCAGCTCGACGTCGCGCAGGCTGTAGCGGCGTCCGCCGCCCGCGGAACGGCCCGGCTCGACCAGACCCATCCGGTCGTACTGCCGCAGCGTCTGCGGATGCATGCCGGCCAGCTGCGCGGCCACCGAGATGAGCAGCACCTTAGCGTGCACGTCCACTGTGGATCACCTCCGTTCCAGGTGGTCCCGCCGCACCGGCGGGGCCAGCTCGGTGAAGCGCACCAGCGCGTCCCGGGCTTCCTCGGAGAGCTGCTGCGGCACCACTATCTCCACGGTAACCAGCAGATCCCCGCTGTGGCCATCACGTTTGGGCACACCCTTGCCCCGCACCCGCAGCAGCCGCCCGCTGGGCGTGCCGGCGGGCACCTTGACCTTCATCATGCCGTCCAACGTGGGCACCCGGACCTCCGCGCCGAGCACCGACTCGGCGAAGGTCACCGGGACCGTCACGGTCAGGTCGTCGCCGTTGCGGCCGAACATCGCGTCCGGGCGCACGATCGCGCGGATGTACAGGTCGCCGGGGGCGCCACCGCGCTCGCCCGGCTCGCCGCGCCCGGCCAGCCGGATGCGCTGCCCGTCGGAGACACCGGCCGGGATGCGTACGGTCAGCGTGCGGGTCTTGGTCACCCCGCCGGTGCCGTGGCACTCCGGGCACTTCTGGTCGACGACCGTGCCCACGCCCTGGCAGTCACGGCAGGCCTCGGAGAAGCCGAACGCACCCTGGTTGCGGTTGACCACACCGGTGCCCTGGCAGTGCGGGCAGGCCCGGGGACGGGTGCCCGGCTTGGCCCCGTCGCCGTGGCAGGTGTCGCACACGCCCAGCGTGCGCAGCGTCAGCGGCTGGGTGGTGCCCTGCACCGCGTCGGCGAAGTCCAGGAAGATCTCGGCCTCGACGTCGCGGCCGCGGGCCGGGCCGCGCGGGGGAGCGCCGGGGCCGGTGGCCCCGCCCGAGAAGATCGAGCCGAACAGGTCGGAGAAGCTCGCGCCGCCGAACCGCTGGTCCGGGCCCTGGCGTCCGCCGCCCTGGCCGAACAGGTCGTTCACGTCGAAGTGCTGCCCGCCCGCGCCGCGCGCGCCCCGGCGGAACGCGCCGGCCTCGAACAGCGAGCGCATCTCGTCGTACTCACGCCGCCGGTTCTCCTCCGACAGCACGTCGTACGCCTCGGACACCGCCTTGAAGCGCTCCTCGGCGGCGGTGTTGCCGGGGTTGTGGTCAGGATGCAGCTCGCGTGCGAGTCTGCGGTACGCCTTCTTGATCTCGCTTGCGGTGGCGTCCTTGGCCACTCCGAGCACGGCGTAGAAATCCTTCTCCAGCCAGTCTTTCGAGCTCATCCGTCCCCCTCCCCCTGTCGTGATCGAAGCTCCCTTCCCGCACCGGTGTTCGGCGCGGGAAGAGAGCTCCGGTCATGTTGTCATTCCGGCGCTGCTACGGCCACCATCGCGGGGCGGAGCAGGCGCTCGCCCAGCAGGTAACCACGGCGCATCACGTCGATGCACGTCGGCTCGGTCACGTCGGCGGACGGCAGGTGCGCCACCGCCTCGTGCCGGTTCGGGTCGAAGGCGTCGCCCTTCTCGCCGAACGCGGTCAGGCCGAACTTCGCCACCACCGCGGCGATCTGGTCGGCCACCGCGCCGAACGGCCCGCTCAGGTCGCCGTGCTCGCGCGCCCGGTCCAGGTCGTCGAGCACCGGCAGCAGCGCCGTCAGCACCTGACCGGTGGCCAGCTCGGCGGAGACCGTGCGGTCCCGCTCCACCCGCTTGCGGTAGTTGGCGTACTCGGCGGTCACCCGCTGCAGGTCGGCGGTGCGCTCTTCCAGAGCGGACCGCAGCTGCGCGAGTTCCGCGCCCAGCGCCGCCGGCGCCGCCTCGGGCTCGGGCGCGGCCGGCGCGGTGACCGGCTCGGCCTCCACGACCTCGCCCTCCACCGCCTCGGCGGCTTCCGGCTCGGCCTCGGCAGCCGCCTCCGGCTGCGCGACGACCGGCACCTCGACGGTGTCCTGGCCGGCGACAACCTGGTCGGTGACGTCCGCGGTCGGGTTCTGCTCGGTGCTCTCCTGCGCAGGGGTCCCCTGCTCCACTCCGGTAGTGGCTCGTCCCGGAACCGCGCCTGGACGGCCGGCTTCCGAGGACTCCCCACCACCGTTCGGCTGTTCGGTGCCGGCCGCCGGGGCGGCCGGCGTCGCCGGCTGCTCGGACATGGTCGCTCCGCTCGGGCTGATCTTTCGCTTGTTCTTGATCACGATGCGCTCGCCGGCGGGGGACTGCTCCTCCGCCGGCGAGGCACCCTGTGCCGCTTCGGTCACTTCTTGCCCTCGTCGTCGATGATCTCCGCATCCACGACGTCGTCGTCGGCACGGCCACCGGCCGCGTCGTGCTGCTGGCCCGCACCGGCCGCGGCCGGGTTGTCACCCTGGTTGTACAGGGCGGAGCCGGCCGCCTGGGAGACCTGCGCGAGCTTCTCGTGCGCCGACTTGATCTTCTCCAGGTCGGTGCCCGCCAGGGCACTGCGCAGCTCGCTCAGCGCGTCGTTGATGTTCTCCTTGGCGTCGGACGGCAGCTTGTCGCCGCTCTCCGCCAGGAACTTCTCGGTCTGCCACTGCAGGGCCTCGGCCACGTTGCGGGTCTCGGCCTCCTCGCGGCGGCGGCGGTCCTCCTCCGCGTGCTCCTCGGCGTCGCGGCGCATGCGCTCGATGTCGTCCTTCGGCAGCGACGAGCCGCCGGTGATCGTCATCGACTGCTCCTTGCCGGTACCGAGGTCCTTCGCCGAGACGTGCACGATGCCGTTGGCGTCGATGTCGAAGGTGACCTCGATCTTCGGCACGCCGCGCGGGGCCGGCGCGATGCCGGTCAGCTCGAAGGTGCCGAGCTTCTTGTTGTACGCTGCCATCTCGCGCTCGCCCTGGAAGACCTGGATGAGCACGGAGGGCTGGTTGTCGTCCGCGGTGGTGTAGACCTCGGAGCGCTTGGTCGGGATGGTGGTGTTGCGCTCCACCAGGCGGTGCATGATGCCGCCCTTGGTCTCGATGCCCAGGCTCAGCGGGGTCACGTCCAGCAGCAGGACGTCCTTGACCTCACCCTTGAGCACACCGGCCTGCAGCGCGGCGCCGACGGCGACGACCTCGTCCGGGTTGACGCCCTTGTTCGGCTCCTTGCCGGTGAGCTGCTTGACCAGGTCGGTCACGGCGGGCATCCGGGTGGAGCCGCCGACCAGGATGACGTGGTCGACGTCGACCAGCTTCACGCCGGCGTCCTTGATCGCCTGCTCGAACGGCGCCTTGCAGCGGTCCAGCAGGTCCTGGGTCATGCGCTGGAACTCGGCCCGGGTGAGCGTGACGTCCAGGTGCAGCGGGCCCTCGGCGCCGGCCGTGATGTACGGCAGGTTGATGCCGGTGGTGTTGGCGGCGGACAGCTCGATCTTGGCCTTCTCCGCGGCCTCCTTGAGGCGCTGCATGGCCATCTTGTCCGCGCCCAGGTCCACGCCGTACTGGCCGCGGAAGGTCTTCACCAGGTGCTCGATGATGCGCTCGTCCCAGTCGTCGCCACCGAGGTGGTTGTCGCCGGAGGTCGACTTGACCTCGACGACGCCCTCGGCCAGCTCCAGCAGCGAGACGTCGAACGTGCCGCCGCCGAGGTCGAAGACCAGGACGGTCTGCTCCTTGGAGCCCTTGTCCAGCCCGTACGCCAGCGCGGCGGCGGTGGGCTCGTTGACGATGCGCAGCACGTTGAAGCCGGCGATCTCACCGGCCTCCTTCGTCGCGGTGCGCTGCGCGTCGTTGAAGTACGCCGGGACGGTGATCACGACGTCGGTGACGGTCTCGCCGAGGTAGGCCTCGGCGTCGCGCTTGAGCTTCTGCAGCACACGCGCGGAGATCTCCTGCGGCGTGTACTTCTTGCCGTCGATGTCGACGGTCCAGTTGGTGCCGACCTCACGCTTCACGGACCGGATGGTGCGGTCCGGGTTCGTGACGGCCTGGCGCTTGGCCACCTCGCCGACGAGCACCTCACCGTTCTTGGCGAACGCCACGATCGAGGGCGTCGTGCGGGAGCCCTCGGCGTTCGCGATGACGGTGGGTTCGCCACCCTCGAGCACGGCCATACAGGAGTTGGTCGTACCCAGGTCGATGCCGACCGCACGTGCCATGTTCGTGTTCCTCCAAGATCAAGGTCGCCGGAGACTCAAGTTGAGTCCGGACGGCTCAATACTGACATGAGACCGGGAAGTGTCAAGCGGAAGGTTGAGTCGGTCACACTCAAGTTTGACGGTGTCCTAGTGAGTTGTCCCTTTTCCGCTTACGCTTCCCCTGTGTATGACCAACGAGTAACCGAGGAGGGCGCGGTGCGCACCGGCCCCCTGCTCGCAGTGGTCGGCGGGCCGACCGGCGCGGGCAAGTCCACGCTGGTCAACAGCCTGGTTCGGTCACCCGTGAGCGCCACCGGCATCCTCCGGCCCACCACCCGCAAACCGGTCCTGGCCTGCCACCCCCGCAGCGTGGCGGCGACCCACGTGGCCGGGCTGCAGCCGATCGCCGCACCCGCGCTGCCCGCGCACGTCGCGATCGTGGACTCGCCGGACCTCAACGCGGTGGACCAGAAGAACCGGGCGGCCACCGACGCGGCGTTCGAGCGGGCCGACCTCTGGATCTTCGTGACCACGGCGAGCCGCTACGCTGACGCCGAGGCGTGGCGGCACCTGAGGGCCGCGCAGCAGCGCCGGGTCGACCTGGCGGTGGTCCTCAACCGGCTGCCCACCGAGGCCGCTGACGAGATCCTGCCGCACCTGACCCAGCTGCTCGGCGAACCGGTGCCCCTGTTCGTGGTGGCCGAATCGGCGCTCGACCGGCAGGGCATGCTCTCGGACCGAGTGGTAACCCCTATCTGGGAGTTCCTCGACAAGACCGCTAGTGCGAAACTTGCCGAGTCAAGATGACACGGACGGCCGCTTCCGCGGGCGACGAGGGTTCAGGTCGGCAGGGCGTCGGCTGAGGAGAGCGTGAGGAGGGACCAGTGGCCCACTCCACCCCCGGCAGTGAGTCCGTCACCACCAAGCTCGACATGGTCCAGCAGTTCGTCGACCTCGCGGGCGAGCATCTCGCCGGCGAGCCGGCGCTGGAGAACGCGCGGACGCTCGCGGAGCGCTCCGCCGATCGGCTGCGGCTGGCCCGCGGGTTCACCACCATCGCGCTGGCCGGCACCACCGGCAGCGGCAAGTCCAGCATGTTCAACGCGTTCACCACGATCGACCGGTCGCCGGCGGGCATCCTGCGCCCGACGACCTCCGAGCCGTACGCGTGCGTCTGGGGCAGCCTGACCTTCGCCGACGAGCTGCTCGACTGGCTCGGCGTGTCCTCGCGCCGCCGGTTCACCCGGGAGTCGGCGCTCGACGCCAACGACGAGGTCGGCCTGCGCGGCATGATCCTGCTCGACCTGCCCGACGTCGACTCCGTCGAGCCGCGCCACCGCGCCGAGGTCGACCGGCTGCTGCACCTCGTCGACGTGGTCATCTGGATCTGCGACCCGCAGAAGTACGGCGACCAGCTCGTGCACGAGGGCTACCTGCGCCAGCTCGCCAGCTCGCGGGAGGGCCTGATCGTCGCCCTCAACCAGACCGACCGGCTGCAGCCCGCCCAGCTGCCCAAGGTCGGCGCCGACCTGCGCCAGCTGCTCGACGAGGGCGGCCTGTCGAAGGTCCCGCTGGTGCCGACCTCGGCCACCGGGGAGGTCCCGCAGCTGCCGCCGGCCAAGCGCGGCCCGATCAAGCCGAAGCCGGGCCCGTTCGTCGCCGAGCGCTCCACCCGCGGCCACTCCGGCGTCTCCGCGCTGCGCGCGCTGCTCGAACCGATCATCCTGCGCGGCACGCTGGCCGAGGAGTCCGTCGACCGCGACCTGACCGCGAGCATCGCCGACCTGGGCAAGCTCATCGGCGGCCCGGCCAGCCCGCCGACGATCAACCCGCTGGTCCGCGGGCTGTCCTCGGCCGGCACCGACGCCGCCCGCATCGAGCAGACCATCCAGGCGTACGCCGCGAGCGCCTCCGTCGGCCTGCCCGGCCCCTGGGCCAGGGCCGTCGAGCAGGCCGCCCGGTCCCGCCTGCACGAGCTGCCCGCCGCGCTGGGCCAGGCCGTCGCGTTCGCCGACGCCCAGCGCCCGCGCCGCAACTGGCTGCCCGGCGGCAAGAAGCGCGCCGACCAGAAGACCGAGTTCGTGCTGCGCGCCGAGATCGACAAGGTCGCCCTGCGGTACGTCGTCGAGCCGGTACGCCGCGCCCTGGCCGCGTACGAACGCGCCCGCACCTCCCTCACCTGATCCGGCCACGCACCGATACCGCGATTTCCCGCATCTCGCGGCGACGTCGCCGGTTCGGGGAATCAAGATCTGTTTTTGTGGACGCTGGACGCCGCTACAGGGACGTCCAGCGTCCACGAAAACGAATCATGGTCGGCGACCGCCGAAGGCGGCGCGGTCAGCGGTGCGCGGAGCGCCCCTGCCCGTGGCGGCTCTCGACCTTGCCGCCGTGGCCGGAACGCATGGCGGCTTTCCTGCCGATCTGATGATCCTTCGCCTTGCCGTGCGGGACACCGGCCTTGCCGTGCCGGGCGCCGGCCTTGGTGTGCTGTGCGCCGCCGTTGCCGTGCCGGACACCGGCCTTGCCGTGCCGCGACCGGGCCCCGTCGTGCCCGCTCGCCATCTTTCCGAGGTCTGTTTTCACCCCACCGGAGCGCGGGCCCTTGCGCTGCTCCGCGCGCCGCACCTCCGGCCGGAGCCGCTGCCGCGGCTGATCCAGGGATGCAGCCGCCTGGTGGAGCGCACGATCCCCGCGCACTCGGGGTGCCGAAGGCGCAGTCGGATCCGCTGACGCCCGCGCCTTCATCGCACGTCGGGGCGCACCGCTCCGCAGGAGACCAGACCCGAGCAGGCCCGCGGAACCGGCCGACGCCACTGCCGCCGCGCGCCCCGTGACCGGCTGCGGCGTCGTGGGACGCCGCACGATCGGCCGTGTCGATGCGAGCATCGCAGTCGCCGCAGGCCAGGCCCGTCCGGGCCGCTCGCACGGCTCGTCTCCAGGTCCGCCGGAGCCACCGCCCGGCCAGCCCGGCCAGCCCGGCCAGCCCGGGCCAGTCGGCCGACCGGGACCACCCGGCCAGCCGTGCCCACCCGGTCGCGCCGGCCCTTCCGAACCCGGCGGGCGACCGGGCCGGCCGGGTCCACCCGGCCACCAAGGTCCGCCAGGATGCGCGGGCCCGCCAGGGAACGACGGGCCACCAGGAAAGGACGGCCCGCCAGGGAAAGACGGCCCGCCAGGGAAGGACGGGCCGCCAGGGAAGGACGGGCCACCAGGGAACGAGGGCCCGCCAGGGAAGGACGGCCCCCCGGGGAACGGCGGCTCACCAGGACCGGATGGACCGCTACCGGGCGGAACGGGTCGGGTGGGTGTACCGGCGGGCGGGACGGGACGCTGCGGCACCGGACGGGCCGGTCGCCAGATCGGCCGGATCGGCAGCGTGACGGCGGGGCGGCGGTGTTCGAGCACGGGTACGGCGACGTCGTCGGGCCGCTCGTCGTCGTCCTCGTCGTCGCCCACCGCCGGTCCGCCGCGCTGGGCCAGCCCCGGGTCGTTCTGCGGGGCGGGCCGCAGCGGCCGCTCGGGCAGCTGGAACGAGCCGTGGGCCAGGTGGTCGCCGGGCACCACGAACGGCTGCACCGGCCCGGCCAGGCGCTCGCCGAAGTCGGGGTCGACCCCTTCGACGCCGGCACGCAGCACGATCCAGGTCGGTACGGCGGTGATCCCGACCAGCAGCGCGACCAGCAGGCCGTGCCGCCGGGAGGGGGGACGGCGGGGAGACGGGGCAACGGGGGCCTGGAACGCCGCCGGCACCGCGGGCGGCGGGGGCGACGGTGGCGGCGAGCCGAAGAGGTCTTCCAGGAAATTGTCGTCGGGCATCGGAGTGCTCCTAGGGCACGGGGGAATTCGCCCAGAATGCCCCAACGCCATCCATGATCCGGGTATTTGGGGTATTCCTGGAGCCAGGTTTTTCCGCTACCGGTTGCCAATATCACCTGCCCGGCCTGTGACTGCCGCCACCGATACGGCAGTATGGGGGCCAGGCGGCAGAGTGGCCGTGGTCACCGCGTACTCCGGACTCACTACTGCCGCAGCCAGGCGTCTTCGCCCCACGAGGGACTCGACGTGGCGCCACCGATGCGCGGCAGACACACCCCGTCGCCGACGCACCACTGACAGGGAGAACACGGATGACCAAAGTCGAGCGCGCGGCCTCTCGCCGCGGCGGCAAGCGCTCGGGGCCCCCCGAGCCGGAGTTCGTACAGCTCCTCACCCCCGAGGGTGACCGAGTCTCACACCCCGACTACTCCGTCGACTTCACCGACGACGAGCTGCGCGGGCTGTACCGCGACCTGGTCACGGTGCGCAAGCTCGACGCCGAGGCGACCGCTCTGCAGCGGCAGGGTGAGCTCGGCATCTGGGCCAGCCTGCTGGGCCAGGAGGCGGCGCAGGTCGGTTCCGGCCGCGCGCTGCGCAAGCAGGACATGGCCTTCCCGACGTACCGGGAGCACGGCGTCCTCTACTGCCGCAACATCGACCCGATCATGCCGCTGGGCCTGTTCCGGGGCGTGGACCAGGGCGGCTGGGACCCGGTGGCACACCGGTTCAACATGTACACGATCGTCATCGGCGCGCAGACCCTGCACGCGACCGGCTACGCCATGGGCATCGTCAAGGACGGCAAGGTCGGCGACGACGACGAGACCAGCGAGGCCGTCATCGCCTACTTCGGCGACGGCGCGACCAGCCAGGGCGACGTCAACGAGTCGTTCATCTTCAGCAGCGTGTACAACGCGCCGATCGTGTTCTTCTGCCAGAACAACCAGTACGCGATCTCCGAGCCGCTGGAGCGCCAGACCCGCATCCCGCTGTACCAGCGCGCGGCCGGCTTCGGCTTCCCCGGCATCCGGGTCGACGGCAACGACGTGCTGGCGACGTACGCGGTGACCCGCGCGGCGCTGGACAACGCCCGCCACGGCCAGGGCCCGACCCTGATCGAGGCGTACACGTACCGCATGGGCGCGCACACCACCTCCGACGACCCGACGCGCTACCGCGTGGCCAGCGAGGTCGAGGCGTGGCAGGCCAAGGACCCGGTCGTGCGCATGCGCAAGATGCTGGAGAAGCAGGGCCTGGCCGACGAGGCGTTCTTCGCCGCCGTCGACGAGCAGGCCAAGGTCGAGGCCGTGGCGCTGCGCGAGCGGGTGCTGTCGATGCCCGACCCGGATCCGGCGACCATGTTCGACCACGTCTACCCCAACGGCTCGCCGCTGATCGACAAGCAGCGCGCCGAGTTCGAGACCTACCACGCCTCGTTCGAGGGGAGCCACTGATCATGGAGACGCTTACCCTCGGCAAGTCGCTCAACCTGGGCCTGCGCCGCGCGATGGAGGACGACAGCAAGGTCCTCATCATGGGCGAGGACGTCGGCAAGCTCGGCGGCGTGTTCCGCATCACCGACGGCCTGCAGAAGGACTTCGGCGACGACCGCGTCATCGACACCCCGCTGGCCGAGGCCGGCATCGTCGGCACCGCGATCGGCCTGGCGCTGCGCGGCTACCGCCCGGTCGTCGAGATCCAGTTCGACGGCTTCGTCTACCCGGCGTACGACCAGATCGTGTGCCAGGTGGCGAAGTTCCACTACCGGTCCCGGGGCAAGGTCAGCCTGCCCATGGTCATCCGGATCCCGTTCGGCGGCGGCATCGGCGCGGTCGAGCACCACTCGGAGTCGCCCGAGGCGTACTTCTCGCACACGGCCGGTCTCAAGGTCGTGGCGTGCAGCAACCCGTCCGACGCGTACTGGATGATCCAGCAGGCCATCGCCAGCGACGACCCGATCATCTTCTTCGAGCCGAAGCGCCGCTATTGGGAGAAGGGCGAGGTCGACACGGCCGCGCCGCTGTCCGCGGCGTACCCGCTGCACAGCTCCCGGGTGCTGCGCCCGGGCACCGACGCGACGCTGCTGGCGTACGGCCCGATGGTGCGCACCTGCCTGGATGCCGCGACCGCGGCGGCCGAGGACGGCCGCAACCTGGAGGTCATCGACCTGCGCACGCTGTCCCCGCTGGACATGGTCCCGGTGTTCGAGTCGGTCCGCAAGACCGGCCGGGCCGTGGTCGTGCACGAGGCCCCGGGCAACATCGGCCTGGGCGCCGAGGTTGCCGCGCGCATCTCCGAGGAGTGCTTCTACTCCCTGGAGGCCCCGGTGCTGCGGGTGACCGGCTACGACATCCCCTACCCGGCTTCCCGGGTGGAGGAGGAGTTCCTGCCCGACCTGGACCGCGTGCTCGAGGCCGTCGACCGTTCCTTCGGGTTCTGAGGAGGGGTGCACTGATGGCGATCAACCAGTTCCCCCTGCCCGACCTCGGTGAGGGTCTGACCGAGGGCGAGATCCTCAAGTGGCTCGTCGCCGAGGGCGACGTCATCGAGCTGAACCAGCCCATCGTCGAGGTGGAGACCGCGAAGGCGGCGGTCGAGATCCCGGCGAAGTGGGCCGGCACCGTCGTGAAGATCTTCGTGCCCGAGGGCACGGTGGTCGAGGTCGGCTCCCCGATCATCTCGATCGACACCGGCGGCCCGTCCGCGCCGGTCGCCGACGACATGTCCCAGGGTGCCGCCGCCCAGGCCGAGAAGGCTGCCGGCGAGGCCACGGGCGGCCTGATCGGCGAGACGACCGCGTCCGGCCGCACCGCGGTGCTGGTCGGCTACGGCCCGCGGGTCACCGCCGCGAAGCGCCGCGCCCGCAAGGGCGACACCCCTGCGGCTCCGGCTGCCCCGGCCCCCGTGGCCGCGGCTCCGGTGGCGGCTGCTCCGGCCGCGCCCGCTCGGGCGGCCCAGCCCGTGGCTCCGGCGGCTCCGGCCGCCCCGGCGAAGGCTGCCACCGCCCCGGCCGGTGCTGCTCCGGCTGCCAACGGGCACGGCGTGCTGGCGAAGCCGCCGGTCCGGATGCTGGCCCGCACGCTGGGCGTGGACCTGTCCACGCTGACCGGGACGGGCCCGCAGGGCTCGATCACCCGGGACGACGTGCAGGCCGCGCTGGCGGCCCCGGCCGCCGCCGCGCCGCGTGCGCAGGTGGTCATGGTCGCGGGCGAGCGCGAGACCCGTGTCCCCATCAAGGGGGTACGCAAGCTCACGGCCGCCAACATGGTCGCCTCGGCCTTCACGGCTCCGCACGTCACCGAGTTCCTCACGGTCGACATGACGCGCTCGATGAAGGCGCTGGAGCGGCTGAAGGCCGACCGCGAGTGGCGTGACGTGCGCGTCTCGCCGCTGCTGCTGGTCGCCAAGGCGGTGCTGCTGGCGGCGAAGCGCCACCCGATGGTCAACTCGTCGTGGGACGAGGCGGCGCAGGAGATCGTGGTCAAGGACTACGTGAACCTGGGCATCGCGGCGGCCACCGAGCGCGGCCTGATCGTGCCGAACATCGCCGACGCGGGGCGGATGTCCCTGCGGGAGCTGGCCGACGCGATGACCGATCTGGTGGCGACGGCGAAGTCGGGCAAGACGCCGCCGTCGGCGATGTCCGGCGGCACGTTCACGATCACCAACGTGGGCGTGTTCGGCGTGGACACCGGCACCCCGATCCTGCCCCCGGGCGAGGCCGCGATCCTGGCCTTCGGCGCGGTGCGGGAGACCCCGTGGGCGCACAAGGGCAAGGTCAAGCTGCGCCAGGTCACCACGCTGGGCCTGTCGTTCGACCACCGCATCATCGACGGCGAGCTGGGCTCGAAGTTCCTCCGGGACATCGGCGCCTTCCTCACCGACCCCGAGGCGATGCTCCTCGCCTGGACGTGATCCGATGGGAAGGGCACCTTCTACAACGCATAGCGATGTGAAGGTGCCCTTCCTTTGTTCGAGGGGCGGGCGTCGTGATCCATGACACTGATCCGTTCGCGACCCCGGAATCGGAGCGCAGTGATGTGCGCCGGTTGCGGGGGCGGTTCGGGATGACGGTCTGCCTGTGGACCGCGCCGGGTCCGGCCGGGCTGACGGTGTCGTCGACGCTGGTGGCCGACGGGGACCCGGGGCGGCTGCTGGGCATCGTCGATGACGAGTCGGAGCTGTGGCCGGCGATCGAGCGGGCGGGCGTGTTCGCGGTGACGCCGCTGGGTGAGGCGCACCGGCAGCTGGCCGACCGCTTCGCCGGGCTGATGCCCGCGCCGGGCGGCCTGTTCAAGCAGGAGGCGTGGACGCAGACGCCGTACGGGCCGATCCCGGCGGGCACGGGCACCTGGGCGGGCTGCCGGCTCGACGGTGCACGGCCGTTCGGCTGGGGCCTGCTGGTCGAGGCGAGCCTGATGGAGATCACGCTCGGTGCGCCCGCGCCGCCGCTGCTGCACCATCGTGGCAGGTACACGACACTGTCGTGATCAAGGCGGATCGCCGGGCAACCGGCGTGTGAGCTGCCGCGCCACGATCATCACGTACCCCGGCGTTGTCGCGGGGGCCTCGTAGGCTGGTTCTCATGTCCCAGCAGACGCCTGACGAACCCGAGGCCACCCCCAAGGCTGGGGACGCCGGTGCCGAGGACGCGTCCTCGGCCAAGCCCGCACAGCGCCCGACCGGCCGGGCGTCGGTCGGCCGCGCCTCCGTGACGCCGCCTCCGGGCGGCTTCGCCAACCTGCCCACCGGCCCGTACCCGTCGGTCGGCGGGTCGTCGGGCGACGACAAGAACAAGCCGTCCGCGCGCGTCTACGGCAAGGCCGCCGCAGGCGGCTCGGCGTCGGCCGACAAGGCGGACGACAAGGCCGCGGGCCGCGGTTCCGCCGCGCGAGCCACCAGCGGGCGGGCCTCGGTGCCGACCGGTCCGGCGGGCTCGGCGCGGCCGTCAGGCTCGTCCTCGTCGTCGCGCGGGCGCGGCAACGGCGGCTCGGCGCGGGTGCCGGTCTCCACCGCCGGCAACACGTACGGCTCCGCGAAGAAGAAGGTCCAGCCCAAGTGGGGCCGGATCGCTCTGGTGGCGTTGATCGCGCTGGCGCTGTGCGGCGGTCTCGGCCTGGGCGGCGCGTGGCTCTACGCCAAGAGCGTCGAGGGCGACCTGTCCCGCACGGACCCGTTCAGCGCGCTCACCGGCGGCCGGCCGCCCAAGACGGTCAACGGCAGCCAGAACATCCTGCTGGTGGGCAGCGATTCGCGGGACCCGGACGCGCCCACCGACAAGGGCGGGCAGTGGCGCACCGACACCATGATCATCATGCACATCCCGTCCTCCCAGGACCGGGCGTATCTCATCTCGCTGCCCCGGGACCTGCACGTCTACATCCCGAAGGATGCCGCGCAGGCCGACTGCGGCACGCGCAAGGCGAAGCTGAACGCCGCGTACGCCTTCGGCGGCATGCCGCTGCTGGTGAAGACGGTCGAGTGCTACGCCGCGGTGCGCATGGACCACGTGATGCTGATCGACTTCGGCGGCTTCACCGAGGTGGTCGACGCGATCGGCGGCGTGGACATGAAGATCGAGAAGACCATCACCTCGATCCACAAGCCCAAGCGCACCTTCACCAAGGGCACCATGCACCTCAACGGCGCCGAAGCGCTGGACTACGTACGCCAGCGCAAGCAGTTCCCGGACGGCGACTTCGCCCGGATGCGCCACCAGCAGCAGCTGCTCAAGGCGCTGCTGGACAAGGCGGCCAGCGGCGGCATCCTGACCAGCCCCGGCAAGCTCAACGACTTCCTCGGGGCGGTCACCAGCGCGGTCACCGTCGACCAGGAGTTCAAGCTGATCGACATGGCGATCCAGTTCCGCGGCATCCGCAGCGACGACTTGATCTTCCTGACCAGCCCGCACCTGGGCAGCCAGATGGTCGGCGGGGAGAGCGTGGTCGTGTCGGACAAGCCGAAGGCCATCGCACTCTACGAGGCGGTCGGCAAGGACCAGATGAAGCAGTGGTACGAGACCAACGTCAGCCCGCCGCCGTCACCATCTGTCAATAATTAGCAATGAAAATTCGTCGCAAATCGGTCTAAACACATCTGATTTGGTCTATGCAGCCTCGCGGTTCCGTAGGCCGAGCTATTACAGTGGCTCGGTCTACGGTCAACCAGACCCCCGGGGGAACGCGTGGCGAACAAGCAGCGGCGAGGCGGTGCCAAGAACACCGTGCCCAGCCAGCGGAGCCGCCGGCCCGCCGACGCGTACGACGACGAGCCCTCCGGCAGGAAGACCGGCCACTCGCTCAACAAGGGCAAGGGCAAGAAGAAGTCCAAGCGCGCCGCCCCCCTCTGGGCGAAGCTGACGCTGACCTTCGGCGCCCTGCTGATGTTGGTCGCCGGCGGCGCGATTGTCGGTGTCAAGTCGTTCGAAGGCCAGCTCACGGACAACGTCGCCGTCGTCGACGTGCTGGGCGACGCCGGCAAGACCGACACCGGCCCGAAGGGCAGCGACCTCAAGGGCGCGATCGACATGCTGCTGCTCGGCATCGACGTGCGCGCGACCCAGGAGAAGGACAACGCCCGCGCGGACACGGTCCTGCTGCTGCACATCCCGGCCACGCACGACCAGGCATACCTGATGTCGATCCCGCGTGACACCCAGGTCTCCATCCCGGCCAACCCCAAGACCAGGTACAGCGGCGGCACCAACAAGATCAATGCGGCCTTCTACTTCGGCGCCCAGAACGGCGGCGGCTGGGCCGGCGGCTTGGGCCTGACCGCCAAGACGGTCACCAAGCTGACCGGCATCACCTTCGACGGTGCCGCCGTCATCGACTTCGGCGGCTTCAAGAAGATCATCGACGCCCTGGGCACGGTGAACGTCTGCGTCGAGGAGGACACGAAGTCCAGCCACTACTTCATGATCGACGGCAAGCCGAAGTACGTCTCCGGCTCGGGCAACGACAACCTGGCGGTGGAGCGCAGGCTCGGCCTGCTCGGCAAGGAGTACCTGCACAAGAAGGGCTGCCGGGAGAAGCCGGGCTGGGAGGCCCTGGACTACTCCCGTATCCGCAAGTCCCTCGACGACGGCGACTACGGCCGCCAGCGCCACCAGCAGCAGCTGATCAAGGCGATGGCGAAGAAGGCCGGGTCCAGCGGTGTGCTGACCGACCTCGGCAAGGTCAACGCCCTGATGAAGGCCGTCGGCGAGTCCATGATCCTGGACACGCACGGCGTCCCGCTGATCGACTTCATGTTCTCCCTGAAGGATCTGGCCGGCGCCGACCTCGTGCTGCTGAAGACTAACGCGGGCTGGTACAACAGCTCCGGCAGCGGCGGCGAGGCGCTCAGCTCCAACACGATGCAGATGTTCCGGGCGGCCAAGAATGACCAGCTCGGACAATTCGCGCTGCTCAACCCGGAGTTCGTGAACAGGGAGAAGTGACGGCGTCGGCCCGCTTGCCCGGTCAGGACGCTCGCAGCGATGCCGCCGGTTCGACCCGGCTCGCCTTCCACGCCGGGTAGGCTCCGGCCGCGGTGCCGACCAGGAGGCCCAGCAACGGCCCGCCGCCGAGAAGGGCCGGATCCAGCACGACCAACCATTGCTTCACGAGCGCCACCGCGACAGCGGCATCGACTGCCACGACCGTACCGAGGATTCCGCCGGCCAGACCGAGCAAGCCTGATTCGACGAGGAACTGGCCGGCGACGGCGGCTCTCGAGGCGCCGATCGCCCTCCGCAACCCGATCTCTGGCCTGCGTTCCAAGACCGATACCAGCGTCGCGTTCGAGACGCCCAGCGCCCCGATGATCAACGACACGAGCGCCAGACCCAGGAACAGCGCACGCGTATCCTCCTCGACACCCTCACGGAAGGTACGCAGGTCCGGCGGCACAAGCGCCTCCAGCGCACCGGGATCGGCTGGATACAGCGCCAGCCGGGCTTCACCTGCGACCTGGTCGGCTGCGCCGAGAGCGGTTCGCACCACCACCATCGGCTGTCCGAACAGCGGCTGCTCGCGGCTGTCATGAAGGCAGCGCTGGTAGGGCATGATCACCGCTGCGGTCATCCGGGCCTCACCCACCGGGGCCTCGTAGACGCCGATCACGCTGACCGGCGCTCCGTCCACGTAGATGAGCTGTCCGGGCTGCGACACTCCCAGGGCTTGAGCGGCCACCGTATCCACGACCACGACCTGCTCAGCGCGGGTGCCGTGTCCGTCGTCGAAGAATCGGCCCGAGACCGGCGCGACCCGCAGCGCGCTGAACGCGCTCGGCTGCGCCGCGAGCAGGCCGATCCTCGTCGGCACACCGGTGGCATGCTGCGGCGTGACGGCCGTGGCACGGTGCTCATCGCGTGCCGCCTCACAGATCAGCCCAGCTGCCTCGACCCCGTTGAGCCTGGTCACGTTCATGATCACACCCGGTTCGGGCCTGCTCACCCGCTCCGGCCAGCGCAGCGTCAGGCTCGTGGCACGGGTCGCGTCGAACTTGTCAGAGATCGCACCGGACGCGGTGGCCGTGACTGCCAGCGTGGCGACGGTCGCCGCGACTCCGAGGCCGACACCGGCCGCCGTCAGCAACGACCGGCCTCGCCTGCCGACTGCTGCGTGCCATGCCTGCGTGAAGACGTCACGCGGACTGGTGCGAGCCGCAGCGGCCATCGCGCACCTCCACCCAGCGGTCGGCAGCATCACGGACCTGCTGATCGTGCGTGATCACCACGACCGCACGGCCCGGCGTGGCCAGTTCCCGTAGCAGTTCCAGGACCGTCGCGGTGTTCTCGCTGTCGAGGTTGCCCGTGGGCTCGTCGCAGAGCAGTAGCGTCGGATCATGCACTATCGCCCGAGCGACCGCGACACGCTGCTGCTCACCACCAGACAGCGTGCCCGGCCGGGCGGTGAGCCGGTGTGCCAGGCCGACCCGGCCCAGGGCCGCCTCGGCGCGGTGTCCGCGGACGTCACGGGGGACACCCTGGTGTACCAGCGGCAGCATGACATTGCGCACGCAGTCCAGGTGAGGAACCAGGTGGAAGGCCTGGAAGACGAAGCCGATAGCGCGGGCCCGAGCACGGGTGCGTTCACGTTCGGTCAAGGTGGTGACATCGCGCCCACCCAGCCGGAGCACCCCCGAGGTCGGCTTGTCGAGCAGACCGAGGATGTTGAGCAGGGTCGACTTACCGGAGCCCGACGCACCCACCACCGCGACCATCTCTCCGCCCTTGACGGACAGGCTCGCGTCACGCAGTGCGTGCACCTCGGGCGGGCCGGCGAAGACGCGGGACAGGCCCACCGCCTCGAGCACGGGCTCAGCCATGCCCGGCGACGACCACCGGGTCGTTCTCCACGAGTTCGCCGGTGACCGCAGCCTCGCCCAGGACACTGAGCATCACCGTCACCGGCACCTGCGTGCTCCGGCCGTCCTTGAGCACAGTGACATGGACTGCGCCGTCAGCGCCGGTCCACAGCGCCGACACCGGCACGATCAGGCTGTTCTCGGCGCTGTGGGCACGGGACACCCGCACCGACTGTGCGGTGCCCGGTTCCAGAACAGGCGTGCCTTCCACGGCGAACACACCCTCGCGATACGCGGGGCGTTCACCAACGGCGGGCCGCTCCCGGATCTCCAGCAGGCTGGTCCTGCGATCCTGCATCGGACCGGCGCCGAAGGTCACCTCAGGCCTGTTTTCGCTGAGCGCACGCTCACCGGCGGCATCGAGCAGGGCGGCGACCCGCCAGGGGCCCGAGGCAAGCGACGCGACCGTGCCGCCGGCCACCGCACCGACCTTGGCGGCAAGGCCGGCAACCTGTGCCGGAAGCGCAGGCACGAATGCGATCTCCCCGGCCGGCAGCACCACCCGCCGCGCCGCGCCCGCCGCGCCGGCGGTGGGCGACTGTGCCGGAAGGGGCGTGGACCCTTCCGGCAGGGCGACATCGCGGGTCACCGGCGCGTAACCGGCCCGCTGATACAGCTGCCGCAGATCACGCTCGGTGCGGCTGTCGAAGACCGAGGTCCGCGGTGTGCCGAAGCGGGCACGCAGGGCCTCCTGCAACTGCCTGACATCGGGGCCCGTGTCGCCACGCTGGAGGTCGCGGAAGGCCGGGAACTGTCCGGGCAGCACGATCAACGGTCGGCCCGACACCTCCATCAGCACATCGCCAGAGCGCACCTGGCTGCCGATGGCGACCTTCAGCCTGGTGACGACGATCTTGCTCGCGCCCTCCACCGCCGCGGGCGCGGCGATGTCTGTCGTGACGGCGCGTTCCAGCACACCGTCCAGCACGGTCTCGTCGAGCAGCTGTCCACGCCGCACCGGCACCGTCACCACAGACGGTGGCGGTGCCGCCGCTTGCGCCGCGCGCTGACCCGGGGTGCGGGCCAGGCTGGCTGCGTACACCGCCGTGCCGGTAGCCGCCAACAGCCCGGCCGAACCACCGGCGACCAGCAGTTGACGTCGATTCATGTCTTCCCTCCAGCCGAGGAGCCTGTCACACCACGCACGACTACGCCGGGCCGGCCAGCTTTCGAGCGGCGTCGAGCGCGGTGCGCATCATCTCGCGGTAGGTGTCGAGGTCACTCTTACGCGTGGTGTCGAGGCCTGCCCGAACCTCGGCGTGTACCTCCTCGGCAGTCCGGATCAGTGCCGTGGTCTGGGCGCACTCGGCTTCGAGCTTCGCCAGTGCCATCTCCAGCTCCCTGGCCTCCGTACGGGGCTTCAGCGAGTACTCGCGCGATACCTGTTCACGCAACGCCATCGGTTCGGCGACCTGCTGTCCCCTGCCGGCCATGCATGCGCGCCAGCCGGCCAGCGCTTTCAGGTACCGGGCGTCCTTGAGCACCGTCGGGGCGATTTCCGCGTCGATGTTGCGCCAGGACGTGTCGAGCCGCAACCAGTCGGGCAGCGATCCGAACAGCTTCGTACGTGCCTCCGCGAGGCAACCCTTCGACGCCATGCTGGCGGTCATGCCGTTGGCCAAGGTGACCGTGATCCGGTCCTGCTCGGTGCCGTGATAGGCGGTGTCGTACTCCCGCCAGCGCTCCTTGGGCAACGAATGCAGGTAGCGGGTGTTGGGGTCTTCCGGCGTCACGTCCGGTGCCGATCGGCGTTCCCCGATCCCGTATCCGTGCGCCGTGACCCACGTGACGTCGGCGATGCCGTAAAGCTGATCGGGCTCGGTGTTCTTCCGAACTCGTGCGCGCCACTGCGCCCAGAACGGGTATCCGCGGGCCACCATGCATTCTCCGGCCAGCGTCGACTCGGCCCACTCGAGCCAGACGGTGTCGTCCACATCGGCCGTGGGCATACCGTCGACCTGCGTCAGTCTGACTTCCTCGGTCCCGCTGTCCGGGGAGGTGCAGCCGCCGACGAGCATCACGCCGATGAGGGCGCAGACCACTTTGCGCATCTATTTTCCGCCCAACTCCTGCTGAACCCGGACGAGACACTCACGAAGCTGCGCGGCATACGCGACAAGCTGCGGTTCGATCCGCCGGCGTGCCTGATCGACCAGCAGCGCCCACTGCGCCGACACGGTCTCGCGCACCTGGTGTTCGTCCGCGCAGCGGGCGTCCGCGACGGCCAGTGTGCGCTCCTTCATCCGTGCCTCGGCGAGGGGCCACGGGCCGCCCTTGGGCACCGGCACACCCGGGCGGCTACCGACCGGGTCGAAGAAGTACTGCGCGTATGCGGCGGCGTCACGCGGCTCATCGAACCGCGGGTATCCCGCCTTGGCCACGCACAGCGCCCAGGCTTCGCGGGCCTTGCGTACCGCTGGCACCGCGGCCAGCATCTCCTCAGTCGGCAGGTGCTGGTAGGTCGGGTTGCGAGGGCCGCGCTGCGTGGCGCCGTAGGCCGCGGTGAGCACCGCGCCCCGGCAACCTCCGTCCTGCCCGGTGCCGTTGGCGCCGGGCGTCGCCGGGGTGTCCCCCGATCCCGTCAACTCCCGTTCGTACCGGCGCTGCTCCTCGAGCGACTGCTCGTACCACGCACCCGTCGGCTGGGGTTCGACATCGTGGCCACGCTGCTCGACGCGACCCGCGATGCCGTAGCCGTCGCGCTCGGCATCGGCCGACGACGGCGACGAGTAGATGTCGAGCATGACGAAACCGGGGTCCGTACGGGGCTCCCGGGGCAGCAGCACGGTGAAGCCCTTGCCCAGCATGCATCTGTCCTCGAGCTTGCCGATGGCGTCGTCGAGCTCCTGCCGTAGCCGCCCGACCTCGCGGAAGGCATCGCCGTCGACGACCGGCGCCGATCCCGTCGGCTGTGCCTGCGGGGGTTCGGGGGTCGAGGCGGTGCCGCACGCGGCCGTCGCCAGGGCGACGGCCGCGAGCGTGGTGCCGAACTTCAGCACGAGCTGCGCCATACGTGGGCCGAGGGAAGGTTGGCCATGCCGTACGACGAGCCGTACTTGATCTGCACCCCGTTCTGGACGCACATGCTGACGCCGCTGCCACCCGCGTACTGGTAGACCTGGACGTCGTTGTTGAAGGACGGCGTGCCGTGGTTCCACCACGACTCGGCGTTGTTGTTGATGTCGTATCCGCTGAACGTATTCGGAACGTCCGTGGCCGCCCAGTCCCACTTGTCGTTGTAGAAGCCGATGCCCTGGCTCGTCAGATTCGTGCTGATGTAGGCGCAGAAGTACCCGGTGTCGCAGTACCCTTCCTCACTCGCTCCGACGTCCTGCGCCGACCACAGCTTGATGAACGCGGGCGCCGCGCTGGCCGGCGCCGCCGTCGTGAGCACCAGACCGACCGATGACGCCACTGCGAGAGCCACTCCCGCAAGCCGTGCGCCGGCCCTCTTACGGATGTCCACCATTCCCCGTCCCTTCACTGGCCGAGCCGCGCCGATCGAGCCGCTCCCGGCCGGCCGCGCTCGAGCAGTCGCGATATTAGCCTCCACCTGATCTTCATGGGGGGCGTCGTTTCTGGACCCGGATGCACCGGGCGTCCATCGGGGACGCCGCCGAAGACGACGCCCCCGCAACGCTTCCGGGCCTGTCAGCAGGAGCTGCGCCAGACGTGGGCTGACGGAAGGTTCGCCATCCCGTACGAGGAGGCCAGCTGGATCTGCACACCGTTCTGCACGCACATGCTCACACCGCTGCCACCGGCGTATTGGTATACCTGCACGTCATTGTTGTAAGACGGAGTGCCGTGATTCCACCACGACTCCGCATTGTTGTTGATCGACTCGGTGCCGCTCCAGATCTTCGGCACGTCGGTGGCCGCCCAGTCCCACTTGTCGTTGTAGAAGCCGATGCCGTAGGGATCGAGCCAAGGCTTGGTGTAGGCGCAGAAGTACCCGGTGTCGCAGTAGCCGTTGTCACTCGAACCCACGTCCTGGACGGCATACAGATGGATGTACGCCGGAGCTGCGCTGGCCGGCGCGGCCGTGGTCACCACGAGTCCGACCGACCCCGCGACAGCGAGCACCGCACTGGCCAACCGGACTCTGCCTCGCTTGCCGATGATTGCCATTCCCCGTCCTCTCACTGCCCGAGCAGCGCCGATCGAGCCCTTCCCGATCAAGTCGCGTTCGGACGATCGAGATCGTAATCCCCGATCGAACGTCGTGGGGGGCCTCAGATCGTCGCTTACGAGCAGCCGTCGTCAGCTCAAATTCACGAGGCTCGGCGAGCTCGGGCCGCAATGGCAAGCAGGGGATGAATCTGCCTAATTCCCCCGGATACCGGTAAAAGATCTGATCTCGTCATTGCTCGCGGTCGCCGAGGCTGACCAACTACAGTGGCTCGGTCGAAGGCGATCCAGACCCTGGGGGAGGCATGGCGGACGTGTCACAGCGAACAGTGCACGGAACACCATGCCCGGCCGGCGGCCGACCCCACAGCGGTGGCCACGACGGCCGTTGCAGCCGCCGCCGACGACCCTCGATCAGTTCGCGCGGCCAGCCCGGAGTTCGCCAAGAGGGTCAGCTGACCGCGCCCGTCAAGGCGACCACACCCACGCAACGGACCTGGGGAGTCACGTGGCAACATCGACGATCGACCAAGAAGAGCAACGAGGCTTCGTGCCGCAACGGCGCCCCCCTCGCGGGCGCGGCGACGACACACCGGCCACCAAGACCCCGAAGCGCAAGAAGAGACGTGGTGCGCCACTGTCCGCCAAGCTGGCGATCACCTTCGGCGCGCTGCTGATGATGGTCTCCGGTGGCGCGCTGGTGGGGATCAAGACCATCGTCGGCAACCTGGAGGGCAACATCCAGGTGTCGGAGAGCACCGAGCTGGTGGACCCGGAGACCTCGGCCGCCCCGGCCGCCCCGGCGGGTAAGGCCTTCGACGGCGCGTTCAACATCCTGCTGCTGGGCATCGACACGCGCGCCAGCCAGAAGGCGACCGACGCCCGCTCCGACACCATCCTCATCCTTCACGTGTCGAAGAACCACGATCAGGCATACCTGATGTCGGTGCCGCGGGACGTGAACATCCCGGGTTCGCAGCAGCGCATCAACGGCGCGTTCACGAACGGTCTTGGCGGCAAGGGCGACTGGCGGGGCGGGCTGAAGTCCGCGGCCAAGGCGATCAGCAAGCTGACCGGTGGCATGGCGTTCGAGGCGGCGGCGGTCATCGACTTCGGCGGCTTCAAGACGTTCATCGACGCGCTGGGCACCGTGCCCATGTGCGTGGAGGCGCCGACCAAGTCGATCCACAACTTCGTGGTCAAGGGCAAGCCCAAGTACATCGGCGGCATCGCCGACGAGCACGAGGCCGACAGCTACGCCCGGCGTACGGGCAACCAGCGCTACCTGCACAAGCCGGGCTGCCGGGAGATGGCGGGCTGGGAGGCGCTGGACTACGCGCGCCAGCGCTACCTGCCGGACGGGTCCGGCGACTACGGCCGCCAGCGCCACCAGCAGCAGCTGATCAAGGCGATGGCGAAGAAGGCCGGCTCGGCCGGCGTGCTCACCGACTTCGGCAAGGTCAACCAGCTGATCGCCGCGGTGGGCAAGTCGATGCTGCTCAGCCTGCCCAAGGGGATGGGCGTCACGGACTTCCTGTTCACCATGAAGGACATGGCCAGCGCCGATCTCGTGCTGCTCAAGACCAACTCGGGCACCTACGAGAGCATCGTCGTCAACGGCAAGTACCAGGGCGAAGCGCTCGACAAGACGACCAAGGACATGTTCCGCGCTGCGAAGAATGACAAGCTGGGCAACTTCGTACTTATCCATCCAGAAGTCGTCAACAACGAGAAGTAATTTCGGATTCAACGCCTTCCGGAGTGAGCGGTCCATACGCTGAGGGTGAGGATTTCCCACTCCGGGAGGCGGCATGGCCAGCTCCGTGTGGCATACCGGCGACGGCAGGAGGGATGAGCCCCGGGCCACCGGCCTCGGCTGGCCCTCCCCGGCGGCGGCGCCACCGGGGCGCGGGTCGCCCCGCTCGGGCCTCGGCTGGCCGGAGAACCCGCAGGCCGGCCGGAAGGTCCGGACGGGCAGGAACATCCGGCAGCCCGGGAACAGCCATCGTGCGGACCCGGTGCGCTCCGACGAGTCGCCGCGCCGCCGGCGCTGGCCACAGGCACTGGTCGCGGTCCTGGTCGGCCTGGTGCTGCTCGCCGGTGGCGGCCTCGTCGCCGGGCAGGCGCTGGTGCAACGGTACGAGTCGAGCGTGAGCCGTGACGTGCTGCTCGACCCGCGCGCCCGGGACATGGCCGACTCGCAGGTGGGCTGGCGGCGGCTCACCGGCCCGCTCAACTACCTGCTCATCGGGTCCGACCTGCGGGAGTCGAACCCGGGGGCGGGGCAGCGCTCGGACACCATCCTGGTCGTCCAGGTGGACCGCGACCTGAACCACGCGTACGTCATCTCGATCCCACGCGACCTGCGGGTGGAGATCCCCGAGCTGGGCGGCACCTCGTTCGGCGGGGCGCGCCAGCGCATCAACGCGGCGTTCGAGGCCGGCGGGGGCGGCAGCGGCGGCGTTCAGCTGCTGTCGGCCACCCTGACCGCGCTCACCGGGATGCGCTTCGACGGCGCGGCGGTGGTCGACTTCGGCGGCTTCACCCAGGTCATCGACAGCCTCGGCGGGGTGAACATGTGCGTCGACACCGAGGTGCGGTCGATCCACACCAAGCGGCTGTTCACCGTCGGCTGCCGCGAGATGAACGGGGCCGAGGCGCTGGACTACTCCCGGCAGCGGTACGGCCTGCCGGGCGGCGACTTCGACCGGCAGCGCCACCAGCAGCAGCTGGTCAAGGCGATCCTCAGCAAGGCGCTGGACAGCGGGGTGACCCGCAACCCGCTCAAGCTCGACCAGTTCATCCGGGGCATCGGGCAGTCGCTGACCCTGGACACCGGCGATGCCACGCTGACCGACCTGATCGTGGCGCTGCGCAACATCCGCCCCGACTCGCTCACCGGCATCCGGGTGCCGTCCTACCCGCAGAGCATCGGCGGGGTGTCGTACGTGCTGCTGCAGGACGGGGCCGAGGACCTGTTCCGGGCCATGCGCGACGCCGACCTGGCCACCTGGGTGCAGCAGCATCCCGAATGGGTCAACGCGATCTGACGGTGACATGCGGAGCCCGCTCCGCGGCCTTAAGCGGTCGTCCAGCCTCCGCTGCGCTCCGGCCGGACACCGAGCGGCCGCTCCGACGGGCTCCTTGGGCGGGACTGACCTTTACACTTGCAGGCGTGTTCGCTGCGCAGATTCCCACCGCCACCGTCGCCGAGGTGCCCGCCGACGCCTTCCTGCTCGACGTCCGCGAGGACGACGAGTGGGCCGCCGGCCACGCCCCCGCGGCTGTCCACCTGCCCATGATGCAGATTCCGGTTCGCATGGCCGAGGTCCCGCAGGACCGTGAGGTCTACGTGCTCTGCCGGGTCGGCGGCCGCTCCGGCCAGGTCGTGTCGTACCTGCGCCAGCAGGGCTGGGACAACGTCACCAACGTCGACGGCGGCATGATGGGCTGGGCCGCCGCCGGCCGCCCGGTCGTCGCCGACGAGGGCCGGTCGCCGCAGATCATCTAGTCGTGAGCGAGCGTATGAGTCCGACCCCCGACCCGTCCCCACTGGTGTTCGCCCATCGCGGCTCGTCGGCCGCCCTGCCCGAGCACACGCTGGGGGCGTACGCGCGTGCGCTGCGCGAGGGCGCCGACGGCATCGAGTGCGACGTGCGGCTGACGCGCGACGGGCACCTCGTGTGCGTGCACGACCGGCGCCTGGACCGGGTCAGCGACGGGCGGGGGCCGGTCGCGGCGTACACGCTGGCCCAGTTGCGGGCGCTCGACTTCGGCTCGTGGCACCCCAGCGGGCAGCCGGCCGGGGTGCTGACGCTGGAGGAGCTGCTCGACACCGCGCGCCAGGCCGGGCGGCCGGTGCGGATGCTGATCGAGACCAAGCACCCCAACCGGTACGGCAAAGCCGTGGAGTACCGGCTGCGGGCGGTGCTGAACCGGCACGGCCTGACCAGCACGTCCGCGGCCGCGCCGGTGCGGGTGACGGTGATGTCGTTCTCGCCGCTGGCGGTGCGCCGCTCCCGCGAGCTGCTGCCGTCGCTGCCCACGGTGCAGCTGATGGACCTGCTGCCACCGGGGCTGCGCATCCGGCGGCTGCCGTTCGGCACCCGCATCGCGGGCCCCGGCCTGGAGCTGGTGCGCCGGCGGCCGGATCTGGTGCGGCGGCTCAAGGCCGGCGGCCAGCAGGTGTACGTGTGGACCGTGAACGCCACCGACGACGTGGACCTGCTGCTCAAGCTCGGTGTCGACGGCATCATCACGGACCGTCCGGCCGAGGTGCTGGCACACCTCGGTCGTTGAATCATCACTGATCGGTCACGAGCCCTGGCGCGTCGCTGCTCCGGCAGGCAGGATCCTGCATGTGGAGGTGGCGTACCGCGAGCTGACGTTGGGTATCGCCGCGCTCTTCAACGACCCGGTCACCGGCCGCGGCGGCCTGCCGGCCCTCGACCGCCTGCTGCACCTCGGCCAGTACGCGCTGGGCGTGCCCGGAATGGCGCTGTCGGAACTGCACACCGCCGGCGGGGCCGGCCGGGTCATCGCCGCCACCGGCACCGCTGACTGGGCGCTGGGCCGCCCGGTCCAGCCCGAGGTGGTGGCCGCCGTGCTGCGTCCCGGGCTGGCGACCTACCGGGTGGAGCTGGGCGCGGTCGACGACGATTCGTCCGACCAGATGACGTCGCTGGGCAGCCGGTGGATCCTGCTGCACCGGATCGACCTCGATGGGCGTACGCCCGCGATGCTCGGCGCGTTCATGCCGGACGACAGCCCCGCCGACGCCGACCAGCTCGCCGTGATGGCGCTGCTCGGGGCGACCGTGGGCCGCCTCTACAGCGAGCGGGCCGGGCTGCCGGTGCAGAACGCCGGTGACGATCTGGCCGATCGGGAGCTGTTCATCGCCGTCACCAGCCACGAGCTGCGCACCCCGGTCACCGTCATCAAGGGGTACGCGGACACGCTGCGCGACCACTGGAGCCAGCTCGACGACAAGTCGCGCCGGGAGGCGGCCCGGGTGATCGGCCAGCGCAGCGACGAACTGGCCCGCCTGGTCGACCGGCTGCTGGCCGCGAGCACCGACACCGCGGTCGGCACGCTGTCGCCGGGCCCGTTCGACGTCGTCGAAGCGCTTCGCCACGCCGCGGCGAACCTGCCCGCCGATCTGCGCCGCCGGTTCCGGCTGGAGCTGCCGGAGCGCCTGCCGCTGGCCTACGGGGACCGCGCCACCATTCCGAACGTGCTCACCGAGCTGGCCACCAACGCCGACAAGTACTCGGCGCGGGAGGAGACCGTGGTGCTGACCGCCGGCAACGACCGGCGCACGGTGTTCTTCCAGGTACTCGATCGGGGGATAGGGATCGCCCCCGAACAGGTCCATCAGGTGTTCGAGCGGTTCTGGCAGGCGGACAGCGGCGACGGACGGCGGTACGGTGGTGCCGGTCTGGGTCTTTATCTCGTCCGAAAGACTATTGAACGACAAAACGGATGGGTGTCCTTACGTCCCCGGGATGGGGGAGGTACCGTCGCAGAGGTACGGCTGCCGCGAGGTGACGTCAAGAGGGATGCGCACGCATCCGGGGAGGCATGATCGTGTCGATGGCTGTCGCTGAGCGAGCCTGGTGTGTGGTGGTGCCCCACCACGCCCGCGGCGCGCAGCAGGCGCGACACCGTCTCGCCGCGGCCCTCGCCGACGCGGTCACCCCCAACCTGCTCGCCGATGTCGTCTCGGTCGCCGCCGAGCTGGTCGGCAACGCGGTGCGGCACGCCGAGCCGCTGCCCGGCGGGGTCGTCCGGCTGGCCTGGCGGCTGCGGGTGGTCGAGTCGAAGCAGGTCATCGAGGTGCGGGTGACCGACGGCGGCGCGCCTGGGCTGCCCCGCCCGCGCACCGCCGGGGCCGAGGACCCGGACGGCCGCGGCCTCACCATCGTCGATGCGCTCGCGGTCCGGTGGGGTGTCGAGCGGGACGGTCTCGGGCAGAGCGTCTGGGCGGAACTAAGCTGACCCGGTGATCCCACGCCAGCCTTCCGGGAGCGACTCATGAGTCCTGGGAAGCTGCGACGAGCGGAGCTGAGGAGCAGCCGTGAGTAAGAAGAACCGCCTGGAGAAGAAGCAGGCGAAGCCGCCGAAGGTGCGCGACGTCTTCGTGGCCCGCCCGTTCGAAGGGCTGGCCGCCGAGACCGAGCTGGTGGCGCTGCGCGAGCTGGTGCCCGCGGCGACCGCGCCGCTCACCCTGGCCCCGGAGTACGTCGAGAAGTACGGCGAGCGCCAGATCACGCTGGCCACCATCCTGCCGATGGCCTGGCCCGCGCTGACCAAGACGGACGGGCGCATCCTGCTCGGCCTGCAGCGGCACGAGCGCTCCGGCGACGTGAACCGCGACCTGGCCGTGGCACTGCTGTGCGCGCTGGAGGGCGAGCCCGGCGCGCCGGTGAACGTGCCCCCGCTGCCGGGCGAGGGTCCGCGCCTGGGCGACCTGCTGGTCGACGCACCGCTGGAGATCACGGTGCACGAGGGCTTCGACTTCTGGCTCGACGCGGACCAGGAGCGCGACGCCGAGGTGTCGGCATCGCTGGACGCGGCCAACGCCTCGGTGTACCCGACGGTGCGGATGGCGGCGGCGCCGGCCGCGTACTGGTGCCGGGTGCCGGAGAAGTCCCACGTGCGCTGGGTGCTGCCCGACGGCGAGGACGTGGCGCTCAACGCGCTGGCCCGGCTGAGCGCGGGGGGCGAGCTGAAGCTGACCGACGAGACCAAGTTCGCCGGCATGTTCCGGGCGCACGGCCTGCTCGTCCCGGTCTGGGACCTGCCGTCGGCCCCCGACGCCGGCGCGTGGGAGGAGTCGCTGGCCGCGGTCTCGGCGCGGTACGACGCGGCGAAGGCGGTCGACGAGCCGCTCACCCCCGACCAGCGCCGCGCGCGGCAGGGCCTGCTCGGCCGCCAGCTGACCCTGCGCTGACCTGCCTTTTCACGTACGTCCCGCTGCGCCCGTGCTGCTCCGGCAGTGCGGGCGCAGCCCTGTCTCACGGGTTGCTCACCGCACGGCGGCCGGGTGCGTGAGAATCTCGGCGACGCGCGGCGACAGACCTGCCGCATGAGCCCCAGGGAATGAAGCTGAACCGGACATTCATCCATTCATTCTTGCTGAGTGCCCGATTTGCCCCCTGACACATCGATGAGCGAACACGTACGGTAAGGGACACCTAACTCAATGCGTGTCGTTCCACCCGGAGGCACCCCATGACCGTCTACCCCGATCGTGCGCCCTTCCTGCGCCCGACCTTCGGACGCTCCCCCAGCCTGCCGGTGCCGTCAGGACCAGACACCGCCCCGCCCCCCGGTTCCCCGATGGACTGGGCCCGCCGCCGCCGCGCCGACCGAGCCGTCCGGCGCATGTCGGCCGCCGAGGACCGCGCGGTGCACCGCCTCGGTCGCGACTGGCACGTCATCGAGTGGCCGCACGCATTGCTGACCACCCAGACCGCGCAGGCCGGCACGGCCAAACCGCAGCAGCCCTCGAACGCGGGCTTCCTCGCCATCGGGCCGGGCGGCATCTTCAGCGTCTCCCTCGCCCAGCACGGCCGCAGCCGGGTGCTCATCGCCGGCGACGTGGTGCAGATCAGCGGCCGCCGGCCGCCGTACATCTCGCAGGCCCGCCGCGACGCCAAGCGCGCCGCCAAGGCCATCTCCGCGGCGATCGGGCAGGACATCAAGGTGTTCGCCGTGCTCGCGTTCGTCGGCAGCGGGCCGATCAGCGTCAACGGCCTGCCCAAGGAATGCATCGTCACGTCGTATCGCGAGCTCGACAAGGTGCTCGACTCCACCGGCCGGCGGATCACCGGCACCACCGCCGAGAAGCTGTCCCAGGTGGCCCGCAACCCCGCGATCTGGGTCAACCAGCCGTACGCCGCGGGCAGCGGTTACACGTGGCACCCGGAAGGCTCGACCCCCGGTGACAAGGGCACTGCACGCGGGTAACGTGAGCAGCGATGACCCACATCGAGCTCTCCCTCTCCCCGTTGGAGCCGATCGCCGTCGACCCGCTGCACAGCTGGTCGGTCCCGGTTTCCTCGGCCGAGGAGTCGTGTTTGGTCATCGACGCCAAAGGCTTGATCGTCGCCGCCTCCTCGTCCTGGGTCCGGCTGCTCTCCGTGGAGCACCACACCGAGCTGGCCGGGCGGGACGTACGCGAGGTCCTGTGCCTGATCGACTTCACCGCCGCCGGAAACGAGCTGGGTGAAGCAGAGCGCGAGCAGATCCCCCCACTGCTCGCGCTCACCTCCAAGCGGCCCGCACGCGGCCTGCTGCGCGTGCGCGGGCCCCAGGACACGCCAAGCCGAACCCTCGACGCCGTCGCCACCCCGCTGTGGCAGGGCGGTCAGGTCGTCGGCTCACTCAGCTTCTTCGCGGCGGTATGACCGCGGGTAGGGCGACCGCGCGCTAGTCTCGTTGCCCATGCCCCTGCGTCCAACCCGTCCGTCCAACCGGGCCCTCCCGCTCGCCACCGCGTGCCTGGCCGGCGCGGCTCTGCTCGGTGGCTGCGGAGTTCCACCCGAGCTGCAGCCCAAGCCCGGCGGCACCGTGCCGCAGCCGTCCGTGTCACCCAGTGCGGTGACGCTGCCGCCCAGCTTCAGCCTGCCGCCGTCGGCCCCGCCCAGCAGCCCCGGCCCCTTCCCCGAGCTGACCGTCACCGACTGCCAGGGCCGCCCCGGCGGCGACCAGATCATCGCCGCGGTGCGCCGCAAGTCGTCGATCCTGCCCGGCTCGGGCACGGTCACCGTGACCAGGCCCCCGGTCTGCGCCGGAACCTGGCAGTACACCGTGCTCACCGTGCCGGGCCGGGAACCCCTGCAGGTCGTCACCAAGGGCGTGCCGACCTCGCTCGACCTGGTCACCGCCGGCACCGACATCTGCACCGTCGAGGTGCGCAACTTCGCCCCACCCGGCATCCGCATCACGGCCGGCTGCTGACGCCGTGGCCGCATGCCGTGGCCGCGAAGGCGGCCACCAATGACTAGGCTCGTCGGTATGCCTGGAGTTCCGCCCACCCGTTTCGTCTACCTCGGTCCGGAGAGCACCTTCGCCGAGCAGGCGCTGCTCACCATTCCGGCCGCCGGGAGAGGCATCCGGACGCCCGCCCGCAGCGTGCCCGAGGCGCTGGAGGCCGTGCGGGCCGGCGACGCCGACGCGGCGCTGGTCCCGTGGGAGAACTCGATCGGCGGCGCCGTCGGCGTGACGCTGGACGAGCTGGTCGACGGCGACCCGCTGGTGATCACCCGCGAGGTGGTCATCCCGGTGGAGTTCGTGCTGGCCGTCCGCTCCGGCACCACGCTGGCCGGCGTGCGCTCGATCGCGGCGCACCCGCAGGCGTCCACGCAGTGCCGGGGCTGGCTGCGGGCGTACGCGCCGGACGCGACCGTGGTCGACGTGCTGTCCAACGGGGCCGCCGCGGCCGGGGTCGCCGCGGGCGACTTCGACGCCGCGATCTGCGCCCCGATCGCCATCCAGCGCTTCGGCCTGCTCCAGCTAGCGGACAAGATCGCCGATCACCCGGACGCCGCGACGCGTTTCGTGCTGCTGTCGCGGCCGGGCACCCCGCCCGAGCCGACCGGCAACGACCTCACCTCGCTGGCCGTCTGGATCTCCCACGACCGGGTCGGGGCGCTGCTCGCCGTGCTCACCGAGCTGGCCGTACGCGGCGTGAACCTGACCCGGATCGAGTCCCGCCCCACCGGCGAGCGGCTCGGCCGGTACGTCTTCTTCCTCGACTGCACCGGCCACGTCGCCGAGGCGCGGGTCGGCGAGGCGCTGCAGGGCCTGCGCCGCATCTGCGCCGGGGTGCGCTTCCTCGGCTCGTACCCCCGGGCCGGTCTGCCCGGCTCGGCGCCGGAGCGGCCGGTGCCGCCGCCGCCGGGACTGTCCGACCCGGACTACACCGACGCCGCCGCCTGGCTGGGCCGGCTGCGCCGGGGCGAGCTGTCCTGAGCCATGGCCGTCGAGATGAGCCGGGAACGCTTCGAGGAGCTGGTCGCCGACGCCCTCGACGAGGTCCCGCAGGAGCTGCTCAACCTGATGCGCAACGTCGTCATCCTGGTGGAGGACGAGTCGCCGCCGGGCGAGCCCGAGCTGCTCGGCCTGTACGAGGGCCACGCGCTCACCGCCCGCGGCTGGGACTATGCCGGGGTGCTGCCCGACCGGATCACCATCTACCGGCATCCGATCCTGCGCATCTGCGACACCGACGACGACGTCGTCGAGGAGGTGGCGGTCACCGTGGTGCACGAGATCGCCCACCACTTCGGCATCGACGACGACCGCCTGCACGAGCTGGGCTGGGGCTGAGAAACCCCCGCGGGTTTCCCCGATCTTCACCCTGACCTTTGCCACTGAGTCACGAAGCCGACTTTCATACTTGTGCAGGTCAACTACGCTCGGTGCGTTTCTCCGCCCCCGTTTGTATGGAGGATGACGACATGCAGAGCGCACTCTTCGCTGCCGAGAACCTGGAGAAGGAGTCCGCGACTCCCGGTCTGACGCTGCAGAACTCGAAGATGCTGAAGATCGAGCTCAACGGCGAGGTCATGGCACGCACCGGCGCGATGGTTGCCTACCAGGGCCAGGTGCAGTTCCAGGCGCTGGGTTCCGGTGGCGCGGCCAAGTGGCTCAAGAGCAAGCTCACCGGTGAGGGCATCCCGCTGATGAAGCTTTCCGGCCGTGGTGACGTGTTCCTGGCCGACCGGGCCGCCGACGTGCACCTGATCGACCTGGGCCCCGGTGACCACCTCAGCGTCAACGGCACCAACGTGCTGGCCTTCGAGTCGTCGCTGAACTACGACATCAAGATGGTCCAGGGCATGGGCATGTTCTCCGCGGCCGGCCTGTTCAACTGCGTCTTCTCGGGCCAGGGCCGGATCGCCATCACCACCAAGGGCACCCCGGTCGTGCTGACCGTGGACCAGCCCACCTACGCCGACCCCCAGGCGGCGATCTGCTGGTCGGCCAACCTGCAGACCGGCTACCACCGCGCCGAGCAGCTGGGCATCGGCACCCTGCTGGGCCGCAGCACCGGTGAGGCCTTCACCATGAGCTTCCAGGGCCAGGGCTTCGTCGTGGTGCAACCGTCCGAGGAGCCCCCGGCGGGCATCGCCGGCGGCAGCGGCGGCCAGCAGCAGCAGGGCGGGCTGCTGGGCGGCCTGCTCGGCCAGTGACCCCGGCGCAGGTCCGATGACGGCAGGCCCCTCCCCCGTGGAGGGGCCTGTTTTTTCAGCCGTACATGGGATGATGCGCCCATGTCCGAGGACCTCGATGTGGTGGAGTTCGGGCCGGAGACGGCCGTCGCGGAACGCCGCCGCCCCGGCTGGCGTGCGATGACGACGGACTCCCGGCTGACGACAGGGCTCGTCGTGCTGGCGGGCGCCGCGGCGATCGCGTCGCTGATCGGGGAGTGGCAGATCATCGACACCACCCGGTCCGGCGACGAGTACTTCGCCAGCATCCCGCAGGTGACCAGCTCGGTCTGGTCGACCACCGGCGGCACGCCGTACCTGTCGGGCCTGATGCTGGTGGCGGCGGCGACCGCGGTGGCGCTGTTCGGGCCGGCCGCGGCCCGGTCGACCGCGCGGCTGGCCGCGCTCGGCACCTCGGCGGTGCTGCTCGTGGTGCTGGCGGCCGCGGCGAGCGTGCTGAGCACGACCAGTGAGCTGCCACGCGTGTTCGGCGGCTTCATGAACACCGAGCTGCTGTCCCGCTTCAGCTCCAGCCCCGGCCGCGGCATGTGGGCGGCGCTCGCGGCGGTGGTCCTGCTGGGGCTCGCGATGCTGTCCGCGCACCGGCAGGAGCCCGAAACGGCACGCGGCCGGCACGCGGCCGCCGACGACGGCGACGAGTCCGACGACTACGAGTCGGGCGACATCGATCTGACGGTCACCACCGCCGCGCCGTTCATACGGCAATACTGACGCGAAGCTCCGAACGTGTGCCGGTACGCTTTTCGACGTGATTGATCTGCGTCTGCTCCGCGAGGACCCCGAAGCCGTACGAGCCAGCCAGCGCCTGCGCGGCGACTCCGTCGACGCCGTCGACGACCTGCTGCGCGCCGACGAGTCGCGGCGGTCCGCGGTGGCGTCCTTCGAGGCGCTGCGCGGTGAGCAGAAGCAGCTCGGCAAGTTGATGCCGAAGGCGACCGGGGACGAGAAGGCCGCGCTGCTGGCCCGGACCAAGGACCTCGCCGCCGAGGTGAAGGCGGCCGAGGCCGCGGTCAACGAGGCCGAGCAGGTGCTGCGGGCCGCGCAGTTCGCGATCGCGAACGTGGTGCAGGACGGCGCGCCCGGCGGCGGCGAGGACGACTACGTCGTGCTGCGCGAGGTCGGCGAGCGCCCGGTGTTCGACAACCCGCGCGACCACCTGGCGCTGGGCGAGCTGCTCGGCGCGATCGACACCGAGCGCGGCGCGAAGGTGTCGGGCGCCCGCTTCTACTACATGACCGGCGTCGGTGCGCTGCTGCAGCTCGGCCTGCTGCAGATGGGCCTGTGGCAGTCGGTGGAGGCCGGGTTCACCCCGATGATCCCGCCGGTGCTGGTCAAGCCGGAGTCGATGGAGGGCACCGGTTTCCTCGGCTCGCACGCCGCCGAGGTCTACCACCTGCCCGCCGACGACCTGTACCTGGTCGGCACGAGCGAGGTGCCGCTGGCGGCGTACCACAAGGACGAGATCCTGAACCTGGGCGACGGGCCGCTGCGCTACGCCGGCTGGTCGAGCTGCTTCCGCCGGGAGGCCGGCTCGTACGGCAAGGACACCCGCGGCATCATCCGGGTGCACCAGTTCGACAAGGTCGAGATGTTCTCGTACTGCGACCCGGCCGACGCGGCCGAGGAGCACCTGCGCCTGCTGGCGTGGGAGGAGGAGATGCTCGGCAAGCTGGAGCTGGCCTACCGGGTGATCGACGTGGCGGCGGGCGACCTCGGCTCGTCGGCGGCGCGCAAGTTCGACTGCGAGGCGTGGCTGCCCACCCAGAACCGGTACATGGAGGTCACCTCGACCTCGAACTGCACCACGTTCCAGGCCCGGCGGCTGAACACCCGGTTCCGCGACGCCGACGGCAAGACCCAGACCGTGGCGACGCTCAACGGCACGCTGGCCACCACACGCATGCTCGTGGCGCTCCTGGAGCAGCACCAGCAGCCGGACGGCTCGGTGCGGGTGCCCAAGGCGCTGCAGCCGTTCGTGGGCGGCCGCGACGTGCTGGAGCCCGCCAAGGCAGGGTCCTGAGCGGCGTGCCCGACCACGGGGGGACGGGGCACGTCGAGGTGCCGGAACGAGACGCGGCCGACCGGTCCGAGCTGCGCAACGACGGGGTACGGCTGCGCGGGCTGCCCAAACTCGTCGCCACCGACCTGGACGGCACCGTCGTCCGGTCGGATGAGACCGTCAGCGGCTTCACCCACGCGGTCTTCGACCGGGTGCGCGCGGCCGGGGTGCCCATCGTGGGCGCCACCGGCCGCGGCCCCCGGCTGGAGGAGCTGAGCCGGATCGACCTGCCGCACGCCGACCTGCTCGTGCTGGGCGGCGGCGGGCGGGTGCTGGACCTGCGCGACCCGTCCGCGCCGCGGGTGCTGCGCGACGCGCGGCTGCCCGGCCCGGTGGTGGCGGGCCTGGTCGATGCCCTGGAGAACCGGCTCGGGCGGGTGAAACTGCTGGTCGAAGTCCTGGACACGCAGCGCGCCCCGCTGTGGGGCGACGACGTGGACGACTGGCCGTACCCGGATGACCTGAAGTTCCGGCCGCGCGAGGAATCGCTCTGCTACGACGTGATCAAGGCGTTCGTGAAGACCGATGACACGGATGCCGACACGCTGCTGCGTACGGCGCGGGGTCTGGTCGCCCCCGAGGTGGCCGCGTTCACGCACTCCGGGCTGGGCTGGGTGGAGGTGACCCCGCCCGGCGTCGACAAGGCGACCGGGCTGGCCGTGGTCGCCGCGGAGCTGGGCATCGACCCGGCCGACGTGCTGGTCTTCGGGGACATGCCCAACGACATCCCGATGTTCGAGTGGGCGGGCCACCGGGTGGCGGTCGCCAACGCGCACCCCGAGATCCTCGCCCTGGCCGACGAGGTCACCCTCTCCAACGACCGCGACGGCGTAGCCGTCTACCTCGACGAACTCCTCAAACGCGAACCCTGACCCACCGCTCGCCCTGGGCGAGCGGTGGGGGTGATGAGGTCAGAGGTACTGGCCGGGCGAGGTGGCCTTGCCGGGTTCGATGTGGGTGCCCGGGGGCAGGGCGGGCACGTTGCGCATCTGCTCGAGTTGCATGCGGGCGGCCATCTGCTGGGCCACCAGCGCCGCCTGGATGCCGTGGAACAGGCCCTCCAGCCAGCCGACCAGCTGCGCCTGCGCGATGCGCAGCTCGGACTCCGACGGGGTGGCGCCCTCGGTGAAGTCGACGGAGATCCGCTCCAGCTCGTCGCGCAGCTCGGCGGAGAGCCCGTCCTCCAGCTCGACTATCGAGCGGCGGTGGATCTCCACCAGGCGCTGGCGGCCGGCCTCGTCGAGGGGCGCCGCCCGTACCTCCTCCAGCAGCTGTTTGATCATGCTGCCGATGCGCATGACCTTGGCAGGCTGCTCGATGAGGTGGCTCGGGTCCTCCTCACGCCCGGTGGCGCCGTCAGGGTTGACCTCGACCGTGCCGATGGGCCGACCGTCCGGACCGACGACCACGACACTCTTCTCCTCGGGATGCTGCTGGCTCACCACGACCTCCTCAGCGTCGAACCCACCCATCCTAGATCCCGAGACGCGGGCCTATGTTGATCATTGACGGGAGTGCCAGGACACGGTAGAACGCCACAGTGGGTCATAAGACTGCGCGCCCACAGGTTTGGCGACACCCCCACGGCCGTGCCCCTCGGTACGCGCGTCCGGCCGAATGTCACTCTGGAGGACACATTGGACGGCCTTGACCGTCGCAGGCTGCTCGGTCTGCTGACCGGCGTCGGCGTTGCGGGCGTGACCGGCGGCCTCGCGGGCTGCTCGACCGCTGGCACGACCAGCGAGCGCAGCGGCGTCAGCATCGGTCTGCTCGTCCCCGCCACCGGAGCGAACAAGGAGGTCGGCGCCGACCTGGAGCTGGGCTTCAAGCTCTACGTCGACCTGCACGACGGCAAGCTCGGCGGGCGCGCGGTGCGCATCGAGGTGGAGGACGAGGGCGAGACCACCAAGTCCGGCACCGCGGCGCTGGAGAACCTCTACAAGGCCCAGGTGCTGGCCGTCGTCGGCGTGGCCAACCCCGACCTGCTGCCCGCCGTGCGTGACCGGGTCGAGGAGGCGAAGGTGCCGCTGCTGGCCGCGCACGCCTCCCCGGCCGAGATGCCGAGCGCGCCGTACATCTGGCGCACCTCCTTCCTGTCCGACGAGCCGGCCCTCGCCATCGCGCACTACCTGCGCCGGCGCTACGGCAACGGCAGCGGCAAGGTCAGCCTCATCACCAGCCCGGGCACGGCGGGCACCGAGCTGATGCTCGGTTTCACCGGCGTCTACGGCGGCGGCGCGCAGGAACCCATCGTCGTGAAGTCCGGCATCAAGCCGACCACCGCGGAGTACGCGTCGTACGCCGGCCAGATCGCCGCCAAGAGCCCGCGGGCGATCTTCTGCAATCTGCCGAGCGCGCACATCGTCAAGTTCATGGCGGCGCTGACGGACGCGGGGCTCAAGCCGGGCCGCGACGTCGAGATCTACGCCCCGGGTTCGGTCGCCGAGGGTAGCGCGCTCAACGAGCTCGGCGAAGGCGCGCGCGGGCTCTTCACCGCGATGCACTACTCGGCCGACCTCAACAACCTGGCCAACCACACGTTCTCGTCGTTGTTCCAGTCCAAGTTCCAGCGCTCCCCAACGGCGTTCGCGGTCGCCGCGTACGACGCCGCCGCGGTGCTCGACCAGGCGCTGACGCTGGCCGGCGACACCACGCCCAGCGCGCAGA
>NZ_BONI01000045.1 GCF_016862635.1 Catellatospora coxensis | reverse complement strand
CTTAACGGACGTCCGTGTAGAAGGTGCCCTTCCTTCGCTTCGGGTCAGAGGGTGGGGATGACGGGGGTGATGGTGCCGTCGGGGTTGAAGCGCAGGGGGTCGATGGTGACCTCGCGGTTCATGCCGTCGCCGGCGGGGATGGCGAAGCGGTGGTAGGCGATGTGCCAGGTGTCGCTGGTCGGTGCCTTGACAACGGAGTGGTGGCCGGGGCCCTTGATGCCGAGGCTGAGGTTCTTGGACAGGATCGTGCCGCGGTGGGTCCACGGCCCGAACGGCGAGGTCGCGGTGGCGTACTCGACGTGGTAGTTCTCCGAGCGGGTGTCGTCGACCGAGTACGACATGTAGTAGACGCCGTTGCGTTCGAACGCGAACGGGGCCTCCCGGAAGTTCGGCAGGCTGAACGTGCGCACCTGCGCGGCGTCGAAGGAGATCATGTCCGCGTTGAGGCGCACGCCGTACGCGTAGCCGTTGCCCCAGTACAGGTAGGACTGGCCGTCGTCGTCGGTGAAGACGTGCGGGTCGATCATCTGACCGCTGCGGAACCCAGCGGCCACCAGCGGCCGCCCCAGGGGGTCGGTGAACGGGCCGGTGGGGCTGGTCGACGTCGCCACGCCGATGTTGGTGTCGGCGCAGAAGTAGAAGTAGTAGCGGCCGTCGCGGTAGGCGATCGTCGGCGCCCAGGCGCGGCTGTCCGACCAGCTGATCTGGGGTCCGAGGTCCAGGATCGTGCCGTGGTCGGTCCAGTTGAGCAGGTCGGTGGAGGAGAACGCCTTGAACCTGGTCGAACTCCAGCCGCTGTAGCCGTCGGTGGTGGGATAGACGTAGTAGCGGCCGTTGAGGTGGGCGATGTTCGGGTCGCCGTAGAGTCCCTTGATGACGGGGCTGCGCCGCCCGGCCACCCACGGTGCGGTGACCTGGAACGAGCTGTCCGCGACGAAGGTGCCGGGGTTGGTGGTCGACGGGTCCAGCCACAGCTCGTTGTTGCGGTGGCGCAGGTAGCGGCCGGGGAAGTTCGACGACTCCAGGCGCACCGAACCGGTGGCCGACCCGTCCCGTACGCAGAAGCTCGCGTCCGCCAGGAACGTGGTGCTGCCGTTGTTGGTCTCCAGCCGGACCCGGTAGTCGCGGTGCCGCAGCCACATGCCGTTGGCCGCCTGGAACGACACGCAGCCCGCGCCGCCGGCCAGCGCGGGCGTGACGGTGAAGGTCGCGTCGCTCTTGGCCTGCGCGGAACTGCCCGACGTCACCGCGGCGACGCTGCCGAGGTAGTCGCTGTGCCGGATGTACCGGCCGGAGAGGTTGACCGACTGCAGCGAGCGCGCGCCGGTCGGGATCTCGGCGGCCGACGCCGGTTCACCGGCCGCCACGGTCAGCGCGGACGCGGCCAGGCACACGGCCAGCGCTCGGGAGACCGCCCGGCGCCTGCCACGGGTCACGGATGTTGTCACGGGGCCTCGCTCTCGGGAACGGGGGCGCCCCGGGCACGGCAGCCCGGGGCGCCCGCGGATCAGCTGGTGATGAGCCGGAAGGTCGCATCGGAGCGTTCGGTGGCGGTGCTGATCGGGTCGAGGCGGAGCAGGTAGTTGTAGTGCCGGAGGTAGCGGCTGGTGTTGTTGTAGGACTGGAACGACACCGCCGATGCGTCGGCCAGCCCGGCGACCTGCCGGAACGTGGCGTCCGCGGCGAACTGGGCCGAGCCGTCGCCGCGCACCAGGGCGAAGTCGTAGTTGCTGTGCCGCAGGTAGTAGCCGGGGAAGTTCACCGACTCGAACGACACGTAACCGGAGGCCGAGTTCGCCAGGCCGGGCACGAGCCGCCACTGCGAGTCGGCGAGCGGGCTGACGTTCGGGTCGATGCGCGCGTCGAAGTTGGCGTGGCGCACGTACCGGTCGGTGAAGTTGAACGACTGCACCCGCCGCGCGGTGCCGCTGCCCCACTTGGCGCGCAGCCGGTCGTACTGCGCCTGGGTGATGCCGATGATCGACCCGTGCCGCTTGTGGCTCGCCCCGAGCGAGTACTCCGAGGTCGCGCGGACCCGGTAGGTGCTGGTGGCGGCCAGGTTGGTCGAGGTCAGCGGGAGATAGCCGCGGCCGCTGGCGTACTGGTCGACCCACAGCCCCCACTCGTTGCGGCCGTTGTACTGGTGCAGGATCGGGCCTTCGACCTGCGCGCCGGTCATGCCGAGGTGGGAGATGTCCCCGAGCCTGGTCCAGCCGCTGAGCAGCTGGTTGCTGCCCTCGATCGAGATCTGCCCGTCGCCGGACGCGCGGATGTAGCGGTAGCCGCCGACGCTGCCGGGGATCTCCAGGATCTGGGTGTCGATGATGCCCTGGCTGCCGGGCCGGTCGATGTACGGCTGGGCGGCGGTGAAGGTGCGGAAGTCGGTGGTGCGGGAGTACCAGATGCGGGCCTTGTCCACGCCGTTGCGCGGCGAGATGGTCGCCCAGTAGACGAGGTAGTTGCCGGCGGCCGGGTCCCAGATCGCCTCGGGCGCCCAGGCGCAGCCCGCCCCGCTGATGCCGCCGGCCACGCCGACCAGCCGCGGCGCGGACCAGGTGACCAGGTCGGTGGACTCCCACACGACCAGCGACGTGCTGCCCGCGTGCTGGGCGGCGTCCCAGCCCTTGCCGCTGGCGATCCGCAGGTCGGTGGCGAGCAGGAAGAACCGGTCACCGGCCGGGGAGCGCACGATGCTGGGGTCGCGTACGCCGAGTTCGCCGACGTTGGAGCGCAGCACCGGCTGGGAGTAGTTCAGGTCGGTCCAGCGCAGACCGTCGGTGCTGGTGGAGAAGTAGATCTGCTCACCGCTGGCGCTCTCGCCGGTGAAGTGGGCCATGAGGTATGCCGCGTAGGTCTCGGCGGCGGCCGCGGGCGACGGCAGCGCGGTGAGACCGAGGGAGAGCAGCAGGGTGGCGGCAAGTCCGCCGAGCCCGAGCCGCCGCGACCGGTGTGTCATTCGTTCCTCCTCGGAACGTCAGTGCGAGCCAGATGAACGGGTCCGGACCTCAGCAGGCATGGCGGCACGCGCCACCGGCATCGCTGCAGTCGGGGGATCCGCACCGGGGCAGGGCAGGGCGCCGCGCGGCAGGCAGCTGTTAACGTTCACACCCGCGCCTCGAGGAGCCCTCGCATCCGCTGCGGATCAAGGGTTGAGTCTGGTCAACTGCAGGTGCGGGCGCGGTGTTTCCCGTACCACACGGGACGGTTACGGCCGTGTGAGGAGAATGTTAGCGATAACATTCACAGTGTCAAGACTGTCGATCGGTCCTGCCGAAAGAATTTCGGGCCGCCGCCGTCAGCGCCGGCCCGGGTCCCGGTCCACGCGCAGGTCGCGCTCCAGGTCGTCGAGCAGGGTACGCAGATCGTCCAGCCGCCGGGTGATCGCGACCCGGTCGAGGTCACCGGACCCGGCTTCGTCCCCGGCGGGCGGCGTGGGCGTATCGGCCTGCTCCAGGCGGCGCGCCTCCTCCATCGAGTTGATGATCACGCCGACCAGGATGTTGACCAGCAGGTTCGCGGTGATGAGCACGTAGCTGATGTAGAACACGACCGTCCACGGCGACAGCGCCATGCCCTGCTCGATGAGATCCGGCAGGTTCTCCAGCGACAGCAGCACGAACAGGGTGAGCACGGCGCTGCCGATGGTGCCGTACTGCTCGGGCTGGTGCTCGGCGAAGATCAGCCAGCCGGCCATGCCGTAGACGTAGAGCGTGACGATCGCCAGGGCGAGGAAGCCGCCCACACCCGGCAGGCTGCGCAGCAGCGCGGTGACGATGGTGCGCAGGCCCGGCATGAAGCGCATCAGCCGCACCACCCGCGCGATCCGGATGACCCGCAGGATGGCCGAGTCCCCGTGCAGGCCCGGGATGAACGCCGCGGCGACCACCGCGAGGTCGAAGACGTTCCAGCCGTGCCGGAAGAAGTCCAGCGGACGCCGGCCGTAGCTGAGCAGGCGGATCGCGATCTCGGCGACGAACACCGCCCGGAACAGCCATTCGAGCACGGTCAGCCAGCCGGCCGAGCGCAGCTCGGGATAGGTCTCCAGGCCGAGGAGGACGGCGTTGGCCGCGATCGCCGACATGATCGTGACCTCGAAGCCGCGGGAGGCGGCGACCCTGGCGCACCAGGCCGTGATCCCGGAGGCCGGTGCCGGTGCGGGCGCGGCGTCGGCGTCCGCCGGCGCGGTGCGTACGAGAAGCTGGCTCATGCCCCGATCCGGGTCGTCGACCGGCGGGCGCGCGTCCGAACCGGACGGACCACGCCGGTGGGCGGGAATGACATGGCCGCCACCTTACGGGCCGCCGCCGCGGCGAAGAGCGGGGGCACACCGGTGACCGGCCCGGTCGGTGTGCTAGCCGGTCGCCGCCGCGCGGTTCTCCACGGCGGACGCGCTGACCGCGATCTCGACGCGTGAGCGCAGCCCGAGCTTGGCCAGAATGCTGGACACGTGCGATTGGACGGTGCGGGGCGACAGGAACATCTGCGCCGCGATGTCGGGGTTGGACCTGCCCTCCGCCACGGCGAGCGCGACCTTGTACTCGGTGTCGCTCAGCGCGGCCCAGCCGTGCTTCGGGCGGCCGCGCGGGCCGCGTACACCCTGCCTGATGCCCGCCTGGCGGGCGCGGGCGCGCGCCCGGTCGATGTCGCGCATCGCCTCCAGGCCGGTGTACAGCGCCACCGCGCCGGCCAGCTCGTCCCGGGCCGGCTGGAGGCGGCCGGCCGCGGCCAGCAGCACGGCCGCGTGCTCGCGGGCGTAGCCTTCGTGCATCGGCCAGCCGGCCTGCGCGAACCAGGCCGCGGCGGCCAGCAGCCGCGACGGGTCCTCGTGCAGCAGCCCGCCGCAGAACGCGGCGGTGCCCTCGACGCTGTCGATGGGCTGGCGGGTCAGCAGGTCGGCCGTGGTCTCGGCGAGCACCCGCAGCCGGCCGGTGTCACCGGCCGCGTGGGCGAGCCGGGCCAGGTCCGCGCAGACCCGGTAGCCGATGCAGCGGGGGCTGAACGTCGGCGGCTGCTCCCACAGCGGGAACAGCACGTCGAGGGCCGCGGCGGGCCCGTTCTCGTTCTCCTCCGCCAGGGCGTGGGCCCAGCGCAGCGGCGCCGTGAACGGCGCCTCCAGCGGGCTGTCCGCGGCCAGCATGGCCAGTTCCTGGTCGAGGGTGCGGGCCTGGCCGCGGTGGATGGCGACCATCGCGGCGAAGCCGCGCAGCGCCGGGGCCTGGCGCAGCGGGTCCGGGTTGTCCAGCGCGGCACGGATCTCGGCCATACCGTCGTCCCAGAGCCCGCGCAGGAACAGCACGTTGGCGCGCAGCAGCTGCGCGCTGGTCAGGTAGACCCCGCCCGTGTCGCGGTTGCGCCGCATGGCGGCGTCGAGGACGAGGTCGAGTTCGGCCGGGCGGTCCAGCGCGAACAGGCACATCGCCCGGACCACGAGCGGGTCCACGATCATCGTGGCGTCGCCCTGGTCGAGCGCGCTCATCGCGTCGGTGTTGAGGTCCAGCGCCTCCAGCACCCGGTTCTGCGCGAACCGCAGCACCGCGAGGGTGTTGTGACCGTACGCCTGCGCGATGGCGTCGCCGGTCGCCAGGCCGGTGCGCAGCGCGTCGCCGGCCAGCCGGTCGGCGGTGTGGAACTCGCCGATCAGCAGCCGGCACACGGCGGCGAAGCCGTACAGGCGGCCGGGGTGCGCTGGCGCGAGCCGGGCCGCGTCCTCCCCCGCGGCGGCGGCCTGCTGCAGCCGCCCCTGCCGGAAGTAGCCGTCCATGCGCAGTTCGAGCAGCTGCGTACGGGTGGCCGGGGACTGGAATGCGGCGAGCTGGTCGTGCAGGACCCGCTCGGCGTCGTCGGTGTGCCCGGCCCACAGCAGGGCCCGGATCAGCGCGATGTTCAGGCTCGTCGCCGTCGCCTCGTCGACGGCCTCGGCCGCGGCGGCGCGCAGCAGGGTCACGGCGAGGTCCGGGGCGCGTACGGTCAGCTGGGGGGCCACCTTCATCAGCCACTGCCCGTGTTCGGCGTGGTCGACCTGGGCGAGGTGCTCGGCGATCTGCTCGACGTCGGCGCCCCGGTCCATCAGCGCCTGCGCGGCGCGCAGGTGCAGCACGCCGCGCACCGACGACGGGGTCTGCCGGGCGAGCCCCTGCCGGATCAGGTCGTGGCGGAACTGCAGCCCGGCCTCGGTCTCGACGAGCAGCCCCGCGCCGGCCGCCGCGGTGAACGCCTCGGCCAGCTCCAGCACCGGCGTTTCCAGCACCGCGGCCAGCAGCGGCAGGTCCACGGGCCCGCCGAGCGCGGCGGCCCGCTGCAGCAGGGCCTGGATCTGCGCCGGCAGCGGCCCGAGCCGCGACATGATCATCGCCTGGAGCGACTCGGCGGGCGGCGTGTCGTGGTCGGTCTCCGCCCGCCCCTGGCTGATCCGCAGCGCGCCGTCCCGTTCCAGGCCCGCCACCAGCTCGGTCAGGTAGAGGGGATGGCCCTCCGCGGTGGCGACCAGGTGCGCCAGCTGCGGCCCGGTCGGCGCGCCGACGGTCGCCTCGACCAGCTCGGCGACCGCCTGCGGGTCCAGCGGCGGCAGGGTCATGCGGTGCGCGCCCTTGGCCGTCATGCTGCGCACCAGCGCGCTCATCGCGTCGCCGCGCGGCTCCGGGGCGGCGGCCAGCACGACCAGCAGCGGGTACTGCGCGATGCCGCGGCACAGCCGGTGCAGCACCACGATGCTCTGCGCGTCGGCCCACTGGACGTCGTCGACGATCACGGCCACCGGCCCCTCGGCGCACCAGTCGTCCACCAGGTCGAGCATCGCCTCGGTGACGACGAAGTCGTGCCCGGCCGCGCCGGGCTGCCGGTCCGCGCCCTCGCCCCGCAGCAGCGCCGCGACCCGGGCCCGGTTGGCCTGGCCGCCGGTGGTCAGCACGTCCAGGCACGCGCCGGCGACCGCGAACGGCAGGTCCCGCTCCAGCTGCTCACCCGCCGCGCGCAGGGTCCGCATCCCCAGCCGGTCGCAGCATGCCGCGACCGCGTCCAGCAGCGCCGACTTGCCGATGCCCGCCTCGCCCTCGACCAGGGTCGCCGACCCCCGGCCGGCCACGGCCTGCTCCGCCGCCGACTGCAGCGAACGCACCTGCGGCTCACGGCCGAACAACGTCACCGGCACACCCCACCTCGCGTTTCGTGACGACAGCGCACGAACGGCGCGGAAACCGGCGCTCAAGCCCGGGCGAGCTACGGGCGACGCAGGCGACCCGCCGGTAACCAGCGTACGGCGCTCGGCCGGCCTGCGCCGGTGTGCTGGATCAAGCGGCGGGCGGGCTGTGCACGCGGTCGCGGCCGGCCCGCTTGGCGGCGTAGAGCGCGACGTCGGCGCGGCGAACCAGCTCCTCGCTGGTCAGGCCGTCCTCGGGATACGTGACCACGCCCAGGCTCGCGGTGACCCGTACCGTGTGGCCCTGGAACTCGATCGGCGTGCCCGACAGCGCCGCCCGCACCCGCTCGGCGGTGCGCAGGGCCGCGTCCCGGCCGGTGTCGGGCAGCAGCACGGCGAACTCCTCCCCGCCGTGCCGGCCGGCCAGATCGGTGGAGCGCACCTGCGACTGGAGGATCTGCCCGACCTGGCGCAGCACCAGGTCACCGGCGAGGTGCCCGTACTCGTCGTTGACCGCCTTGAAGTGGTCGAGGTCCAGCAGGATCAGCGAGAACGGCACCCCGCGGCGGCGGGCCTGGTCCAGCTCGCGGGTCAGGCCGGCCCGCAGCGCGCGGCGGTTGGGCAGCCCGGTCAGCGGGTCGGTGGTGGCCAGGTCCACCAGCTCCGCCCGGCGCTGCGCGATGCGCTCGGCCATCGTGTTCAGCGCCTCGGCCAGTTCCCGCAGCTCGCCGCGGGACTTCACCTCCGCCCGGGTGTCGTAGTCGCCCTCGGCGTACCTGGCGGCCGTCTGCGTGAGCCGGCGGACGTCGCGGACCAGCCCGCGCGAGAACGTCCAGCCCAGCCCGAGCGCCACCGCCATGCCGGCCAGGCCCGCCCCGAGGGTCAGCCGGCGGCTGGGCGCACCGGCGGCCAGCACCTGCCCGTAGAGCCCGGAGTAGTCGAGCACCAGCGCCCCGACGATGCCGTCGTCGGGAGCGCGGATCGGGACGACCATCAGCTTCGCCGCTGATCCCGCGCCCCCGCGGGTGATGGCGCGGATCAGCCCGTCGCGCAGCGTCGCGGCGATCTGGCCGTCGGGGTCCGCGCCCAGGCCCGGCACCCCGGCGGGCATCGTGTCGGCGACGCTGCCGCGCCGCAGGTCGACGATCTCGACCTCGCCGCCGATCTGGCGTTTCAGATTGTCGAGGTAGGGCTGCACGGTGGCGGGGTCCAGCTGCCGGCCGTCGTGGACGTCGTCGCCGACCTCGGCGGCGATCACCCGGGCCAGGTGCTGGGCCTCGACCTGGGCGTCCCGCGCGCCCGCGATGCGCTGCTCGCGTTCGGCGATCAGGCCGATCAGCGGCAGCAGGGCGGCGACCAGCAGGAACGCCAACGCCAGCCGCGGGCCGACCCGGGTCGGCCAGTCGGCCGCGCGCCACCGCCGCCACCAGGTGCGCCGCCCGGTCACCGCCCCGGTGCCCGCTCCTTGACCTCCTGCATCAGCCATCCGTTGCCGTCCGGGTCGGTGAACGTGGCGAACGAGGCGTAGCTGCGGCCGTCCGGGGCCCGGCCGTCCACCCGCTCCTGGAATCCGTTGTCGTAGCTGTTGTGGAACACGGGGCTCACCTCGACTCCCCTGCCGATCAGATCCGCACGGGCCCGGTCGAGGTCGTCGACGACGAGGTAGGTGCCCTGGACCGTGCCCGGCTCCGCCGGGGTGAGCCCGCGGCCGAGGTGGACCGAACACGCCGACCCGGGCGGCGTCAGCTGCACGATCCGGAACTTCGGCCCGGCCTCGTAGTCCGCGTCGAGCCGCCAGCCCAGCCCGCGGTAGAAGCTCAGGGCGCGGTCGACGTCGGCCACCGGGATGACGACGACCTCGACCTTCATGTCCACCGCCGGCGGGGCGACGGCATCGTGCTGCGAGCTGTTCATGCGGACCTCCCGTGATCACCCGAACGTGAACGCGTACGCCTCGGCGCCGGGCTCGGCGAACGTGATCTCCACGGTGCGCTCGCGCACGTCATCGGGCTCGCGTACCAGCTGGTAGAGCCGACCCTCATCGAGCACGCCGGCACCGTTCTCGTCGACGTCCACGCCGTGCGAACGCCCCGGTGGGCGGCCGTCCACGAGCACCCGGAACGCCATCGGGCCGCGCTCGCCCGGGGACAGGACCAGGTGGGCGTCGCGAGCGTGGAACCGGCAGGCCAGGGAGCCTTCGGCACCGGCGAGCACGACGCTCTCGCGCTCGGCTGTCCACTCGCCGGCCAGCGCCCAGTGGTTGAGGCGCAGGTCTTCGGGCCGTTCGTAGGCGCGGGGTTCGTCGAACGCGATGCCGCCCGGCGAGGCGAAGTTCTCGCCGCGCGCGTAGCCCAGGTACGTCTCCGGCGAGCGCAGGTGCGTCCAGTCCGCCTCGGCCTCCACCCCGTGCCCTTCGACGTGGGTGGAGACCAGCGCGCGCTCCACCCCGAGCAGGCGCTGCAGGACCTGCTCGGACCGCTCGTAGCGGCCCTCGCCGAAGTGCTGGTCGCGGACCACGCCGTCGGCGTCGAGGAAGTAGAGCGCGGGCCAGTAGTGGTTGTCGAACGCCCGCCAGACGGCGTAGTCGTTGTCGACGGCGACCGGGTAGTCGATCTCCCGCGCCGCCACGGCCTGCCGGACCCGGTGGCTGTCGCGTTCGAACGTGAACTCCGGCGTGTGCACGCCGACGACGACCAGGCCGTCGTCGCGGTAGGCCCGCGCCCAGGCACGCACGTACGGCTGGGCGCGCAGCCAGTTGATGCACGTCAGCGTCCAGAAGTCCACCAGCGTGGCCCGGCCGCGCAGCTCGGGGCGGTCGAGCGGCGCGGTGTTGAGCCACTCGCTCGCACCGTCGAACGCGGACAGGTGCACAGGCTCCATCATGGCCACCTACCGCGGTGGCGTGGTGCTCGGCATGTCTTTCACCTCTTCGCTGATGTTAAGTGGTGGATCCGCTCCGGGAACCGCTATCCGATCCGACCCCGGCCTGGAATGCGACATACCGCTCGGTGCGGGCGAAGCCGCCCGGCTGTTCATCACCGTCGCCGGCCGGACGGCGCGGTGCGCACCGGCCGGTAGCCCGCGAACGCCGACTCCAGCACGCCTTCGCCGCCGGTCACCTCCGGCAGGGCCCGGTGCAGCTCCTGCGCGTCCGCGGCGGTCAGCGTCGCGACGACGGTCATCTCGTCGCCGCGCGCCACCTGGTCGGCCACGGCGGCCCGCAGCCTGCTGAGCAGGCTCAGGACCGGCCCGAGCGCCCACGCCGGGAGGTCCAGGGTCACCCGGGCCAGCGGCTCGCAGACCGTGGTCCCGGACGCGGCCAGCGCCTGGGCCAGGACCAGCGGGGTCAGCTTGCGGAAGTCCGCGGACGTGCTGTCCGGCCCGCGCAGCGACGGCGGTCCGTCCGCGACGCTGTACCGCGACTCGGTCATGGTCACCACGCAGTCGGTCACCGGCCAGCCGCGCGGGCCCGCGCGCAGCGCGTCGCGGACGTACTCGCCCATGGCGTCCTTGAACAGGTCGAGGGTGCGGTACACGTACAGCGGCGCGTACCGGTAGTCCACGGGCACGATCACCTGGATGCCCGAGCCCGGCGGCGCGGGTTCGACGCGCAGCCCGATGGTGGCCTGGTACGGGTTGGACGGTGTGTTGAGCCGTTCCACGGCCTCCCCGACGCCCGCGGGCCGCTCGACGCACAGCGTCGTGGTCTCCCGGAAGCGCGCGTCGATGCCGAACTCGGTGGCCAGGGTGGCCTGGATGACCTCCTTCTGCACCTCGCCGTAGAGCGACACGGCGGTGCCGAGGTGCTCGTCGGCCCGTACGTCGATCAGCGGGTCCTGCTCGGCGAGCTGGGCCAGCGCCGAGCGCAGGCGCGCGCCGTCGGCGGGGTCGGCCGGCACCAGCAGCGCTTCGAGCATGGGCGGGGCGAAGTGGTGTGCGGCCAGGCCGTGCGCCGCGCCGACGGCGTCGCCGACCTGGATCGTGGCCAGGCCGCGCAGCGCCGCGATCCCGCCCGCGGTGACGCTGTCGTGCGGGGTCCACTCGCCCCGCGCCAGCATGTGCAGCCCGGTGATCCGGTCCCGGCCGCCGGTCGGATGGTCCCGCAGATGCAGGGTCCCGTCGAACATACGCACGTAGGCGACCTTCTCCCCCGCCGGACCACGTTCGATCTTGAAGATCCGTCCGCTCGGGCGCGACGCAGGGTCGCCGGCCGACGCGGGCAGCAGGTCCGTCAGTCCTGCCATCAGGGCGTCCACTCCCGCGCCGGTGATCGCCGAGCCGGCGAAGACCGGGTGCACCGCGCACCGGGCCGTCTGCGCGGCCAGTTCGGCGCGCAGCCGCTGCGGCGTCAGGCAGGACTCGTCCGCGACGTACGCGGCGAGCAGCGCCTCGCTCTGGCCGGTGAGCACGTCGGCGAGCGCCCGGGTGTCCGGTTCGGCCTGTGCGCGGCGTTCCCCGGGCGACACGACCCTGGTCATCGGCACGGCGCGCACGTCCAGGCGTCGTGCCAGCTCGGCGAGGGTGCGCTTCGCGTCGGCGCCACCCCGGTCGATCTTGTTGATGAAGATCAGCGTGGGTACGGCGAGCCGGCGCAGCGCGCGCATGAGCAGCCGGGTCTGCGGCTGCACTCCCTCCACCGCCGACACGACCAGCACGGCCCCGTCGAGCACGCCGAGAACGCGGTCCACCTCGGCGATGAAGTCCGGGTGACCCGGCGTGTCGATGATGTTGACCACCGTGTCCGCGATGCGCAGCGACGCCACGGCCGAGCGGATGGTGATGCCCCGCCGGCGTTCCAGCGCCAGCGAATCGGTCTGCGTCGTGCCGGTGTCGACACTGCCGACCGCGTCGATGACCCCGGCCGCGTACAGCAGCCGCTCGGTCAGTGACGTCTTACCGGCGTCGACATGGGCCAGAATCCCGAGATTGAGCGTGCGGAGCGACAAACGTCAAGTCCTTCGAACGAACGGGCAGGAGAGCTTCGAAAGAACCGACCGTCGCTCGCATGTCCCGCTCCTCGTCCTCGGAAAACCTGACGCCCCCCACCCAACCACCCCCTCCCCTCCCCCGCGACCCATTTCCTCCACGCCACACCGACAGGCAGAAGGAAGGGCACCTTCTACACGGACGTCCGTTAAGAAGGTGCCCTTCCTTGCTTTTCAGTTGTCGAGCAGGGACTTCATGCGGTCGGCGATGAGGGCGGTGGCGCGCTGCGGGATGAGGCGGGCGAGGCGGTCGAGCAGGCGGGCGTCGCCGCCGATGCGTACCCGGAAGCTGCCCTTCTCCACCGCCCGGATGATCTGCGCGGCGGCGTCGGCGGGGCTGGTCAGCTTCGCGCCGGTGCCCGCCGACGCGGCGTCGCGGCCGGGCATGCCGACGCCGGAGTTGCCGAGGATGTCGGTGGCGACGCCGCCGGGGAACACCACGGTCACCGCGACCGAGGTGCCGCGCAGCTCGGCGTACAGGCCCTCGGTCAGCAGCTTGACCGCGGCCTTGCTCGCGCCGTACGCGCTCTGCCCCGGCACCGGCAGCAGCGCGCCCATGCTGGACACGTTCACCAGGGCGGACTGCGGGCGGGCGAGCAGCTCGGGCAGGAACACCTTGCTCGTGTTGACCACGCCCCAGAAGTTGACCGCCATCACCCGTTCGATCTCGTCGAAGCCGAGGTCCTGTACCCGGGCGAAGCGCTGCACGATGCCCGCGACGTTGATCAGGCCGTCGATCTGGCCGTGTTCGGCGATGACGTCGCCGGGCAGCTTCTCGACCGCGGTGCGGTCGGCGATGCTCAGGACGTGGCCGCTCAACCGGTCACCGGCGGCGGCGAGCCGTGCGGTCTCGGCCAGGCCGGTCTCGCTGAGGTCGACGGCGGCGACGCGGGCGCCCCGGGCGAGCAGCCCGAGGACGACCTCGCGGCCGATGCCGTTGCCGCCGCCGGTGACGACGAAGACCCGCTGTGCGATCTGCATGGTGGTCTGCCTTTGCTCTGGTTCAGAGGGTGGAACGACGGGTCAGGCGGCGGTGGCGCGGTCGGCGGCGTGGCGTCCGGCCAGGAAGCCGAAGACGGTCGCCGGGCCGATGGTCGAGCCGGGGCCGGGGTAGGTGCGGCCCATGACGGAGGCGGTGCTGTTGCCCGCGCCGTACAGCCCGGCGATCGGCGCGCCGTCCCCGTCGAGGACCCGGGCGTGCTCGTCGGTCAGCAGGCCGCCCTTGGTGCCGAGGTCGCCGGGCACCAGCTTGATCGCGGTGAACGGACCCTTCTCCAGCGCGCCGAGGTTCGGGTTCGGCTTGACCCGCGGGTCGCCGTAGTAGTTGTCGTACGCGGTGCGCCCGCGTCCGAAGTCCTCGTCGACGCCGCCGCGGGCGAAGCCGTTGAACCGGTCGACGGTGGCCCGCAGCGTGGCCGGGTCGATACCCAGCTCGACGGCCAGGGCCTCGACGGTGTCGGCCGAACGCACCGTGCCGGCCTCGCGCAGCTTCGCCGTGCCCTGCGCCAGCGCGCTGAACAGGTAGCGGCGGCGGTGCCGAGCGTCGACGATCATCCAGCTGGGAATGGCGGGCACGGTCTTGTCCCGCGCCAGCATCGCGTGTCCGAAGTCGATGTAGCTGGCCGACTCGTTGGTGTAGCGCCGGCCGGAGCCGTCCACCACGATGCTGAACGGCATCGACCGCTCGGAGACGACGAACTGGCTGGACCCGTCGGGCATCGGGACCGACGGGCCCCACCACGCGTCGTCCATGAGGGCCAGCTGCGCGCCGGCGGACTCGGCGATGCGGATCGGGTCGCCGAGGTCGCCGTCGGCGGCGGAGGTGTAGCCGGGGATGCCGTGGTACTTCTGCCGCCACTGCGTGTCGCGGGCGAATCCGCCGGCCGCGATCACGACCCCGCCCCGGGCCCGGATGCGGACGGTGGCGCCGTCGGCACCGGTCACCACGGCGCCGGTGACCGCTCCGCCCTCGACGACGAGCCCGGTGAGCGGCGTGTTGAGCAGCACCTCCGTGCCCTGGCGGGTCACGATCGACATGAGGTGGGCGGACAGGCCCGCGCCGATGCCGTGCAGGCGCTTGCCGCGGGCGAAGCCCCACAGGGTGCGGAACACGAATCGCGCGCCGCGGACGAAGCCGGAGAACGTCGACCAGGCGCGCACCAGCAGCCAGACGTCGTCGGTCTTGAGCGGCACGGGCGGCGTCGAGCCGCGGAAGCGCGCGGTCTCCAGCCACGGCCCGAGGCGGCGTACGTCGAACGGCTCGGACTCGATGCCGCGCCCGATCATGCCGCCGGGCCGGTCCGGGTAGTAGTCGGGGTATTCGGGCGCGTCGGCCCAGGCCACCCCCAGCCGCTCCAGCGTCTGGTAGACCTCTGGAACCGTCTCGACGAACGCGCGCCGCCGCGCGTCGGAGCTGGCCGGGCCGGCGTCGCCGACGGCCGCCTGCAGGTAGGTCAGTGCCTTGTCGACCGAGTCCGCATGGCCCTTGCGGAGCATGAGCGGGTTGGCGGGCATCCACAGCCCGCCGCCGCTGAGCGCGGTGGTGCCGCCCCAGGTGGCGGTGCTCTCCACGACGGCCACCCGGCGGCCGGCGTCGGCGGTGGCGATCGCGGCGGTCAGGCCGGCCGCGCCCGTGCCGACGACGAGCACATCGACTTCCCTGTCCCAAGCGGTGCCCATGACGCCTCCCACTGACGACCCTGCCGAACTGGATAGCCGATCGGCTAGGCGGCAAAGCTAGCCGATCGGCTATCCAGGCGCAAGATGCCGTTAGGATCACCGCGGAGCCGATCGACGGACGGAGGCGGACGATGGCGCAGCGGGGCAGCCGGCCCGATCGACCGGCCCGGGAACGGGTGCTGGAAGCGGCGCTCGACCTGTTCGCCGAGCAGGGCGTCAGCGGCACCTCGCTGCAGATGATCGCCGACCGGATGGGCGTCACGAAGGCCGCCGTCTACCACCAGTTCCGCACCAAGGAGGACATCGTCTTCGCGGTGGTCGGCCCCGCGCTGGACAGGCTGCTCGAGATCGCCGACGCCATCGACGCCGAGCCGGACCACCAGCGGCGGTTCACCGCGACGCTCGCCGGCATCATCGACCTGATCATCACGCATCGCCGGCTGGCCGCCATCGTGCAGTTCGATCCGATGGTCGCGCGGCTGGTCCGCGGACACCCGGCACACGCCTCGTTCGAGCGCATCCGCTCCCTGTTCACCGGGCCCGATCCGGACGGCTCGACGCTGGTCGCCGCCGCCATGGTCAGCGGCGGGCTGATCGTGGCCGGGGTCGATCCGGCCCTGGTACGCCTCAGCGACGACGAACTGCGCGAGCACCTGTTCGACACGGCCACCCGCCTGCTGCGGCCCCCGCCGGGCCCGCCGTCAGCGGCCGGATGACGCCGTACGCCACGGGGCGGGGCGGCCGTGCAGCCACCACTCCAGCAGCCGGGTGATCCACGGCAGCATCACGTAGGTCATCAGCGGGGTCAGGCACAGCGTGATGACCAGGGTGCGCACCACCAGCGCGGCCCCGGCCAGGTAGCGCACCGCCACCGCGTTGGCCAGCAGGCTGAGCGGGAAGAACACCAGCCAGATGGTGACCGCCTGCTTCCAGCGCGGCGGGGCGGGCGTACGCGCCTCCTCGACGCTGTGCTCCTGCGGCGGGTCGAACCAGCCCTCGATGCCCGTACGCCGCTCGGTGCGGGCGTGCTCGACGATGCCCTGGGCCGACGACAGCCACCACTGCCGCTGCGCCGACTCCTCCCAGGTACGCAGCGCGTCGGCGTCGGCGAACCGGTACAGCATGTGCCAGTCGGTGGAGCCCGGCCCCGGCCGCACCCACCCCGCGCCCAGGAACCCGGGGAACTCCTCGGCGAGGGTCGTGCCCGCCCGCATCCACGCGATCATCTCGCGGGCGTGGCTGGGGTCGGCCCGGCGCGTGATGGCGATGGTCACCGGTACGGCGCCGTTGCTGCTCGTCATGCCTCCATCTAACGCGGCCCGGCGGCACGGCGGTGTTACCCGGATCGCGTTCGGGACGCGTTCTTGGTCACCTCGGGACGGCGCGAGTCCGGCCGCGACGGTTCAGCTGCCGCTCAGCCGCGACCAGAGCGAGCGCCGGTACGGATTCGGGGTCGGGCCGCCGCTCAGCGGCCGGACCGCGTGCTCGCCGCGGGACCGGATCAGCTCCTCGGGCCACCGCTCGGTCAGCACCCGTGCCAGCAGCGGGTCATGGCTGTGCACCAGGCGGGGAACCTGGTTCGGCGCGGGCACGACAGCACGGGTCCACGCGCCGAAGACGTCCGGCCACGGCTGGATCGCGGTGGCGAGCCGCCCCTCGAAGGTGGTTCCGGCCCAGGCCGAGCCGCCCTTCCTGGCCGCCGCGTTGATCCGGGTCCACTCCTTGTGGTCGGGCACGCACAGCCACACCCCGAAGGTCGCGGTGCGGTCGTGCTCGACCGGCACCGGCAGGATCACGGTGGTGGAGGTGTTCCGGAGGTGGGGCGGCCGCTTCCTCGAAGACGTGTTCGAGTACGGCCTGGTGGAAGTCCCCGGCGACTAAGCCGGCACGGCGGAGGGGCGTCCGCGCGCCCCTCCGCCGTGCAATCCGTCAGGAGGCGGCGCAGGTGGCCGCCGACGGCACCGTGGTGTCACCGGCGGGTCGAGAAGCCTGGAAGCCCCAGGTGGTGCCACTGCCCGCGCCGAGGGTGGCGTTCTGGCCGGTGATCCCGCGAGCCGTCACGGTCTGCCCATTCACGGTCACGGACGCGTTCCAGGACCCGGTGAGGACATGCCCGGCAGGCAGGGTGAACGTGACCGTCCACCCGTTGATGGCGGCCGTGCCCGTGTTCGTGACGGTGTTGGGCTGCATGACGTAGCCGCCGCCCCACCCGGTCTGCAGGGTCAGCGCCGCCGCGCAGCCGGCGGCGCCGCCCGCGGTGCGGACCGTGGCCGCGGTCGAGAACGCGGAGGTGTTGCCCGCGGCGTCGCGCGCGCGGACCTGGTACCGGTAGGTGGTCGCCGGGGCCAGACCGGTGTCGGTGAAGGCGGCGGCGGTCGAGGTGCCCACGAGGGCGAAGCTGCCGCCGGTGCCGGGCGCCCGGTAGACGTCGTACCCGGCGACGCCGCGGTCGTCGGTGGACGCCGTCCAGGTGAGGGTGGCCGATGTCGTGGTCACCGCCGACGCGGCCGGCGTGCCGGGCGTGGTGGGCGGCTGCGTGTCCTGGGGCGGGCACGGCGGGGGCACCACGCTGACGGGGTCGGTGAAGGCGGAGGTGTTGCCGGCCGCGTCCCGGGCCCTGATCTGGTACCGGTACAGGCCGTTCAACGTGTCCGGGAACGACGTCGCCGTGGTCGTGCCGATCGAGACGAACCCCGCGCCGTTGGCGGAGCGGAACACCTCGTAGCCGCTGACCCCGACGTTGTCGGTGGACGCGGTCCAGGTCAGGGTGACCCGCAGGCTGCAGTCGACGGTCGCGGAGAACCCGGCCGGGGTGCTCGGCGGGGTGGTGTCGCCCGGCGTGCTCCCGCCGAGCAGCGGGGTCAGCGCGGGATACCAGCGGTCGGACATCTTCTGGAAGCCGGAGTCGTCGGGGTGCACGCCGTCGCTGGTGTCGGCGGTGGTGTCGAAGCCGGTGAACTGGTCCACGACGGTGATCGGCGACTGCGCGGTCGTCCGGTTCGCGGCCCAGCCCGGAATGGCGCTGTTCAGCGCGGCGACGCCGGACGGGCACCAGGAGCAGCCGCTGGGCGTCATCGGGATGATCTGGGCGACCAGGATCTTCGTGGCCGGGTTGCTCGCCCGCATCTGGTCGACGAGCTTGCTGAACGCGGCCAGGATCGTCGCCGTGGGCGTGCTGTTCCAGATGTCGTTGGTGCCCAGGTGCATGAGCACGACGTCGGGGTGGGTGGCGGCCAGCCATCCGGGCAGCTGGTTCTGGTCGGCGATGCCGGCGGCGCGGTATCCGCCGTGGCCTTCGTTGTCGCCGTCCCAGCTCGCGAGGTTGCAGCCGCCGCCGGCCTGGGTGCCGACGAAGTCGATGTCGCTGAAACCGCTGCGTTGCAGGCGGTCCCAGAGCACGGCGCGCCAGCATCCGGGCCCGCCGGTGATGGAGTCGCCGAGCGGCATGATCCGGATCGGGGTCGCGGCCTGCGCGGGAGCCGCACCGGCCACGGCGACGGCGAGGAGGAGGACGAGCGCGGACAGCGCGGCGAGGACGGAGCGGGTGAGCCGAGGTCGCACGGAGTGCGTCGCGAGTGGAGTGGGGCGGGGCGGGTTGGAGCGGGGTCGAGACATGGGCGTGCCTCCTGGAGAGTGTTCGGGCTTCGTCGATGGAAGCGCTCCCACATTGCGATGACGACCGAACAAAGTCAAGCCGGACAGGCGTCAGGCCTTGTCGCCGTGCCAGGAACGCCACAGCGCCGCGTACGCCCCGTCGGCCCGGACCAGCTCGTCGTGGCTGCCCAGCTCGGTGATCCGGCCGTCGGCCAGGACGGCGACCCGGTCGGCGTCGTGCGCGGTGTAGAGCCGGTGCGCGATGGCGATCACGGTCCGTCCATGCAGGACCGCGCCGAGCGATCGTTCGGTGCGGCGGGCGGTCGTCGGGTCCAGCGCCGCCGTCGCCTCGTCGAGGATCAGCGTGTGCGGGTCGGCCAGCACCAGCCGGGCCAGCGCCACCTGCTGCGCGTCGGCCGGGTTCAGTGCCCGCGCGCCGTCGCCGAGTTCGGTGTCGAGCCCGTCAGGCAGGTCGGCGTACCAGTCCGCGCCCACGGCCGCGAGCGCCGTGAGCATGTCGTCGTCGGTCGCGCCGGGGGCGGCGAAGGCGAGGTTGTCTCTCAGCGTGCCGATGAAGACGTGGTGCTCCTGGGTGACCAGCGCGATGCGGCGGCGGCGTTCGGCGGGGTCGAGGTCGGTCACCGCGACGCCGCCGAGGCTGACGGCCCCCTCGCGGGGCGCGTCGATCCCGGCCAGCAGGCGGGCCAGCGTGGACTTGCCCGCGCCGGACGGGCCGACGACGGCCAGCCGCTCGCCGGGGCGCACCTCCAGGTCGATGCCGTGCAGCACGTCGTGGCCGCCGGCGTAGCGGAACCGCACCCCGCGCACCACTAGCCGCTGACCGGGCGGGGCCGTGGCGACGCCGCGGGGCTCCGGCGCGACCAGTCCGATGCCGAGGACGCGGGCGAGCGAGGCGAATCCCCGCTGCGCCTGCTCCAGAAAGATCATGATGCGGTCGACCGGTTCGATCGACTGCTGGGCGTACAGCGTGGCCGCCACCACCGCGCCGAGGGTGACCCAGCCGTTGGCCAGGAAGTATCCGCCCGCGAGCAGCATCGCCGCGGCGGGCAGCGCGTAGCCGGACTCGACGACGGGGAAGAAGACGCTGCGCAGCGCCAGCGTGGTCCGGCGGGTCGTCCACTGCCGGGCGATACGCGCGGTGCCCTCGCGGGTCCGCGCCTCGGTCAGCCGCAGCGCCTCCACGGTCCGCGCGCCCTCGGCGGTCGCCGTCATCGACTCGGTCAGCTCCGAGGCAGCCTCGCCCTCGGCCAGGTACGCCTGCGGAGCCCGGCGCAGATACCAGCGGGCTACGGCCAGCGTGGTCGGGGCCCCGGCGAGGATGAGCACCCCGAGCAGCGGATGCAGGAGGAACGCGGCCGCGACGACCAGCAGCAGCTGGATGACCGAGATCAGCACCGTGGGCACGACCTGGCGGACGGCGTTGCCGACGGTGGCGACGTCGACGGAGCTGCGGGTGGCCAGGTCGCCGGTGCCCGCCCGCTCGACCACGGCGATCGGCAGGCGCAGCGTACGCGCGACGAAGTCCTCGCGCAGCCGGGCGTTGGCCCGCTCGCCGAACCGGTTGCCGACGTTCTGGGCGGTGCGGGAGAGCAGGATCTGCGCCACCACGCACCCGGCGATGGCCAGCGCGAACATGTCCACGTCGGAGGCCGCCGCGCCGGCGGCGACCCGGTCGACGATCCGTCCCACCAGCCACGGCGAGGCGAGTCCGGCGATCGCCGCGGCGACGTGCAGCACCAGCCCGAGGAGCAGCGACCGTTTCTCGGCCCGCGCCAGCTCGGCCACCGAGCGGCGGACGGTCGCCCGGTCCGCGACGGGCAGTGCCTTCATCGCCGACGCTCCGGCGGTGATCTCGGTCATCGCGCTGCTCCCACTTCCCTGGCGGCGTCGGTCTCGGGCTCGTCGGCGTCGCGGGCGACCAGTGCCCGGTAGCCGGGTTCGGTCTCGAGCAGCTCGTCGTGCCGGCCGACGGCGGCGACCCGCCCGTCGCGGACGAACGCCACGAGGTCGGTGCGGTCCAGCAGCAGCGGGGACGTCGCGATGACGACGGTGGTCCGGCCGGTCCGGTGCTCGTGCAGCCGGTCGGCGATGCGGGCCTCGGTGTGCGAGTCGACGGCCGAGGTCGGGTCGACGAGGATGAGCACGTCGGGTTCGGCGAGCAGGTGCTGGGCCAGGCGTACCCGCTGGCGCTGGCCGCCGGAGAGGTTGCGGCCACGGGCCTCGATCGGCGCGTCGAGCCCGCCGGGCAGCGACTCCACGACGTCGTCGGCGGAGGCGGTGCGGATCGCGGCGGCGAGCTGCGCGTCGGTGGCGTCGCCGCGGCCGCGCAGCACGTCGCGCAGCGGCCCCGGGAACAGGTAGGAGTCGTGGTCGGCGACGAGGATCCGGGCCCGGACCTGCGCCGCGTCGACCTCGGTGATCGGCAGCCCGCCCCAGGTCACCTCGCTGGGCACGTAGTGGCCGAGCCGGTCGGCGAGGGCGATCGCGTCCGCCGGGTCCTCGGCCGCGACACCGATCATGCGGCCCACCGGCACGGTCAGACCCGACTGCGGGTCATGCAGCTCGGCGGGACCTGCGGGGGCGGCGCCGGACGCGGTGGCTTCGGGCTCGATGCGCAGCACGGCGATGATCCGGCGGGCGGCGACGATGCCGCGCACGGTCATGAAGCCGCCTTCGAGCAGGAACCAGACCGGCACCGACAGGACCGCGGTGTATCCGTAGACGGCGACCATCTCACCGACGGTGATCTGCCCCTCGGTCGCCATCCGCGCCGCCAGCCAGACGGTCGCGGCCAGGAACAGGGCGGGGATGCCCGCGGTCAGCGCCTGCACCCAGCTCGTGATCGAGCCGACCCGGTAGCCCCGCCGGAGCAGGCTCTGCGACCGGGCCGCGTACCGGCGGGCGAACAGGTCGCGTCCGCCGACCCCGGCCAGCACCCGCAGCCCGGACACGATGTCACCGGCCCGGGTGGTCAGGATCCCGAGCTCGTGCCGGTACGCGGTGTCGACGCCCTGCAGCCGGTTGAGCAGCGGTCCCACCGCGAGCGCGACGGCGGGCACACCGAGCAGCACGAACAGGGCCAGCATCGGGTCGACCGACCACAGCACGACGGCCGCGGTCGCGTAGGACAGGATCGCGCCGACACCCGGCCCGGTCATCGTCAGCGCCCACGAGGCCTGCGACACGTCCGTACCGCACACGGTCGCGATCTCGCCCGACGCGACCGTGCGCGGCAGCACCGCGCCGAGCCGGGCGATGTGGTGCAGCACCACCTGCGAGGAGCGGGCCGTCGCGTCCTCGCGCAGGAAGGTCATCGTCCGGTGCCGCATGATGCCGAGCCAGGCGACGACCATTCCGGTGGCGACGATCGCGGCGACCCAGGTCAGCAGGGCCCGCGTGTCGCCCGTGCGCAGCCCGTCGTCGATCGCCCGCGCGATCAGCCAGGGGCGGACGGCCAGCCCGATCATCCACGCCGTGCCGACGACGCTGCCGCGCAGGGCGCGCGGCCACTGGCGGCGGACCAGCCACCACAGGTACCGCACGGGGCCTCGGATATCCGGAATGCCGGGATCGGGGTGCGGCAGGCGTGGGGGCATGGGGCCAGGCTACCGACGGCCCCAGGCTGCCGCCTTCCGGTTTTGTCCCATCTCACCGGTGGGTGCCCGGACGGTTCACCCGTCCGGCACGGCCGGCTCGGCACGATCGCGCCGCCGCGCCACCCACCGCCAGATGAACCGCTGGGCGCGCAGCGTGAGGAAGCCGACCACGATCAGCACCACGAGGTTGAGCAGCAGTTGCAGCAGGGAGCCCCGGGCTTCGCGCCACAACGCGTACGCGCAGGCCACCCCGATGTCGGACGCCGCCGGGATCGTGGTGACCGAGATGAACACGCCGAGCATGGTGCTGAACCTCGCCTCGGTCAGCGCCACCACGCCGACGACGGCCGCCAGCACCGCGACGATCATCGAGAAGAAGTTCGGCGAGTCGATCAGGTGGGACACGGGCCGCAACCCCAGCTCGAAGGCCGGTGGCGTACGGCCCGCGCCGCGCACGACGAGGCCGAGCCCGTACGCCGCGAGGCAGGCCAGCGTGAAACCGCCGAGCAGGGCGGACAGCCCTTTGCGGACCGGTGCCCAAGCGCCGCGGTCCAGGCCGGAGGCGACGCTGACGACGGCCGCGTACTCGGGTCCCACGACCATCGCGCCGACGATCAGGATCTCCGAGTTGGTGAGGATGCCGACCGCGCCGATGACACCCGCGACGGCGAGGAAGAGGTAGAAGCTCGGCGTGTAGAAGGCCCCGGCCCGGATGCGCGACTGGACCTCGTCCCAGACCGGTGCCCGCGCGAGCGCGCCGCGGTGGGTCTCGGCCTGCGCGGCCCGCTCGGACAGGGCCAGTTCGACGGGTTCGATGACGACCGAGCCGCGGCGGTCGACGCCCAGGTCGCGGAGGCTGCGCAGGACCTGGTTGGCCGCGCCGGTGAGCAGGTCGCACTCGATGGCGTCGCCGTCGGGGTTGCGGGCCACCCCTGGCAGGACGACGAGGTTGACGACGGCCGGATCGGCGGCGAGCACGCCGACGAGGCGATCGCTGAGATCCGGCGGGCTCACCGCCCGAATGTGGATCATGTCCATGGGCACGCCGCCCGTTATCTGCCCGCGTCCGTGGCCGCGTACTCGTCGAGCAGCCGCTGCTCCTGGTGCTTGCGGGGGAAGAACGCGTACACGATGGCCGCGCCGATCAGCACCGCGACGATGCCGGCCAGGTAGGCCCACTGGTCGCCCTGCAGGAACGCCTCCTTGGCCCCGGCGATGATCTGCGTCGAGTACTGCGGGTACTGCTCGGCGGTGGTGGCGGCGCTGGAGAACGACTTGGTGAGCTGGGTCTGCACGCTGGCGGTGATCTCCGGGCTGGGCGGGGCGGCGCTGACCGCGGCCGCGGCGGCGGTGGCGTACCCGGCGGTCAGCAGTGCCCCGAAGATCGACTGCATGACCGCGCCGCCGAGGTCGCGCTGCAGGTCGGCCGTGCCGGAGGCCATGCCCGCCCGGGTCACCGGGACCGCGCCGGTCAGCGAGTGCGAGGCGGGCGTGCCCGCGAACCCGACACCCGCGCCGATGAAGGCGTACCCGAGCCCGACCTGCCAGTAGCCGATGCCCTCCCGCCAGAGCAGCAGCATGGTCAGGAACCCGAGCAGCACGAAGGCGTACCCGAGGAGCAGTGTGAACCTGGCGCCGTGCGACTCGACCAGCTTCGCCGACCGCGGCGCGATGAGCACCATCAGGATCGCCGAGGGCAGGATGGCCATGCCGGCCTGCACCGTGGTGTAGCCGAGCACGTTCTGCAGGAACTGCTGGCCGATGAACATCGCGCCCATCAGCGACCCGAACACGATGATGCCCGCGCAGGCCGCGACCCAGAACACCCGCCGCGAGGCGATGCCGAGGTGGTAGAGCGGGTTCGCGGCCCGGCGCTCGCGCAGCACGAACGCGACGACCGCGGCCAGCGCGAGCACGGTCAGCCCCGCGACGAGCGCGCCGGAGTTCGGCACGGGCGCGAAGTTGATGGCCAGGATCGCCGCGCCGACCAGGACCACCGACAGGATGCCGCCGAGGTTGTCGACCGGTTCGGTGGTCTCGTGCACGTGCGCGGGCACCAGCACCAACGCCATGACCAGCGCGATCGCCGCCAGCGGCAGGGTGATCAGGAAGACCGAGCCCCACCAGAAGCGCTCCAGGGCGAAGCCCGCGGCCAGCGGTCCCAGGGAGGCGATCGCGCCGCCGACCGCCGACCAGAGCGCGATGGCGTGGGTGCGGGCCGGTCCCGACCACAGCGCGGCGATCAGCGCGAGCGTGGTCGGGTAGGCCATGCCGGCGGACAGGCCGCCGACGAAGCGGGCGACGATCAGGACGGTGTCGGTCGGGGCGTACGCGGCGAGCAGGCACGCGGGCACCGACAGCAGGATGCCCAGCACCAGCATGAGCTTGCGCCCGTACCGGTCGCCGAGCGCGCCCAGGTAGAGCACCGAGCAGGCCAGGCCCAGCGAGTACGCGACCGCGATGAGGTTGAGCGCCGTCTGCGAGGAGTCGAACGCCCGCCCGATGTCGGGCAGCGCGACGTTGGCGACGGCCAGGTTGAGGTTGGCCACCGCCGCCACCATGATCAGCGCGGCGAGCACCAGCCCCTGCCGCGCCGGCGCCGACGGCCGCGCGTCCGGCGATGTGGTCATCGACCCACTCCCCCGTCCTCGTCCGGTCGGCGAGGCGTTTCGCCCAGGCTATCGAGTGTCCCGTCCATCATGAGTTATTTGCGCACTACTACCCGCTATATATGCCTAAAGGTGAAAAACTGGCCGAGACGGCTGTCGATCCACACCGGAACGGATCGGCCTCGGCGGCGGCGGATATGGTCGGAGGCGGAGACGACCGGTAGGGGCCAGATGATCACCCGCACAGGTGGCAATCGATGAATCGACCGGGCCGCACCGGCCCGCCGCAGGACTCCCGGCGCGACGGCGACGAAGCGCCGGGCGGCTTCCCCTTCCTGCTGCCCGGCGACACGCGCGGGCCCGACAGCTTCCGTACCGTCTTCGTGGCATTCGGGGCCAACCTGCTGATCGCGGTCGCCAAGACGGCCGCGGCGCTGATCACCAGGTCGGCTTCGCTGACCGCGGAGGCGGCGCACTCCTGGGCGGACACCGGCAACGAGGTGTTCCTGGTCGTGGCCAACCGCCGCGCCGCCCGCCCGGCCGACCGGCAGCACCCGCTCGGGCACGGCCGCGAGGCGTACGTCTGGTCGCTGTTCGCGGCGGTGGGCCTGTTCGTGGCCGGTGGCGCGTTCTCGATCACGCACGGCGTCGGCCAGCTGCGCAACCCGGTCCCGGCCGACGACTTCCTCCTCGGGTACGCCGTGCTGGGCCTGTCGTTCCTGCTGGAGGGAATGTCGTTCCTGCAGTCGGTGCGCCAGGCCCGGGCGGATGCCCGGGTGATGCAGCGCGATCTCATCGAGCACGTGCTGGCCACCTCGGATCCGGCGCTGCGGGCCGTGTTCGCCGAGGACGCGGCCGCGCTGACCGGCCTGGTGCTGGCGACCGCAGGGCTGGCCGCGCACCAGGTGACGGGCTCGGCCGTGCCGGACGCCGTCGGGTCGATCCTGGTCGGCGTCCTGCTCGTGGTGGTCGCGGCGGTGCTCATCAACCGCAACCGGCGGTTCCTCGTCGGGGAGGAGGCCGACCCGCGGGTACGCGCCGCCGTGCTGCGCTCGATGCTGGCCATGCCCGAGGTCGCCCGGGTGACCTACCTGCGACTGGAAGTGGTGGGGCCACGGATGATCTCCGTGGTCGGCGACGTCGACCTCGCCGGGGACGACGTCGAGTCGCACGTGGCCGTGCGGCTGCGCGCGCTGGAGGCGAAGATCGCCGCCAGCGCGGCGGTGGCCGGCGCGGTGTTCAGCCTGTCCGCCCCGGACGAACCGTCACTGACACCGGACAGCTTATGATCTTGTCCTGAATTGAGATGGTGTGTCCAATTGAGCGCCGTCTGGCTTTGGTGGTTCTCCACAAAATTCCCTGTCGTCCCCTGACCAGTACAACGGTTTGCTACCGCTCAGTAGCTGCAAAGGTTGTTGACGGGGACCCACCCCATGGGGTTCTTCGTTCGGTTCTTTGGAAGGCTTACTCGGTGTTCAATCGCATCGCCATCGTCAACCGGGGTGAGGCCGCCATGCGGCTGATCCACGCCGTCCGCGAGATCAACGCAGAGTCCGGCGCCCCGCCGATCGAGACCATCGCGCTCTACACCGAAGCGGAACGCACCGCCACCTTCGTCCGCGAGGCCGACGACAGCTACTGCCTCGGCCCAGCGTCCGCGCGCCCCTACCTCGACCACGCCGTGCTGGAGCGCGCCCTGGTCGAGATGCAGGCCGACGCCGCGTGGGTGGGCTGGGGCTTCGTCGCCGAGGACCCGGCGTTCGCCGAGCTGTGCGAGAAGATCGGCGTCACCTTCATCGGCCCGAGCGCCGAGGCGATGCGCAAGCTCGGTGACAAGATCGGCTCGAAGCTGATCGCCGAGGAGGTCGGCGTCCCGGTCGCGCCGTGGAGCCGCGGCGCGGTGGAGAGCCTGGAGGCGGCCACCCGCTCGGCGGCCGAGATCGGCTACCCGCTGATGCTCAAGGCCACCGCCGGCGGCGGCGGGCGCGGCATCCGCGTGGTGCGCAGCGACGAGGAGCTGGCCGACGCGTACGAGCGCACCAGCCTGGAGGCCAAGCGCGCCTTCGGCAGCGGCATCGTGTTCCTGGAGCGCCTGGTCACCGGCGCCCGGCACGTCGAGGTCCAGGTCATCGCCGACGGCCAGGGCACCGCGTGGGCGCTGGGCGTGCGCGACTGCTCCGTGCAGCGGCGCAACCAGAAGGTCATCGAGGAGTCCGCCTCGCCGGTGCTCGCCCCCGAGCAGGTCGCCGAGGTCAAAGCGGCCGCCGAGCGGCTGGCGCTGGCGGTCAACTACCGCGGCGCGGGCACGGTGGAGTTCCTGTACCACCCGGGCGAGAAGCTCTTCGCCTTCCTGGAGGTCAACACCCGGCTGCAGGTCGAGCACCCGATCACCGAGGCGACCACCGACTTCGACCTGGTCAAGGCACAGATCCACGTCGCCTCGGGCGGCCGGCTGGGCGACCTGGTCCCGACCGAGACGGGCCACGCGGTGGAGGCCCGGCTCAACGCCGAGGACCCCGACCGCGACTTCGCCCCGTCCCCGGGCCGCATCGAGCGGCTGACCCTGCCCGCCGGCCCCGGCGTGCGGGTGGACACCGGCGTCAGCGAGGGCGACGTCATCCCGGCCGACTTCGACTCGATGATCGCCAAGATCATCGCGTTCGGGCGTACCCGCGAGGAGGCGCTCGGCCGGCTGCGCCGTGCGGTCGCCGACACCACCGTCATCATCGAGGGCGGCGCGACCAACAAGAGCTTCCTGCTCGACCTGCTCGACCAGCCCGAGGTGATCGACGGCAGCGCCGACACCGGCTGGATCGACCGGGTCCGCGCGCAGGGCCGCCTGGTCTCGGCCAAGCACTCCGGCATCGCGCTGGCCGCCGCCGCGATCGAGGCGTACGAGGACGAGGCGCTCGTCGAGCAGCAGCGGCTGCTGTCCACCGCGCACGGCGGACGCCCGCAGGTGCAGCACAAGAGCGGCCGCCCCATCGACCTCAAGCTGCGCGGCGCCGCCTACCGGGTCTCGGTCGCGCAGATCGGGCCGCACCGCTTCCGGGTCGGCATCGGCGAGGCCCCGACCGTGGACGTCGAGCTGGAGCGCTTCGACGAGCACACCGGCCGGGTCCTGGTCAACGGCCGCCGCTTCCGGCTGGTCACCGACACGCACGGCCCGATCCACCTGGTCGAGGTCGACGGCGTCACGCACCGGGTCAGCCGCGACGAGGGCGGCGTGCTGCGCTCCCCCGCCCCGGCGCTGGTGGTCGCAACCCCGCTGCAGGTCGGCGACGAGGTCGAGGCCGGCGCGCCGGTGCTCGTGCTCGAGAGCATGAAGATGGAGACGGTGCTGCGCGCGCCGGTCAGGTCGAAGGTGCGCGAGATCGCGGTGACGGTCGGCAGCCAGGTCGAGTCCGGCGCGCCGCTGATGCGCCTGGAGCCGGTCGGCGACGACAGCGCGGCCGAGGCCGCCACGACCGAGACCGTGGACCTGGAGCTGCCGCCCGAGCCGGACGGCCTGACCGCCGAGGCCCGGGTCGCGCGCGGCCTGGCCGACCTGCGCAGCCTGCTGCTCGGTTACGACCTCGACCCGCGCGACGAGCGCCGGGCGCTGTCGACGTACCTGGCCGGGCGGGCCGAGTTGGGCCGCGTGCCGATCGAGGGCGAGACCGAGCTGCTGCAGGTGTTCGCCGACCTGTCCGAACTGAGCCGCAACCGGCCGGCCGGCGAGGAGACCCACGCCGACACCCGGGTGCACAGCCCGCGCGAGTTCTTCCACGCGTACCTGCAGAGCCTGGACGTCGACCGAGCCGGGCTGCCGGACGCGTTCCGGCAGCGGCTGGGCCGGGTGCTCGCGCACTACGGCGTCGACGGCTTCGACCGTACGCCCCAGCTGGAAGAGGCCGTCTTCCGGATCTTCCTGGCGCAGCAGCGCTCCTCGGCCGACGTCGCGGTCATCGTGTCGCTGCTGCAGCAGTGGCTGACCGAGCCGATCCCCGCCGAGGCGCAGCGCGACGCGGTCGGCCAGGCGCTGGAGCACCTGATCTGGGCCACCCAGGTCCGCTACCCGGTCGTCGGCGACCTCGCCCGCAGCATCGTGTTCCGCTGGGCGGCCCAGCCGATGCTGCGCCGCAAGCGCGCCGAGGTCTACAACGAGGTCCGCGACCACCTGCGCCAGCTCGACCGCGACCCGGCCGCCGCCGACCGCGACGAGCGCATCGCGAAGATGGTCGCCTCGCCGGAGCCGCTGGTGCGGCTGCTCGCGCAGCGCATCGGCCGGCCGAACGCCGACAACGGGCCGATGCTGGAGGTGCTCAGCCGCCGCTACTACGGCAACCGCGGCATCAGCGAGGTGAACTGCGTCGAGCTCGACGGGCACCCGTTCTTCACCGCCGCGTACGACCGCGACGGCGAGCGGTTCCGGCTGATCTCGACGGCGACGGACTACGCCGACCTGCCCGCGGCCCTGGCGAAGACCGCCGGGCTGACCGACGGCGCGTCCTTCGCCGACGTGTACCTGACCTGGGCCGACCAGCCCGACGCGGACACCATGGCCGGCACGCTGCGCGAGGTGCTCGACCGCGCCGGCCTGCTGGACGTGCTCCAGCGGGTCACCGTGTCGGTGGCCGGGCCGACCGGCGCCGCGATGCACCACCACTTCACGTTCCGGCCGGGACAGGGCGAGGACCGGGTCATCCGCGGGCTGCACCCGCAGATCGCCGAGCGCCTGCAGCTGCCGCGGCTGCGCAACTTCGACCTGACCCGCCTGCCGTCGATCGACGAAGAGGTCTACCTCTTCCGCTGCGTCGCGCCGGACAACCCGGCCGACGAGCGGCTGGCGGCGATGGCGCAGGTCCGCGACCTGACCCCGCTGCGCGACGCCGACGGCCGGGTGCTGGCCCTGCCGGCCCTGGAGGGCATGCTCGACGGCTGCCTCGACGCGATCCGCAAGGTCCAGGCGCGGCGACCGGCCAAGAAGCGCCTCGACACCAACCGCATCACGCTGTACGTCTGGCCGAACAGCGAGCTGACCATGGAGGACCTGAACACGGTCATCCAGCGCGTGCTGCCGCGCACCGCCGGGGCGGGCCTGGAGCAGGTGCTCGTCCTGGGCCGCCAGCGTGACCAGGTCACCGGCGAGATGGGCGACGTCGCGGTCGAGGTGTCCTTCGACCAGGGCATGCGCATGTCGGTCACCGCGCCGACGACCGAGCCGATCGAGCCGCTGGACGACTACCGGCAGAAGGTGCTGTCGGCCCGCCGCCGCGGCACCACCTACCCGTACGAGCTGACCGGCCTGCTGGCCGGCCGCGAGGGCAGCTTCACCGAGTACGACCTGGACGACACCGGTGAGCTGGTCGCGGTGGAGCGGCCCAAGGGGCGCAACAAGGCGGGCATCGTGGCCGGTGTGGTCAGCACGCCGACCGAGCGCTACCCCGAGGGCGTCACCCGGGTGGTGCTGCTCGGCGACCCGACCAAGGCGCTGGGCGCGCTGTCGGAGCCGGAGTGCGCGCGGATCATCGCGGCGCTGAACCTGGCCGAGCGGATGCAGGTGCCGCTCGACTGGTTCGCGCTGTCGGCGGGCGCCCGGATCTCGATGGACTCGGGCACCGAGAACATGGACTGGGTGGCCGCGGCGCTCAAGCGCATCGTCGAGTTCACCCAGGACGGCGGCGAGATCAACATCGTGGTCGCGGGCATCACGGTCGGCGCGCAGCCGTACTGGAACGCCGAGGCCACCATGCTGATGCACACCAAGGGCATCCTGGTGATGACCCCGGACTCGGCGATGGTGCTGACCGGCAAGCAGTCGCTGGACTTCTCCGGTGGCGTGTCGGCCGAGGACAACTTCGGCATCGGCGGCTACGACCGGGTGATGGGCCCCAACGGCCAGGCCCAGTACTGGGCCCCGGACCTGCGGACCGCCCAGGGCGTGCTGATGGCCCACCACGAGCACACCTACATCGCGCCGGGCGAGGCCGGCCCGCGCCGGGCGGCCACCACCGACCCGGCCGACCGGGACATCTCGCCGTTCCCGCACGCGGTGCCGGACAGCGACTTCACGACCGTCGGGCAGATCTTCTCCAAGGAGCACAACCCCGACCGCAAGAAGCCGTTCGACATCCGCACGCTGATGCGGGCCCTCGCGGACCAGGACCACGCGATCCTGGAGCGCTGGGCGGGCATGGCCGACGCCGAGACGACCGTCGTGCAGGACGTGCACCTGGGCGGCATCCCGGTGTGCCTGCTGGGCATCGAGTCCCGCTCGGTGCCGCGGCGCGGCTTCCCGCCCACCGACGGCCCCGACACGTACACGGCGGGCACGCTGTTCCCGCAGTCGTCGAAGAAGGCGGCGCGGGCCATCAACGCCGCGAGCGGCAACCGGCCGCTCGTCGTGCTGGCGAACCTGTCCGGGTTCGACGGCTCACCGGAGTCGATGCGCAAGCTGCAGCTGGAGTACGGCGCGGAGATCGGCCGGGCGATCGTCAACTTCCGCGGCCCGATCGTGTTCTGCGTGATCTCCCGCTACCACGGCGGCGCGTTCGTGGTGTTCTCCAAGGCGCTCAACCCGAACATGACGGTGCTGGCACTGGAGGGCTCGTTCGCCTCGGTGCTCGGCGGCGCGCCGGCCGCGGCCGTGGTGTTCGCGGGTGACGTCAACGCCCGTACCGCCAAGGACCCGCGGGTGGTCGACCTGGAGACCCGCATCGTCGCCGCGACCGGCGGCGAGAAGGCGGCCCTGGTCGGGCAGCTGCTCGACGTGCGGGCCTCGGTCCGGGCGGAGAAGCTGAGCGAGGTCGCCGCCGAGTTCGACGGCGTGCACAGCATCCAGCGCGCCGTCCAGGTCGGCTCCGTCGACGCCATCATCAGCGCCGCGGAGATGCGCCCGCAGATCATCGCGGCGATCGAGCGCGGCCTCGCCGCCGCGTAACACCGGAACGGCCCGGAAGCCGGTCGGCGCGCCAGACGATGGCACACCGACCGGCTTCCTCGTCGCCTGCCGCGCCGACGGACCGGCCGCATCTCACCCGTCGGTCGCCGAGCAGGCCGAAACCGTTGCGGTGCCACGTACACGGCGATATTCCCGTGGCCTGATTCGGACGGTTCCGGCTACCATGCGCGATCATGAAACTCATGGTTTGCCGCTCCTGCGGCGATGTGATCCTCATGCGGCCGGAGCCGCGTAGCTGCTGGTGCGGCGCTTCGTCTGGGCGGTACCTCGACGACCGGTCCACCGTCGAGCAGAGCGAAGGCACTCTGTCGATCGCCCTCGACAACGGCGGCCTGCGCGACGCGGTGGCGGCCTTCGACTCCGCCCCTCAGGGCTGGCATCCCCTCATGATGTTCCGGGCTTTTCTGAACCCGCTGTCCGAAACCGATGTTCGCTATGTGCCTCGCCCGGCGCAGGAGATCCCGGCGGCCGACGCACCTGCCTGACGGTGGCAGCGCAGCCTGTGCGCCGCTCACGCAACGACAGTCGGACCGTGCACCTGGGTCAGGTGAGTTTGTGCAGGATACGACCGAGCTGGGCGCGATCGTCCGGGTCGAGGGCGCTGAAGAACCGGTCGGCCTCGGCGCGGCGGGCGGCTTCGATGGCCTGGGCGGTGTCGCGGCCGGGACCGGTCAGCGCCACCAGCGTCGCCCGGCGGTCCGCCGGGTCGGCGCGGCGTTCGACGAGGCCGCGGGCCTGCAGGTCGTCGACGACCTCGGTGGCCGAGCGAGGGGCGATGCGCAGCTGCTCGGCGAGCTCGTTGAGGCGCAGTGCCTCCTGACGGCCCAGCACATTCAGGGCCCGCGACTGGGACGGCGTGATCTGCCAGGGGGCCAGCGCATCCTTGGTGAGGTGCCGCAGGCGGCGGGCGACCGCCCAGAAGGCCTCCGACAGGCCCGTCTCCTCGTGCTCGTCCACGGGAATACCGTACCAGTGGTTGCTGTTGGAACCTCATGTTGAGGTAACCTCAGCATCCACCCACGGAAGGACCCACCCCTTGGACAGCCCGCTCATGGAACGACAAGGCCGCCGCGGCGGCCCGCACACCGTCACCGCCGAGGAGAAGGCGCAGGCCCGCGAGGTCTCGCTGCGCCGCATCGGCGGCCTGTTCACCGCCCACCGCTGGCAGCTCGCCGCCGTCACCGCGATCATCGTGGCCTCGTCCGTGATCGCCATGGCCTCGCCGTTCCTGCTGCGCGAGGTCATCGACGTCGCGCTCCCCCACGCCGACCTGACCCTGCTGATCTGGCTGGTGCTCGGCATGGTCGCCGTCGCCGCGCTGACCTCCGCGCTGGGCGTCGTGCAGACCTGGCTCTCCACCACCGTCGGCCAGCAGGTCATGCACCGGCTGCGCACGGACGTCTTCACGCACCTGCATCGGCAGTCGATCGCCTTCTTCACCCGCACCCGCACCGGCGAGGTGCAGTCCCGCATCACCAACGACATCGGCGGTATGCAGGCCGTGGTCACCTCCACCGCCACCTCCGTCGCCTCGAACCTCACCACCACCGTCGCCACCGCCGTGGCCATGGCCGCGCTGTCCTGGCAGCTGTCGCTGGTCTCCCTGGTCGTGGTGCCCCCGGCCGTCTACCTGACCCGCCGCGTCGCCCGCATGCGCCGTACGATCACCGCGCAGCGCCAGCACGAGCTGGCCGACCTCAACGTCACCATCGACGAGGGCCTGTCGATCAGCGGCGTGCAGCTGAGCAAGACCACCGGCACCGGCCCCGCGCTCGTCGCGCGTTTCGCGGCCTCCTCGGCCCGCCTCATCGACCTGGAGCTGCGCTCGGAGCTGGCCGGCCGCTGGCGGATGGCCTCGATGAGCATCGTCTTCGCGGCCATCCCCGCCGTCATCTACCTCAGCGCGGGCCTGCCCGCGACCGCCGGCACGCTGAGCATCGGCACCCTGGTCGCCTTCACCGCGCTGCAGGCCAACCTGTTCCGGCCGCTGATGGGCCTGCTCAACGTCGGCGTATCGCTGACCAGCTCGCTGGCCCTGTTCGCCCGCATCTTCGAATACCTGGACCTGCCCGTCGACGTCGACGACCCGGCGCACCCGGTCGACCTCGACCCGGCCCGGGTCACCGGCCACCTGCGCCTGGAGGACGTCACCTTCGCCTACCCGGGCAGCGGGACCGCCGCCGTGGCGGGCGTCAGCCTCGACGTTCCCGCGGGCACCTCGCTGGCCCTGGTCGGCGAGACCGGATCGGGCAAGAGCACCATCGCGTCGCTGATCGCCCGGCTCCACGACCCGTCCGCCGGGCGCATCACGATCGACGGCGTGGACCTGCGCGACCTGCGGCTGGCCGACGTCGCGCGCATCGTCGGCGTGGTCAGCCAGGAGACGTACCTGCTGCACACGACGATCAGGGAGAACCTGCGCTACGTCAAACCGGACGCCACCGACGCCGAGATCGAGCAGGCCGCCCGCGGCGCACAGATCCACGACCTGATCGCCGGGCTGCCCGACGGCTACGACACCGTCGTCGGCTCGCGCGGGCACCGGTTCTCCGGCGGCGAGAAGCAGCGGCTGGCGATCGCCCGTACGCTGCTGCGCGACCCGCGCATCCTGGTGCTCGACGAGGCGACCAGCGCTCTGGACACGCAGACCGAGCGGGCCGTGCAGCGGGCGCTCGACGAACTGACCCGCGGGCGTACCACGATCACCATCGCGCACCGGATGTCCACCGTGCGCGACGCCGACCAGATCGCCGTGCTCGACCACGGCCGCATCCTCGAGTCGGGCTCGCACCGCCGGCTCATCGAGGTCGGTGGCCGCTACGCGGCACTCGCCGGGTGACCGGGAGACTGTCCCCATGACCCGGCACCGCTTCCATGGCGACGAGACCCGCTTCGACGTGCTCGCCGAGTACGTCACCAGCCGGTTCCCGCAGGCCCGCTACGTCGCCGACGTGGCGGGCGGCCAGGGCATGCTGACCCGGCTGCTGCGCAAGCGGTTCGGCCTGGAGGCCGAGGTCGTGGACCCGCGTGGCTGGACGCTCAAGGGCGTGCCCGCCCGCGCCGAGCCCTACCTGGCCACGCTCGCCGACTACTACGACCTGATCGTGGGCCTGCACCCGGACGAGGCGCTGCGCGAGGTCGTGGACTCGGCCCGGGTCCGCCCCGTGCTCGTCGTGCCCTGCTGCAACTTCTGGGACCGCGACCGCAAACTCGGCCGCGACGAGCTGATGAACGCCATCACCGCCCATCACCGGGCGCTGGGCGGCCGGGTCGAGCACGTGGAGCTGGCCTTCCGCGGCCCGAAGAACCACGCCCTGGTCCTGCTGCCACCGCGGAAACCGGGCCGGGACGGCTGAGGCCGCCCGGCCCTCGATCCGCGGTCAGTCCGTGGCGATCACGATGACGCTGTCGCCCGCGTCCAGCCGCACGAGCCGGGACCGGCGCGGGTTGAGCACGACGCCGTAGAACGGGGGCTGGTCGGCGTCGTCGCGGCGGCGGAAGCCGATCGCCGACTCGCCGCGCCGCCGGGCCGACTCCACCACCGTGGCGAAGGTGACCTCCGCGCCGGGCTGCACGTAGTCACCGGCCGGCTTGAGGTGGATCTCCGCCCCGGAGGCGTCGAACAGGTCGGCGAACACCTCGTACAGGTGCCGGTTCTCGGCCAGCTGCGTCATCAGCAGGCTGATCAGCCGTGCCGAGACCACGAAGTCGTCGGCCTTGGTGACCTGGGCGACCTCGCGGTTGCCGTCGTCGTTCATCTCGGTCACGATCGAGTACGGCTCGCCCAGGTTGACCTCGATGTCGCGCAGGTGCAGCAACGTCACCAGGGTGCGGTCGTCGGCGTGGTCGGGCTCGGCGGAGTCGTCGGACAGCACGATGATGTTCTGGTACCCGCCCAGCTCCATGGCCTCCAGGTCACGGCGGCTGGTGGGCTGGCAGCGCTTGTGCCCGACGGTCACGTTGGCCCGCTGCGCCGCCAGCGCCTCCTCCGGCGCGAGCGGGGCGGCGACGTCGAGCACGGAGCCCGGTTCGGCGAAGCGGTCCAGCAGGTCCACCACCCGATCCGCGCGGGAGTTCCAGCCGACCATCAGCGTCCGGTCCGGCGCGCGCTTGCTGTCGGGCACCAGCACGATCGCGTCGCCGTGCACCCGGGCCGGTTCGGCGGCAACCTCGATCAGCAGGTCGTCCTCGGCGATGAGGATGACCTCGTCGTTCTCGGCCAGGACGGTGTCCATCGGCGGGTTGACCGCGATCGTCCCGTCGGCGCGGCGCAGCCCGATCGGCGCGCCCGCCTCGAACGCGCCGAGCACCTCGCCGTACACGCGGCCGGCCAGCGACGGCTCGGCCCGGATGTAGATCTCGTTGCCGGCGAAGTCGAGCAGGTCGGTGCAGACCGTCGACAGGCCCGACTGCCGGTGCGACTGCACGACCATGCGTACGGCGATGTCGTCGGCGTCGACGATCAGCGCGTGCCGCCCTGCGGCCAGCTTCGCCGCGGCGACGTTCGCCGACTCCTGCACGGCGGCGACCACGTGCGGCCGCACCGCGGGCCAGGGCCGGTTGTTGAGCAGCAGCAGCACCTTGATGACGTCGATGTCGGGGTCGTCGCCGGCCGGCGACAGCACCATCACCGCCCGCGCGGTGTCGAGGCTGACCAGGTCGAGGTCGGTACGCTTGAGCGGGCTGCCGGACCGGCACACCACCCGGGTGCGGCCGGTGTCGCCGACCCGGGCGCGGATCTGGTCCTCCATCTCGACCTTGTCCCGGTCGGCGAGCACCACCACGCTGCTGCGGCGCGAGCCGCGGTTGGCCGCGGCGAGCTCGCTGACGACCGTGAAGACCTGGTCGGACCAGCCCAGCACCACGATGTGGCCCTGGGCGATCACCGGCGAGCGGCCCTTGCGCAGGTTGGTGATGGCGTCGTTGAGGCCGGTGGTGAGCACGCCGATCAGCGAGCTGACGAGGAAGATGCCGCCGATGGTGACGACGAGCATGAGCCCGAGGTAGACGGGCCCGCCGCCGTCGCCGCCCATGGTGCCCGGGTCCAGGGTGCGCAGCACGCTGCGCCACAGCACGTTCGCCCAGCCGCCGTCGGCGTAGGTCTCCTTCGGCGCGAACAGCGCCGCGAGTCCGGTCACGACACTGACGAGGACCAGTGACGCCAGGCCCAGCCAGCCGATGAGGGCGGCGGCGCCGCGGTCCATCGTGCCGTCGAACCAGACGCGTGCGCGTCGCCGCACTCCCAGCCGAACCACTGAGGTTCCTCCCACCGCCGCCGCTGCCGGCCGCTCGAATGTCCAATAGGCAGGGACATCCTAGGAGCGGCCGCTGCCGTGCCCGCGAGCCGCCACCCGTCGCGCTGCCCGGCGAACACCGGTCGGCGGTTGTTCACCCGCCTGGTGATCGCTCGTTCACGGCACGTCCGCCCCGCTACCCTGTTGCGGGAGCGGGAGGAAGCCATGGCGACGAGCGATCGCGGCGCGCGTTGAGCGGCCGGACCATGCGCGCGGCCGTGGTGACCGCGCCCGGCGAGTGCTCGGTGCGGGAGGTCCCCGCGCCGCAGGCCGGTGTCGGCGAGGTCGTCGTGGACGTCGAGCGGGTCGGGGTGTGCGGCACCGACGTCGAGTTCTTCACCGGCGAGATGGCGTACCTGCATGACGGGCAGGCGCGGTTCCCGATGCGGCTGGGCCACGAGTGGGCCGGGGTCGTGCGCGCCGTCGGCGGCGGCGTGGACCCGGCCTGGCTCGGTCGGCGGGTCATGGGCGACACGATGCTCGGCGACGGCACCTGCCGCCGCTGCCTGCGCGGGCACCAGCACGTGTGCGCGGGACGGCAGGAGGTCGGCATCCGCGGCGGCCGACCGGGCGCACTGGCCGAGCAGATCGCCGTGCCGGCCACCTCCCTGCACGAGCTGCCCGACGGCGTCGACCCGGTGCTCGGGGCGCTGGTCGAGCCGGGCGGCAACGCCCTGCGCGCGGCTCAGGCCGCGAACCTGGCGCCGGGCGACCGGGTGCTCGTCCTCGGCCCCGGCACCATCGGCCTGCTCACCGCGATGTTCGCCCGCGCCGCCGGCGCCGAGGTGCACCTGCTGGGCGGCACCGCCGAATCACTCGCCTTCGCCCGCACCCTCGGCTTCGGCCACGCCTGGACCGAGCCGGACCTGCCCGACCTGCCCTTCGACGCGGTCGTCGACGCCACCAACGCCGCCTACCTGCCGGCCAGGGCACTCGACCTCGTCGAACCGGCCGGCCGTGTCGTCTACATCGGCCTGGCGGGCAGCCCCAGCCACATCGACACCAGGCGGTTGGCGCTCAAGGACGTCACCGCCGTCGGGGTGCTGTCGGCCTCGCCCGGACTCGCCGCCACGATCGCCGCGTACGCCGCCGGCCAGGTCGATCCGCGGCCGCTGGTCGCCGCCACCGTCGGGCTCGACCAGGTCGGCGCGGTGCTCGCGGGCGAGCGTCTCCCCGGGGCGGGACCCGGACCGAAGTTCCACATCGATCCGCGGCCGGCCGGATAGAGCGCCGCCCCGGACCGAGGATGTGGTCCGGGGCGGCGTCGGGTCGCGTGCGGGCTACGACGCGGTGCAGGTGTATCCGGCCGGCACCTGGGTGTTGCCGCTGGGCCGGCTGACCTGGTAGCCGAAGTTGGCCACCGAGCCGCCCGGCGGGATCGTGCCGTTGAAGCTCACGTTCCGGGCGGTCACGGTCTGGCCGCTGGTCGTGACGGTCGCGTTCCACGAGCCGGTGACGGCATGCCCGGCGGGCAGGGTGAACGTCAGCGTCCAGCCGTTGACGGTCGACGTGCCGTTGTTCGTGACGGTGACCGGCTGGATGACGTACCCGGTCGCCCACTGCGTCTGCACTGTTCCGGTGGCCGAGCAGCCCGACCCGGTCGGGGGCGGTGACACGCTGGGCGACGGCGGGGTGCTCGGCGAGGGCGGCGTGCTGGGTGAGGGCGGGGTGCTCGGGGACGGCGGAGTGCTGGGCGACGGCGGGGTGCTGGGGCCGTCGGACAGCGTGGGCGTCTGCCAGTCCCGCCACTCGGCGAGGTTCCCGGCGGCCCGGCTGGAGATCCTGATCGCGCCGGGTGCGTTGCCCGTCTTGAGGAGGAACTTCTGGATGTTCTGCTGCAGCGGGGTGCTCCACTCGGGCCGGTTGGCGCAGTGGCTGCCGTTCTGGATGTCGGACCAGTAGGTGATGTTCTCCCCCGCGCCCAGCGCCTTGTAGACCTCGGCTCCGCCCAGCGCCGCGACGCTGGCGGACTTGGGGCCGAGGTTGACGATGTGCGGGTTGTCCATGATGAACAGGCCGCGGGGCGCGACCATGGCGACCATCTGGTGCGTGTCGACGGGCAGGTTGTTCGGGTTGCCTGTGAAGGAGCCGAACGCGTCGCCCAGCCATGGCTGCTCGCCGTACGCGCTGCTCAGGCTCTGTGCGCCCTCCCCGGGAATGCCCCGGAAGATGGGCACGCCGGCGCTGCCCGACTCGATCGGCATGGTCAGCGCGATGCGCTGGTCGAACGCGCCGACGACGAACGCGCCCTTGCCGAACCGCGAGCAGCCCGTCACGCCCATCGCGTCGGCCTTGAGGATGGTGCCGCCCGACTGCGCGACGACGTCGATGATCCGGCTCACGCCCCAGGACCAGGCCATCAGCAGGCCCGTAGTGCTGGTGGCGCCGTAGATGGTGTAGAACGCGCCCTGCTTGTTGTTGCGCGGCGTGCCCTCCCGGCCGACCGCGTAGGGGTCGTAGTTGATGACGGCGGCGCCGGCTGCCCGGATCGCGGCCGTGTCCGCGCCGAACCCGCCGAGCACGACGACGGCCGGGAACGGCCCCGAGCCGCTGGGCAGCTGGACGCTGGCGGAGAAGCTGGAACTGCGTCCGTTGTGCGACACGTTCACCGTGATGTTCGTGCTGGAGACGGTCCCGGTGACGCTCGCCGGTTTCGCGGGCTTCTCGCCGTAGACGTACCGCTCCGCCAGCTTCTTGGTCTCCTCCCGGCGGCACCGCCAGTCGGACTTGGCGCTGATGCGGGTGCCGTCGATCCGCCGGAACGGGTCGGGGAGCCTGCTGTTGGCGGTCAGCGAGCCGGGCAGCGTCACAGGGCAGTCGGCGCCCTCGTCCTCGACGGCCGCCACCAGCGCGGCCTCGGCGGGCGCGGTCGTCGTCAGCACCGTGACCGCGCCGGCGACCGCGAGTGCCGTCACCGCCAGTGCGACGGCCGTCGAACGGATCGTCGAACGACCGCCGGTCGCCAGAGCTCTCGCTGCCGGCTGGATGACGGACGCGGCGATCGCGATCGCCGATCTTCTCCCTGGGACAGTTCGCATGCGGGCTCCTCCTTGCCGCTGGATGCGCTCACGTATATCGATGGACACGCTCCCACAACGTTTCGGCGTTTTCAAGGGAAGGTTTCAAGGAAATTCCGGAAACGTTTCTCCCCGGGCTGACGACAACATGGCCGTGAACCGCCGCCTTCCCCGGTCAGTGCCCCCGAAAGTTTCGGTACCGACGTGAAAGGCGCGGATTCCAGCGATCGACCGTCGTGTCCATCACGGAGGGTCACGCATTAGGCTGCGAGCGGTCTGCTGATCGCCGGTTCGTCCGACTGCTGACGCCGCCGGAGCCGGATGCGTCACACCGCCGTGGAACACTCCCCACGATGTGGCGGAAGAGTGCGAGAATGCCGACCCAAGATCTTCACAGGAGTGGTGTCCGTGGCTCTGCCCGAGGGGTTGAAGGCGACCGTCGTCGCGCTCGCCGCCAGTGCCGTGGCGGTCGTGTGCACGCCATGGCCCGTGCCGCTCCTGCCGGAGGCGCTGATCGCCGCTGACCAGCATGTCCAGACGTGGCAGACCGTCTGGCAGCCGATAGCGCTGGCGATCGTCGCACTCGCCGCGGGCCGCTGGGACCTGAGCGTCCTGACCAGCGGACTGGCCGTCACCGTGCCCGCCGCGGTGGTCTACGGCGTCTATGACGAGTACTTCACCGACAGCGACGGGACCGATGCCTGGCCGGTGGCCATCGTCGTGGTCGCGCCGATCGTGTTCGGGGCCGCGGTCGGGCTCGCCGCCCTGGGCAGGACGTACCGGCGGCGGCGCGCGGCCCGCAAGAGGGCGATGCGCACCGTCCTCTGAGCGACCGCCGGCAAGCGCCGCGGCAGCACCGCGACCTGCGCATCCGAGCCGGTCACCGGCCCGGATGCGTGCCGGCCGGTGTCAGCCGGCGTGCGGAAGCCGCACCTGAGCCGACAGCGTCAGCTGGTGCAGGCTCTCGGTGACCTCCGGCCGGGTGCGCAGCAGGTCCTCGAAACCGGCCCGCCACTTGCCCCCTTCGACGTCGCGCGTGTTCTCGCGCGACGAGGTCGTGAGCTCCTTGCGGGTGGCCGACAGGTCGCGCCGGCCGGACGGCCCGAGCAGGGCCACCAGCTGTTCGGTGTACCAGGCGAACAGGCCGGCGTCACCGGCCGCCACGCCGACCAGCACCCGGGCCGCGTCGAAGGCGACCCTCGGTTGGTGCCGCACCGTGCCATTCATACATGCCTCCCCGTTGCTGCCGTGTCCAATCCCCAGATGGTCCGGGACAACCACGCGCCGCGCAAGACCTGCCACGGCCAAGCCGCCACGCTCGTAGAATGGGGGCCGGGAACGCCGCGCGCCGGCCGTTCGACCACGGCAGGCGTCCGGCATCGGGAAGGAAGCATCCGATGACCACGACCTGGACCGCCAAGGAACTCGACCGCATCGGCGCCGCCGACGAGCTGGACATCGCCGCCCGGCGACGCGACGGCTCGCTGCGCGAGCCGACCACGATCTGGGTCGTCCGTAGCGGCGACGACCTGTACGTCAGGTCCTACCGGGGTCCCGAAGGCCGCTGGTACCGGGCTACGAAGACCCGCCACGAGGGCCACATCCGGGCGGCGGGCGTCGACCGGGACGTCGCCTTCGTCGACGAGCCCGACCCTGCCGTCAACGCCCGGATCGACGACGCCTACCGGACCAAGTACCACAGCCACGGAGCCGAGTACGTCGACCCGATGACGGCCGCGCCCGCCCGGACCACCACGACGAAGATCGTCCCCGCCTGAGGTCAGGGCGTCGGCAGGTCGCCGGACTCCAGGTAGCTTCCGGCCGACGCCAGCGCCAGGCAGGCGCGGATCCGCTTCGCCAGCCGCGGGACCATCAGCGTGTCCAGGTCGGCCACCGCGGCGAACCGCCAACCGCTGAGCTCGTCGGGCGCCGCCCGGATCGCCTCGGTCTGCGCGGCGGTGAGCTCGCCGCCGTCGAAGACGAACATCAGGGCGCCGTCCCAGTGCGGCCGCGGCGGCGTCCAGTCGACGGCCAGCAGCCCGCCGACCGGCAGGTCGACCCCGAGTTCCTCGCGGACCTCGCGGCGGCAGGCCTGCAGCGGCGACTCGCCCGCCTCCAGCGCCCCGCCCGGGATCTCCGCGGTGTCCTTGTACGTCGGCTGGACGATCAGCACCCGCCCCTGCCCGTCCCGGTACAGCACACCCGCCGCGACCCGCACCCGGGTGAGTCCGGCGACGTACTGCGGGTCGGGCGCCTGATCGGCGTCGTCGACGACCGCCGGTGCGACGGCGGCCTCGTCGGCCGGTGCCGGGTCCAGTGCTTTTGCCATCTGCTGCGCCATCACGGTGAAGCCCAGGCTCTCGTACAGGCCGATGGCCCGGGTGTTGCCGCCGAACACGTTGAGGCCGAGCCGGGTGACGTCCTGGCCGCGCAGCTCGTGCTCCAGAGCCCGGATCATCGCCCGGGCGTGGCCTCGGCCCTGGTGCTCCGGATCGACCTCGATGTTGTGCAGCCAGGCCATCTCAGGACGGGTCGGCGCGCCCGGCAGCATCGCCCACAGCCAGCCGACCTGGACGCCGTCCACCTGCGCGGATCGCAGGATCGCCAGCTCGCTGTCCAGCCCTCGCGGCAGGACCACCTCCATCTGCCGGCGCGCCTCGGCCTCGGCGTCGGCGGCAGCCATGCCCTTCTCCCGCTCCAGGTTGCCGGCATAACGACGGCGCAGCATCGCGGCGCGCCGCTCGAAGTCGGGACCCGACATGGGCATCAGCACCAGATTCATACGTTTCCTCGTCGACGGGGGCCTCGCCAGCCGGCCCGGTGCTCGGCCGCCGCGTGCCACCAGGCCGGCGGCGACGGGCCGGTCACCCGAGCGGACGGCTGATCCGGGTGCAGTCCAAGGGTCCACAGCTCGCCGGCTCGGACGCGGATGTCGTACCAGCCGCGCCAGCGACCGTCCCGGTCGGGCCCGCAGGCCAGGCCGACCCGCACCGCGTCCTCAGCCAGCGGCATCCAGTCGATGCCGCGCTCACGCAGTCAAGCCCGCACGGCGGCGCCAGGCCGCACGCACCCCGGGGCGTTCTCGTAGGCGGCGATGCTGACCCACTCGTCGCTCGGCGCTGTCATGCCGACCATGATCGCACACACCGGCGCCCGCGTACGGCCTCAGGACAGGTCGAGGTGGTCGGCCACCCCGGCGACCTGGAAGACCCGCCGTACCCACGGCTGCACGTTGACGCACCGCAGCCGGATGCCCTGCTCGCGCGCGTACGCGTCCGCCCGCACCAGCCCCGCGATACCCATGGAGTCGAGAAACCGGGTGTCGGACAGGTCGACCTCGACGACCTCGCAGCCCGACGTGTCGATCGCCGCGCGCAGCCACGCGGTGACCGATTCGACCTCCGACATGTCGACGTCCCCGGCCAGCCGAACGGTGCAGACGCCGCCGTCGACGACCGTGGCATGGGTGACTCGCATCGGCGCGGCCTCCTTCGCGCTGACCGGCGGCAACTCTCGCGTCCAGTACCCGCCCGATCGTCCGGCCAAACGCCTGGAACGGGACTCGGCCGGGGCGGCGCGCGCAGCGAAGTCTGTATATCGTTGCCCGAGCCACGCAGCAGGGCCAAAATCGGGGGAAGCGGTGGGTTTCGTAACGTTGCCTGCGGACGGCCACCTGCACAGCGAGTGGTCCTGGGACGCCGAGAAGGGCTCGATGGCGGGCTCCTGCGCGCGGGCGGTGGAACTCGGCCTGCCCGCGATCGCCTTCACCGAGCACCTGGACCACACGGTCTGGACGGTCCCGCTCGACACCATCAGGCCGGGTGGGCGCATGGCGACCCTCACCGGACCGGACGGGCTGCTCACTCCCCCGGTGTTCGATGTGGCGGGCTACCTGGAGGCCGTCGAGTCGTGTCGGGAACGGTTTCCGAGCCTGCGGATCCTGAGCGGCCTGGAGATGGGCGAGCCGCACTGGCACGCGGCAGCGGCCGCGAAGGTGCTCGCCGCCGGGCGGTTCGACCGCGTGCTCGGCTCCGTGCACTGCCTCACCGACGGGGACGGGTTCACCGAGCCGCCGGGCCTCCTCCGGCGCCGGACCGCAGACCAGGTCGTCCGGGACTACCTGGCCGAGGTCGCCAGGATGGCCGCCGGAAGCGACGTGTTCTCGGTGCTGGCCCACATCGACTACCCCGTCCGGTACTGGCCCGCGCAGGCCGGGCCGTTCGATCCGGCCGCCTTCGAGGAGGAGTTCCGGCACGCGCTGCGGGTGCTGGCCGGCAGCGGCCGGGCGCTGGAGGTGAACACGAAGGTGCCGCTGCATCCGGAGGTCGTGCGCTGGTGGCGGCAGGAGGGCGGGCGGGCGGTCACGTTCGGCAGCGACGCCCACGACCCGACCGGGCTGGCGTTCGGGTTCGGCCCGGCGGTGCACATGGTGGAGGCGCACGGTTTCCGGCCCGGACGCCACCCGTACGACTTCTGGACCTGTACCCGCTGACCGAAAGCCGAAACGGCTCGACAGGCCCGCCCCGGATCGGTTCAATCAGGACCGTGAACGGCTTCGACGCCTGGCCGGCGTACCTGTTCGACGAGCCGCAGGAGCCGCGCGACTACGCCCTCGCCGCCCGCACCGGCCACGTCATGTGAACCGGCCCGCTGATCTCACGGTTTGTTCCAGCCCGATCCAACGTGGACGATGCGATCGTGAGAATTCTCGTGGTGGGTGGCACCGGCCTGATCGGCGCGCATGTGGTGGAGGTGCTGGGCGAGCGCGGCCATGCCGTGACCACGGTGGCGCGGTCGGGGGACGTCGACCATGTCCTCGATGCCGGGTCGGCGCAGGTCGAGGACCTGCGGCCGCTGCTGGCCGGGCACGACGGCGTGGTGTACGCGGCCCGCACGGACGAGCAGCGGCCACTGCGCAAGCCGATCCATCCGGCGTTCCGCCGGGACATGGTCGATCCGGTGGTACGCCTGTTCATGGCCGCCCGTGCGGAGGGACTCACCCGAGGCGTCGTCATGGGCTCGTACTACACCTATTTCGACCGGTTGCACCCGCAGTGGCGGCTGACCGAGCGCCACACCTACATCCGCAGCCGGGTGGAGCAGGCCCGCGAGGGGCGGGCGGCCGCCGGGCCGTCCCTGCCGGTCGCGGTGCTGGAGCTGCCGTTCGTCTTCGGCCGGGCCGGTGACCGCCTGCCGAACTGGGCCGGTCCGCTCGACGGCTGGGCCAGGTCGCGCGCGCCGCTGGCCGCGCCGATCGGCGGGACCGCCGCGACCTCGGCGCGCCACGTGGCCGAGGTCGCGGCCGACGCGCTGGAACAGGCCAGCGGCGAGGACATCCCGGTCGCCGACGAGAACCTCACCTGGCACGACATGATCTCCCGGATCGCCGAGGCGGTCGGCCGGGGCCGCCGCGTCCGCCGCCTGCCCGCCGGCTTGGTGCGGGCCGCCCTGCGCTCCGGCGGCGCGCTGCAGTCCCTCGGCGGCAAGGAGTCGGGCATCAACCCGGCCCACTTCTCCGGCCTGCTGCTCGCCCGCCTGTTCATCGAACCCGTGTCCGGCCGGTCGTTGGACACCGCGCTGCGCGAGACGTTCACCGAGGCGACATCGGCGCGCTAGTGCTCAGCTGATCCGTCGCCCTCCGTGGACGCCAGATCGGAGCCGAACGCGAGACGGCAGTTCGACAGATCACCCGACTCCCGATGCCATCTATCGGACGATCAGGCATCATGCTGTGGGTGTCGGGTTGAAGATCGATTCCGGGCTCGCGCGCTTATGATGTTCGGGTGACGGGCCCGAGGTCATTGTTCGGCGACCGACTGCGGGCCCTGCGCCGGTCCGCTGGGTTGACCATGGAGCAACTCGCCGAGGCGTCGGGGGTCAGTTCCCGGGCCATCTCGGACATGGAACGCGGGTACAGCCGGGCGCCGCAGGCCCGCACCCTCGCCGCCCTCGCCGACGGTCTGCGCGTGACCGGTGACGACCGCGCCGTCTTGATGGCGGCGGCGGAGCAGGCCCGTTCTCCCAGCGCCGCCGGTCGGCCCCGGCTGGGTGACCTGCCCCGTGGGGTCACCGACTTCGTCGGCCGGGCCGAGGAACTCGCCATCGTCCGCAAAGCCGCGAAGCTGGCGTCGAGTGGCGACGGGCCGCCGCCGGTGGTCGTGGTGCACGGGCAGCCGGGTCTGGGCAAGACGGCGTTCGCAGTGCGGGCTGCCGAGGAGCTGGGTGACAGCTTTCCCGACGGGCGTCTGTACGTCGACCTGCGAGGCGTCGATCCGTCGCCGGTCGCGGTCGGCGAGGTGCTGCTGCGCCTGTTGCGCGCACTCGACGTCAGCGCGGGCCGGATCGCCACCGGCGACGATGACCGCTCCGCGCAACTGCGCACGCTGCTGCGCGACAGGCGATGCCTGCTGGTGCTCGACAACGCCAGGTCCGAGGACCAGGTCCGGCCGCTGCTGCCCGCCGGTGGACGGTGCCTGGTCATCGTGACGAGCCGGCGAGCGCTCGGCGGCCTGGAGGGTGTCCTGCGGATCGAGCTGCCGCTGCTGGCCGGGTTCGAGTCCGCCGGCCTGCTGAGCGCGATCGCCGCGCAGGCCGCGGATCCGGCCGTGGCCGACCAGGTGCAGACGTTGTCACGGCTGTGTGGGCACCTGCCGTTGGCGCTGCGGATCGCCGGGACCCGGCTGGCCGGACGTCCGCAATGGACCGTCGAGAACATGATCGCGCGGCTCGCCGGCGCCGACCGCAGGCTCGCCGCGCTGGCGGCAGGCGACACCGGGGTCGGAACCGCGTTCGCCCTGTCCTACGCCCAGCTGCCCGCACCGGCCGCCACGTTGTTTCGCCGCCTCGCCCACGTGCCGGGCGCCGATTTCGCCGCGCCGCTGGCGGCGGTGCTCACCGAGACCACGCCGGCCGACGCCGAGGACCACCTCGACGAGCTGGTCGAGTTCGGACTGCTGCAACCTGAGGGCGTCGACCGGTACCGGTTCCACGATCTGATCCGCCTGTTCGCCGATGAGCGACTGCGGACCGACGAATCACCCGAGACCCGGGACGCCGCGATCGAACGTATGACGACCTGGCTGCTGGAGACCGCGATCGTCGCCGGCCGGTGGTACGACCCGGACTACGCCGCGCTGCCCGACGGCTGGGCCGGGCTGGTGCCGCTGACCAGCTTGGAGGAGGCCGGCGCCTGGCTGCGGGCCGAGACCGACAACTGGCTGCAGGCGCTGCGCGTCGCCGCCGCGCAGGGCAGCCACCAACTCGTCGTCGATGCCGTCCGGGCGATGGGCTACTACTCCGATGAAACCCGCCCATGGTCGGGCTGGATCGAGGTGTTGAAGTTGTCCAGTACCGCGGCGGCGGCCCTGCCCGACCGATGGCAGCTGGTGGGGCACATCAACAACTACGCGTGGGCGCTGATGGCGTGCGGTGGCCGGGCCGGTGAGTCCGCCGAAGTCGCGATGCAGGGATACCGGTTGGCCGAAGAGGTCGGCAACCTCCAGGCACAGGGGCTGGCGATGCAGTTCGCCGCCACGGCGTGGCGGAACCTGGGCCGGCTCGACGACGCGTTGCGGGCCCACCGCGAGGCATACCAGCTGAGCGACCGAGCCGGAAACCACATCGGGTACCTGTGGCAGTCGGTGGCATACGCATACACCCTCCAGATGGCGGACCGTTACGATGAGGCCATCGACACCTGCCGGCAGACGCTGGTCGAGGTGGATCGCCGGCCAGTGCCGCCGCGCCAGGCTCTCATCACCCGATCGCGTGCGCTGACCGCCATGACCATTGCCCACTGCGCCCTGGAACAGTGGGCCGAGTGCCTGCACACGGGTACGCTGGCGCTCCCGTTGGTCACCGAAATCAAGCAACCCGAAGATCTGGGCCGCATTCACATCGCCATGGGTAGAGCTCGCGCCGCCCTCGACCACACCGCCCAGGCCCGAACCGACCTCGCCCGCGGCGTAGAGCTGCTCGAAGCGAACGTAGCCCCCGGAAATACGCTCGACATGGGCTACCTGGCGCAGGCCCGCCAGACCCTGGCCGACCTGGGCTGATCGCGGAAAGCGAGCAGCGGGCGTCCCGAATTCGCGTAAAACCCGGCTGGCCAGGTCAAGAGGTCTCGCCTAGCCCGAGGGCGGGGCTGCGTCGGTGGGCGTGTCCTCGACCGCGGCGAGCAGCCGTCGGCCGAGCGCCTGTGCGGTGTGGCGGATCTCCGGGCCGCCGAGGATGCGGAACGCGACCGGCAGGGCGGTGAGCTGTTCGGCGTACCACCAGGGGTTGCTGGTCGTGCCGGTCAGGCGGCAGGTGTCGGCGTCGGCCGGTTCGAGGCGGCCGAGGTTGCGTGACACGTGGCGGGCGACGGTGTCCAGCGGCGCCTCGATGATCACCTCGACGGAGTAATCCCAGCCGACCGCGAGATGTTCCTCCAGCGTGGCGACCGGGTCGAGGTCGGCCGGTGGGACGAAGGTCTCGGCGAGCAGGTCGAGACCGCGTACCCGGTCGATGCGGTACGCGCGGCGGCCGTCGGAGGTGTGCGACCAGCACAGCAGGTACCAGCGGCTGTGCCGCACGACGACCGCCCACGGGTCGACGTCGAGGTCCCGCTCCACGCCGGCCTCGGACCGGTAGCGCAGGCGCACACGGCGGTGCTCCGAACTCGCGCGCACGAGTTCCGTGGTGGTCTGCGGGTCGGGCCGGGCGGCGCCGCGGTCGGGCGCCGGCGCGGTGGCCCGGCGGACCGCCTCGGCCTGGGCGGCCACCGGTTCCGGCAGCGCCCGCACGATCTTGCCGAGCGCGCTGCCGACGGCGCTGGTCGGGTCCCCGGCGTCGTGGTGGCCGTCGAGGACCGCCATGACCAGGCCGAGCGCTTCGGTCGCGCTGAACACCAGCGGCGGCAGGCGCAGCCCGCGGCCCACCCGGTAGCCGCCGTACGGGCCGCGCACGGACTCGATCGGGATACCCGCCTCGCGCAGGATGCCGACGTAGCGCCGGGCCGCCCGCTCGGACACGCCCAGCTTGTCGGCGAGCCGGTCGGCGGTGATGCCGGGACTGGCCTGGACGAGTTCCAGCGCCATCAGCGCCCGTGCGGTGGGACTCGCCTCGGGTGTCACATGCCGTCCTTCCTGCGCGATGCCGCGCCCTCGCGGCCGCTTCGCCGGTTCCGGAAGCAAAACGTCCGGAACTGAATCTAGCCTTCTCGCCATGACTGACGACATCGTCCTCGACACGACGATCAGCGAGCCGTCCATGACGGCCGGCGAGGTCGAGATGCTGCTGTTCGCCCTCGACCGCTCGCGTGCCACGTTCGCCTGGAAGTGCGGCGGGCTGGACGCGGCGGGCCTGAACCGCACCCAGCCGCCGTCCACGCTGACCCTCGCCGGCCTGCTCAAACACATGGCGGCGGTCGAGGAGCGTTACACGATCGACTTCACCGGCGAGGCCCCCGGCCCGCCGCTGAACGTGCCGGAGGCGGCCGACCCGGCCTGGGTCTGGCACAGCGCGGCCGGCGACACGCCCGCCGAGCTGTACGCACTGTGGCAAGGTGCGGTCGACCGCTCGCGGGCGGCGTTGGGCAAGGCCCTGCCCGACGGGGGGCTCGATCAGCCCGCCAAGTACACGGCGGCGGCCGACGGCACACGGCCGAACCTGCGCCGCATCGTCGTGGACCTGCATGACGAGTACGCCCGCCACGTCGGACACGCTGACCTGCTCCGCGAGGCCGTCGACGGCCTGACCGGCGAGGACCCGCCGCAGTGAAGGCGGAACGGGGGCGAACCCGGCAGGCACCGCGTGAGGTCGGTGCCTGCCGGGTTCGGGTTCAGCCGGCGCGGCGCAGGCGGGCGAGCATGCCGTCGAGGTCGCGCAGGAACATGTCGTGGCGGAAGTAGTGGCCGCCGGGACGCTCGTGCCACTCGTGCGGGATGCCGGCCTGGCCGAGCGCGGCGCGGAACTCGCGCTGCCCGGCCAGGACCTGCGTCTCGTTGGCGGAGTCGAACCAGTTGACCGGGTCCGGTGAGGTGCCGGCCACCAGGAAGATCCGCTTGTTGTGGTAGCTGGGGACGCGCTGCATCGGGTTGTCGGCGCTGACCCGCGCCTCGTCCCACAGCGGCGCGCCGTAGACGGTGCCGCCGCCGAGGTCGAGCGCGGCGGAGGTGGCGTTGGCCCAGTGCACCACCAGGCCGAAGTCGCGGCGCAGGCTGGCCGGGCCGGAGTGGGCGCTGACGGAGCAGAAGTGGCCGTAGTACTTCGCGGTGTACTTCAGCGCCCCGAAGCCGCCCATGGAGAAGCCCGCCACGGCGCGGCCGTCGTACTCGGCGAAGGTGCGGAAGTTCGCCTCCACCCAGGGCAGCAGCTGCCCGATGTGGAAGGTCTCCCAGTTCCGTGGCCCGGCCAGGGTGCTGACCGGGTTGCTGTACCAGCCGGTGGACGCGTCGGGCATGACGACGATCAGTTCCCGGCCCGCGGTCAGGTTGACGATGTTGTCCTGCAGGTGGAAGGTGCGGAAATCCGCTCCCCCGCCGCCGTGCAGCAGGAACAGGATCGGGTATCGCTTGCCGCTGGTGTGGTAACCGTCCGGAAGCAGGATGTTGACCGCCGGATCCCACTCGATCGCGTCGGTGGCGAAGCGGTAGTACTGCAGCCGTCCGCCGTTCTCGTTGCGGTCGACGATGCGCAGGCCGAAACCGTCGCCCGCGGCCTGGGCGGGCGCGCCGGAGAACAGGCTCGCGGCGACGCCGGCCGCCGCGGCCCCGGTGAGCAGCCGCCGGCGGCTGAGGGTGCGGGAGGTGTGCTGGTCCATGATCGCTCCGGCCGGGTCAGACGCGGGTGAGGGAGAAGTCGTCGAGCTGGATCCAGATGTCGCCGTGGTCGGTCCAGACGCCGCCGAATACGGTGACGGCGGTACGCGAGCCGCTGTTGAAGTTCACGGTGAACCGGGTCCACGCCCCGACGGCGCGGAAGTTGGCCTCGGCGATGACGACGTCGTTGGTGCCGCGTACGCCGAAGAAGCCGTTGTCGCTGTTCGGCGAGGTGCGCAGGAAGCCGCTGAGCTGGTAGTTGGTGTTCGCGGTGACGGGCACGGTCTGGTGCAGGTCGTGCCAGCCGCTGTTGTAGCGGGCGTAGCCGTTGCGTACGCCGGTGTAGCCCCAGTAGCCGTTGTCGAGGCCGCAGTTGCCCTTGCAGGCCCAGAAGCCGCCGGTGCCGCTGCCGTTGAGCGCGCCGCGTTCGAAGCTCGGGTCGCCCATCAGGTTCGGGTCGATGATCTGCCCGGCGGTGTTGATCCGGATCTTCATCAGGTACACGTTGTAGGGGTCCCACTGCGACATCGCGAAGTAGATGTTGCCGCCGGAGCTCCACGGGTGGATGTAGCCGCCGTACAGACCCGGGTAGTCGGCGGAGCCGGCGACGGTCTGCGCGCCGCTCCACGGGCCGGTGGGGCTGGTCGCGGTGCGCAGGATGATGTCCTCGCCGGACAGGTACATCATCAGCCAGCGGCCGCTGTAGGCGTCGTAGCGCACGGACAGCTCGGCGGCGGGCGCGCCGACGATCGGGGTGGCGGCGGCGAGGTTGTTGGTCACCCAGGCGCCGCCGTTCCAGTACTGCCAGGCGCTCTGGGTCAGGATCTGGGCCTCGGGCACGCGGGCGAGCCGGATGCTGCCGCTGCGGCCGCTCGGGGTGCCGAAGACGTACAGGTAGCCGTCGCGGCGCTCGAACGCGTGCATCTGGAACTGGTCGGTGAACGACGGGTTGTTCCAGACCGGGGTGTTCGTGGTGGACCACGTGTTGCCGTTGTCGTCGGAGTAGGCGAGCTTGGCGTAGTTCGTGGTCCACTGGCCGGGCACGCCCCAGTGGCGCACCGACATGAACGACACGTACTGCCGGTTGCCGACGGCGATGCCCGCGGTGGGGATCTTGGTGACCTCGCCGGTGTTGTCGGGCTGGTGCAGGCCGGGCAGGATCTCCCGGGCCCGCCCGTCGGCGGCGGTGACGGCGCTGGCGAACGACATGCCGTCGGCGAGGTTGGTGTCGGTGGAGCGCAGCAGCACGTTGCTGCGCCAGTTCAGGTCGCCGGCGCCGAACGCGCCGCCGCCGGGGCCGATCCAGGCGTCGCCGAAGGTGTCGCCGAACAGGGCCATGGTCTGGCCGGCGTTGTTGTCCCACAGGATGCCGAGGTCGGTGGCCTTGAGGTTCCAGCGGCCGTAGGTGTTGTTCGGCGAGCCGACGCCGGTGATCTTCTGGATGACGGTCGCCGGGGTGTGCGCGGAGGTGGCGGCGGCGGGCGCGACGGCGACGAAGCCGGTCGCGGCCACGGTGCCGAGCGTCAGGGCGACGCCGGCGAGGATACGCGGGATGGATCTGAGTCCGTTGTGCGGGTGCATGTGCGGTTCTCCTTCCCTGTCGCGGGCACGGCAAGCCGCCGGGTGCGGCCTGCCGTCCCGGTGAAACGTGGTGCCGGTCAGTCCGGCATGCGCGGTGGCTGCGCCCCCAGGTCCGGCACGGGGGCCGACCCCAGATGGACCTCCAGGTCGTCGGCGCTGGGCGTGCGCGGGCGGCGCGCCGTGGGCCGGTCGAGGTAGAACAGGGCCGTCGAGGCGATGTCGTCGCGCAGCGGCAGGTAGCGCCACCCGGAGCGCCAGCCCAGCGCCTGGATGTCGACGCGCAGCCGCTGCGCGAAGTGGATCGGGTCGGGCAGGTGCCAGCGGTACATGCCGAAGCGCTGCTGGCTGACGTAGAGCCCGTCGGGGCGGATCACCTGCGGCATGCCCAGGTACGGCGTGGAGTAGGCGGTGTAGCCCTTGCCGGGCACGTCGAAGTTCCACGCGCCGCCGAAGTAGTCCTCGGTGCCGGTGCCGCAGATGGTCGGGTAGTCCTCGTCGTCGTCGAGGTAGAACTTGATCTCGCCCTCGCCCCACCAGCCGTTGCTGTTGACGCCCCAGGCCAGGTAGGTGCCGACGTAGTGGCCGCTGCCCTCGACGCCGTCGACCAGCACGTGCGTCTTGAGGTGTTCGAGGGGGTTGCTGCGCCGCCACTGGGCGTGCAGGTAGCCCAGGCCCGAGTAGTCGCCGCCGATCTCGTAGGTGATCTGGTAGTAGACCCGGACGCTGACCGTGGACAGGTTCTCCACGGTCAGGCGGGCGCCGTCGGTGAACGGCATCGGCCAGTACGAGTTGAATCCCCCGTGCGGGTTGGCGGCGATGACCTGCGAGTCGACCTGGGCGAAATCGCCCCAGCCGCTGCAGAAGAAGTCCCCGTAGGGAACCTCGATCGCGGGCTCCTCGCTGCCGTCCCAGTACGCTCGCAGCAGCAGGGTGCGCCAGTTGTCCTTGTGCGTGGTGATCCAGATGTGCGTGATCTTGCCGGGGCCCTGGATGTTGGCCAGGTCGAAGGTCTCCCCGGCGGCGATGTCGACGCTGGGCGAGATCTTCCAGCCGGGGCCGAGGTCGCGGGCGCACGCCGCGCCGGTGCCCTCGGTCGCCCGGCCCCCGCCGCCTGCCGATCCGTCGAAGTTCTCCGGGCTGATCGAGCGGGTCTGCACGGCCCTCAGCCGTGCGATCGTACTGAGGTCCACGGTGACCACTAGCTCTCCTCGACGATTCGGGGCAGGGTCGACGGGCGCGGTGGAGTGCACCGGCCTGGAATCGATTTCATTAAGGTAGGGTGAGGCGGCTATCGTGTCAACGGGTCGCCGACGCCCCAAGCCCTGACGCCCCACAGCTCCACCGGCGGGACGGCCGGCCGATCGATGAGGAAGCGATGCCAACGATCTACGAGGTCGCCGCCGCGGCCGGGGTCTCTCCCGCCACCGTCTCGCGCGTGTTCAACGGCGCCAACGTGTCCCCCGAGAAGGCCGAGGCCGTGCGCAAGGCGGCCAAGGCGCTCGCGTTCACCCCGAGCCGCACCGCGCGCACCCTGCGGCTGCAGAGCTCCGAGGTGATCGCTCTGGTCATCCCGGACATCGAGAACCCGTTCTTCACCGCGCTGGCCCGCGGCGTCGAGGACGTCGCCCGCGCGGCCGGATACTCGGTGGTGCTGTGCAACACCGACGAGGACCACGACACCGAGCTGCGCTACCTCGACGTCGCGCTGAGCGCCAACATGGCCGGCGTGATCATCGCGGCGGCCGGCGGCAACAGCGACCTGAGCGGCCTGATCGCGCGCAAGTGCCCGGTCGTGGCGGTCGACCGCAGCCCGCACGGCGTGGACGTGGACGCGGTCATCGTCGACAACCGGGCGGGCGGCCGGGCCGCCACGCAGGCCCTGGTGGAGCAGGGTTTCCAGCGCATCGCCTGCATCACCGGCCCGAGCGACGTCGAGACCGCCACGCAGCGCGCCGACGGCTGGCGCGACGCGGTCACGGCCGCGCGCCCGACCGACGACCGCTACCTGCGCTACGCCGACTTCCGCGTCGAGGGCGGCGCGGCGGCCATGAGTGAACTGCTCGCGCTGCCCGAGCCGCCCGACGCGGTGTTCGTGGCCAACAACCTGATGAGCGTCGGCGCCCTGCGGGTGCTGTCCGAGCAGGGCAAACTGCCCCCCGCCACGGGGGTGGCGGTCTTCGGCGACCTGCCGTTCCTGCCGCTGGTGCCGATCCCGATCACGGTGGTGCACATGCCCGCCCGGCACCTGGGCACCACCGCCGCGAAACTGCTGCTGGAACGCATCACCGGCGACGACCAGCCGGCCCGCACCATCGTGCTGCGCAACCAGCTGACGCCCGTCGGCTGAGACCTCCCGGCAACGCCGCGGCGGTGCCGGTGCTTGACGGTGAAATCGATTTCTGACAGGGTACGGGCATGTTGAGGCAAGCCTGTGTCCTCGGCGTCGACATCGGAACGTCGAGCAGCAAGGGCGTGCTCGTCACGCTCGACGGCACGATCGTCGCCACCGCCACCCGTGAGCACGAGGTGCTCCGGCCCGCGCCCGGTCACGTCGAGATGGACGCCCACGTCTGGTGGGACGAGGCTGCCGGCATCATCCGCGAGCTGCTGGCCGCGCCCGGCGCCCCCGAGCCGGGGCAGGTGCGGTCGGTCGGCGTGAGCGGCATGGGCCCCTGTGTGCTGGTCACCGACCTGGCGGGTGAGCCGCGCCGTCCCGCGGTCCTGTATGGAATCGATACCCGCGCCACCGCGCAGATCGAGCGGCTGACCGAGCGGCTCGGCGGCGCGGACGCGATCCGCGAGCGCTGCGGCTCGTCGCTGAGCACGCAGGCGGTCGGGCCGAAGCTGGCCTGGCTGGCCGAGCACGAGCCGCAGGCCGTCGCCGGGGACTGGCGGCTGTTCCAGCCCAGCACCTGGCTCGGCTGGAAGCTGACCGGCGCCTACTACCTCGACCACCACTCGGCCAGCCAGTGCACCCCGATGTACGACGCGGGCGCGCAGGGCTGGCACGGCCCGTGGGCGGCCGAGGTCGCCGCGGGGGCGCAGCTGCCGCCGCTGGTGTGGCCGGGCGACATCGTCGGCGGGGTGTCGGCGCAGGCCGCCGCCGAGACCGGGCTCGAAGCCGGGACGCCCGTGATCGCGGGCACCATCGACGCGTGGTCGGAGGCGATCAGCGTCGGCGCACACCAGGTCGGCGACCTGATGCTGATGTACGGCACCACGATGTTCCTCATCAACACCGTGGACAAGCCGCTGACCTCGCCGACGCTGTGGGGCACGGTCGGCGCGCTGCCCGGCACCCGCAACCTCGCCGGGGGCATGGCCACCTCGGGCGCGATCACAGGCTGGCTGCGCGAGCTGTTCGGCTCGCCGGGCTACCCGGAGCTGCTGGCGCTGGCCGACGCGGCCGGGCCGGGCGCGCACGGGCTGCTCCTGCTGCCGTACTTCGCCGGGGAGCGCACCCCGATCGCCGACCCCGACGCGCGCGGGGTGCTGGCCGGGCTCACCGTCGCGCACACCCGCGGCGACCTGTACCGGGCGGCGCTGGAGGCGACGGCGTTCGGCGTACGGCACAACGTGGCCGCGATCGAGCAGGCGGGCGGGCAGGTCGAGCGGATCGTGGCCGTCGGCGGTGGCGCGCAGGGCAGCCTGTGGACCCAGATCGTGTCCGATGTGACCGGCCTGCCGCAGGCCATCCCGGCCAAGACGATCGGGGCGGCGTTCGGGGCGGCGTTCCTGGCCGCGGGCGCGGTCGGCGAGCCCGACATCGGCGAGTGGAACCCGATCGTCGAGACGCGCACGCCGCGGCCGTCGGTCCGCGCCGACTACGACGAGCTTTACGCGCTCTACCTCGACCTGTATCCGGCGACCGCGCCGACCGTGCACGCCCTCGCCGCCCGCGAACGCCGGCCCGCCGACCGCTGAACACCCCTGCTGACCCGTCGACCCCTTGGACGGAGCTGTGCCCCCTCATGCCCGTACCCGCTGAAAACGCTTCCCCGGCCGCCCGGGGACTCGGCCCCGACGCCTCGGTCGCCGCGTTCCCGCTCGGCGGCATCGGCACCGGCAACGTGTCGATCGGCGCGCGCGGCGAGCTGCGCGACTGGGAACTCGCCAACCGCCCGGCCAAGGGCGCCCGGCTGCCGTTCACCTTCTTCGCGATCCGCGCCGCGCCCGCGGGCGGCGACCCCGTCACGAAGGTCCTGGAGTCGCGGCTGACCGGGCCGCACGAGGGCGACCAGGGCTACTACGCGGGCCAGCTGGCCGGGCTGCCCCGGCTGCGCGACAGCCGGATGCGCGGCGAGTACCCGCTGCTGCGGATCGATTTCACCGACGACGACCTCGGGGTGCGGGTCGCGCTGACCGCGTTCACGCCGCTGGTGCCGCTGGACGCCGACGCCTCCGGCATCCCCTGCGCGGTGCTGCGCTACACGGTCACCAATCCCCTGGCCGTCGCCGCCGACGTCACCGTCGTCGGATCGATGGCCAACCCGGTCGGCATCACCGGCCGCGACGTGCACCACTTCCCGAAGTACGCCGGGCAGCCGGGCAACGGCTGGACCGAGCAGGACGGGCTGCGCGGCATCCGGTTCGGCAGCGACCTGCCGGCAGACGACCCCCGCCACGGCACCGCCGTGCTGGCCACCACCGACCCGCACACGACGGCGAAACCGCAGTGGCTGTCCGGGTTCTGGCAGGACGGCGTCCAGGTGTTCTGGGACGAGCTGCGCGCCACCGGGCGGCTGACTCCGGAGACCGCCTTCAGCATCGACCAGCCGCCGTACCCGGACTGGTTCACCAGGCTGCGCGTCGGCTCGCTGGGCATCGCCCACCGGCTCGCCCCCGGTGAGAGCAGGGACTTCGAGTTCCTGCTCAGCTGGCACTTCCCGAACCGGCCCCGGGCTTGGCAGGGCAACATCAACCTGGACAACACCCACGCCGGAGAGGTGGTCCGCAACCACTACGCCACGGCGTACGCCGACGCCTGGGCCGTCGCCCGGCGGCTCGCCGCCGACCTGCCCGAGCTGGAACGGCAGACCCGCGCCTTCCACGGGGCCCTGTTCGGCAGCACGCTGCCGCCCGAGGTCGTCGACGCCGTCAGCTCGACCCTGGTCGCGCTGCGCAGCACCACCTGCTTCCGCCTCGAAGGCGGCCGCTTCGCGGCCTGGGAGGGCAGCTTCGACGACTCCGGAAGCTGCGAGGGCACCTGCACGCACGTCTGGAACTACGCCCAGACGGCCGCGTTCCTGTTCCCGGAGCTGGAACGCGACGCCCGGCGCACCGAGTTCATGCACGAGACCCGCCCCGACGGGCGGATGAACTTCCGCGCCAACAGCGTGTTCGGCAACGCGCCGTGGGACTTCCACCCCGCGGTCGACGGGCAGCTCGGCGCGATCGTGCGGCTGTACCGCGAGTGGCGGTTCAGCGGCGACGACACCCTGCTCGCCGACTGCTGGCCGGGCGCGCGGCGGGCCCTGGAGTTCGCGTTCACCGCCTGGGACGCCGACGGCGACGGGGTGCTCGACAGCGAGCAGCACAACACGTACGACATCGAGTTCCACGGCCCCAACTCGCTGGCCAACTCGATGTTCTTCGCCGCGCTGACCGCCGGCGCGGCGATCGCCGAACGGATGGGCGACACCGAGACGGCCAAGCGCTACCGGGACACGGCCGCCACCGGCGCGGCGCGGATGGACGAGCTGCTGTTCAATGGCGAGTACTACGAGCAGCGGCTCGACGACGTCGACGCGCGCCGCTACCAGTACGGCACGGGCTGCCTGTCCGACCAGGTGTTCGGCCAGCTGCTGGCGCACGTAGCCGGGCTCGGCCACGTGCTGCCCGCCGAGCACGTGCGCAGCGCCGTCGCCGCCGTCCACCGGCACAACTTCCGCGCCGACCTGGGCGGCCACCACAGCGTCCAGCGCACGTACGCCCTCGACGACGAGGCCGGGCTCGTGCTGTGCTCCTGGCCGCGCGGCGGCCGCCCGCGCATCCCGTTCGTCTACAGCGACGAGGTGTGGACCGGCATCGAATACCAGGTGGCCACCCACCTCATCTTCGAAGGGCTGGTCGAGGAAGGGCTCGAACTGGTCCGCGCCGTGCGCGACCGGCACGACGGCCATCGGCGCAACCCGTGGAACGAGGTCGAGTGCGGCAACCACTACGCCCGCTCGCTGGCCAGCTGGGGTCTGGTGGTCGCGCTCAGCGGTGTGGACCACGTCGCCACGGCGCGCAACCTCGACTTCACCCCCCGCTGGGGCGGTGACCGGCTGCGCACGATCTTCACCACCGGCGCGGGGTGGGGCGAGTTGATCCTCTCCCCGGACGGCGCGCAGGTGCGCGTCCTGGGCGGCTGTCTCGACCTGCACCACCTCACCGTCGCCCACCCCGGGCTCGGGCCGCTGGCCGCGGGCCCGGTGCGGCTCGCCGCGGGCGAATCACTACAGCTCACCGCCCCTGACCCCCACGATCGGAAGGATCGAGCATGACGAGTTATCTCCTGCCCTCGCCCTCGCAGCGTCCGCAGGCGCAGCCCCGCACCGTCTACACGATCGCCAGTGGTGACCTGCGGCCGTCGGCCAACATCACCTGCTGGCCCGCACAGCAGCAATTCGAGGCCGCCGTCACGGCGGCCCTGGACCAGCTGGGCTGGGCGGCGCACCGAGCACACCCATTCGACGAGGCCAAGGGCCACGGTTTCATCGACAGCCAGCGCTACGGCATCGAGGTGTTCAAGGGCATCCCGGTGGACGCGCCGCTGGTCGTCGTGGACGCGGTGTGGCAGTACAGCCACCACGTGCTCGCCGGGCTGCGTACCCACCGGGGGCCGATCCTGATCGTGGCGAACTGGTCCGGGGAGTTCCCCGGCCTGGTCGGCCTGCTCAACCTGACCGCCAGCCTGACCAAGGCCGGGGTCGCCCACTCGGCGCTGTGGAGCGAGGACTTCACCGACCAGTGGGCGCTGGACGGGCTGCGGACCTGGCTGGACACCGGCGAGCTGCGCCACGACCAGTCGCACGTGCGTCCCCTGCCCGGCCTCGACCCGGCTTCGGCCGAGGTGGAGCTGGGTGTCGCGCTGGCCCGGCAGCTGCGTGACGACAAGGCCGTCGTCGGCGTGTTCGACGAGGGCTGCATGGGCATGTACAACGCGATCTTCGACGACGAGATGCTGAACCCGCTGGGCATCTTCAAGGAGCGGCTGTCGCAGTCCGCGCTGGTCGCCGAGATGGCCCGGGTCGGCGACGACGAGGCCGCCGCCGCGCGCAGCTGGCTGGACGAGCGCGGCTTCACCTTCCACTTCGGCACGGACGAGGCCACCGAGCTGACCGAGGCGCAGGTGGAAAGCCAGCTCAAGATGTACATCGCGGCGCTGCGGATCAGCGACGACTTCGGCCTCGACGCGGTCGGCATCCAGTACCAGCAGGGCCTCAAGGACACGGTTCCGGCCAGTGACCTGGCCGAGGGCCTGCTGAACAACGCCGAGCGGCCGCCGGTGCGCAGCCGCGACGGGTCCCGGGAGCTGTACGCCGGGCAGCCGCTGCCGCACTTCAACGAGGTCGACTGGGGCGTGGCCGTCGACGCGCTGGTCACCAACCGGATCTGGAACGCGATGGGCTTCGACCCGGCGACCACCCTGCACGACATCCGCTGGGGCGACGAGTACGACGGCGAGTTCGTGTGGGTGTTCGAGATCTCCGGTTCGGCCCCGGCCTCGCACCACGGCGGCTACCAGAACAGCTGGAGCATGCGGCAGCCGCCGATGTACTTCCCGCTCGGCGGCGGCACGCTCAGCGGCGTCGCGGTGCCCGGCGAGATCGTCTGGTCGCGGGTGTTCGTGATGGACGGGGCGCTGCACGTCGACATCGGCCGGGGCCACGTGGCCGACCTGCCGGCCGCCGAGACGCAGCGGCGGCTGGAGGCGACCACGAAGCAGTGGCCGATCATGCACGCGGTGCTCGACGGCGTCGGCCGTGACCAGCTGATGGCCCGGCACAAGGCCAACCACGTGCAGGTGGCGTACGCCCCCGACGCGGACGGGGCCGACCGGGCGCTGCTGGCCAAGGCGGCGCTGTTCACCGAGCTGGGCCTCGCCGTACACCTGTGCGGCGACGTGAAACTCTGACCTCGTCGACGGGTCAGGGACGGCCGGCAGCCTGGATTCCGGGGCTGCCGGCCGTTGGCTCTGATGACGACCTGCGGCCCCACTCTCCTGCGGGTGAGCCACGGCAGGCGGACCTCAGCTCTTGACGGCCTCTGCGATACGCAGGGCCGCCTGGGTGGGCGTGAGGTGCGTCGTGTCGACGACCTCGGCCTCGCTGTGCAGCCACGTGCGGGACGCCTCGGCGTAGGGCTCAAGGTATTTGAGGCGGAACGGGGAGGGGACGGCGTGTTCTCCCTCGATGCGTCCGCGGAGGGTGTCCTGGTCGGCGTGGAGGACGAAGTGCCTGACCGGGATGCGGTGTTGGGCGAGGCCTGTGCTGATCTCGCGCCAGTACTGCTCGACCAGGACGGTCATCGGCACCACCAGGGTGCCGCCGGTGTAGTCGAGTACGCGCCGGGCGGTCTCGACGACGAGTTGCCGCCACGGCGGCCAGTGCTGGAAGTTGTCCGTTTCGGGCAACCCCGGCGAGATGTCCATGAGGGTCTCGCCGACCTTCTCGGCGTCGAATACCCGTGAATCCGGGATCAGTGGTCGCACGAGGGCACTGGTCGTCGTCTTGCCGGCGCCGTGGGTGCCGTTGATCCATACGATCATGGAACGTGATGCTAGTGCACGGCCCGTAGAGCTGCAGGTTCACGCCCGAGCCCGGCGCAGGCCCGCCGCCGGCCGACTGATCGGGCCGGCCGGCGGGTCCCCCGGCAACTCGGCTCGCCGCGCTCGCGGTCAGAGATCGGCCAGCGTCGCCTGCGCGCCGCGCTGCATCAGCGACTCCAGCGCCCACCGGTACTCGGCGGTGAACCGGGTGTCCTCGGCCAGGTCGCCGAACAGGTCACTCTGCCGCAGGAAGGCGAGCGGGTCGGTGCGCTGACGAGTCGCGTACGCCATGACCGTGTCGCGCCTGCCGTCCACCACCTCGATCGGCTCGCCGCGCTCGTCGACGCCCTCGGCGTAGCGGGCCCAGCTGGCGACGATCGCCGCCGACAGCCGGACCTGGCCGCCCGTGGCGAGCTGGTGCCGTACGACGGGCAGCAGCCAGCCTGGGATGCGGTCGGACGAGTCCACGCACAACCGGGCCACGGTGTCGCGCACGTGCGGGTTGGCGAACCGCTCCAGCAGGGTGTCCTTGTAGCGGTCGAGGTCGACGCCCGGCACCGGGTGCAGCGTCGGCGTGGCCTCCTCATCCATGTAGCGGCGCAGCAGGCGCGCGATGAGCGGGTCCTGCGCCGCCTCGTGCACGTAGTGGTATCCGCTGAGCCGCCCGAAGTAGCACAGCCCCTGATGGCTGGCGTTGAGCAGGCGAAGTTTCATCAGCTCGAACGGTTCGACGTCGGCCACCAGCTGCACGCCCGCCGCCTCGAACGGCGGCCGCCCGGCCGGGAAGTGATCCTCGATGACCCACTGGAAGAACGGCTCCGCGACCACCGGCCAGGCGTCGTCGACGCCGAACCGGGCGGTGACCGCCGCCCGGTCGTCGTCGGTCGTCGCCGGGGTGATCCGGTCCACCATGGAGTTCGGGAACGCCACGCTGCCGGCGATCCACGTGCCGAGTTCGGGGTCCATGCGGCTGGCGAAGGCGGTCAGCATCCGCTGGCAGACGTCGCCGTTGCCCTGGATGTTGTCGCACGACAGCACCGTGAACGGGATCAGGCCTCGCTCGCGGCGGCGGCGCAGTGCCTCGGCGATCAGGCCGAACGCGGTCTGCGGCACCGCGCCGGGGACGAGGTCCGCAGCGATGCGCGGGTCGCTCGCGTCGAACTCGCCGGTCACCCGGTCGACGTGGTAGCCGCCCTCGGTGATGGTCAGCGAGACGATGCGGACCTCGGACGAGGCCATCTTCTCGATGACGGCTTCCGGGTCGTCGGGGGCGAACAGGTAGTCGACGATCGAGGCGATGCCGCGAGCGGTCTGCCGCCCGTCGGGATGCTTGAGCACCAGCGTGTAGCCGAAGTCCTGGGCGCGCAGCACGTCGCGCATCCGCCGGTCGCCGGGCAGGACGCCGACACCGCAGATGCCCCAGCCTTCGGCCAGGCCGAGCACCCGCAGGTCGTCCAGGACCATCGCCTGGTGGGCGCGGTGGAAGCCGCCGACGCCCACGTGCACGATGCCCGCGTTCACTTGATGCCCGAGATGCGCACGCCGTTGACGATGAAGCGCTGGAAGATCAGCAGCAGGCCGATGGTGGGCAGGGACGCCAGCGTGGAGCCGGCCATCAGCAGGCCCCAGTCGTTGCCCCGGTCGGAGCGGAAGTTGCCGAGGAACTGCATGATCTGGGTCAGGTCGGGGTCGGTGATGGTGAGCACCGGCCACACGTAGGCGTTCCAGTACGCCAGGTAGGACGCGATGCCCATGACCACGAACGGGGCCGCGGACTGGGGCAGGAACACCCGGACGAAGATCTGCCAGCGGGTCGCGCCGTCGACCAGCGCGGCCTCCTCGACCGCGATCGGGAAGCCCAGGTAGAACTGCCGGATGAAGAACATCTGACCGGCCGACGCGGCGCCCGGGATGATCAGCACCGCGAGGGTGTCGAGCATGCCGAGGTCGGACACCACCATGAACGAGGTGAGCAGGATCGCCATGGCCGGGATGAACATCGGGGTCAGGCAGTACACCCACCAGAAGCGCTTGCCGGTGAACTCCAGCCGGGCGAACGCGTACGCGGCGAGGGTGTTCACGGTCAGGCTCAGCGCGGTGAAGATGAGCGCGCCGACGACGGTGACGCCCATCGCCCGCATGAACTGCGGGTCGGCCAGGATCGCCGAGTAGTTGTCCCAGCGCCACATGTCGGGGAAGAACTGGAACGGCGAGCGCAGCACCTCGGTCTTGCCCTTGAACCCGGAGATCGCCATCCAGGCGAGGGGGAACATCACGCTGAGGCTGATCAGGGTGATGAGCACGGCGGAGAAGACCCGTTGCGGGACGGACTTGGTCATGGCTCCCCTGCCTAGCCGTCGATGGCTTTGTCGGAGTTGACGAGCTTGAAGATCACCAGCGAGATCGCGCCGAGCACGACGAACAGCATCAGCGACGCGGTGAGCGAGAAGCTGGTGGCGTACGGCGTCAGGTCGCGGAAGCTGTTGAAGATGTAGAGGTTCGGGGTGGTCGTGGCGTCGACCGGGCCGCCGTTGGTCATGATGAGCGGCAGCTCGAACAGCTGGATGGCGAGGGTGAAGCCGGTGACCAGCAGGTAGAGCAGCACGTTCTTGAGCAGCGGGATGGTGATTTTGAACAGCCGCTGGAAGAAGCCGGCCCCGTCGAGCTGCGCCGACTCGTAGTAGTTCTCCGGGATGTCCAGCAGGCCGGCCAGCAGGATCAGCGTGGTGACGCCGAAGCTGAGCCAGATGCCGGGCACGGCGACGGCGGGCAGCGCGTACGACGGGTCGTTGAGCCAGTTGACCGGGCCGTGGTTGAGCAGGCTGAGCATCCAGTTGATGACGCCCTCGTCCTGGTACATGAACACGAACAGGACCGAGGCGACGACGGTGGACACGACGGCCGGCAGGTAGACGGTGACCTTCATGTAGGAGGCCAGCCGCCTGCTCAGCGTCTTGATGAAGCTGGCCAGCAGCAGCGCGATGACGATGCCGGTCGGCACGGTGAGCACCGCGTAGTAGAGGCCGACGACGATCGACTCCCAGAAGCGCGGGCTCTCCAGCACGTACTGGTAGAAGTCCAGGCCGACGAACTCCGGCTCCTGGTAGAAACTGATCTTGAAGGTGCTCAGGTAAACGGAGTTGGCCAGTGGCCAGAACACGAAGATGCCGAGCAGCACCACCATCGGGGCGATCATCAGGTAGGCGGTGCGGTTGTCCCGTCCGTGGCGGGCCGCGGCGGCCCGCCGGCCGCCGCGCGGCTCGGCGTCCGGGGCCGGGTCGGGCGGCGCGGCGACCCGCGAGTCCAGAGCAGTCAACGTTCATCCCCTCGAAGAGCGGTGCCCGGGACGCGTGGCGCGTCGTCCCGGGCACCGGAGTCGGCACGCTTACTTGGGCGCAGTCCCGGCCAGCGACTGCTTCTTGATGACGTCGTCGATGGCGGCCGCGGCCGTCTTCAGTGAGGTCGGCACGTCGGCCTTGCCCTTCATCGCCGACTCGATCGCGGTGCCGAAGGCCAGCGAGATGTCCCACGGGTAGGCGGGCTCCTGCTTGCCGAACGGCACGACCTTCTCCGAGATGACCTTCATGAACGGGTCGGAGGTGGCGTCGGGGTTGCCCACCAGCGCCTGGTCCACCGAGGCGCGCACGGTGTACTTGGAGAAGCCGCTGGTCTTGAAGAAGTCGGCCATGATCGCCGGGTCGCCGGCCAGCAGGTACTTGACGAAGTCGGCGGCCTGCTGCTTGCCCTTGGACTTGGCGTCGACGGTCAGCGTCCAGCCGCCGAGGGTGGCGGTGGTCTTGGTCGGGTCGCCGTCGATCGACGGGAACGGGGCGACCGCGGTCTTGGCGACCATCGCCTTGAAATCGTTCTTGAGCTGGCCGATCACCCACGAGCCGCCGGCCATCATCGCGACCTCGCCCTGCCCGTACGGCGCGCCGTCGGCGTAGCCGACCTTGGGCGTCTTGGGGATCAGGCCGCCCTGGTACAGCGTCTTGTAGAAGTTCAGCAGCTTCTCGAAGCACGGCTCGGTCGCCGTGGACTTCGACCAGTCGTCGTTCACCGGCAGCTTGCCGCAGGCGTTGTACTGCAGGCCCCAGCTGGACCAGCCCAGGTCCACCCCGGCCGACGCGATGGTCATGCCCTTGACCTTGCCCTGGGTCAGCTTGGTCGCCCACTGGACCAGCTCGTCCCAGGTCTTCGGCGGGCTGTTCGGGTCCAGCCCGGCCGCGGTCACCAGGTCGGTGCGGTAGTACAGCACCGTCGACGGCTCGACCAGCATCGGGTACGCGTAGTGCTTGCCGCCGACCGTGACGAAGCCCTTGACGTTGTCCTTGACGTCGGTGAACGCCTCGGCGGGCAGCAGCTCGTCCAGGGCGGCGAACTGGCCCTGTGCCACGCCCGGGGCGACGTTGCCGTAGCTGGTCGTCGCGATGTCGGGGGCCTTGCCCGCGGCCTGCGCCGCCTTGAGCTTCTGCGCCCAGGTGTCGGCGGGCACGACCTGCAGCTCGACCTTCACCTTGTCCTGCGAGGCGTTGTACTGGTCCACGTACTTCTTGAACCACGCCTGCTGGTAGTCCTCGAACTTCTGCTGCCAGAACGTGAGGGTGGTCTTGCCGGCCGGATCCTCGCTCCCACCGCCGCAACCGCTCAACACGGTGGACGCAGTGACAGCTGCTATCGCGAGCAAAACCATGCCGCGTCTGCGCATCGCTCCTCCTTTTGCCGCGCCCCGTGACCGAGGCGCAGTTCGTCATAATGCCTGCGTCAGGCTTTGCTGACCAGGTCGGCCCGGTACCAGAAGACGTTGTACGGGTCCCAGACCGAAAGCGTGAAATAGATGGTTCTGCCCCCGTCCGCAGTGAACCGCGGGAGCATGTACGGCGAGTAGAGCCCCGGCACGTCGGCCGCGGAGACCAGGGTGATCGCGTCACCCCAGGGCCCCCACGGCGTCAGGCCCTCGCGCAGGCTCGCGCCCGCTCCGCCGCCGTTGGTATAGGACATCAGCCACCTCTGCAGGTGCTCGTTCCACACCACGGACAGCTCGCCGACCGTGTCGTCGACGATGGTGCGCGCCGCGGCCCGGTCTGCCGACCAGAGCGGCGATCCGTCGGCGGCGGTGCCGGCGAAGTACCGGTACGCGCCCGGGACCTCGACCTGTGCCGGCTCGACCTTCATCAGCTGCACGCCGCCGAACCGGCCGTGCGTGACGCCCCAGAAGTAGAGCTGCCCGCCGACCTCGGCGACGCTGACCTGGACGAAGTTGCTGTCCCCCGGCCAGGTCGGCGCGGCCAGCTTGACCCACGTCTGCCCGTGATCGGTCGACTTGCCCAGGCCCGCGTGGTTGGCCTCCCACTCGCCCGGCTCGCCCCAGTGGCGGACGGACATGTAGGCGAGGTACATCGCGCCGTTCGCGGCGAACCCGTAGGTCGGGATCACCGTCATCTCGCTGAAGTCGACCTTCTCGGAGCCGAGCAGTTCCTTGGCATGGCCCTGCTCGTCGACGATGAAGTCCAGCGTGATGCCGTCGGCCGGGTCGGTGTCGGTGGAGTGCGCCAGCGCGTTCGAGCGCCACTGCTCACCACCGCCGCCGGTGAAACCCGGCTCCCGCCTGCCGAAGGTGTCCCCGAAGACGAACCAGACCTTGCCGTCCGCCTCGAACATCGACCCCAGGTCGGTGCCCGCGACCGCGACGCGGTCGGTGCGGTTCGGCGAGTCCGGTCCGGTCAGCTGCGACACCCGCCGCACCTCGGTCACGCCCGCCAGCCGGAAGGGCTGCTCTGCCATCGGGTTCATCTGCCCTCCTCGGGTGGAGCAGCCGGCGGAAACGACCACGACGGCGAGGAGCGCCGCCGTCCAGTCACGACGGGAGCGGCGGGGTTTCATGCGCGTTGCCGGCACGTGTCCGCCTTTCCCGTCGGGAGCAGGATGGCTAGCAGTGAACCCGAGGAAATCGGTTTCGTCAAGAGCCCTCTAAAGCCTGCTCAGCTGACCTCGGAAAACCTTGCCCAACAGCGCGAAATCGATTTCAAGATCCTGCGGCACGGGGAGCGGATATGAGGTTAAGATCTCGGTGGCCGCCCCGGCACGGCGGGCACGGATCAGCCGACTCTGCGAGGTGCCCATGCATGACGACCACGTCCTGGTGGAACGGCGGCTGCGGCGGCTGCTGGCCGAACGGATCCGCCCCGCGGTCCACTCCGCGACCAGCGCGTTGACGGTGCACGTGTGGCACGCACCCGGTGAACCGGTCCCGTTCACCGAGGCCGCCGCCGCGGCGTACGCGCCCGCGGCCGCGGGTGACCGGTGGGGTGCGCCGTGGGGCACCGCCTGGTGGCGCATCACGGGCGAGGTCCCCGCCGACTGGGCCGGCCGCGAGGTCGAGGCGCTGGTCGACCTCGGGTTCGACGCCGACCGGCCGGGGTTCCAGTGCGAGGGCCTGGCGTACGCCCTCGACGGGCAGATCGTGAAAGGACTGCACCCGCGCAGCGGCCACCTGCCCGTCGCCCGTCCCGCCCGCGGCGGCGAGCCGGTGGGCTTCCTGGTCGAGGCGGCGGCCAACCCGCTGATCGGCCTCCCGTGGGGCCGCACCGACCTCGGCGACCGCGCCACGGCGGGCGCCGAGCCGCTGTACCGGCTGGGCCGGATCGAACTGGCCGTCTTCGAACGTCAGGTCTGGGAACTCGTCCAGGACCTGGAGGTCCTCTCCCAGCTCATGGCCGAGCTGAGCCCGCACGACGCGCGCCGGTTCGAGATCCTGCGCGCGATCGAGCGGTCCCTGGACGCGACCGACCTGTCCGACGTGCCCGGAAGCGCCGGCGCGGCCCGCGAGCAGCTCGCCGACGTCCTGACGCGACCCGCGCACGCCAGCGCGCACCGGATCTCGGCGGTCGGGCACGCGCACATCGACACCGCCTGGCTGTGGCCGCTGCGCGAGACCGTACGCAAGGTGGCCCGCACCACGGCCAACGTCACCGCGCTGCTGGCCGAGCACGACGACTTCCGGTACGCCATGTCGCAGGCGCAGCAGCTCGCCTGGATGAAGGAGCACCAGCCGCAGCTGTACGCCCGGATCAGCGAGCACATCGCGGCGGGCCGGTTCGTCCCCGTGGGCGGCATGTGGGTCGAGTCGGACACCAACCTGCCCGGCGGCGAGTCCCTGGCCCGCCAGCTCGTGCACGGCAAGCGCTTCTACGCCGACGAGTTCGGGATCGACACCCAGGAGGTGTGGCTGCCCGACTCGTTCGGCTACAGCGCCGCGCTCCCGCAGCTCATCCGGCTCGCCGGGGCGCGCTGGTTCCTGACCCAGAAGCTGTCCTGGAACCAGACCAACCGCTTCCCGCACCACACCTTCGACTGGGAGGGCGTCGACGGCAGCCGGGTCTTCACCCACTTCCCGCCGGTGGACACCTACAACAGCGAGCTGTCGGCCGCCGAGCTGGCGCACGCGGCGCGCAACTTCGCCGAGAAGGGCCGCGCCACCCACTCGCTCGTGCCGTTCGGCTGGGGCGACGGCGGCGGCGGCCCCACCCGCGAGATGATCGCCAGGGCGCGGCGCACCGCGGACCTGGAAGGCTCGCCGCGGGTCACCATGCGCTCGCCCGCGGAGTTCTTCCGGGCGGCCGAGGCGGAGTACCCGCATCCCCCGGTGTGGGCCGGCGAGCTGTATCTGGAGTTCCACCGGGGCACCTACACCAGCCAGGCCCGCACCAAACGCGGCAACCGGCGCAGCGAGCACCTGCTGCGCGAGGCCGAGCTGTGGGCGGGCACGGCGGCCGTCGCGGGGCTGGCCGAGTACCCGTACGACGCGCTGGACCGGCTGTGGAAGACGGTTTTGCTGCACCAGTTCCACGACATCCTGCCGGGCAGCTCGATCGCCTGGGTGCACCAGGAGGCCGAGCAGACCTACGCCCGGGTGTGCGCGGAGCTGGAAGGCATCGTCGACGGCGCGCTGCGCGCCCTCGCCGGACCCGGCGGCACGCCGGTGCTGTTCAACGCCGCGCCGCACGCCCGCGACGGGCTGCCCGCGCTGGGCGCGGCCCTGGCACCCGGGTCCCGCCCGGCCAAGGGCGAGACGGACCCGCCGGTGACCGCCGTCGCCGGCGAGGACGGGATCGTGCTGGACAACGGCGTGCTCCGGGTGACCGTGGGCCGCACCGGCCTGATCAGTTCGCTGGTCGATCTCCGGGTGGGGCGGGAGGTCGTTCCCGACGGACTGGCCGCCAACCTCGTCCAGCTGCACCCGGATGTGCCCCACGCCTGGGACGCCTGGGAGATCGACTCGTACTACCGCAACACCGCGGCCGAGCTGCCCGCCGAGGAGGTCCGGCTCGAAGCGGCGACGCCGGACGAGTGCCGGGTGCGCGTCGTACGCCGGTTCGGCGGGTCGGAGATGGTGCAGCGGCTACGGCTGGCGGCCGGGCGGGGCGCGCTCGACATCGACACCGACGTCTCCTGGCACGAGAGCGAGAAGATCCTCAAGCTCGCGTTCCCCGTCGACGTGCTCGCCGACCACTCCTCCTCCGAGATCCAGTACGGGCACGTCAAGCGCCCGACGCACACCAACACCTCGTGGGACGCCGCCCGGTTCGAGGTGTGCGCCCACCGGTGGCTGCACGTCGGCGAACCGGGCTACGGCGTGGCGCTGCTCAACGACGCCACCTACGGCCACGAGGTGAGCCGCGTCCGGGACCGGCAGGGACGGACGGCGACCATGGTGCGGGTGTCGCTGCTGCGCGCCGCTCGTTTCCCCGACCCGGGCACCGATCAGGGCGCCCACTCGTTCCGGCACGTGCTGCTGCCCGGCGCCGGGATCGCCGACGCGGTGCGTGACGGATACCACCTGAACCTGCCGGTGCGGCGGGTCGTGGGCGGGCGGGCCGTCGCGCCGCTGGTCGCGGTCGACCATGACGGCGTCGTGGTCGAGGCGGTCAAACTGGCCGACGACCGCAGCGGGGACGTCGTGGTCCGGCTGTACGAGGCGCACGGGGGCCAGGCGGCGGCGCGGCTGACCGTCGCGGTTCCCTACGCCACCGCCCGGCTCGCCGACCTGCTCGAGAACCCGGTCGGCGACGCACCGCCGTCCCACGGCGGGCCCGAGGTCAGCCGTGTCGACCTGCGGCTCCGTCCTTTCCAGATCCTCACCATCAGGCTCAGCAGGTGAGCGCGCAGCCGCGGCGGCGGTTACGATCTCCGCTGTGCTGACGGGAATGTCCTGGTTGAACGAGCCGGGTGAATGGTCGCTGGAAGGCGGCGTGCTGCGCGCCGTCACCGAGCTGAAGACGGACTTCTGGCGCAGGACGTTCTACGGGTGGGTCACCGACAGCGGGCACTTCTACCACCGGCCGGTGGCCGGCGACTTCACCGCCGAGGTCGTCGTGTCCGCTTCGCACACGACGCTGTTCGACCAGGCCGGCATGATGGTCCGGGCCGACGTGGGCAACTGGCTGAAGACCGGCCTGGAGGTCACCTCCGGCACCGTCCACGTCAGCACGGTCTACACGCGCGAGTTCTCCGACGTGTCGATGGTGCCGGTCCCGGGTCACCGCGGTGAGATGGCGATGCGGGTGACCCGCTTCGGCGAGGCCCTGACCGTGCACTTCCGCAACGCGGACGGCACGTGGCAGCTGGCCCGCCTCGGCTACCTCGACCTGCCGGAGACCGTCGACGTCGGTGTCATGTGCTGCTCACCCGAGCGCGCGGGGCTGGAGGCCACGTTCCGCGACCTCCGGATCGGCCCGCCGATCTCCAGGGAGAACCTGGAGTAGTCCACCGGCTGGGCACCGTCACCCCCGGAAGGCCCGCGCGAGTGCCAGCGGCACCTCGCCCCACCTGCCCACCAGTGCCGCATGCAGCTCACCGGCGAACGCTGCGATCTCCGGGGCCGCCGAGATCTGCCGGGCGAGGTCGAGGCGGTGCAGCAGCAGCGCGCGTCGCCGGGGCGAGTCCAGCTTGCCGGCGGCCGTCGGGTCCGCGGCGAGGGTCTGCGGCAGGAACCACGACGAGTACGGCACCGCCCACAGGACCGTGGCCGCGGCGAGGTCGCGGTCGAACCCCGGCGTGCTCACGTACGGCAGGTGGGCGGCCATCGCGTCGCGGTAGCGGGCCACCGCCCGGTCGGCGACGTCGTCCGGCAGCCGCCAGGAGCACCAGCACGACGGCCACGGCACCCGCAGGTAGGCCACATCCCAGGCGATGTGCCGCCACTCGGCGTGCTCGAAGTCGATCAGGGCGAGCCCGGTGCCGGTGAGCACGTTGTTGTCCGGGCAGGCGTCGCTCGGCGACAGCGTCGAGTTGGCGTCGTCGCCGAGACGGGCGGCCTCGGCGCGGAACGCGTCGGCCAGGGACTCCGGTACAGCCACACCGAGCGGCCCGCAAGCCGCCCGCAGGCCGGCGATGTTCTCGTCGAGTTTCGCGGCGACCGAGGTCAGCGGCGCGGTGCCCGGCTCGGCGCGGGCGTCCAGCTCGGCGCGGAACGCGTCGCGCAAGCCGGATGTCGCCAGGTGCACGGCCGCGATCGCGTCGGCCCAGGCGTACACGGCGGACTCGGCGGCCGCCGGGTCCGTGCCGAGCAGGGCGTCGGCCACGTTCGTGCCCGCGCCGAGGTCCGACATGACGACGACAGGCGGGACCGGCCCTGCCGCGATCAGCCGCGGTGCGGGCGTGCCCGCGGGCAGCACGGCGAGCGCGGCCGACTCGCGCGCCCAGCTCTCCGGATGGTCGAACGTCTTCACGATCACCGTCGTCGGCGGCGTGTCCGGGCCGTTGATCCGCGCCCGGCGCACCGCGGACCGGCTGCTGCCGCCCAGGGCGTCGACCGGGGTGACGGTCACTCCGGGCAGCAGGGCGCGTGCTTCGTCCAGGTCGTCGGTCACCGCGCCAAGCTACCGTGGCCGCTGCGCCGACGCAGCCGAAAATGCGAGCCGGCGGCACGATCCTCGGGTCAGGACGTCAGTCCGTGGTCGCGGGCGTACACGGCGGCCTGGGTGCGGTCGCGCAGGCCGAGCCGGTCGAGGATGCGCGACATGTGGTTCTTGACGGTGCCCTCGCTCAGGTGCAGCTCGCGGCCGATCTCCCGGTTGGTCATGCCCTGGGCGACCAGCCGCAGGATGTCGGTCTCCCGGACGCTCAACGTGACGGCCGGGGTGCGCCGCGGAACGGCGGCGGTCAGCCGCGCCGCGACGGCCGGGTCGAGGGGGAGCACGCCCGCGTGGGCCAGCTTCACCGCGGCGGCCAGATCCCGGGACGGCAGGTCCTTGAGCAGGTAACCGGCCGCGCCGGCCTGCAGCGCCCGTACCACGTAGTCCTGGTCGTCGAAGGTGGTCAGCATGACCACCCGGCATGCCGGCAGCTTCTCCGCCAGGGCGGCCACCGCCGCCACGCCGTCCATGCCCGGCATGCGCACGTCCATCAGCACCACGTCGGGGCCGGTGCGCAGGGCCACCTCGACCGCCTCACGGCCGTCGGCCGCCGTGCCGACGACCTCGACACCGTCCTGGATGCCGAGCAGGGACGCGATGCCCTCCCGGATGAGCTGCTGGTCGTCGACCACCACCACGCGTGTCGTCACAGCGGCACCGTCACCTCGATCCGCGTGCCCGCCGAGGCCGCGCTGCGCACCGCGACCTCTCCCCCGACGCCGCGGACCCGCCGGCGCATGCCGCGCAGCCCGAAGCCCTCCCGGTCCGCGGCGAACCCGGGGCCGGTGTCGGTGACCGTCAGCAGCGCCCGATCCGGACCCAGGTCGGCGTACACCTCGACGACGCCGTCCCCGGCGTGCCGCCGGGCGTTGGTGATCGCCTCCTGCGCGGCGTGGAACAGCGAGCGCAGCACCGGCTCCGGGTAGCGGCTCTCGTCCCCGGCGAGCCTGAGCACGACCGTGTCGGTGCACAGCTCCCGCAGCGCCGTGCCGAGGTGGAAGTCCCACGAGCGCACCGAGGTGCGCACCTCGCTCAGCGCACGCCGGGCCGAGCCGCTCGCGTCGGCCAGGGCACGCTGCGCGGCCTGCGGGTCGCGCTCGCGGAACGCCTCCGCCTTCTCCAGCAGCACGATGACGGCGGTCAGGTGATGGCCCAGGTCGTCGTGCAGGTCGCGGGCGAGCCGCTGCCGCTCGGCCGCCGCGGACAGGTCCGCGATGCGCTCGCGGCCCCGGCGCTCCTCCACCGCGACCGCCGCCATCGCGATCGCCAGGGCGATCGCCAGCGCCAGCATGAGCAGGTCCGACACCTGCTCGGTGTCGGATGTCCAACCCGGCCGGCGCAGCTGCGCGACCGTGGCGACCCCGGCCAGGCAGGCCGCGCCGAGCGCGACGGCCGCCGCCCGGCCGAAGGCGAAGTACGCGGTGAACGGCAGCAGGGCCAGCAACACCCGGGACAGGCCCGATCCGTCGGCGGACACGACGGCGGCGATCAGCGCGATGCGGCCGAGCAGGGCGATCAGGTCGTGCCGCACGAACTCCAGCGCGAACAGCGCGGCCATGCCGCCGAGGAACAGCGGCAGCCGGGTGTCGCCGATGCCGACCAGCCAGGCGTGCAGCCCGGCGACCAGGACCGCCGTGTACAGCACCGGCGACACCCACCGGACGGAACGGTCAGAGTTCACGGGTCGAGGGTACGGGCCAGACCGCGGCCGACAGCCACACCAGTGACGCGGCTGCCGCGACGTGCGCGGCGCTGCTGAGCAACGAGTCCGGCAGCGGGGCGAGCGCGGCGGCGAGCAGCACCAGCGAGACGGTGTAACCGGCCGCCGCGACCCGGGGCAGCACCCGGGCCCGGAACATGGACACTCCGAACAGGACGCTGCCGACGACGAAGACGACCGCGCTGCCCAGCACCGCCCACCGGGTCGGCCCGTCGAGCACCGCCGCCACGGCCGCCTGGTCGAGGAAGAACAGGACCAGGTTCAACGCGAAACCGACCCCGGTGAACAGGCCGAGCCCGATCACGTTGACCGCGAACGCGAACGCGCCGAACCGGCCCGCCGCGTCCGCCTGGCGCAGCTGGTAGGCGTACAGCGCGGGAGCCCCGAAGGCCGCGCCGAGCCCGACGACGAAGCTGGTCACCGTGGTCTCCCCGGTGAACGCCTCCACCACACCCGGCACGCCCAGCGACAGGGCGAGGACGATGCCGCAGACCGCGCCGAAGCGCGACAACCATTGCATTGACATGCCGCGCAGGCTATGCAGGCCGTTGGTCACTGCGGCAGTGCCGACCGTCCGGTTCACGGGTCCGGCAGCCGGCCTTTCCCGTTTCGCGGTGGCGTCCCGGCACTCGGTCGTACGCTGCGGTCATGACCGGATGCGCGGGCAGCCCGCAGGACGAGGACGCGATCGGCGCGGTGATGATGTGCCTGGCGCACGCGTTCGGCAGCCTGTCCGCCGACGGCGTCGCCGAGCTGTACACCGCGGACGCGGACTGGACCAACGCGTTCGGCACCACCCGCACGGGCGGCGCGCAGATCGCGGCATACCTGACCGAGCTGTTCGCCGACCGGCACTTCGCCGCGGGGCGGCCGCTGGGCCCGCCACAGGCCGACATCCGGTGGGTGGCCCCGGACGTGGCGGTCGTGAAGACCTACCTGGAGCGCGAGGGCCAGCAGCACGCCGACGGATCGGCGATGGCGGTGCGGCGCAACTTCTCGCTGAAGGTGTTCGTCCGCGAGCCGGACGGTTGGAAGATCGCGTCCGACATGTACATGGACGCCCGCGACGACAGCACCCTCACCCGCGGGGCCTGACCACCGCGGACTTCGGTCGCCTGCAACAAATCTGCAAACGTCAACCCTTGCCAATGGGCAAGCGCTTTCCAGAGACTGGGTCGCATCGACGTTCCGGGTTCCTTCCGGGCGAGGACCCTCGCGCGTCGTCCCGCCCCTGCGGCGTGGGTCCGCACTTGCGTGCGCTCGTACCACGCCGCTCCAGCATGGGAGACACATGAGAGTCACATCATTGGCCGCGGGCGCCGCCCTGGCCGTCGGCGCGGTGCTCGCGCTGCCCGCACCCATGGCCGCAGCCGCGCCGACCCGCCACGAGGCCGAGACCTCGCCCGCCGTCTGCGTCGGCACCGTCGACAGCAACTGGGCCGGGTTCTCCGGCTCCGGCTTCTGCAACGGCGCCAACAGCACCAGCGGGTACGTGCAGTTCACGGTCACCGCCGCGAACGCCGGCACCGCCACGCTCGGCGTACGGTTCGCCAACGGCACCACCACCGCGCGGCCGGCCGGGCTGGTCGTGAACGGGGCGACGGTGCAGACCGTGTCCTTCGAGGGCACCGGCACCTGGGACGCCTGGACCACCAAGACGCTGACGGTCAACGTCAACGCCGGCAGCAACACGATCCGCCTCAGCCCGACCACCGCGACCGGCCTGGCCAACGTGGACTACCTGGAGTTCGAGGTGGGCGGCACCCCGCCGCCCACGACCGCGCTGTACGTGGCGACCGGCGGCAACGACGCGAACGCGGGCACGCTGAGCGCCCCGCTGAAGACCATCCAGCGCGCGGTCGACCTGGCCCAGCCCGGGTACACGATCCACGTGCGCGGCGGGACGTACGCGCCGAGCACCAACGTGCAGATCCTCAAGAACGGCACGTCGAGCCAGCCGATCGTCCTGCGCAACTACGGCACCGAGAAGGTCGTGCTCGACGGCGAGAACATGTCGTACACGCCGGGCGCGGTGGACTCCACCATCCCCCGCTCCGAACGCGGCGCGATCCACATCGAGGGCGACTGGTGGCGCATCATCGGCCTGGAGATCATCCACGGGCCGTACGCCGTCTTCGGCCTGGACACGAACAACAACGTGTTCGACCGGCTGATCACCCGCGACAACTACGAGAGCGGCCTGCACCTGCAGGGCTCCTCCAGCAACAACCTGATCCTGAACCTGGACAGCTACGGCAACCGCGACCCGCGCAAGAACGGCGAGAGCGCCGACGGCCTGGCCATCAAGGAGGGCTCCGGCAGCGGCAACGTGGTGCGCGGCGCGCGCCTGTGGAACAACTCCGACGACGGGCTCGACTTCTGGATGTTCTCCTCGCCGATCCTGCTGGAGAACAGCCTGTCCTGGGGCAACGGCTTCAACCGGTGGAACCTGCCGAACTACACCGGTGACGGCAACGGGTTCAAGCTCGGCGGCAACGCCGTGTCCGCGAGCCACGCCGTACGCAACAGCATGACCTGGGACAACGCGGTCGGCGGTTTCATCGACAACAACAACCCCGGCCAGCATCTGATCGACCGCTGCACGGCCTGGGACAACCCCGGCACCGGGTTCAACGCCAACCGTTCCGACAGCACGCTGACCAAGAACCTCGCGGTGGCCAACGGGACCGCCGTGTCGCTCGGGTCCAACTCCAGCGGCTCGGGCAACTCGTGGGACCTCGGCGGCACCTGGTCGCTGCAGAGCACCGACCCGAGCACGATCACCGGAGCCCGTACCGCCGACGGCTCGATCCCCTCCTCCACGTTCCTGCGTCCCGCCAACGGCGCCGACGTCGGAGCCCGCTTCTGATCCGCGGTAGACCGGCGGGCCGCCCGGTGCCCCCCGGGCGGCCCGCCCAGCGCGCGGCCGGACGCCGCCAGACGTACCGGATAAATCAGCCGAACCGGCAATAACCACAGCAGATTCGTATATCTCCACATTAGAGATTTATTGACATCGTGGTGCCGGTGGCGGGACGGTCCGCCGCATCCCCCTCGGGAATCGACGGAGGTTCCACAAGTGATGATCAACCGAAGGCGTGCCGTCGCCGCGCTCGCCGGACTCGGCCTGCTCGCGACCACGCTGGTCGGCGCGGCGGGACCGGCCTCCGGCGGGCTGCCCCCGCGCTGGGTGGGCACCTGGGGCACCGCGCTGACCGCGCCGAGCCTGGCCAACACCGGCAGCTCGCTCAACGGCTTCACCGACCAGTCGATCCGCCAGCTCGTGCGGGTCTCCCTCGGCGGGCAGAAGATCCGGCTGCGCTTCACCAACGCGTACGGCACGCAGCCGCTGACCATCGGCCACGCGACCGTCGGCCTGCCGGTGGCCGCCGGCTCGCCGACGCTGCAGCCCGGCAGCCTTCGCGAGGTCACCTTCAACGGCAGCGCCTCCACCGTGGTCTACAAGGGCGCCGAGGTGCTCAGCGATCCGGTCGACCTGACCGTCGCCGCCGCCCAGGACCTGGCGGTGACCCTCTATCTGCCGACCGCGACGGGTGCGACCTCGTGGCACTGGACCGCCCGCCAGACCTCGTACGTCTACGCCGGTGACCGCGCCGGCGACATCGACGGCAGCGGGCAGACCGCCGCGTACAACCACTTCTACTACCTGGCCGGGATCGAAGTGCTCACCCCGACCGGCCTGGGCACGGTCGTCGTGCTCGGCGACTCGATCTCCGACGGTTCGGGCTCGACGCTCGGGGCGAACACCCGCTGGCCGGACTACCTGGCCGGGCGGATCACCGGGACCTGGCCGGCGCCGGCCGACCCGGGCGTGCTCAACGTGAGCCTCGCCGGCAACCAGGTCACCCGCGACGGCCTGGCCATCAACAGCCCCGCCCTCGGCG
>NZ_BONI01000044.1 GCF_016862635.1 Catellatospora coxensis | reverse complement strand
GGCGCACGGCGCACGGCGCACGGCGCACGGCGCACGGCGCACGGCGCACGGCGCACGGCGCACGGCGCACGGCGCACGGCGCACGGCGCACGGCCATGATCGTTGGACTTGCCTGGCAATCGGGCGAAAGGGCAGGCAAGATACGCCCGATTGCCAGGCAAATCGGCTGATCTCCGGTCGGCCGGGCGGTCGAAACGGGTCTTGCGGGTGAGGCGGGTGACCGCGATGATCACCCGATGTCGTCGTTCACCTACGTCGCCCCGTTCCGGTTCGGCCGGCTGACCATCGCCATGTTCGCCGTGGGCGGGCTCGCGTTCGTCGCTGGTCTGCTGCCGGGCCTGGGCGAGGACCTCACGGTGGTGTTGTTGGCCGGCGGGGCTGCGCTGCCGGGCACGCTGCTCGCGCTGTACCTGCCGCTGATCCTGGGCGGCAAGCCCGGCCTGCGGGTCGACGCCGACGGCATCCTGTTCGGCGGGCGGCCGCTGATCTACGCCCGGACCAGCGCGTTCGTGCCCTGGTCGGCGATCAGCGAGATCTACCTGTTCCGGGTGCACCAGGGCCTGTTCGTCACCACGTACGTCGGCGTGCAGGGCGTCGACGGGGTCGCGCCGCTGCGGCCGTCGATGCCGGCGGGCGTGGCCGCCACGATCTGGCACGTGCCGACCGAGGTCGTGCTGGCGAGCCGGCCGGCGTTCGGCTGGCGGCTGGACAAGGCGGCGCTGACCGCTGCGGCGGGTTACTTCGCGCCGGGGGTGCCGGTGGTGGACCTGACCGACGCGGCCCCGATGCAGCGCCAGCTCCGGGAGACGCCGCCGACCTTCGGCCCGCCCTCGGCGTGACCGCACCAGGGCCGCCGAGGCACCGACGAACCCGTCCGGCGGCCGAGACGACCGGGCGCGGGCGAGACGTGCCGGGTCAGCGGCGGCGGCCGCGGGGTTTGAGCGGGGTGTTCGGCAGCGTGGGGGCAGGCAGGGGCGGGCCGTCGTAGCCGGTCACCTCACCGAAGCGCCGGTCGGCGGCCGCCCACTGCTCGCGGGCGGTGGCGACGTCGCCGTGGCTGCGCCCCACGAAGTTCCACCACATCACGATCTCCTCCTCGAACGGCTCCCCGCCGAGCAGCAGCACCCGCGCCGGTCCGTCCGCGGCCAGGTCGAGGGAGGCCCGCTCGCGGCCGAGGTAGAGCAGGGTCCCTGGTTCCAGCGCGACGCCGTCGACGCGGGCCGCGCCGTCGAGCACCAGCGCGGCGTACTCGAAATCGCTGCGCAGCGGCAGCGTGAGCCGCGCGCCCGCGGCCAGTGCGGCTTCCGCGCCGACCAGCGGGGTGTACGCGGTCGCGGGTGACACCGCGCCGTCCAGCTCACCCATGATCACCGTCACGGCGGCGCCGGGACGGTCGAGGACGGGCAGCTCGGCGTGGTGCTCGAAGGCCGGGGCGACCGAGCGCGCCGCGTCCGGCAGGGCGACCCACAACTGCACGCCGTGCAGCAGCTCGGTGCGCACCGCAGGGGACTCCTCGGAGTGCACGATGCCGTGCCCGGAGGTCATCAGGTTGAGCTGACCGGGGCGGATGAGCGCCTCGCTGCCGATGCTGTCGCGGTGCAGGACTTCACCGGCGACCAGCCAGCTCACGGTCTGCAGGCCGGTGTGCGGGTGGGGCGGGACCCGCATGTCGTGGTCGGCGGGGCCGTACTGGTCGACGAAGCACCACGCCCCGACCATGCGCCGGTCCTTGTGCGGCAGGGTACGGCTGACCATCATGCCGCGCGGGCCGCCGAGCACGACCTCTCGCCCCGGGAGCAGCTCGTGGGTCGGCCCGTCCGGCACCGGCTCGTGGCCGCAGGCAGTCTCGACGGGCGCGGTCTCCACGTTGCTCATGCAACGACTTTAGCTCTGCCGCGAGCGGCGGCTTCCCGGCCGCGGACATGGTGGGCGCGGTCACGCCCTTCAAGATCGCCGTTCCAGGTCGACCCGTGCTCGACCCCGGTGAGCCGGGCGAGGCAGATCATGCCCCAAAACGACGATCATGTCCTGCCGCCCGCCGCCCGCCGCCCGCCGCACCCCGCGCCACCAGCGCCGCCACCGGCTGAGCGTTAAGAAGGGCACCTTCTACATCGCAAAGCGATAAGAAGGTGCCCTTCCTTCGTTCCTCACGCGGACGGGTCAGCTCGCGAGCATCCGGCGGAGGACGTACTGGAGGATGCCGCCGTGGCGGTAGTAGTCCGCCTCGCCGGGGGTGTCGATGCGGACGACCGCGTCGAAGGTGACACCCGTGTCGGTGGTGACCTTGACCGTCTTCGGGGTGGTGCCCTCGTTCAGGGCCTCCACGCCGGTGAAGGTGAAGGTCTCGGTGCCGGTCAGGCCGAGCGAGTCGGCGGTCTGCCCGGCCGGGTACTGCAGCGGCAGCACGCCCATGCCGATGAGGTTCGAGCGGTGGATGCGCTCGTACGACTCGGCGATGACGGCCTTGACGCCCAGCAGCGCCGTGCCCTTGGCGGCCCAGTCCCGCGACGAGCCGGAGCCGTACTCCTTGCCCGCCAGGATGACCAGCGGGATGCCGGCGGCCTGGTAGTTCTGGCTGGCGTCGTAGATCGTGCTGACCGGGGCGTCCGCGACGGTGAAGTCGCGGGTGAAGCCGCCCTCGGTGCCGGGCGCGATCTGGTTGCGCAGGCGGATGTTGGCGAAGGTGCCCCGGATCATCACCTCGTGGTTGCCGCGGCGGGAACCGTACGAGTTGAAGTCCTTGCGGTCCACCCCGTGCTCGGCCAGGTACCTGCCCGCCGGGGAGTCCGCCTTGATGGAACCGGCGGGGGAGATGTGGTCGGTGGTCACCGAGTCGCCCAGCTTCGCCAGCACCTTCGCGCCCGCGATGTCGCTGACCGGCCCCGGCTGCGCCGCCATGCCCTCGAAGTAAGGGGGCTTGCGCACGTACGTCGAGTCGCCCGCCCAGGCGAACGTGTCACCGGTCGGCGTCGGCAGGCCCTGCCAGCGCTCGTCGCCCGCGAACACGTCGGCGTAGTCCTTGGTGAACATCTCCGCCGAGATCGAGGCGTTGATGGTGTCCTGCACCTCGGCCGGGGTCGGCCAGATGTCGCCCAGGTAGACCGGCTTGCCGTCCGGGTCCACGCCCAGCGGGTCGCGGGCCAGGTCGATGTCCATCGTGCCGGCGATGGCGTACGCCACCACCAGCGGCGGGGACGCCAGGTAGTTCATCTTGACGTCGGGGTTGATCCGGCCCTCGAAGTTGCGGTTGCCGGACAGCACCGACACCACGGCGAGGTCGGCCTCGTTGACCGCGGCGCTGATCTCCTCCGGCAGTGGGCCGGAGTTGCCGATGCAGGTCACGCAGCCGTAGCCGACCAGGTGGAAGCCGAGCTTCTCCAGGTACGGCACGAGCCCGGCCTTGGCGTAGTAGTCCATGACGACCTTGGAGCCGGGCGCCAGCGTGGTCTTCACCCACGGCTTGGCGTGCAGGCCCCGCTCGACGGCCTTCTTGGCCAGCAGCGCCGCACCCAGCATGACCTGCGGGTTCGACGTGTTGGTGCAGGAGGTGATCGAGGCGATCACGACCGCGCCGTGGTCGAGGTGGTACGTCGAGCCGTCGGCGGCGGTGACCGGCGTCGGGTTGCTCGCGCGGGCGACGCTGGCCGCCGGGGCGTCCGAGGCCGGGAAGCTCTCCTTGCCCGCCTCGTCGGTCTCGTCGTCCTTGACGTAGTCGGGCAGCACCGAGCGGAACGCGGTCTTGGCGTTGGTCAGCTCGACGCGGTCCTGCGGGCGCTTCGGGCCGGCGATGCTCGGCACGACGGTCGCCAGGTCCAGCTCCAGGTACTCGGAGTAGGACGGCTCGACCGACGGGTCGTGCCACAGGCCCTGCTGCTTCGCGTACGCCTCGACCAGGGCGATCTGCTCGGCCGGGCGGCCGGTCAGCTCCAGGTAGGCGATGGTCTCCGCGTCGATCGGGAAGATCGCGCAGGTGGAGCCGAACTCGGGGCTCATGTTGCCGATGGTGGCCCGGTTGGCCAGCGGCACCGAGGTCACGCCGGAGCCGTAGAACTCGACGAACTTGCCGACCACGCCGTGCTTGCGCAGCATCTGCGTGATGGTGAGCACCAGGTCGGTGGCGGTCGCGCCCGAGGGCAGCTCGCCGTGCAGCTTGAAGCCGACGACCTTCGGGATCAGCATGCTGACCGGCTGGCCGAGCATCGCGGCCTCGGCCTCGATGCCGCCGACGCCCCAGCCCAGCACGCCCAGGCCGTTGACCATGGTGGTGTGCGAGTCGGTGCCGACCACGGTGTCCGGGTACGCCTGGCCGTTGCGCGGCATGATCACGCGGGCCAGGTGCTCGATGTTCACCTGGTGCACGATGCCGGTGCCCGGCGGCACGACCTTGAACTCGTTGAACGCGGTCTGGCCCCAGCGCAGGAACTGGTAGCGCTCCTGGTTGCGGCCGTACTCGATCTCGACGTTGCGCTCGAAGGCGTCCTGGCGGCCGAACACGTCGGCGATGACCGAGTGGTCGATGACCAGCTCGGCCGGGGCCAGCGGGTTGACCTTCGAGGCGTCGCCGCCCAGGTCGCGGACGGCCTCGCGCATGGTGGCCAGGTCGACGACGCAGGGCACGCCGGTGAAGTCCTGCATGAGGACGCGGGCGGGCGTGAACTGGATCTCCACGCTGGGCTCGGCGGTCGGGTCCCAACCACCCAGCGCGCGGATGTGATCGGCGGTGATGTTGGCGCCGTCTTCGGTGCGGAGGAGGTTCTCCAGCAGGATCTTCAAGCTGAAGGGCAGCCGCTCGTGGCCCTCCACCTTGTCGATCTGGAAGATCTCGTAGCCCGCGTCACCGACGCGCAGCTCACTCTTGGCACCGAACGTGTCGAGGCTCGCCACGTCGTACTCCTTCACAGCGGGTCTGTTACAAGACTGAGTCTTTCGCAGGGGCTGGCACGCCGACAGGTAAGGCAAGGCTTACTGGCTGCGGTGCCATCACTCAAACCGTACGTCCGTCTTGTTTAACGCGCAAGTCCGTGCCAGACTCCGGGACATGATTCACCACGTACAGGTCGCCTGCCCCCGGGGCAGCGAGGACGTGCTGCGCGGCTTCTATGTCGGCGTCCTCGGCATGACCGAGAAACCCAAACCACCCGCGCTCGCGGTCCGCGGCGGCTGCTGGTTCATCGACGAGTATGGCAGCGAGCTGCACCTCGGCGTCGAGGACGACTTCCGCCCCGCCCGCAAGGCCCACCCGGCCCTCCTCCGCCCCGACCTCGACACCCTCGCCGACCGCCTGGAGTCGGCGGGCTACCCGGTGACCTGGGGCAACGACGAGGTCCCCGGCATCCGCCGCTTCCACACCGAAGACCCCCACGCCAACCGCCTCGAATTCGTCCTGGTCGAGCCTGCCTGACCGGGGTGCCGAGCGGTCCGCGAGGGTGCCGGACGGCCTGCGCGCCGCACCGCCCGCGGGGGCGGCGGTTCAGCGTTCAGGCCACCCCATCCGGATTGGTGCTCCACCGTCGGCATCGCCCAGTGGCACGATCCGGTCATGATCTCTTCGGGTGCGGTCCTCGGGGTGTTCGCGGTGGCGCTGGCCATGGTGCTCACCCCGGGGCCGAACATGATGTATCTGGTGTCGCGCAGCATCACCCAGGGGCGGCGGGCCGGGCTGGTCTCGCTGGCCGGTGTCGCGGTGGGATTCCTCGTCTACCTGACGGCCACGAATCTCGGGCTGTCCGCGCTGTTCGTGGCGGTGCCGTCGCTCTACCTCGCGATCAAGCTCGCCGGTGCGGGCTACCTCGGCTGGCTGGCTTTCAAAACCCTGAGACCCGGTGGCGTATCGGTGTTCGAGCCCGCCGCCCTGCCGCCCGACTCGAACCGGCGCCTGTTCACCATGGGGCTGGTCACCAACCTGCTCAACCCGAAGATCGCCGTCATGTACCTCTCGCTGATCCCGCAGTTCATCGAGCCCGAGGCCGGGCACGTGCTGGCACAGGGGTTCGCGCTCGGCGCGGTGCAGATCGTGGTCGCGGTCACCGTCAACGGGCTGATCGCGCTGGCCGCGGGAACCATCGCGGGCTTCCTCGCCGGCCGCCCGGTATGGCTGCGCGTCCAGCGCTACCTGATGGGCACGGTGCTCGGCGGCCTCGCCGTGCGGATGGCCACCGACCAGGCACGCCCGGTGGCGGCATGACAGCGTCGACCGGCGATCCGCGCGTTGTCCGCTGTGCCGCATAGGGTGCGTGCCCATGGGCGTACTGGTGGAGCACTTCGCGGCCGATGCTGATGAGATCGCCGCCTTCGATCCCGCGTCGTCCCCGGAGGAGTCGGGGCTGGCGATGGTCTTCTGCAAGGGCTGGCTGCACGGGCTGCCGTGGCTCGCCGCCGAACTGACCGGCCGCGATCGCAGCGAGTTCGGCGAGGAGAAGCTGGTGACGGCGCTGGCGGACGGTGAGGTGGTCGTGGTCGCCGTCCCGTCGGAGGTGACGCGGGCGCTGGCCGGGGTCACCGAGGAGCGGCTGGCCGCCTATGCCGACGACGAGCTGCTGGACGAGTTCGAGACCTCCTGGCACACCGCGATCCGCGACCTCGCCAGGGGCGCGGTGGCGACGGACCGCGACCTCTACTGCTGGATGTGCGTGTAGTCCGTCAACGCCGCGAGCACCTGCGCCCGTCGTTCCGGGGGCAGGGTCTCCCCGATCCGCTCCTTCGTGACCAGCGCATAGCCGTCGGTGTACTCGTCGGCGTCGCGGTGCAGTTCGGCCAGCATCCAACGGGCCAGCCGCTGCTCTGCGGCGTCGGGCCAGCTGTCCACGGCGGCGAGGGCGGCGGTGGTGCGCTCGCCGATCCGGTCGAGCAGCCAGTGGTCCGGCGGTCCGGGCAGGTGCTGGGCTCGTAGGTCGATGTTGCGAAAGCCTACCCAGGTCAGCGTGGCTGCGGTGAGGTCGTTGCCGGTGAAGGCGTTGCAGTCGCGGCCGACCTGGCGGGCGTACTCGTGGACGCGGCCGCGGAAGGTGATGTTCCGCAGCCGGCCGCGGAACGTGCACGAGACGAACTCCGCCTGGCCGGTGCTGGTCGTCTCGCGCAGCCGGGTGCGGTCGAACAGGCACTGCTCGAAGCGCGCGTTGCCGAACATCAGGTTGTCGGGCAGGCGGACCCGGGTGAAGTCGCAGTCCCGGTAGACCGACTGCGGCCAGCTGCGCTGATCCCACATCGTGCCGGCCGGGCCGGTGCTGCCGAGGAAGGCGCCGGTCACGGAGCTGCCGGCGAAGGTGCAGCCCTCGAACGTCGAGTCGTGGACGAAGACCCGGCCGCACTGCAGGCCGCTCAGGTCGACTCCGGTCAGCCGGGCCCCGTCGACGTGCAGATCCTGGCCCGGTGCGTCGAGCGCGATCCGGCCGCCGCGGTGTTCGCCGCGCAGCACGAGGACAGTGTTCGTGCCGAATCCCTTGACACGGGATATATCGCCCATCTCTACCTCCGGTACGTGACGTTCCGGGAGATGGTGGCATGTGGCGGCGACAACTCCGGGGAGGGAATCATGGCAAGTCGTTGACTGTTCAACTATTGTGTAGAGGAGAGAACTACCAGAGGAGGGCGTCATGCCTGCCGTTACCGTCGATGACCTGTTGGTGCTGCCCCGGGTGCCCGTGCCGGGCGAGGCCGCGGTCGAGCGGAAGGTCGCGTCGGTGACCGCCGCGCCGTCGGGGTTCGAGGGGGAGGGCTTCCCGGTCCGCCGCGCGTTCGCGGGCGTCGACCTGAAGACCCTGGACCCGTTCATCCACATGGACCAGATGGGTGAGGTCGAGTACGCGCCGGGCGAGCCGAAAGGAACCCCGTGGCACCCGCACCGGGGCTTCGAGACGGTCACCTACCTGCTCGACGGCATCTTCCGGCACCAGGACTCGCACGGCGGCGGTGGGCTGATCTCCGACGGTGACACCCAGTGGATGACGGCCGGCAGTGGCCTGCTGCACATCGAGGCGCCGCCGGAGGAGCTGGTCATGTCGGGCGGCCTGTTCCACGGCTTCCAGCTGTGGGTCAACCTGCCCGCGAAGATGAAGATGTCGCCGCCGCGCTACCAGGACATCCGGGCCGGTCAGGTGTCGCTGCTCAGCTCGCCGGACGGCGGGGTGCTGCTGCGCGTCATCGCCGGCGAGGTGGCAGGCTACGCCGGGCCGGGTATCACGCACACCCCGATCGCGCTGGTGCACGCCACCCTCGCGCCGGGGGCGCAGCTGCGGCTGCCGTGGCGGCCGGACTTCAACGCGCTGGTGTACACGCTGGCCGGGTCGGGTTCGGTCGGCGCGGACAGGCGGCCGGTGAAGCTGGGCGACCTGGCGGTGTACGGGGCCGGTGACGTGATCACCGTCGAGGCCGACGCGTCGCAGGAGAGCCGTAACGCGGCCGGCATGGACGTGCTGATCCTCGGCGGCCTGCCGATCCGCGAGCCGGTGATGGCGTACGGCCCGTTCGTGATGAACACCAAGGCCGAGCTGATCCAGGCGTTCGAGGACTACCAGGCGGGCAAGCTGGGCGTCATCCCGAGCGAGCCGCGCCGGGTCGACGTCGGCGACGCCGACCACCCGGGCCACGACGTGCTCTGAGCAGGGCCTACGGGCCTGAGGAGTTAAGAAGGGCACCTTCTTCAACGCGGAGCGTTAAGAAGGTGCCCTTCCTTTGTTCCTGTCACGGGACGGGGGGCAGGGGTGGGAGGCCGGGGACGGGGAGTTCGGGCAGGCCGGGGATCGGGGGGAGGCTCGGGTCGACGGGCAGGCCGGGTGCGGCGCCGCCGAGCACGATGGAGATCAGGCTGGCCAGCAGGTCGTTGATGCTGGTCAGCAGTTCGGTGATGGCGTCCATGGGACCCACCTTCCGGTTGCGGTCGTGGAGGAGTATCGACCGATTAGGACTATTTGATAGCTAATACCCGACATGTGGCAAGGGTGGACCTGCTTCCGGAGGACCACGGTCGGGGGAGGGCGTCGGCGGCGATCTTTCAGTCGCCTGCCGTCAACACGTCAAGCGTTGCAAGGTCTTGCGGAAACATTTCAGTTACCCGTATGTTGCCGCTGTTGCTCGTGTGACGCCCCCGACACTTCACCCTCCCGGAGAAGGCCCATGGCAGCCCTACGCGCCCTCGTGCGCCCCGCGGCATTTCGCGAACAGTTGAGAAACCCCCGGACCCTCCTCATCGGACTGCTGGCGCTGGTGCTGGCCGCGGCCCCGTTCGTGGTGATCCGCACGCTGACCGGCGACGGCCCCGCGCAGTGGGTGCAGGCCGGCGACACCTACTGGGCCGACGAGCCCGCGGCGGCGGCGCTCGCCGCGGCCGGCACGCCGCGCCGCCAGGCGGAGCAGTTCTACTTCGTGCTGCCGGACCGCTTCGCCAACGGCGACCCCCGCAACGACAAGGGCGGCCTGGCCGGCGACCGGCTCAAGACCGGCCTGGACAAGTCCGACAAGGGCTTCTATCACGGCGGTGACCTGGCCGGCCTGATCGACAAGCTCGACTACGTCGAGGGCCTGGGCACCACGGCGATCTGGCTCGCGCCGGTGTTCCAGAACCGGCCGGTGCAGGGGACGGGGGCGGACGCCTCGGCCGGCTACCACGGCTACTGGATCACCGACTTCACCCAGGTCGACCCGCACTTCGGCACCAACGACGACCTCAAGAAGCTGGTCAAGCTCGCGCACCAGCGCGGCATCAAGATCTACCTCGATGTCATCGTGAATCACACCGCCGATGTCATCGCGTACGAGGAGAACCAGTACTCCTACGTGGACAAGAAGACCAGCCCGTACACCGACACGGCGGGGCGGGCGTTCGAGGACGTCAACTACGCCGGCGGCGGGAACGGGTTCCCGAAGACGGACCGCACGTCGATGCCGTACACCCCGGTCTTCAAGAGCGCCGCCGACGCCAAGGCGAAGACGCCCGCCTGGCTGAACGACCCGACGATGTACCACAACCGCGGCGACTCCACCTTCTCCGGTGAGAACAGCACGTACGGCGACTTCTTCGGCCTGGACGACCTGTGGACCGAGCGGCCCGAGGTGGTCCGCGGCATGACCAAGGTGTACTCGGACTGGATCGAGTCCACCGGCGTCGACGGCTTCCGCCTGGACACCGCCAAGCACGTGAACATGGAGTTCTGGCCCCAGTTCAGCCAGGGCATCGCGGTCGACGCCCGCAAGGCCGGCAAGCCCGACTTCTTCATGTTCGGCGAGGTCTACTCGGCCGACCCGAACATCATGTCGAGCTACGTGCGGCAGGGCCGCCTGCAGGCCACGCTCGACTTCGGCTTCCAGGCCGCCGCGCAGGGCTTCGTCACCGGCGGCTCCGGCCAGGGCCTCGGCGACCTGTACGCAGCGGACGGTTTGTACACCTCGCCCGGCACCGACGCGTCCACGCTGCCGACCTTCCTCGGCAACCACGACATGGGCCGCATCGGCACGTTCATCAGCAACGTCGAGGCCGACCCGGCGGCCGCCCTCCGGCGCGACCGGCTCGCCCACGAGCTGATGTTCCTGACCCGCGGCCAGCCCGTCGTCTACTCCGGCGACGAGCAGGGCTTCACCGGCAACGGCGGGGACAAGGACGCCCGCCAGGACATGTTCGCCAGCCAGGTCGCCGACTACCTCGACGACGACCTGCTCGGCACCGACCGCACCCACGCGGCCGACCAGTTCGACACCGCGCACCCGCTGTACCGCGCGATCGCCGAGCTGGGCGCGCTGCGCAAGGCGCACCCGGCGCTGCGCGACGGCGTGCAGGTGACCCGGCAGGCGGGCGACGGCGTGTTCGCCTTCTCCCGCATCGACCCGGCGCAGCGCGTCGAGTACCTGGTGGCCTCGAACAGCGGCACCGCGCCCAAGACCGTCACCGTGGACGCCGCCACGGCCGGCGCGACGTTCGGGCAGCTCTACCCGGCCGCGGGCGACGGCGCGACGGCGGGCGGGGACGGCAAGGTCACCATCACCGTGCCCGCGCTGTCCAGCATCGTGCTGCGCGCCGACCGGGCCCTGCCGGGCGCGGGCGACCCGCAGATCACCATCACCGCCCCGGGTTCGGGCGCGGAGGTCGCCACCCGGGCCGCGGTGACCGCGCAGGTCACCGGCGACCCGCTCGCCACGGTGACGTTCGCGGCGCAGGCCGGCGACGGCCCGTGGAAGCTGCTCGGCACCTCGAAGGCGGTCGGCGAGCACACCGTGTTCCACGACCTGACCGGCCTGGCCGGCGGCACGGCCGTCACCTACAAGGCCGTCGTCCGCGACGGCGCGGGCCGCACCGCGTCCACGACCAGCGCCATCACCGTCGCCTCGCCCGCGCAGGCCGCGCAGCGCGAGTACGTGCTGGTGCACTACCAGCGCGGCGACGGCGACTACGACCCGTGGGGCCTCTACACCTGGGGCGACACCGACGGCTCCATGCAGCACCCGTGGCCGCAGGGGCAGCCGTTCGCGGGAGAGGACTCGTACGGGCGCTTCGCCTGGGTGAAGGTCAAGCCGGGCGCGACCAACGTCGGGTTTCTCGTGGTCAACGCCTCGGGCGGCAAGGACGTCGAAGCCGACCGCAGCGTGGACCCGAGCCGGGTCGGTGAGATCTGGCTGAAGTCCGGCGACGCGGCGGTCTACCCCTCCCGTGCCGCGGCCACCGGCAAGGTGGACATGCACTACCGGCGCGGCGACGGGAACTACACCGGCTGGGGCCTGCACCTGTGGGGTGACGGCCTGGCGGCGGGAGCGGGCACCGACTGGTCCAGCCCGCGCCAGCCGGACGGCACGGACGCTTTCGGCGCACACTGGAGTGTGCCCGTCGGCGACGCGACCAAGCCGGTGAACTTCATCGTGCACCGGGGCGACGAGAAGGACCCGAACGCCGACCTCGCCATGGACATGGCCGCCGGCGAGGCGTGGATCGCGTCCGGTGACGGGACCGTGCACACCAGCCGGGCCGCCGCCGAGAAGACCGCGGTGCTGCACTACCGCCGCACGGACGGGAACTACACCGGCTGGGGCCTGCACCTGTGGGACGGCAACGCCGATCCGGTCGAATGGGGCAGCCCGATGCCGCCGACCGGCACCGACGCGTTCGGCGCCTACTGGCGCATCCCGCTGGTGGACGGCGCGACCGGGGTGAACTACATCATCCACAAGGGCGACGAGAAGGACCTGCCGAGCGACCAGCGGCTGAACTTCGCCACGTTCGGCAACGAGGCGTGGATCCTGTCCGGGCAGCAGGCCTACCTGCGGCCGTCGGTCAAGGGCGCGGCGCTGGACATCGACCTGAGCAAGTCGTACGCCCACTGGCTGGACCGGGACACCGTCGCCTGGAACAAGCACGACGCCGACGGCAAGGTGTACGACCTGGTCGTCGCGCCGAACGGCGGGCTGTCCGTGGTGGACGGCGCGCTGGCCGGCGACTTCACGAAGATCCGGCTGTCCGCCTCCGGCGGCCTGTCCGAGGCGCAGCGCCAGAAGTTCCCGCACCTGTGGGCCTACGGCGCGTTCGACGTGAACGCCACCCTGGCGAGCATCAAGAACGCGCTGCGCGGGCAGGTCGTGGTGACCGAGAGCGACCACGAGGGCAAGCTGCTGTCGGCGACCGGGGTGCAGATTCCCGGCGCGCTCGACGACGTCTATTCGGGCGCGCGCAAGGCGGTGCTCGGGCCGGTGTTCGCCAAGGGCAGGCCCAGCGTGGCGCTGTGGGCCCCGACCGCGAAGGACGTGCGGCTGGAGCTGTTCGACAGCCCGTCGGCCATGCCGCAGACCGTGTCGATGCTGCGTGACGACACCACCGGCGTGTGGAAGGTCAGCGGGTCGAGCGACTGGACCGGCAAGTACTACCGGTTCCGGGTCAGCGTGTGGCAGCCGGCGAAGGCGCAGGTCGTCACGGCGTCGGTGACCGACCCGTACGCTGTGGCCCTGTCGGCGAACTCGACGCACGCCCAGCTGATCGACGTGGCGAAGCTGCCCGGCGCGGCGGTCAAGACCCCGTCCTACACGGGCCGGGCGCAGATCCAGGAGCTGTCGGTGCGCGACTTCTCCGTCGCGGACGGCACGGTGCCGCAGGACAAGCGGGGTACGTACGCCGCCTTCACCGACCCGCAGACCGCGGGCATGCGGCACCTGAAGTCGCTGGCCGACGCCGGGGTCTCGCACCTGCACCTGCTGCCGGTGTTCGACTTCGCGACGATCCCCGAGCAGCGGACCGACCAGCAGCAGCCCGCCTGCGACCTGGCCGCGCTGCCCCGGGACTCGGCGGAGCAGCAGGCCTGCGTCGCCGGGGTCGCCGCCACCGACGGCTACAACTGGGGCTACGACCCGCTGCACTACACCGTGCCGGAGGGCGGCTACGCGACCGACCCCGAGGGCCGGGCCCGCAACGTCGAGTTCCAGTCCATGGTGGACGGCATCCACCGGGCCGGCCTGCGGGTGGTGCTCGACGTGGTCTACAACCACACCTCGGCCGCCGGCGACGACCCGAAGTCGGTGCTGGACCGGATCGTGCCCGGCTACTACCACCGCCTGCTGGAGGACGGGGCCGTGGCCACCTCCACCTGCTGCGCCAACACCGCGCCCGAACACGCGATGATGGGCAAGCTGGTCGTCGACTCCCTGGTCACCTGGGCGAAGACGTACCGGGTGGACGGGTTCCGGTTCGACCTGATGGGCCACCACCCGAAGCAGAACCTGCTCGACGTCCGCGCGGCGCTCGACAAGCTGACCATGGCCGAGGACGGGATCGACGGCAAGGCGATCCTGCTCTACGGCGAGGGCTGGAACTTCGGCGAGGTCGCGAACAACGCCCGGTTCACGCAGGCCACCCAGGCGAACATGGCGGGCACCGGCATCGCCACGTTCAACGACCGGCTGCGCGACGCCGTACGCGGCGGCGGCCCGTTCGACGGCAATCCGCGGCTCCAGGGCTTCGCGTCCGGGCTGTACACCGACCCGAACGGGGACGCGGCCAACGGCACGGCCGCCGAGCAGAAGGCCCGGCTGCTGCACCAGCAGGACCAGATCAAGGTCGGCCTGACCGGCAACCTGGCCGGGTTCACCTTCACGGACTCGGCGGGCAACCAGGTCAGTGGCGCGGAGGTGGACTACAACGGCTCGCCGGCCGGGTACACCAAGGCCCCGGCGGAGGCGGTCACGTACGTCGACGCGCACGACAACGAGATCCTGTTCGACGCGCTGGCGTACAAGCTGCCCGCGGCCACCCCGGCGCTGGACCGGGCCCGGATGCAGGTGCTGGCGCTGTCGACGGTGGTGCTCAGCCAGGGCACCGGGTTCGTCACCGCGGGCTCTGACCTGCTGCGCAGCAAGTCGCTGGACCGCAACTCGTACAACTCCGGCGACTGGTTCAACGCCATCCGCTGGGACTGCGCGACCGGCAACGGGTTCGGGCTCGGCCTGCCGCCGGCAGCCGACAACGAGAGCAAGTGGAGCTACGCCAAGCCGCTGCTCGCCGATCCGGCGCTGGTGCCGACGTGCGAGGCGATCGGCCTGGCCGGGGACCGGTTCGCGGAGCTGCTGCGGGTGCGTGCCTCCAGCCCGCTGTTCTCCCTGCGTACGCAGGCCGAAGTGCAGCAGGCGGTGTCGTTCCCGCTGTCCGGGGCGGCCGAGACCCCGGGCGTGATCACGATGGTGATCAAGAAGGACGGCAAGACCGTCGTGGTGGTCTTCAACGCGACCACGTCGAGCACCACGCAGACGGTCGCGTCCCTGAAGAACGCGCGGCTGGGCCTGCACCCGGTGCTCGCCGCCTCGGTGGACCCGCTGGTGCGGCAGTCCGCGTACGCCCCGGCCACGGGCGCGTTCACGGTGCCCGGCCGTACCGTGGCGGTCTTCATCACGAAGTGACAGGCGGCGGACCGCCCTCCGCCCCGAAGCAAGGAAGGGCACCTTCACATCGCTATGCGTTGTGGAAGGTGCCCTTCCTAACGCCCTGACGCGGCGTTCCAGCCGCTACGCGGCTCGCCGCGGGCGGGTCAGGGGCAGTTCGGGCCGGTGGACGGGCGGATGCACGTGTCGGTGCCGGTGCCGCCGTCGTTGAAGTTCGTGCCGTCGCCGCCGTTGAGCAGGTCGTTGTTGGCTCCGCCGAACTGGTTGTCGTTGCCGCCCCCGCCCAGCAGGTAGTCCTCGCCGTTGCCCCCGATCAGGACGTCGGCGCCGTTGTCGCCGCGCAGGTAGTCGTTGCCGTCGGCTCCTTCGAGGGTGTCCGCGCCGTCGCCGCCGACGAGGTAGTCCGCGCCGGTGTTACCGCACAGCAGGTCGTCGCCGCCGCGGCCGTCGATGTAGTCGTTGCCGCCCAGGCCGAAGATCACATCGGGGCCCGAGGTGCCGACGATGTAGTCGGCGCCGTTGGTGCCGACCCGGGTCGGCGTGGCCGTCGCGCAGGTCACCAGGGCCGCGGCCCGCTGGGCGGCGCTCGCCACGTCGTCGGGCGCCAGCGCGTCGGCCGTCGTCGGCCCGGCCAGCCCGCCCGCCACCAGTCCGGCCGCGACCATCAATCCGGTCGCCACCGTACGTACCCATGCGCGGCGGCCTTGGAACAGAACACTCTTCGCGAGCATCGCTCACCCCCGGGCGGACCGTTCACGCCGGGCGACGACCCGCCCCGTGCGGGTCGGCGTGTGTCTTGGCCGTCCGATGTGCTCCAACGCGAAGCTTCTGACCAGGTTACGGCCATGATCGGAACACCTGTGCGGAAATGCGAGACGGGCGCCCCGCTGGGGCGCCCGTCCTGCACCTGACTTTGTCGATCATGAAGTTGTGCCCGCGACACTCCGTCGAACCGTGCCATAAGTTCATGATCAACGCGGGTGGGGGGGTCAGCCGGGGAGGCGGGGGCCTGCCTCGCGCTGGGTGGCGAGCCAGGATTCGACCTCGGTGGAGGTGCGGGGGAGGCCGGCGGAGAGGTTGACGGCGCCGTCCTTGGTGACCAGGACGTCGTCCTCGATGCGGATGCCCACGCCGCGCAGTTCGGCGGGGACCAGCTCGTCCTCGGGCTGGAAGTACAGGCCGGGCTCGACGGTGAGGACGTAGCCCTCGTCCAGCGCGCCGTCCTTGTACTTCTCGTGCCGGGCGTGGGCGCAGTCGTGCACGTCGATGCCGAGCATGTGGCCGAAGCCGTGCAGGGTCCACCGGCGGTAGATCGTGGACTCCTTCGACATCGCCTCCTCGACGCTGACCGGGAGGATGCCCAGGTCGTGCAGGCCCTCGGCGAGCACCCGCATGCAGGTGGTGTGCACGTCGGCGAACGTGACGCCCGGCTTGATGAAGTCCATGCCGGCCTGTTGCGAGGCATGCACGATGTCGTACACCTGGCGCTGCAGCGGGGTGAACGTGCCGCTGACCGGCAGCGTCCGCGTCACGTCGGCGGTGTAGAGGTTGCGGTTCTCCACGCCCATGTCCAGCAGCAGCAGCTCGCCCGGGGTCGTCCGGCCGTCGTTGCGGATCCAGTGCAGCACGGTGGCGTTGTTGCCCGCGCCGACGATGGAGCTGTAGCCGACGGTGTTGCCGTCGTGGCGGGCGCGCAGGCCGAACACGCCGTCGATGAGGCGCTCGGAGACCGGCCGGTCGGCCGGGATGATCCGGGCCACGTCCTCGAAGCCGCGCACCGTGGCGTCGATCGCGTCCTGGAGCTGGGCGATCTCCCACTCGTCCTTGACCAGCTTCATCTCGGAGACGGTCCAGGCCAGCTCGCGGTCGCGCTCCGGGGCGGTCGGCCGGACCAGGCCGTCCACGTGCGGGTCGAGGCCGCGCAGCACCCGGGTGCGGCCGGGGGCGAGGTCGTTGAGCACGTCGGCGAGCGTGTCCAGGTGGGCGGTTTCGACGCCCAGCTCGGCGGACTTCTCGCGCAGCGTGTGGCGGCGGCCGATCCACAGCTCGCCGTAGCGGCGGTCCTTGAAGAACTCGTCGGTGTCGCGCGGCGAGCGCGGGCGCACGTACAGCACCGCGTCGTGGCCGGAGCCGTTGGGGCGCAGGACCAGCACGCTCTCCGGGTCGTGCTCGCCGGTCAGGTAGACGAAATCGCTGCCCGGACGGTACGGGAAGTCGGTGTCGTTGGCCCGCACCATCTCGTGCCCGGACGGGATCACCAGCGTCTCGCCGGGGAACGCCGCGGACAGCGCCGCGCGGCGCTTGGCGTGGTTGGGGGCCTCCGCCCGCAGGGTCACCGGGAGCTCGGTGTCGCTCCATCCGGTGCGCATGAACTGCAGGAACTTCTCCGGGTACGCAGGGTCGTGCGACTCGGTGCCCTTCTTCTCTTCAGTCATATTGCCGCCTCCGAGCATGGTCTTCGTGTGTTCCGAGCCTATCGCCCACCGGTAGCTGGCATGATTGCCCACGTGTGTGGACTTTTGGCCTTTTTCAGTAGTCAGGGCACGGTTGATGCGTACTCCGGGCCGCTCGGTGAGGCCCTGGAACGGCTGCACCACCGGGGCCCCGACGACACCGGGCTGGACGTCGTCGACACCGACGCGATCTTCGCGCACAAGCGGCTGGCGATCATCGACGTCGAGTTCTCCAAGGAGCCGCTGCCCTGGTCGCCGCCCGGCCCCGACAGCGCCGACTCGGCCGAGGCCCGCTACCTGCTCACCTTCAACGGGGAGATCTACAACTACCTGGAGCTGCGCCAGGAGCTGATCGACGAGTACGGCGCGAAGTTCGCCACGCAGGGTGACGGTGAGGTCATCGTGGCGGGATACCACTACTGGGGCGAGGCGGTGCTGGACCGGCTGCGCGGCATGTTCGCCTTCGTGATCTGGGACCGGCAGGAGCGGCTGGCCTTCGGCGCGCGCGACGCGTTCGGCATCAAGCCCCTGCACTACCTGCAGACCGTGGACGGGCTGTTCCTGGCCAGCGAGAAGAAGGCGCTGCTGCCGTTCGCGCCGAGCGCCGCCGCGGGCAACGCCGGCATCGACCCGGTGCAGCTGTCGCACCTGCTGACCTTCCAGTACGTGCCGGAGCCGCACACGCTGCACCACGGCATCGAGCGCATCGGTTCGGGGGAGTGCCTGACCTGGCGGCCCGGCCCGGCCGGCGAGCGCACCGGCGGGGAGCTGACCAAGCGCCGCTGGTTCCGGCCGGTGCTGCGGCCCCGGCTGTCGGTCGACGACCCGAAGCGCCTGTTCGCGCAGATCCACGAGACGCTGCGGGAGAGCGTACGGCTGCACATGCGCTCCGACGTGCCGGTCGGCGCGTTCCTGTCCAGCGGCATCGACTCCACGGCCGTGGTGGCGCTGGCCCGGGAGTGGAACCCGAACATCCTGACCTTCACCGTCGGCTTCGACGTGCCCGGCTACTCCGAGATCGACGTGGCCCAGGAGTCGGCCCGGCACCTGGACGTCACCACCATCCCCACCAAGATCGGCGCGCGGGAGATGATGGAGGCGCTGCCGCGCATCGTCTGGCACCTCGACGACCCGGTCGCCGATCCGTCCCTGGTCCCGCTGTACCACGTGGCGCAGACCGCCGCGAAGCACGTCACCGTGGTCCTGTCCGGCGAGGGCGCGGACGAGTTCTTCGGCGGGTACGGCATCTACCGCGAGCCGCTGTCACTTGCCCCGCTGACCCGGCTGCCGCACTCGTTCCAGCGCGGCCTGCGGGCGGTCTCCCGGGCGATCCCGCGCGGCATGCGCGGCAAGAGCTACCTGGAACGGGGCACCACCCCGCTGACCGAGCGGTTCAGCGGCAACTCGCGGATCTTCACCGCCGACGCCGAGATCTGCCGCCTGCTGCGCCGCCGCGACGCGGTCGACGCCCGCTTCACCGACGTGACCGCGCCGCTGTACGCCGAGGCGGCCGCCGACGGCCTCGACGACGTGGCCACCATGCAGTACGTCGACATCCACACCTGGCTGCGCGGCGACGTGCTGGTCAAGGCCGACCGCATGTCCATGGCGCACTCGCTGGAGCTGCGGGTGCCGTTCCTGGACCGCGAGGTGTTCGCGGTCGCCTCGAAGATCCCGCTGGAGCTCAAGGTGCCGCCGCGCTCCAACGCCACGAAGTACGCCATGCGCAAGGCCCTGGAACAGGTCGTGCCGCCGGCCATCGTCAACCGCCCGAAGCTGGGCTTCCCGACCCCGACCCGGGTCTGGCTGGCCGGCGAGATGTACGACTGGGCCCGGGAGATCCTGCACACCTCCGGCGCCGACGACCTGCTCGACCTGACCTATGTGGACGGCCTGCTCAAGGAGCACCGGGCCGGCGGCGCGGACAACTCCCGCAAGATCTGGACGGTGCTGGTCTTCTGCGTCTGGCACTCCATCTTCGTCGCCCGCACCCTGGACCCGGGCGTGGGGCGCAACGAATCCGCCCTGCTGACGAAACCCGTCGTCGGCTCGATGGTTTCCTGACGGTTACGTCCGTGCCATGCTTGCTCTGACAACCGACGCCGGGCCCGCGTCCGCCGTGTCACACCGTCCAGGTGCGACACCGCTGGTCGCGGCCGGTGGAGCCGTCAGGGGAGGCGGGATGGCGCAGCCGGTCCTGGTGCAGGTCTCGTCCCTGTTGAGACCCGACGCGCTCGTCGCCGCCCGGGGGCTCTGGCGGGCGCCCGGACCCGCGCGGCTGTTGCACGCCGATATCGCCGCCATGCCGGACAGCGCGCTGCCCTGGCTGTGGGAGCTGGCCGAGGAGTTCGGCCGCGACGCCGACCTGACCGTGCTGAGCGGCGACGACGTGCTCCGCCGGCACGGGGCGGTCCCGCCGCTGCGGGCGGCGCGGCGGCTGCGCGCCCTGGGCCGGGGCGCGGTGCTGCTCGCGTGCGGCCCGGCGGTGTCGATCCTGATCTGCGACGACCCCGACGGCCGGCCCCGCGCGGACTGTCCCGCGGACATCCTGATCGGACTGCCGTTCACCCCGACGTTGCCGAATCTGCAGGCAGCGTTGGGTTTCGGCGGTGTGCCGTGGGACGCATCCGGCTGGTTGGATCTAGCGGAGAAGGCCGCCGCGGCCTAAGGTGCCTTAGTGCCCCTCGTACCTGACGACGACGACACCGTGCCCGAGAGCCTTTTCGCCGTGCTGCGCCAAGCGGTGCTCGACGGCCCCGGATCGACGCCGTCGCGGGTGCGCCACGTCGTCGCGCACGCGAAACTCGACGAGGTCTCGCACGAGCTGCGCGGCTACGTGGAGACGATGCGCGAGCACGCCTGGCGCAGCACCGACGAGCAGGTGCGCGAGCTGCTGGCGGTGGGCTGGTCGGAGGACCAGGTGTACGAGCTGACCGTGGCCGTGGCGCTGGGCGCCGGGCAGCGCCGGCTGGACGCGGGACTCGCCGCGATCACCCGGGCGCAGCAGCGGTCCGGCGAGCCGGCCCCGGCCGTGCGAGCGGTGCCGGTGCAGTCGGCGGCGGCGCCGGCCGCGACTCAGGCGGAGGTGACCCGGCATGCGGCTGCCTAGCCTGGGCCGGTCCTGGCGCTTCAGCGACCGGGTCAAACTGAAGATGATCAGGATTGCCAGCGGGCGTCCGCCGGCCGACATCCTCAAGATGCTGCACTACCGCCGGGAGTTCTTCGGCGAGCCCTTCACCGCCTGGGTGCACCGGGTGCTGCGCGGACCCTCCGAGTGGAGCATCGGCGAGCGCGAGCTGATGGCGACCTTCGTGTCGAACCTCAACCACTGCCGCTTCTGCGCGGGCAGCCACGGCGCGGTCGCCGACGCGACGCTCGGGCCGGAGGTGACCGCCGCGGTGCTCGACGACTGGCGCACCGCCCCGCTGCGGCCCTCGCTGCGGGCCGCGTTCGCGCTGCTGGAGACGCTGACGCTGCGGCCGGACGAGGTCGGCCCCGAGCTGGTCGAGGCGGCGTACGCCGAGGGCGTCACCGAGCAGGGCGTGCGCGACGTGGTGCACGTCTGCGCGATCTTCTGCACCATCAACCGGGTCGCCGACGCGGTCGACTTCGCGATCCCGGACGACAAGGGCTTCCAGGGCGACGCGTACCAGCTGCTCAAGCGCGGGTACGCGATCAGCTAGCCGATCGTGTTCGGCGTGGCCGCGTCCAGCTGGGCGTAGCCGCGCCGGACCGCGTGCTCGGCCTCGCGCAGCCCGGCCTCACCCCAGCGGCCCAGCGAGCTGGCGGCGGCCACCTTCGCCACGTCCCCGCTGTCGCCGTGGGCGTCGCGGATCAGCCAGTCCAGGGCGGCCAGCTCGTCGTGGGCGATGGTGAGGAACTCCGCGTCGACGATCTCGCCGTGGCCCGGCACCACCACCGTGTCCGGCCCGGCCGTGCGCGACAGCGCGAGCAGCGTCTCCGGCCAGTCCAGCGGGTACGAGTCGGCGAACCCCGGCGGGGCGCCCTCCTCGACCAGGTCCCCGGCGACGAGCACGTCGTCCACGCGTACCACGAGGTCACCGGCGGTGTGGCCGCGACCGTGCCAGGACAGGCGCACCTGCCGCCCGCCGATGTCGATCAGGTCTTCGCGCTCGACCGGGCTGTCCGGCGCGCGCAGCGTGACCCGGCCCAGCTCGCGGGCGATCCGCTCGTCGTCGGCCAGCAGTTCCTGCTCCCAGGAGCGCTGCCACTCGCGGCCGTGCTCGCGCAATTCGCGCACGCACTCGCGGTGGCCCCAGATGGGGGTCGCGGGCCCGGCCAGGGTCGCGTTGCCGAAGCAGTGGTCGAAGTGGAAGTGCGTGTTCACGATGCCCAGCGGCTTGGTGGTCACCCGCAGCACGGCGTCCTGCAGTTCCCGGGCCTGAGCCTCGGTGGACAGGGTGTCCACCAGCAGCGCGCCGGTCTCCCCGGTGATCAGCGTGCAGTTCACCCGCAGGTACGGGTACACCAGCACGAACACCCCGTCGGCGATCTCGGTGAACTCGGTCATGACGTCGTCGCCTTCTCCACGAAGCGGTGCCGGTCCACCAGGACCCGCTCCACCCGACCCTCCGCCGCGACGGTCTCGCCGTCGCGCACGGTCACCTCGAAGGTGAGCTTGCGGCCGTCGACCTTCGTCAGCAGCGCCTCCGCCACCACGGTACGGCCTACCGGCGTCGCCGACCGGTGATCCAGCTCGACACGCGTCCCGACCGTGGTCTGCCCGGATTCCAGCACCCGCGCGGTCGCCGCGACCGTGGCCGCCTCCGCCAGCGCGACCACCCGCGGCGTGCCCAGCACCGGGACGTCGCCCGAGCCCAGCGCCTGCGCCGTGTCCGCGTCACTCACCGTCAACTGCACCTTCGCCGTCAGGCCTGCCGTGAGCTGCTGCATGCGCCACAGCCTAGGCGTTCACCCGGCCGCCCGCACGCGCCCGGACGCCGCCCGCGCCGCCGCCGAACCTGCCGATCGTCGAGGGCATCGCGTGAGCAGGACGCACGCGGGCGGCCGTGGACATCCGTGTCACCCCGATGGGGCGGCGGAATCCGCGGCCGCACGGCACGGTGGCGGATAGACATTGGAGGTGGCGGTGCTGGTCGACTTCGGCGGGGAGCGGCTGGAGGTGACGGCGGCCGGCGGGCTGACCGCGTCGCACGCCGCGCAGATCCGGCAGGCGGTCTACGACGGGCGGCTGCTGCGCTTCCCCGACCCGTCCTGGCGGTGCGCCTACCTGAGCGCGGGCGAGGAGAAGGCCTGCTTCGGCATACGCGACGCCGACGGGCGCATGTTCGTGCTGGAGGTCATCGACGAGCGCACATACCTCAACGGGCGTTTCGTCGGCGGGGCCTACTCAGTAGAGCTGCTTGTGCCCAGCGCCTCCATCTCGGCGGCCAGCGCCTCGGCCTGCTCGCGGCTGTCGCACCGGCGCACCTCGTACCGGTTGCCGTTGTCGTCCTGCCGCCACACCACCCAGCGCCGTGAACCGTCCTCGGGGTGCATACGCCTCCTCTGCCCGCGTCGTCATCATTCTCCGCGGTAGAGCCGGTCGAGGTCGACCAGCTCCAGGCCGGCGTCCTCGTTGGCCAGCCGGTGCAGTGTGGGCGTGAATCCCGCGCGGCTGAACAGCAGCAGCCGGACCGGCTCCGGGGTGACGGTGCTGGGAAGCAGATCGCGTACGTGCTGCAGGCGGTGCAGTTCGGTCTCGCCGACCTGCTTCGCGGTGGCCTTCACCTCGCCGATGGCCAGCACCCGGCGCGGCTCGAACGGCTCCTCCCGCATCGCCACCACGTCGATCTCGTGACCCCGGCCGTGCTCGCGGCAGGCGACGACGGCGGAGCGGACCTGGTTGGGCCAGCCGCCGAGGGTCTGTTCGGCCGCATGGGCCTGGGTCCACTCCCGGGCGAGTTGCTCCAGGTGCGGACCGTAGATCTTGGAACTGACCGTGTCGTCCTTGCTCTCCCAGACCCGCCGACCCTGGCGGAGGGCGAACGCCGCGTCGTTGCCGACGATGACGAGCTGATGGAACCGGATCAGCGGCTCGGCGATCCGGTAGGAGGGGCGCTGCTGGCGGAATGCGTCGTCGTCCCGGTCGATCAGGCGCACACTTTCCAGCACGGCGAGCGGATGGCCGAGTGCGCTGTCCGGGCGGCCGAGGGCGTTGGCGATCTCCGACCGGCGGTGGGCCCCGCGGCTGATCGCGGCGAGCACCGAGAAGTACAGGGCGGGGTCGGCGATCTCGGTCTGCTGGCGGAGCAGGACGTCACCCTCGTGGAACATGACCGAAGCGGGATTGAGCAGCCGATCGACCACCCAGTCGTCGAACTCGGCCAGCGTGTGCGGCGCGGTCTCCGACATGGCCGGATAAGCGGGGGTGCCGCCGACCAGCGCGTTGATACGAAACGCGAGCTCCGGGTCGCGCGCTCCCCAGAAGGCGGCGGCCTCGCGGTAGCCGAGCGGGTGGACCAGGAGTTCCAGCGAGGCCCTCCCACGCAGTGGCGCGGTGCCGCCGAGCACGTTGCGCATGGTGGTCATGGCGCTGCCGCACAGGATCAGGCGGGCCTGACTGCGGCCGCCGCGGTGGTGCGGCTCCAAGGCGATCTGCAGGTGCGAAGCGATGCCGTCGACGCTGTCGAGCAGGTACGAGAACTCGTCGAGCACCACCGTGGCCGGGCCACGCTCGCCCAGGCGCAGCAGGGCGTCGATCGCGTCGGGCCAGCCGGTGAACTGAGCCGGCGTACCGCCGGTGAACTGGTGGTAGGCGGCACTGAGATCGGTAAGGTTCTGCTCGGCCGCCTGCTGCGCGGCGGTGAACATGAAGCCGCCGGTGGCGCGGGCGAGCTGCGACAGCAGGAACGTCTTTCCCTGCCGGCGGCGGCCGTAGACCAGTCCCAAGGCCGCTCCGGGCCGTTTTTGGCTGACGAACCCGCTGAGCGCGTCCCACTCGTGAACACGGTCGAAGAGTTCGCGGGGTTTCGCCACGGCGGGCTTCGTCGGCACGGAAGGAAGTATAACTCGATTTATAGTAAGTCGACTTACACTTCTGCGCGGGCCGCGCGGGCGCGGGTGGTCAGGTCGTCCGCCCAGGCGAAGGCCTCGGCCAGCGGCCGGTGCACGGCCGCGGCGGGAGTCGCGCCCGCGACGTCGACGTACACCGTGGCCAGGCCGAGGCGGCGCTGCCAGGGGCCCTCGGTGACGCGCACGCTCTGGATCCGGGCGTACGGCACGACGGTCAGCTGCCGGGTCGTCAGCCCGTCGACGGTGGCGAACGCGTGCTCGGTCAGGCCCGCGGCCAGCACCCGGCGGCGCAGCGGGGCCAGCCAGCGGGCCCGGTGCGGCACGGGTGACAGCGGCAGGGCGTTGATGTCCAGGCCGGGCAGCGCCAGCGGCACCAGGGCCCGCGCGGTGTCCACGGTCGCCACGGGGAGCAGCCGGTCGGTCTCGGCCCGGCTCTGCCGGCCGTCGGCGTTGACCGAACTCTGCCCGGCGACGGCGAGGGTGACCCGCAGCCAGCCCTTGCCACGCCACAGCAGCGGCCAGGTCACCGTCAGCGACTGGATGCGCTGCGGGGCGACCACCTGGCTGCGGGTCTCCAGCAGGCCGTGCCGGATGCGCAGGCGCTCGTCGGCGGCCCGGCCGATCCGGAAGTTCCAGAAGTTGAGGATGCGCATCACTGGAGCACCGATGGTTCCCGCCACGGCGGTGACCATGCTGGCGACCGCGAAGACGCCGAAGTCGCTGTTGAAGGCCAGCTGGCCGATGATGTACAGGATGGCCAGCGGGGTGAACATCACCGGCGGGGTCAGGAACTGGCTGACCATCACCTCGTTGTTGTCGACCCGGTAGAGGTCGGCCTGCTCGGGCTGCGCCGCGTCCGGCTCGGTCGCGGCGGGGGCCGTCTCGGCGGTCGCCGCCGACGTCCGGCTGGCCAGCGCCAGCAGGCGGGTGCGCAGCACGTCGGCCTCGGCCAGGGGCAGGAAGGCCAGCGGCGCCTCGGCCTTGCCCGATCCCGCCACGTCCAGCTTCAGTTCGGCGAGCCCGGCCAGGCGGGCCAGCACCGGCTGCACCACCTCGATCGCCTGGAGCCGTTCCAGCGGCACCGCGCGGGTGCGCCGGAACAGCACCCCCTCGTGGATGCGCAGCTCCCGGCCGACCACTTCATAGCCGGTGAAGCGCCACGCGACGGCGGAGTAGAGCAGCACCAGCACCAGCAGGCCGAGCAGGACCAGGGCGTAAAGGTCGGGGCCGAGGTTCTGCAGGCCGCGCCAGGACACGGCGGCGACCACCAGGAACAGGGTGCGCACGCTCTTGAGCACCGGGCTGAGCGGATGCAACCGCTGCCGGGCGATCGCCTGCGGCCGCTCGACGGCGGCGGGCAAGGGTTGCTCCGGCGGGCCGGCGGGTGCGGTCACAGGCCCTCACCGGCGTCCTCGCCGAGTGCGGCGAGCCGGTCGCGCAGGCGGGCGGCCTCGGCGGGTTCGAGGCCGGGGATGGTCGCGTCGGAGGCCGCCGCGGCGGTGTGCAGCTGCACCGTGGCCAGGCCGAACGAGCGCTCCAGCGGGCCGGCGACGACGTCGACGTACTGCATGCGGGCGTACGGGACGATGGACAGGTGCCGGACCATACGGCCGTGCCGGACCAGCAGGTCGCGCTCGCGCTCGGCGTAGCCGTAGGAGCGGGCGGCGCGCACCGCCACCACGCCCCGCACGACGGTGAGCACCAGCACCGCGACGGCGGCGACCAGCGCCCAGCTCGAACCGGTGAAGGCCCAGATCACGCCGCACACCGCCAGCATGATCGCGGTGCTGATCGACACCCGGGTGAGTTCCAGCGCGACCAGCCGCGGTGAGACGGGACGCCAGGTGACCTCGCCCGGCCACGGGTCGAGGGCGCTGCGCGCCGCGGTGTGTCGTGGTGCTTCCAGCCGCGGCTCGGTCACGTTTCGACGATAGACGATCAGGTCAGGGGCAGCGTCTCGCGCAGGAAGCCCCGCGCGGACAGGAAGTCGGCCAGGGTCTGCCGGTGCTCGTCGCAGGCGAGCCAGGTCTTGCGCCGCTGCGGATCGTGCAGCTTCGGGTTGTTCCAGCGCAGCTCCCAGGCGGCTGCGGCGCGGCAGCCCTTGCGCGAGCAGATCAGGGGAGCCTCGGCCTCGATCACGTCGTGGAGCCTACCCGCGCAACAAAAAAGCCCGAGCGGGGCTCGGACTGTGTTTGGCGTGCCGGGCGGCCACGGGGGAAGCCGCCCGGCAACGCACGAATATTAACCACGCGCCGGGCGCGGAGGGAAGAGTGGCGGGGCATCCGTTCGGATGAAATGAAAAGCCGACACCGGCGGGCGCTGACCACTGATGGTTTCGCCGTAATAACGGCACTATGCCGCATAAGTCGGCTGTTCGTGCGAGGCTGGGGCAGGTCAGCAACCCGTCGGTAACGAGGAGCCGTGGTGCAGCCCATCGCCTACGACAACGCCACCGGCCCCGCGCTCGTCGGCAGCGCCGAAGCCGTGCCCGCCGCGCCCGCCACGCCCGCGCAGGACGCGACGCTGCTGGAACGCGCCCTGTTCGAGGTCAAGAAGGTGATCGTCGGCCAGGACCGGCTGATCGAGCGCATGTTCACGGCCCTGCTGGCCCGCGGGCACTGCCTGCTGGAGGGCGTGCCCGGGGTGGCCAAGACCCTGGCCGTGGAGACCCTGGCGACGGTCGTCGGCGGCACGTTCGCGCGGGTGCAGTTCACGCCGGACCTGGTGCCCGCCGACATCGTCGGCACGCGCATCTACCGCACCGGCAGCGAGCGCTTCGACGTCGAGCTGGGCCCGGTCTTCGTCAACTTCCTGCTCGCCGACGAGATCAACCGGGCCCCGGCCAAGGTGCAGTCGGCGCTGCTGGAGGTCATGGCCGAGCGGCACGTGTCGCTGGGCGGGGTGACCCATACCGTGCCGGATCCGTTCCTGGTCATGGCCACCCAGAACCCGATCGAGCAGGAGGGCGTGTACCCGCTGCCCGAGGCGCAGCGCGACCGCTTCCTGCTGAAGGTGCTGGTGGGCTACCCGACCGACACCGAGGAACGCGAGATCGTGTACCGGATGGGCGTGGCGCCGCCGCGCGCGGTGCCGGTGCTCACCACCGAGGCGCTGCTCGGCCTGCAGGAACGCGCCGACCAGGTGTTCGTCCACAATGCACTGGTCGACTACTCGGTGCGCCTGGTGCTGGCCACCCGCGCCCCGGCCGAGCACGGGCTGCCCGACGTCGCCCGCCTCATCCAGTACGGCGCCAGCCCGCGCGCCTCGCTCGGCCTGGTGCGGGCCACCCGGGCGCTGGCCCTGCTGCGCGGGCGCGACTACGCGCTGCCGCAGGACGTGCTCGACATCGCCCCGGACGTGCTGCGCCACCGGCTGGTGCTCAGCTACGACGCGCTCGCCGACGAGATCCCCGCCGACCACGTCGTCGCCCGGGTGCTGGCCGCGGTGCCGCTGCCCTCGGTCGCCCCGCGGCAGCAGGCAACATGAGCGGTCGCGGCGCAGGCGGGGCGCGGCCATGACCGCGACCGCGCCGGAACGGGCCGGCGGCGAGGCGGCGCTGCGGCGGCTGCAACTGCTGGTCAACCGACGCCTCGACGGCCTGCTGCAGGGCGACTACCTGGGCCTGCTGCCCGGGCCCGGCAGCGAGGCGGGTGAGTCGCGGGAATACCGGGCGGGCGACGACGTACGGCGGATGGACTGGCCGGTCACCGCCCGCACCACGGTCCCGCACGTGCGGCTGACCGTGGCCGACCGGGAGCTCGAGACCTGGCTGGCCGTGGACCTGTCGCCCAGCCTCGACTTCGGCACCGCCCGGATGCTCAAGCGCGACCTGGTGCTCGCGGCGACCGCGGCGATGACCCACCTGACCGTACGCGGCGGCAACCGGGTCGGCGCGGTGATCAACGCGGGCGGCCCCGAGCTGGTCCGCCGGCCCGCGCGGCCCGGCCGCCGGGAGGCCCAGGGGCTGCTGCGTACGGTGGCGCGCCTGATCGACGAGGGCGGCGCGGCACGGGCCACGGCACCCGGACGCCCGCCGGGCGCGCGGTGGCGTGGCAGGCAGCGTGGTGTCCCGCAGCATCCTGCCGACAGCCTCGCGCCGCTGATCGAGGCGCTGAACAGCCCGCCGCGCCGGCGCGGGCTGGCCGTGGTGATCTCGGACTTCCTGGACCCGCCCGAGCGCTGGGCCTGGCCGCTGCGCAAGCTCGCCGCCCGGCACGAGGTGCTGGCCGTCGAGGTGCTCGACCCGTGCGAGCTGGAACTGCCCGCGGCCGGGGTGCTGGAGCTGCGCGACCCGGAGACCGGCGCGGTGCACGAGGTGCAGACCGGCGACCGCGACCTGCGCCGCCGTTATGCCCAGGCCGCGGCGCGGCAGCGAGAGCTGATCGCCGACGCGGTGCGCACCGCCGGGGCGCGGCAGGTGCGGCTGCGCACCGACTCCGACTGGCTGCTCGACCTGGTGCGGTTCGTGGCCGCGCAACGACACCGCCGTACCCGCGGGGGGAGCCGATGATCCGTTTCCTGGATCCGATGTGGCTGCTCGGGTTGATCCCGGTGCTGGCCCTGGCCGGGGCGTACGCCGCCCGGCACCTGCTGCGGCGGTTCCGGCGGGACACCGCGCTGCCGTTCAGCAACCTGGAGCTGCTGCGCTCGCTGGCCCCCCGAGGGCTGGGCTGGCGGCGGCACGTGGCCGCCGGCCTGTTCCTGGCCGGCCTGTTCTCGCTGGTGACGGCGCTGGCACGGCCCTCGGTGGAGGTCGACGAGCCGCTGGAGCGGGCGACCATCATCCTGGCCATCGACGTGTCGCTGTCGATGCAGGCCGACGACGTGACCCCGACCCGGATCGAGGCGGCGCAGGAGGCCGCCAAGCAGTTCGTGCAGGAGCTGCCCGGCTCGTACAACCTGGGGCTGGTGTCGTTCGCGAAGTCGGCCAACGTGCTGGTCTCGCCGGGCAAGGACCGCGCGGCGGTGACCGACGCGATCGACGCGCTGGAGCTGGCCGAGGCCACCGCGACCGGCGAGGCCGTGTACACCTCGCTGGACGCGATCAAGGCGGTGCCCGGGGCCGGGGCCGAGGGGCCGCCACCGGCGCGGATCGTGCTGCTGTCCGACGGCTACCGCACCTACGGCCGGGCGATCGAGGACGCGGCCGTCGCGGCGGTCGAGGCGAACGTGCCGGTGACCACGATCGCCTTCGGCACGGACGCCGGCATGGTGGACATCGCCGGGCAGTTGCAGCGGGTGCCGGTGGACCGGCAGGCGCTGGCCGAGCTGGCCGAGACGACCGGCGGCTTCTTCTACGAGGCGGCGTCGGCGGCCGAGCTGACCCAGGTGTACCAGGACATGGGCTCGTCGATCGGCCACAAGACGGTGCCCAAGGAGGTCTCGCAGTGGTTCGCCGGGGCGGCGCTGCTGCTCGGCCTCGGCGCGGGCGCGCTCAGCCTGCTCTGGACGTCACGGCTGCCCTGACGGGCAGCCGGGGTCCGGGTGCGCCCGCCTCGTCGCGGGCGCGGGCCGGTGGCGCTCAGCGAGCGCCGACCAGCACGAAGATGGCCACCACCCAGGTCGCGGCGAGGGTGAAGCCCAGTGGGGCGAGGTAACGGCTCATGACGTACTCCGGTGACTGTGTTGTGCAGGCAACTACAGGGACACGCGGGTGTGAGTCATGACCAGGTCACGGCGCAGGCCTCCCAGCCGGTGGCGGACACCGGCTCGGTGGGAAGGAGAGCGCGTGGGGATGCGAGAGCTCTGGCGCGGTCAGCGCACTGCGGCTCGCAGGACCCGGCCATGACTCGGAGGATCGCTATCTCGCATAGCGATCACCTCCTTAGGCCGAAATCCAGCTCGCAAACGTCGTGATCATACCGTATGGGCGATCGTGATCCGCATCAGCCGTACCGGCAGGGTTTCCGTGTCCACCCGGACGGAGCAGTCTGTGGGAATCCCACAAAGATTATAGTCGGATTTAGTCACGGCCCCGTACCGGCCGCCTTCCGCGCGGCGTCCTAGGCTCAGGCGGAACAACCTGATCGCGAAGGAGTGACCGTGTCTCGTACCGTCCTCGTCACCGGCGGCAACCGCGGTATCGGCCTGGCGATCGCGCAGGCGTTCGCCAAGCAGGGCGACCGTGTGGCGATCACCCACCGGGGCACCTTCGACCAGTCGCTGGCCCCGGAGATCCTGGGCGTCACCTGCGACGTCACCGACCCCGCGGCGGTCGACGCTGCGTTCACCACCGTGGAGAACGAGCTGGGCCCGGTCGAGGTGCTGGTCGCCAACGCCGGCATCACCGACGACACGCTGCTGATGCGCATGTCCGAGGAGCAGTTCGGCCGGGTGCTGGACACCAACCTGAGCGGCGCGTGGCGCTGCGCCCGCCGCGCCTCGACCAAGATGGTCCGCGGACGCTGGGGCCGCATGATCTTCATCTCCTCGGTGGTCGGCCTGTACGGCGGCGCGGGCCAGGTCAACTACGCGGCGAGCAAGGCCGGCCTGGTCGGCATGGCCCGCTCGATCACCCGCGAGCTGGGCACCCGCAACATCACCGCGAACGTGGTCGCCCCCGGCTTCATCGAGACCGACATGACCGACAAGCTCACCGACGAGCGCAAGGCCGAGATCCGCAAGGCCATCCCGGCCGGCCGCATCGCCGCGGTCGACGAGATCGCTGGCGTCGTCACCTGGCTCGCCGGCGACACCGCCGGCTACATCTCCGGCGCGGTCATCCCCGTCGACGGCGGCCTCGGCATGGGCCACTGACCGCCCTTCACCACCGTGCTCGACAAGATTTCGAATGAGGAGTAGACGTGCTGCTCGAAGGTAAGCGCATCCTGGTCACCGGCGTGATCACGGAGCAGTCGATCGCGTTCAACGTCGCGAAGATCGCCCAGGAGCAGGGCGCGACCGTGGTGCTGACCGGCTACGGCCGCCTGTCGCTGGTGGAGCGGATCGCCAAGCGGCTGCCCGTCACCGCGCCGGTCATCGAGCTGGACGCGACCAACCCGGAGCAGCTGGCGGCCCTGGCCGACAACGTGCGCGGGTACGTCGACGGGCTCGACGGCGTGGTCCACTCGATCGGCTTCGCGCCGTCCACCGCGCTCGGCGGCACGTTCCTGCAGACGCCGTGGGAGGACGTGGCCACCGCGGTGCACGTGTCGACGTACTCGTACAAGGCGCTGGCCATGGCCACCCTGCCGCTGATGCCCAACGGCGGCTCGATCGTCGGCCTGACCTTCGACGCCACCGTCGCCTGGCCGGTGTACGACTGGATGGGCGTGGCAAAGGCCGGCCTCGAGTCCGCCTCCCGCTACCTGGCCAACTACCTCGGTGACCAGGGCATCCGCAGCAACCTGGTGTCGGCCGGCCCGCTGCGCACGATGGCCGCCAAGTCGATTCCCGGCTTCGAGAAGTTCGAGGAGTCCTGGACCGAGCGCGCCCCGCTGGGCTGGAACCTCACCGACACCGAGCCCACCGCCAAGGCCGTCTGCGCCCTCCTCTCCGACTGGTTCCCCGCCACCACCGGCGAGATCATCCACGTCGACGGCGGCTACCACGCCCTCGGCGCGTAACTGCTGTCGCGACTCTTCAAGAGTTGCGCTTTCCGGACGTCACCCAGGCCGCAGCTCTTTAAGAGTTGCGGCCTGGGGCGTCTGGGCCTCGGCCCAGGTCCTGGCGGCCCGCGTTCTGTGACGTGGGTGGGATGGCGGGTGGGTGATGTGTGGGCGGTCCGGGTGGGGATCTAGCCTTTTACGCATGTACGACGCCTTCCTGCTGTTGTCGTTCGGCGGTCCGGAACACCCCGACGAGGTGCTGCCGTTCCTGCACAACGTGACGCGGGGCCGCGGCGTACCCCCCGAACGGCTGGCCGAGGTCGCCGAGCACTACCTGCGCTTCGGCGGGGTGTCGCCGATCAACGAGCAGTGCCGCGAGCTGGTCGCCGCGATCCGGGCCGACTTCGCGGCCAACGCGGTGGACCTGCCCGTGTACTGGGGCAACCGGAACTGGCGGCCGATGCTGGCCGACACCCTGGCGCAGATGCGCGACCACGGCATCGGCCACGCGGTGGCGCTGGCGACCAGCGCCTACGGGTCGTACTCGTCGTGCCGGCAGTACCTGCAGGACATCGCCTCGGCGCGGGCCGCGGTCGGGCCGCGCGCCCCGGTCGTCGACAAGCTGCGCCACTTCCACGACCACCCCGGTTTCGTCGAGCCGTTCGCCGACGCGGTCGCCGCGGCGCTGTCGACGCTCGACGCGTCCCAGCACGCGAGCACCCGGCTGGTGTTCACCGCGCACTCGATCCCGGTGTCCATGGCGGAGTCCAGCGGCCCGTCCGGCGGCCGCTACGAGGCCCAGCTGCGCGAGACCGCCCGGCTGGTCGCCGAGCGGGGCGCGCCCGGCCTGTCCTGGGACCTGGTCTGGCAGAGCCGGTCCGGCGCGCCGCACATCCCGTGGCTGGAACCGGACGTCAACGACCACCTCGAGGTGCTGGCCAAGGAGGGTGTCACCCAGGTCGTGGTGAGCCCGATCGGTTTCGTGTCCGACCACCTGGAGGTGCTGTGGGACCTCGACGAGGAGGCCGCGGCGACGGCGCGCCGGCTGGGCCTGGGGTTCGTGCGGGCGGGCACGCCCGGCGCCGACCCGCGGTTCGTGGCGATGGTGCGCGACCTCGTGCTGGAGCGGATGACGCCGCCGGGGGACCGCTCCCGGGCCGCGCTCGGTAGGCTCGGGCACTGGGATGTCTGCGCGAGCAACTGCTGCCCGCCGCCGGCGCGCAGCAACAGAGAGGGAACCCGATGACCGACCGCAAGCCGATCGCCGCCTGGTTGACCGACATGGACGGCGTACTGGTCCACGAGGGTGAGCCGGTGCCGGGCGCGCCGGAGTTCATCGGGCGGCTGCGGGCGTCGGGCATGCCGTTCCTGGTCCTCACCAACAACTCCATCTACACCCCGCGTGACCTGCACGCCCGCCTCACCCGGCTGGGCTTCGACCTGCCGGAGTCGGCGATCTGGACGTCGGCGCTGGCCACCGCGCAGTTCCTGGCCGACCAGCGGCCGGGCGGCACGGCGTATGTCATCGGCGAGGCGGGCCTGACCACGGCGCTGCACGCGGCGGGCTACATCATGACCGACTACGAGCCCGACTACGTGGTGCTGGGGGAGACCCGCAACTACAGCTTCGAGGCGATCACCACGGCGATCCGGCTGATCAACAAGGGCGCCCGCTTCATCTGCACCAATCCGGACGCCACCGGGCCGTCGAACGAGGGCGCGCTGCCGGCCGCGGGCTCGGTCGCCGCGCTGATCACGAAGGCCACCGGCATCGAGCCGTACTTCGTGGGCAAGCCGAACCCGATGATGATGCGCTCGGCGCTCAACAAGATCGGCGCGCACTCGGAGTCGGCCGCGATGATCGGAGACCGGATGGACACCGACGTGCTGTGCGGCCTGGAGGCCGGGCTGCACACCATCCTCGTGCTCACCGGCATCGCCACCAAGGCCGACATGGAGCGGTACCCGTACCGGCCGTCGCGGGTCATCAGCTCCGTCGCCGACCTGATCGACGAGGTCGAGCCGCTCACCCCGGTCCCCGCCGACGCGCCCGACACCCCGGCCCGCTGACCGTCCACACGCCCGGCCTTGCATAGACGCTGGCCTATCACGCTGAATAATCGGCGATCATTTTCGATGTGATAGGCCAACGTCTATTGAAATCGGGGTCGGGTCACGCCTCGAAGGGGGCGTTGCAGGCGGCGACCATGGCGGCGCGGCAGGCGGCGGCCAGGGGGCGCAGGGCTTCGTCGCGTTGCTGGGCCTCGAAGCTGTTCAGCGCCCCGCCCGGGGCGGCCTGGCCGGCCAGGGTCAGCACCCGGTCCACGACGCAGGCGCGGGCGTAGAGCCGCCGGGCCCGCGGGTCGTAGCCCGGGGGCAGGTCGGTCTCGGCGTCGGGCTTGCGCAGCGCCTGCAGCGCCCCGGCCAGCTCGGGCCGCCACTGCGCCACGTCCAGGCGGACCAGCCGGGTGGTGGTCTCGGTCAGCGCCAGGCTCAGCGCGCCGTCGGCTTCGCGTACGCCCGGCAGGTGCGCGCTCGGGGCCTCGGGCAGCTCGAACGCCCGCCACAGCACGGTGGTGAAGGTGACGCCCGACCCGGACGTGTGCTGCCGCGTCTCGGGCACCAGGCCGAGCCGGCTCGCGATGACACCCTCGCCGTTGACCAGGGCGTGGCTGGTGAACGGGCCGGGGCCGGGCAGCCCGCGCGGGTCGCCGGGCACCGGCAGCACCAGCCGGATCTCGTCGGGGTGCAGCTTGGCCAGCGCGGGCAGGGCCTCGCGCAGCTCGACCTCCTCGCGCCACTGGCCGGGCAGGTCGCGCACGTGCTGCTCCTCCTCGGCGGTCAGGTCGTCGAGGATCTCGTCGAAGGACACCAGTCCGGCGCGCCAGGCCCGGGTCCACGCGACGAAGCGGGCGGACCGGCGCGTGGTCAGGGTCACCTGCGCTGCGGGGGACATGCCGACCAGGGTACGTGCTGTTCCTGGGGTTTGTCCCGGACCGGCGCGTCATTGAGCGCGCGACGCGCGCGGGGACTAGGGTGCCGTCGCATGCGCTACAGCGATGATGTGCTCGATTCCTTCGACCGCCGCAAGCCTCGCCGGGTGACCCCCGAACACGACGCTGAGCTGGGCATGGTCGTGGAGGACGCGGGCAGCGGGTTCTGCGGGGAGATCGTGGGTTTCGAGTACGGCGCGGTGACCCTGGAGGACCGCCACGGCCGCCGCAGGCACTTCCCACTGGAACCCGCCGCCTTCCTACTGGATGGGACGGTGGTGACGCTGCGCCGCCCGCAGGCCTCCGCGGCGCCCGCGCAGCCGCGCCGTACCGCGTCCGGTTCGGTCGCCGCCGGGCCGGCCCGCGCCCAGGTGGCCCGCGCCGGCCGGATCTGGGTCGAGGGCCTGCACGACGCCGAGCTGCTGGAGCGCATCTGGGGCGACGACCTGCGCGCCGAGGCGGTCGTGGTGGAGCCGCTGCACGGCGTCGACGACCTGCCCGCCGCGGTGCGCGAGTTCGCGCCCGGCCCGGGACGGCGGCTGGGCGTGCTGGTGGACCACCTGGTCACGGGCACCAAGGAGGCCCGGCTCGCGCAGGCGGTGGACAGCCCGCACTGCCTGATCGCCGGACACCCGTACGTGGACGTGTGGCAGGCGGTGAAGCCGTCGCGGCTGGGCATGGAGGAGTGGCCGGTGGTGCCGTACGGGCACCCGTGGAAGGAGGGCATCTGCGCCGCGCTCGGTGTGAAGGAGCCCGCGCTGTTCTGGCGGCGGCTGCTGTCGCGCGTGGACAGCTACCACGACCTGGAGACGCCCCTGGTCAACTCGGTCGAGCGGCTCATCGACTTCGTGACCGCGCCGGAGTAGCCGCTCACGGCTGCCGGGTGTGCAGGAACGTGGCGATGTCCAGCTCCACCGGGGTGCGCTCGGCGTCGCGGCGGACCCGCATCACCTCGCCGTCGTTGCTGCCGCTGTGGCAGCGCCACACGTCCGCGCCCTCGGTGGTGAACCGCCACGGGGTGCCGGGCACGGTGACCGGGGTGAAGACCAGCTCGCCCGCGTCGGCGTCGAAGCGGGCGGCGAACTCCCGCCCCATCCACCACCACGTGCCCTCCAGCTCGTGCGGCTGCCCGGCGGGCTGCGGCTGCCACGGCGCCGGGCGCTCCGGTTCGGCGTCGAGGACCTCGGTCAGCAGCTGCCGGCTCAGGTCGGCCATGCGCTGCCCGTGCAGGGTGTACGCGTTGGCGAAGGTGACCACGCCGGTCCGGCTGGGCCGGTGCGTCCACAGGTGCGCCAGGTAGCCGGGCATGGACCCGCCGTGCCCGGCGAAGATGCGCTCGCCGCTGCGGGTCACTTCGAGGCCGAGCCCGTGGCCGGCGGTCCAGGCGTCCAGGTCGGTCATCACGACCGGGGCGCACATCTCGGCCAGCGTCGCCGGGGCGAGCACCGCCGGGTCCGGCTCGGCCAGGAACGCGGCCCACTTGAGCAGGTCGTCGGCGGTGGACCAGAGCTGCCCGGCGGGGGCCATCGCACCGGCGTCGGTGCGCGGCTCCTCGTTCAGCGTGCCGTGCCACGGGTGCACCACGTAGCCGCGGGCGAACGGCTCGACCTCGGTGTAGCTGGTGCGGGTCATGCCCAGCGGCTCCAGCAGGCGTTTGGTGACCAGCTCCGTCCAGTGCAGACCGGTGAGCCGGTGCGCGACCGCGCCGAGCAGCCCGTACGCCAGATTGGAGTAGTGGTAGGCGCGGTGCGGCGGGTAGGCGAGCTTGTCCGGCGTCAGCGCGGCGAGGAAGGTGTCCAGGTCGGGGCCGTCGTGCCGCTCCCACCAGAGGCCGTCGGGCTCGCGCTGCAGGCCGGAGATGTGGCCGAGCAGCTGGCGGATGGTGATGGCGCTGCCGACCGGGGTGCCGGGCAGGTGCCGGTAGAGCAGGTCGTCCAGGGCGAGCGCGCCCTCGTCGCGCAGCTGCATCAGCAGCACGGCGGTCAGCGTCTTGCTGATCGAGCCGATGCGGAACTGGGTGTCGCCGGTGGGCGCCGCCCCGGTCGCCGGATCGGTCCCGGCCACGGCGAGGTGGGCCGGTCGCCCGTCGCGCACCACGGCCGCCACCAGGCAGGGGGTACGCCCCTGCGCCTGCGCGCCGGCGACCAGCTCGTCGAAGCGGGCCGCGGTCTGCGTGTTCAGCGTCATCGTCTCTCCACCCTGTGCGCCCGCCGGTGCCGCCGCACCCCGAACGCTGCCAACTGCGCTGGACAACCTATGCGGACAACGGCGTCCAGGCCAAGGCGTTACCCCGGCTGGCTGGGCGTACCTCCGGATCTGTCCGAACGGACGAGGAGATCCACACCCCCCAACACTGGCGTGCGCGTGACACGATCAGCACGTGGAAGATTGGATGTGGTGGCTACTCCTCGCAGCGGTGGCGGTGATCGCGGAGCTTTTCACCGGCACGTTCGTGCTGCTGATGCTGGGCGCCGGCGCGCTGGTCGCCTCGCTGGTGGGTCTGGGCGGGGCACCCGGCTGGATCCAGGGCATCGTGTTCATCGGGGTGTCGGTCCTCTCGCTGGCGGTGGTGCGCCCCTGGATGAAGCACCGCTGGTTCCGGCAGGATGCCGATGCCGCCTCGATGGGGCTCGCGGTCACCGAGGGCGCGGACGCGCTCGTGGTGGAGCGGGTCGACGCCGACAACGGCCTGGTCAAGATCGGCGGCGAGCTCTGGCGGGCTCGGCCGTACGACGCCACGAAGACATATGTCCCGGGTGACCGGGTCCGGGTAGTGAAAGTGGACGGCGCGACCGCGCTGGTCTGGAGGGATTGATGGAGACTTTTATCACCGCGCTGGTGGCCATCATCGCGCTGATCGTCCTGATCACGCTGATCAAGATGGTCAAGATCGTGCCGCAGCAGCGCAACGACGTGGTCGAGCGCCTCGGCAAGTACAACCGCACGCTGACCCCCGGTCTGAACATCCTGGTGCCGTTCATCGACGCCGTGCGGACCAAGGTCGACCTGCGCGAGCAGGTGGTCAGCTTCCCGCCGCAGCCGGTGATCACGTCGGACAACCTGGTGGTCTCCATCGACACCGTGCTGTACTTCAAGGTCATCGACCCGGTGCGGGCCACCTACGAGATCGCCAACTTCCTGCAGGCGATCGAGCAGCTGACCGTCACCACCCTGCGTAACGTCATCGGCTCGATGGACCTCGAGCGCTCGCTGACCAGCCGCGAGGAGGTCAACCGGCAGCTGTCGGCGGTGCTCGACGAGAACACCGGCCGCTGGGGCGTCAAGGTGACCCGCGTCGAGATCAAGGCGATCGAGCCGCCGCCGAGCATCCGCGACTCCATGGAGAAGCAGATGCGCGCCGAGCGTGACCGCCGCGCCGCGATCCTCAACGCCGAAGGCCACAAGCAGTCGCAGATCCTCACCGCCGAGGGTGAGAAGCAGGCGGCGGTGCTGCGCGCCGACGGTGAGCGGCAGGCCCGCATCCTGCAGGCCGAGGGCCAGGCCAAGGCGATCAAGCTGGTCGTCGACGCCATCCACGTGTCCTCGCCCGACAACAAGGTGATGGCCTGGCAGTACCTGCAGGCCCTCCCGCAGATCGCGGCCGGCGCCTCGAACAAGCTCTGGATCGTCCCGGTCGAGCTCACCAAGGCCCTCGACGGCATCGCCGCCACCTTCGGCGGCCTGCGCCCCGACCCCGCCGCCGCCGAGGCGGCCCGCGAGTCGGGCGCCGAAGCCGAGGCCGAGGCCCAGCGCGTAGCCGAGGCGGCCGCCGCCGCCGTCAAGGAGATCGAAATCGAAACCAGCCGCCTCCCCAAGGAGTAACGGCCCTCGCCGCCCCCACGCGGCGACGATCTTGCGCGAACTGTGGGTACGACACGGGCGAACCGGACAAACTCCCAACAGTTCACGCAAGATCGTCGGGATCTTGGAGTGACGCAGAAGGGCCGGCAGCGAAGGCTGCCGGCCCTTCTGGTGTCACGGGGATCAGTGCGGGTTGCGGCCCAGGAGGAGTTTCCAGGGGACCAGGGCGGACTCGATCTGTACGCCGAGGCTCATCTTGGAGACGCCTTCCTCGCGTTCCTCGAAGCGGATCGGGACCTCGGCGATGCGCAGGCCCTGGCGGACCACGCGGTGGTTCATCTCGACCTGGAAGGCGTAGCCGTTGCTCTGGACCGAGGCGACGTCGATCGCGCGCAGGGTCTGGGATCGCCAGGCCTTGAAGCCGGCGGTGGCGTCCTTGACCCGGAGCCGCAGGATGGCGTTGACGTAGAAGTTGGCCCAGGCCGACAGGGCCTTGCGGTGCCACGGCCAGTCGCTGGCGACCGCGCCGCCGGTGACGTAGCGCGAGCCGAGCACCACGGCCGCGTCGGTGTCCGCCAGCGTCTGCAGCATGGCGGGGATCGCGGTGGTCGGGTGGGACAGGTCGGCGTCCATCTGGATGACGATGTCCGCGCCCTCGTCCAGCGCCTGGGTCATGCCCGCCACGTAGGCCCGGCCCAGCCCGTCCTTGGCCGTGCGGTGCAGCACCGTGACCGGGACGGGCCCGTCGACGGCCAGCTTGTCGGCGACCTCGCCCGTGCCGTCCGGCGAGTTGTCGTCGACCACCAGCACGTGCAGGTTCGCCACCGGCAGGGCAGCCAGCAGGTCGACGAGCTTCGGCAGGTTGTCGCGCTCGTTGTACGTGGGCACGACCACGGTGATCTTCGGAGCGGTGCTCTTCATCGATACCTCAGGATTGGGGACGTCCGACCGGCTGAGCGAGTCAGGGCAGACGGCCGATGGACGGGCGGCGGTGGCCGATCCTACCTTCCGGCGGGCCTGATCGCCCCAAGCGCGGTGTCGCCGCCGGGCCGTGCCGCCCCGGACGGCAGAATCGGGACGTGGAACTGATCACCGATCCGGGCGACGAACGCATCGCGGACTACCGGGCGCTGACCGACGTCGAGCTGCGTACCCGCTGGGAGCCGCCGCACGGGCTGTTCATCGCCGAGGGCGAGCTGGTGCTGCGCCGCGCGCTGCGGGCCGGCTACCGGCCGCGCTCGTTCCTGGTCGAGGCCAAGCGGGCGGGGCAGGTCGCCGATCTCGACGGCGCGCCGGTGTACGGGGCCGAGCCGGAGGTGCTGGAGCAGGTCACCGGGTTCCACGTGCACCGGGGCGTGCTGGCGAGTTTCCACCGGCAGCCCGCGCTCGCGGCCTCGGAGGTGCTGGCCGCGGCCCGGCGCGTGGTCATATTGGAAGACATCAACAACCATACGAACATCGGGGCGATCTTCAGGGGTGTGGCGGCGCTGGGGGTGGACGCGGTGCTGCTGTCGCCGACCTGCGCGGATCCGCTCTACCGGCGCAGCGTGCGGGTGAGCATGGGCGAGGTGTTCGCGATCCCGTACGCGAAGCTCGATCCGTGGCCGCAGGCGCTGTCGGAGGTGCGCGACGCGGGGTACACGATCCTCGCGATGACCCCCGCGGCCGACGCGGTGCCGATGCAGCGGCTCACCGACACCCAGCGGCTGCGCCCGGCGCTGCTGCTGGGGGCGGAGGGGCCGGGCCTGTCCCGGCACGCCCTGGAGGCCAGCGACGTACGGGTGCGCCTGCCCATGCGCCGGGGCGTCGACTCCCTCAACGTCGCCGCCGCGACGGCCGTCGCCTGCTGGGAACTCACCCGCGACGACCCCGCCTGACCCCGGCTGCCGCCCGTTCCGCGCAAGATCTGTTTTGGTCGGCGCCTACACTGCGCGCCATGATCTTCCGAAGCGGGACGACGCTGTGCTGACCCGGCTCAGGCGGCGTATCGGCTGGTGGGCGGTGCCGGTGGAAGTGCTCGCCCTGGTCGGGGTGATTCAGCTGTCGCTCGTGGCGCTGATCGCCGTTCTCGGCTCGGAGCCGGGCCCCTTCAGCTGGCGGATGTTCCTCTCCGTCTGGGTCTTCTTCGCGGCGGTCGGGACGGCGTCGGCCTGGTGGGATCGGCGCCGAGGCGGCCAGGAGGACGAGCCGGCGTGGCGTGCTCGTGCGCCGCGCCGGCTGCTACTGGGCATCGCGATCGCCGACGTGTGGTGGTCGGCCACCGTCGCCGCATCGGGGCTGTCGGTGTACCAGGGCGGCCTGGGGCTCTGGTGCGCGGTCCCGCTGACCGCGCTGGGGGTGTTCCCGTTGGTGCTGCTGCGCCACCTGGCCGGCCGATACGAGCAGGCGGAGACCGCGGCTTCGTGACCGGGTGGCCGGTGCGGCTCGGCGGCGTGGTTAGGCTGAACGGACCATAGGGCTGTCGAGGTCGGGGAATGGCCAGCTGTTGCAGACGTGCCGGGCGTGACGCCGCGGCGGGACCGCGGTGACCGCGGTGTTCCCGACGGTGCGTGAGGTGATCGCGCTGGACCCGGTGCGGATCGGCGCGCCGCGGCTGGTCGCGGGGGAGTCGGGGCTCGACCGGCCGGTGCGCTGGGTGCACTCGGCGGAGGTGCCCGACATCGCGACCCTGCTGCGCGGCGGCGAGCTGGTGCTGACCACCGGCATCGGCCTGCCCGCCGACGACGCGGGCGTACGGGCGTTCGTCAACGACCTGGCCGAGGTGGGCGTGTCCGGGCTGATCGTGGAGCTGGGGCGGCGGTACACGGCGAGCGTGCCGCGGGTGATGGCGGCCGCCGCGCAGAAGGCCGGCCTGCCGCTCGTCGAGCTGCGCCGGCCGACCCCGTTCGTGCAGATCACCGAGGCCGTGCACGCGCTGATCGTGGACGCGCAACTCGCCGAACTGCGCGCCACCGAGCAGATCCACCAGCGGTTCACCGAGCTGAGCGTGGAGGGCGCGGAGCCCGCCGAGGTGGTGCACCAGGCGGCGCAGCTCGCCGGCTGCCCCGTGGTGCTGGAGAACCTGGCCCGCCAGGTTCTGGCCTACGACGCGGCCGGAGACCGCGCGGAGATGCTCCTGGACGGCTGGGAGCAGCATTCCCGGCGGGTCAAGGCGCAGCCGTCGGGCAGCGGGCGCACCGGGTACGACCCGGACACGGGCTGGCTGGTCACCCCGGTCGGGGCGCGTGGGCAGGACTGGGGGCGGCTGCTGCTGCGCTGGCCCGCCTCGGGGACGGCCGCGGGCCGCCCGGTGGACGCCCCGCTCGCCACGGCGCAGGGGCCGGACGGCTCGTGGGACGAGCCTGATGCCGGGCTGGCCGCGCCCTCGGCGACGCCTCCGACACGCCTGATCATCCTGCTGGAGCGGGCGGCCTCGACGCTCGCGCTGGGCCGCTTGATCCGGCGTGACGCCGAGGGGCTGGAGCGGCAGCTGCACGGCACCCTGCTGTCGGCGCTGCTGGATCACAGCCTGCCGGTGTCGGAGGTGGCGCTGCGGGCCGCCGCGCTGGGCATCCAGCTGGAGCGCCGCCGCCTGGTCGGGGTGGTGGTGCGGCACCGGGACGAGTCGCTGGCCGCGGGCACCGAGGCGGGCCAGGCGGCGCTGCGCGACCTGGCCGACGCCGCCTCGCAGGCGCTGCGCGAGGCCAAGCAGACCGGGTTGACCAGCGCCGTCGACGACCGGGCGGTAGGCGCGCTGCTGGCGGTACGCGGGGAGGAGGAGCCCGCGCTGGAGGCCTTCGCCGCCGCGCTGCGCCGGGGACGGGCGGACACGCTGCTGATCGCGGCCGGCTCGGGCGTGGACAGCCTGCGCGAGGCCCGGCGCTCGCTGGTGGAGGCGCGCCAGGTGGCCGAGGCCGCCCGGCACGACCCGGCCGGCCCGGACGTGCACCGGCTGCCCAACGTGGGCCTGCCGGGGCTGCTGCACCTGCTGCGGGACGAGCCGCGGCTGCAGACGTTCGTGGAGCGACAGCTCGGGGCGCTGCTGGCGTACGACGCCGAGCATCCGAGGGACGCGCTGCTGCCGACGCTGCGGGTGTTCCTGGAGCACGGGCGCAACAAGTCGATCGCCGCGGGCGCGGCGCACCTGTCCCGGCCCGCCTTCTACGAGCGGCTGGCCCGGATCGAGCGCATTCTGGGAGTGGACCTGGACTCGGTGCAGGTGTGCCTGTCGTTGCACGTGGCGCTGCTGGCGAGGGACGCGTTGCGGGGCTGACACCAAACCTTCGATTCTTAGGCGAGCAGCACTGCGCGTACCCTCCCGGCTTGACGATCTGTCAGGTCGACACGGCGGCGGCTGGCACGATGTAGCTTGCCCAGGGCTCCCGGAGCTGGGAGCGTCCAGGGTGATCTCACACACAGCCGATACCGCCCGCCGAAGGACGTGTTAGCCCATGAGCACCGACGAACTGCTCAACCGCCACCGCGCCGTCATGCCCAACTGGATCAATCCGCTGTACGCCGACCCGATCGAGCTGGTCTCCGGCTCCGGCTGCCGGGTCACCGACGCGTCGGGGCGCACGTACCTTGATTTCTTCGGCGGCGTGCTCACCACGATGATCGGATACGACGTCCCGGAGATCTCCGACGCGGTGCGGCGGCAGCTCGACAAGGGCATCGCGCACTCCTCGACGCTGTACCTGATCCGCAAGCAGGTCGAGCTGGCCGAGAAGATCGCCAAGGTGTCCGGCATCCCGAACCCGAAGGTGTTCCTGGCCAACTCCGGCACCGAGGCCAACGACACCGCCCTGCTGCTGGCCACCCAGTACCGGCGCAGCAACCAGATCCTGGCGATGCGCAACAGCTACCACGGCCGCAGCTTCGCCGCGCTCGCCGTCACGGGCCAGCGCAGCTGGTCGGCGACCTCGCTGTCCCCGGTGAACGTCAGCTACCTGCACTCCGGCGACCGGCTGCGCGGGGTGTTCGCGGGCCTGCCCGACGCCGAGTACATCGAGCGCTCCGTGGCCGACCTGCGCGAGGTGCTGGCCACCACCACCGCCGGCGACGTCGCGTGCCTGATCGCCGAGCCGATCCAGGGCGTCGGCGGCTTCGTCGCGCCGCCCGACGGCTACTTCAAGGCCATCAAGGAGGTGCTCGACGAGCACGGCATCCTGTGGGTCTCCGACGAGGTGCAGACCGGCTGGGGCCGCACCGGCGAGCACTTCTGGGGCTACCAGGCCCACGACGCGGTGCCGGACATGCTGACCTTCGCCAAGGGCATCGGCAACGGCTTCACGCTGGGCGGCGTGGTGGCCCGCGGCGAGATCATGGACTGCCTGTCCGCTATCTCGTTCAACACGTTCGGCGGCAACCCGATCAGCGCCTCGGCCGGGCAGGCGGTGCTCGACTACCTGCTCAACCACGACCTGCAGTCCAACGCGGCCCGGGTGGGCGAGGTGCTGCACGCGGGCGTACGCGGGCTGAACTCCCCGATCGTGGCGGAGGTGCGCGGCAAGGGCCTGATGCTGGCGTTCGAGCTGGTCCGGCCGGGCACCCTGGACCCGGCGCCCGAGCTGGCGCTGCGGGTGCTGGAGGAGACCAAGGCCAACGGCCTGCTGGTCGGCAAGGGCGGCCTGTACGGCAACGTGATCCGGATGGGCCCGCCGCTGACCCTCACCGAGGCCGAGGCCAAGGAGGGCCTGGACATCCTCGCCGCGGCACTGGCGGCGGCACATCAGCAGGCGGTGACAGCATGAGCGAGCTTGTCGAGCGAATCGGCTGCTTCGGCGATGCCGGAGACGAGCGCAGCGAGGAGCGGGCATGACTGGTTACATCACCCACTTCGTGGACGGCAAGCCTTGGGAGCACGGGGCGACCCGGCAGGGCGAGGTGTACGACCCGGCGACCGGCCAGGTGGCGGCGCTGGTGGACTTCGCGTCGACCTCCGACGTCGGTGTCGTGGTGAGCGCCGCGGACCGGGCGGCGCGGGCCTGGCGGGACGCGTCGCTGGCCAAGCGGAGCGCGGTGCTGTTCGCGTTCCGGCAGCTCATCCACGAGCGGCGGGACGAGCTGGCCGCGGCGATCACGGCCGAGCACGGCAAGGTGCTCTCCGACGCGGCGGGGGAGGTGCAGCGCGGCCTGGAGGTGGTCGAGTTCGCCTGCGGCATCCCGTCGGCGCAGCGCGGCTTCTTCAGCGAGAACGTGTCGACCGAGGTGGACTCGTACTCGATCCGGCAGCCGCTGGGCGTGGTCGCGGTGATCACGCCGTTCAACTTCCCGGCGATGGTGCCGCTGTGGTTCGCGCCGATCGCGATCGCCTGTGGCAACGCGGTGGTGCTCAAGCCGAGCGAGAAGGACCCGAGCGCGTCGGTGCTGCTGGCGTCGTGGTTCGCCGAGGCGGGCCTGCCCGACGGCGTGTTCAACGTGGTGCACGGCGACAAGGAGGCCGTGGACGCGCTGCTGACCCATCCGCAGGTGAAGGCGGTGTCGTTCGTCGGCTCGACCCCGATCGCGCGCTACGTGTACGAGACGGGCACCGCGCACGGCAAGCGGGTGCAGGCGCTCGGCGGCGCGAAGAACCACATGGTGGTGCTGCCGGACGCCGACCTCGACCTGGCCGCCGACGCGGCGGTCAACGCGGGCTTCGGCTCGGCGGGCGAGCGCTGCATGGCGATCTCGGTCGTCGTGGCCGTCGATCCGGTCGGCGACGAGCTGGTCGGCAAGATCTCCGAGCGGGTGGCGGGCATCCGCACCGGCGACGGCCGCCGGGGTTGCGACATGGGTCCGCTGGTCACCAAGGTGCACCGGGACAAGGTCGCGTCGTACGTCGACGCGGGCGAGCGGGCCGGCGCGAAGCTGGTCGTGGACGGGCGCGCCGTGCGGCCCGATGCCGACGGATCCGGGTTCTTCCTCGGACCCACGCTGTTCGACCAGGTAACGCCGCAGATGTCGATCTACACGGACGAGATCTTCGGGCCGGTGCTCAGCGTGGTCCGGGTCGGCTCGTACGACGAGGCGCTGGCGCTGGTCAACGGCAACCCGTACGGCAACGGCACGGCGATCTTCACCAACGACGGCGGGGCCGCCCGGCGGTTCCAGCACGAGGTGGAGGTCGGCATGATCGGCGTGAACGTGCCGATCCCGGTGCCGATGGCGTACTACTCCTTCGGCGGCTGGAAGTCCTCGCTGTTCGGCGACACCCACGCGCACGGCGCGGAGGGGGTGCACTTCTTCACCCGGGGCAAGGTGGTCACCAGCCGCTGGCTCGATCCGCGCCACGGCGGAATCAACCTGGGCTTCCCGACCCAGCACTGACGTTCGGGCTGTAGCCCCGTCCATGCCGCCTGAGCTGCATGGACGGGGCTACGTGTATGTGAGAGGATCTGCCCCCGCGGCTCCGATCGTGCCGCTCCGGCGAGACGGTCGGAGCTTCTGCCATGTACGGGTGGCGGGAGTGGTGAAAACTTTCACCGCCCCGGGGTGTGTGAACGGATGATCTCCGGGTCATGAACGCCTGGGGGCGAATTATGGGGGTTCTGTAGAAAGTCTGCGTAACGTTTCTGCGGCGACATCTTGCCTAGTGACGACGGTGGCCGTAAGAATCCTTCAGAACACGGCCGAAACTTGTAGGGAAATACCAGACCGTCTCTGGCAAGGAGTGGGAATGGCACAGTCCGACCTGACCCGGCGTACGGTGCTGCGGCGTGCTGCCGCGGCGGGCGTCCTCGCCGGTCCGGCCGCGGGGCTGCTCAGCAGCTGCGCGCTCGGCGACGACACCTCCGGCGACACGTCCGGCAAATACGAGGGCACCAAGAGCGACAAGAACCCGCTGGGCGTGAAGGAAGACGCCCCGCTCGACGTCGTCATCTTCAACGGCGGCTTCGGCGAGGACTACGCCAAGGCGCACCAGGCGATGTACAAGGAGACCTACCCCAAGGCCGAGGTCAAGCACTCGGCCGTGGTGGAGATCAACAAGGAGCTGCAGCCGCGCTTCGTCGACGGCACCCCGCCGGACTTCGTGAACAACTCCGGCGCCGGCCAGATCGACCTCGGCGGCCTGGTCGCCCAGGGTGCGCTCGCCGACCTCACCCCGCTGCTGGACGCGCCGAGCCTGGACGTGCCCGGCAAGAAGGTGCGGGAGACCCTGCTGCCCGGCACGGTCGAGAGCGGCAGCTTCGACGGCAAGACGTACGTCCTGAACTACGCGTACACCGTCTACGGCATCTGGTACTCCAGCAAGCTCTTCACCGAGAAGGGCTGGGAGTACGCCAAGACCTGGGACGAGCACATCGCCCTGTGCAAGAAGATCAAGGCCGCCGGCATCGCGCCGTGGACCTACCAGGGCAAGCACCCGCGGTACATGTCCTGGCCGGTGATCTCCACGGCGATCAAGTTCGGCGGGCCGCAGGTCGCCATGGCGATCGACAACCTGGAGCCGGGCGCGTGGACCTCCGACGCGATGAAGGCCGCCGCCGAGGCGTGGCACCAGATCGTCAAGGACAAGTACATCCTCGAAGGCTCCCCGGGCCTGGACCACAAGCAGTCGCAGACCGAGTGGTGCAAGGGCAACGCGGCGTTCATCTCCTGCGGTTCCTGGCTGGAGAGCGAGCAGAAGGCGGTCACCCCCGAGGGCTTCAACATGGCCGTCGCCCCGACCCCGAGCCTCGGCTCGGCCGACAAGCTGCCGTTCGCCGCCATCCGCGGCACCGCCGGCGAGCCGTTCGTGGTGCCCGCCAAGGCGAAGAACGAGCGCGGCGGCATGGAGCTCATGCGGCACATGCTGTCCATGAAGGGCGCCAAGGACTTCACCGGCAAGGTCTCCAGCCTGTCCGTGGTGGCCGGGGCGGCCGAAGGGGCCACCCTGCCGTTCGGTCTGACCACCGCCGTCAAGGCGCTGGCCGACTCGGGCAGCAACGGCTTCAACTGGGTCTACAACGTGTACTACCGCAAGCTGGAGCGCGAGCTGGTCGACGCGGCCTGCGGCGAGTTCTTCTCCGGGCGCACCACGCCCGCCGAGTTCCTCGCGGCCTGCCAGAAGGGCGCCGACCTGATCGCCGCCGACACCACCTTCAAGAAGTACAAGCGCAGCGCCTGACGCGCTGACCTCGGCGTCCGCCACGCGCACCACGGGCGTGGCGGGCGCCGAACCGCACTCGACGAGGAGGGCACGACGTGAGACACGGGAAGTATCCGCTGCTGGCAGCGTTCTTGTTGCCGCCGCTGGCGTTGTACGGCTACTTCGTGGTGTCCCCGTACGCCCAGTCGTTCCTGATCGCGATGACGGACTGGCAGGGGCTGTCGCCGGCGTACGAGTTCGTCGGATTCGACAACTTCAAGCGCATGGTCGGCGACGAGTACGTCTGGAACGCCCTGCTCAACAACCTGTGGCTGCTGGTGCTGCTGCCGCTGCTGACCATCGCGCTCGGCCTGTTCCTGGCCACGATGCTCAACGTCGGGGGGCGGGGCGGGCGCAGCACGGTCACCGGCGTCCGCGGCTCGGGGCTCTACAAGGTCATCTACTTCGCGCCGCAGATGCTGTCGGTGTCGATCGTCGGCGTGCTCTGGGCCGAGGTCTACAACCCGCGCAGCGGCCTGGTCAACTCCGCGCTGCGCGCGGTCGGCCTGGACGGGCTGGCCAAGGTCTGGCTCGGCGACCCGGCGTACGCCTTCTGGGCCGTGCTCGCGGTCATGGTCTGGGCGAATGTCGGCTTCTACGTGGTGCTGTTCGGCGCGGCCATGCAGTCCGTGCCGCGCGACATCTACGAGGCCGCCGCCCTCGACGGGTCGAGCCGGCTCAACACCCTGGTGCGGATCACCATTCCGCTGCTCTGGGACACCATCCAGGTCGCCTGGGTGTACCTGGCCATCCTGGCGCTGGACGGCTTCGCGCTGATCCACGTGATGACCCGCGGCGGCCCGAACTTCTCCACCGACGTGGTCGGCCTGCGGCTCTACACCGAGGCGTTCGGCGACTACAAGTGGGGCTACGCGTCGGCCATCGGCGTCGTGATGTTCTTCGTGACCCTCAGCGTCACCGTGCTGTCCCTGCGCCTGACCCGCCGCGAGAGGATCGAGCTTTCATGAGCGAGCAGACTGCCGTTGCCGAGCGCGGGCCGCAGGCGGCCCAGGTGGACCGCCCAGGCCAGAACGTCACCGGGGAGCCCGGCCGGGGCCGCAAGGCGCTCGACGGCACGCTCAACGTGTTCTCGCACGCCTTCCTGGTGGTGTGGGGGCTGCTGACGGCCCTGCCGCTGCTGTGGGTGGTGCTCAGCTCGTTCAAGGACGACGCCGAGATCCTCGGCGACCCGTGGGGGCTGCCCAGCGCGCTGCGCTTCGACAACTTCGCCCGCGCCTGGACGCACGGGCACATCGGGCAGTACTTCGTGAACACCGGCATCGTGCTGCTCGGGTCGCTGACGCTGACCATGCTGCTCGGCGCGACCGCGGCGTACGCCCTGGCCCGCTACAAGTTCCTGGGCAGCCGGCTGGTGTACTTCGTGTTCGTCGGCGGCATGATGTTCCCCGTCGTGCTGGCCTTCGTGCCGCTGTTCAAGATCGTCGGTGGGGTCGGGCTGCGGGACACCCTGCCCGGCCTGATGCTGATCTACACGGCGTACTCGCTGCCGTTCACGGTCTTCTTTCTCACCGCGTTCTTCCGCACCCTGCCCGACGCGGTGGCCGAGGCCGCCTACATCGACGGGTGCGGGCCGTTCCGGACCTTCTTCCGGGTCATGCTGCCGATGGCCAAACCCGGCCTGATCAGCGTCGGCATCTTCAACTTCCTCGGCCACTGGAACCAGTACCTGCTGCCGGTCGTCCTGATCACCTCGGACGAGAAGCAGGTGCTCGCCCAGGGCCTGGCCAACCTGGCCATCAGCGAGGGCTACCGCGGCGACTACTCCCGGCTGTTCGCCGGCCTCACCCTGGCCATGCTGCCGGTCCTGGTGGTGTACGCGGTCTTCCAGCGCCAGGTGCAGTCCGGCCTGACCGCCGGCCAGATGAAGTGAGTCCTAGCACAGCCGCGCCATAGGGGACGCCCGTACGGGCCACGACCAGCGTGAATCCATCTGCGGACCGAGGGCGGGGGTGACCCCGCCCTCTACCGTCGAAGACAGCCGCGGCGAACACGCCGCACCGCTCTTCGGGGAGTTGACCAAGATGGCCTCAACGGCTCGGCGGCTGTACCGGCCCCGCCACGGACGCTGGATCGCGGGTGTCTGCGCCGGTCTGGCGTTGCGCTTCAACCTGCCGGCCTGGCTGGTCCGACTGCTGTTCCTGCTGTCGTGCCTGCTACCGGGACCCCAGTTCATCGTCTACATCGCGATGTGGGTGATCGTTCCCGAGGAGTGAGCGCGGGGCGTCCGCGTCGGATGATCAACGAGGGCGGTGCCGGGGGCCTCCGGCACGGCCCTCGTGCCAGGTCAGGCGTCGGCTTCGGCGGCGCCGAGCGCGCGTACCGCATCCAGGGTGTCGGCCTCGGCCGCGCTCTTGTCCTCGCGGTAGCCGAGCACCCGCGCGAAGCGCAGGGTCACCCCGCCCGGGTAGCGGGTGCTGCGCTGCACCCCGTCGAACGCGATCTCGACGACCAGCTCCGGCCGCACCGTGACCTGGAAGTCGTCGCGCTCGACCGCCAGCTCCAGCAGCCGCTCGGTCTGCCAGGCCAGCATCGCGTCGGTCAGACCCTTGAACGTCTTGCCGAGCATCACGAAGCCGCCGTTCGGATCCCGGGCCCCCAGGTGCAGGTTGGACAGCCAGCCGCGCCGCCGCCCGTTGCCCCACTCGGCGGCAAGGATCACCAGGTCGAGCGTGTGCCGGGGCTTCACCTTCACCCAGCCCGCGCCGCGCCGCCCCACCTCGTACGCCGCCTGCGCGGCCTTCACCACCACGCCCTCGTGCCCGGCCGCCAGCGCCGCGGCGAACGCCTGCCGCGCCTGCTCGGGCGTCTCGGCGAGGGTGCGCTCGACCCGCATCGCGGCGGGCAGCATCGCGTCCAGCGCGGCCCAGCGCGCCGTGCCCGGCTCGTCGATCCAGTCCGTGCCATCCAGGTGCAAAAGATCGAAGAAGTACGAGGTCAGCGCCCCCGAGGCCCGCTGCGCGGCCCGGCCCGACGTCTCCTGGAACGGGCGCGGCCGCCCGCGCTCGTCGACCGCGATCGCCTCCCCGTCCAGCACGACCGCGCGCACCGGCAGCGCCCGCACCGCGGCCACGATCTCGGGCACCCGGGCCGTGATGTCGTCCAGGCTGCGGCTGAACACGGCGACCTCGTCGCCGTCGCGGTGCGCCTGGATGCGGATGCCGTCCAGTTTCGCGTCCACCGCCGCGGGCGCCCCGGTCGCCGCGAGGGCCTGCTCCGGGTCGGGCGCGGACTGGGCCAGCATCGGCGCGAGCGCCGTGCCGACCGACAACCGCAGCGCCGACAGCCCCGCCTCGCCCTCGGCCAGCGCGGTCGCCGCCACCGCCTTCAGGTCCCCCGACAGCAGCAGCGCCCTTCGCACGACCGCGGCGGGCACCCCGGCGGCCAGCGCGACCGCGTCGGCCAGCAGCCCGGCCTGCGCGCCCTGGCGCAGTTCGCCGCCGATCAGCGCGGTCAGCAGCCGCTGCTCGTCGGCCGTGGCCGCGCCGAACAGCGCGCCCACCGCCGCGCGCCGCCGCGCCTGCGAACCCTGGCCGCTGATCAGCCCCATCGACTCCAGGGCTGCGTCGACCGCTCGCACGTCGAGGGTCGCCGACTCGGCGGGTGGGGGCAGCTCGCGCAGCCCCGCCCAGCCCACCCCGATCTGCCGCTGCCGCAGCTCACCGCTCAGGTAGGCCGCGCCGGCCGCGATCTCGACCGGGTCACCGCCCGCCGCCAGCTCCCGTAACGCCCCGGCGAGCAGTTCCACCTTCGCCTTGCGGCCCGAGGTGGCGGTCACGGCGGCCGACGTCGCGGCGATCCCGGCGAACAGCATGCCCCCATCCTGGCAGCCCACCCCGACACCCACCGACGTTCCGCCCCGACCCGCCTCCCGTCCACCCGCCCCGTTTTGCATAGACGTTGGCCTATTACAGCGAAAATCCGGCACCCGGATTCGATGAGATAGGCCAACGTCTATTGAAGGCGGGGTGGGGCGGGCGGGCGGGGCGGGGAGGGAGGGGTTAGAAGATCTCCATGCCGTGTGGGGCGCGGGTCCAGGTGAAGGCGGGGGCGGTGGTGGCGACGGCGCCGGGGTGCAGCTCGTCGACGCGGCCGGCCGCGGCGAGCGCGCCGAGGCTGTTGCCGCCCAGGTAGGCCGCGGCCAGGGTGGCCGTGTCCAGGCGCAGGTCGGGCTGGTCGGCGGTGGGTTCGCAGGCGGCGTGGTCGGGGCCGCCGCGCAGCCGGAACACGCCGCCGCTGCCGGGCAGCACCTCGTCGACGACCTCCAGCACCACGTCGACCTCCGCCGCGTAGCGCCGGGCGCGCAGCGCGGCGGGCACGTCCAGCAGCCGCGCCCACAGGCCGTCGCCCATCCGCATGCCGAGCCGGCGCGGGTCGTTGACCAGGTACTGCAAGGGCTCGTCGAGGGCGCCGAGCCAGAGCCCGACCGTGCGGGTCAGGTCGACGTTGAGCAGGTAGTCCCACAGCAGCGTGTACGCCGCCGGGGTGGCCGCCACCGTCTCCATGACGCCGACCTCGCCGTTCGGCCCGCTGTCGTTCCAGCTGGAGCGGAAGCGATAGAGGGCGTACCCGACCGGGGTGTCGCCGTCGAGGCAGACGACGGCCTGCAGCGGGCCGGCCCCGCCGCGATGCCAGGCCTGGTCGGCGAGCCGGTAGTCCCACCAGCGCGGGTCGCGGCTCGCGAAGCCGGGCCGGGCCGGGCGGGCCTGCTCGTAGAGGTCGGCGACCTGGGCTCGGTGCGCGGCGGCGGGTCCGGCCTGCAGGCGCAGCCCGTCCAGGCGGGACTTGTCGAAGCGGGAGCCGTCGACGCGCACCTCGCGGCGGTCGATCTCGAAGCTGAGGCGGCGGCTGGCCAGGCCGTACCCGTACCGGCCGTAGATGCCCGCCTCGCTGGCCCACAGCAACGCCAGCGCCTCGCCGCGGTCGCGGATCTCGCCGAGCTGGCGGGTGAGCATCGCCGAGGCGAGGCCGCGGCGGCGGTGCGTGCCGGCGACGGCGACGACGGTGACGAACCCGGCCGGCAGCACGCCGCCGGGCACGGTCAGGTTGCGGGTGTACGTGCCGACGTGGCCGACGACGCGCTCGCCGTCCACGGCGAGCACGGACCGGCCGGGCTCGAACAGAGCCCGCTCCTCGTCCCACTCCCGCCCGGCGGTGTCGTTGAGGAAGGCACGCTGGACCAGTTGGTTGACCTCGTCGTAGTCACCCTCGACGCCGGTTCGCAAAGTCACCATAGGAGGTTCTTAACCCGCGGCCGCGGCCACGGCAACCGTATTCGCCGGTGTGGCGGACCCGGCCGCCGGGCTCGCGCGTCGCGGGCGGGTCAGCCGGCGCGGCCGGCCCACCACGCCTCGACGTCGGCGGCCAGCGAGCTGTCCCGGTCGGCGCGTTCGGTGAGCGCCTCCAGCCAGCGTCCGACCAGCTCGGAGACCCGGTGCAGGTCCTCGGGGCGCACCTGCGGGTGCTCGGCGAAGTACGCCAGCAGGCCCTGGGTCTCGGGGCGGCCGGCGTCGCACTGCGGGCAGAGCCCGACGGTGCGGGTGCGGCTGGAGCGGGGCAACGGCACCTGGGCGGTCAGGTACAGCGCTTCGGCGCAGCTGCCGCAGCGGGAGCCGCCGGCGGCCCGGACCTTCACGTCCGTCATCGCGACGACTCGGGGGCGAACTGGCAGACCTGCACCGGAGCAGGTTACCGGGCGCACCCGCCCGCTCGCCGCGTGCCCCGTGTCCGTCCCGCGTTCGCGTCGCGCCCGGTCGTGATCGTTCGGCTTGCCCGGCACCCGTGCGTATCTTGACCGGCCTGTCGACCACCTGCCCGGCAAGTCGGGCGATCTTGCGAGCCGCGGTCCGGTCAGGCGGAGGTGAGCAGGCGGGAGTGGAGGGTGCGGGGGTCGGGGGCGGTGGGCAGGGCGGCGAGCCAGGCGGCCGCGGCGGCGGCGTCGCCGGCGGGGCGCAGCGTGGTGGCGGGCCAGCTCACGGAGATCGCGGCGGCCAGTTCGGCGGCCAGCGGGGTGTCGTTGGTGAGCAGGCCGCCGCCGCGGACCAGGACGGTGGTCTCGCCGGGCGCGCGCACCATGGCCACCGTGTCGGCCAGGTGGGCCGCGCCGCGCTGGACCACGTCCACGGCGGCCGGGTCGTCGGCGTCGTAGTAGCGCAGCACCAGGGGCGCGAGCCGGGCCAGCGCGATCGGGGACTCGGCCACGACGGCCTGGACCAGGCCGGCGGCGGTGTCACGGCGGCGCGGCGCGATGGTGTCGGTGCCGAGCAGCTCGGTCAGCACGCCCGCGGCCAGCGCGCCCAGCGGGCGTTCCTTGTCCAGGTCGCGCAGGGCGCCGCGGACGGCCTCGCGGCCCAGCCAGTAGCCCGAGCCGAGGTCGCCGAGCAGCCAGCCGTGGCCGTCGGCGACGTGGTCGAGCCGGTGGTCGCGGACCCGGGCGGCGACCGCGCCGGTGCCGGCCACGATCACGGTGCCGTCGGGCTCCGGGGTGCCTGCCGCGTACGCCGCCAGCACGTCGCTGACCAGCTGGGGTTCGCAGCGCAGGCCGAGGCCGGTCCAGGCCTGGTCGAACGCGGACCGCAGCGCGGGGGAGGCGCCGAGCTTGGTGTACCCGGCCATGCCGAGCACGGCTCCGGCGACGGACTCGGGGGCGGTGTCGCCCAGCGCGGCCCGGATCGCGGCCGTCAGCTCGGTCAGTGCGGCGGCCCCGTGGGTGGTGGGATTGCCGCCGCCGGCCCGCCCGGCCCCCAGCCGCTGCCCGTCCGCGGTGGCCAGCACGGCGCGGGTGCTCGTTCCGCCGACGTCGAGCCCGAGTACCAGCTTGTCCGACATGTCACCTCTTACCTCATCCAAACGGTCAACGCTGGTGTGGCCTTCGCGGCATTCATGCTCCCTGTAGTGGCCGCCGTGAGCAAGGGCCGGGCAGCATCGCCAGGTAACAGCTTTAAAAAGTTTGCCCGTGGACTTGACAAGAGGGGGTCGTCAGTAAGAACTTTTACCACTAACAGTTAACTTCCTTTCGGTTAACTGTTCGGGACCTGGTCAGTAGGAGAAGTCAGTGGTGGAGCGCGTGGAACCGGTCGCGGCGGCACAGTCCGCCCCGCTGGAGATCCCGCACGCCCGGCTCGGCCTGGACCGGCCGGACAGCGTGCTGGTGCGGGTACGCGCGCAGCTGCCCGAGTTCACCGGGGCACTGCAGCGCGTCGCCGAGCAGGTGCTGACCGATCCCGCCGGCGCCGCCCGCGCCACCATCGTCGAGCTGGCCGAGCGCTCCGGCACCTCGCCCGCCTCGATCACCCGCTTCTGCCGCGCGCTGGGCTTCGAGGGCTACGCCGATCTGCGCCTGGCCATCGCCGGCGAGACCGGCCGCGCCGCCCGATCTGCCGGCTGGGCCGAGGACATCGGCCGGGCCATCGAGCCGGGCGACCCGCTGGAGCGCGTACTCGCGCAGATCATGGCGGCCGACACCCAGGCCATGCGCGACACCGCCGCGATGCTCGACCTAGCCGAGGTCGAGCGGGCCGCGGCCGCGATCTCCTCGGCCAACCGCGTCGACATCTACGGCGCGTCCGGGTCCGCCCTGGTCGGCGCCGAGATGCAGTTCTCGCTGCACCGCATCGGCATCGCCGCGTGGACCTGGCCGGACGTGCACAACGGCCTGGCCAGCGCCGCGCTGCTGCGCGAGGGCGACGTCGCGCTGGGCATCTCGCACACCGGGCAGACCCGCGAGACGGTCGAGATGCTGGCCGAGGCCGGCTCGCACGGCGCGGTCACCATCGCGCTGACCGGCTTCCCTCGCTCGCCGCTGGCCGAGCTGGCCGACATCGTGCTGCTCACCGCGAGCCAGGCCACCTCGTTCCGCCCGGACGCGCTGTCGGCGCGCCACCCGCAGCTGGTGGTGCTCGACCTGCTCTACATCGCGGTAGCCCAGCGCACCCACGACCGCTCCCACGCCGCGTTCCAGCGCACCGCCCGTGCGGTGGACGCGCACCGTTTCAGCAACGGCCAGAGCAAGGAGGGCGAGCTGTGACCGCCCCCGCCTGCGCCGTGCTGCCGCTGACCGTGCTCGACCCGATCGAGCACTGGGCCGACACCACATCGGGCAACGCCGCCCGGTGTGGTGCCGCACTGATCCCCGGTGCGGCCGGGTCCGCCGTGGCCACGGGTTCGCCCGTGACCGCGACTGCTACAGGCACCGCCTCACCACACCCTCGAGTCACTATCTCAGCGACCCGAATCTGAGGAGACAATGATGTCCAACCACACCGACAGCCCGTCGGAGCTGAGCCGTCGCAGCGTGCTGCGCCGGACTGCGGCCGTCGGCCTGCTGGCCACCCCCGCCGCCGGTCTGCTCTCCGCCTGTGTCGGCGGCGGCACCGAGGAGCCTTCCACCTCGGCGACCGGCACGAAGTCCGCGGAGAACCCCCTGGGTGTCGCGACCGAGACTCCGGTCGAGGTTGTGATCTTCGATGGCGGTCTGGGCACCAAGTACGCCACGGACGTGCACATCCCGTCGTACAAGGCGAAGTTCCCGAAGTCGGAGGTGAAGTACTCCTCGACGCAGGAGGTCTCCACCGCTCTGCAGCCGCGCTTCGCGAGCAACACCCCGCCGGACATGGTGAACAACGCCGGCTCGAAGCTGATGGACCAGGGCAAGCTCGTCGAGGCCGGCCAGGTCGCCGACCTGAGCGACCTGTTCGCCGCCCCGTCGCTGGACATCGCCGGCAAGACCGTCGGTGAGACCCTGATCCCGGGCACCATCGAGCAGGGCACCTTCAACGGCAAGCCGTACGTGCTGAACTACGCCTACACCGTGTTCGGCCTGTGGTACTCCGGCAAGCTGTTCAAGGACAACGGCTGGACCGCGCCGACCACCTGGGCGGACTTCACCGCGCTGCTGGAGAAGATGAAGGCCAAGGGCATCACCCCGTACTCGTACGCGGGCGCCAACGCGGCCTACTACCAGTACCTGGTCATCCTGACCACCGCCGCCAAGATCGGTGGCGCGGACGTGCTCAAGGCGATCGACAACCTCGAGCCGAACGCGTGGAAGAACGACGCCGTCAAGCAGGCCGCCACCCTGTGGGGCGAGATCGGCGCCAAGTACGGCAACAAGGCGCACCTGGGCCTGAAGCACACCGAGGTGCAGCTGCAGCAGAACCAGTACAAGGTGGGCTTCTACCCGTCGGGTTCCTGGCTGGAGAACGAGCAGTCCAAGGACACCCCGGCCGGCTTCGACTACCAGGTCGCCGCCATCCCGGGCGCGACCGCGTCGGACAAGCTCCCGGCCACGGGCCTCTACGCCGCCGCGGGCGAGATGTACTTCGTCGCCAGCAAGGGCGGCAACGTCCAGGGCGGCAAGGAGTACCTGCGCCACATGCTGTCCAAGGCGGGCGCGAAGGGCTTCACCGAGCTCACCAAGTCGCTGACCGTCGTCACCGGCGCGGCCGAGGGCCTGACCCTCTCGCCCGGTCTGACCTCGGCCAACGCGGCGCTGACCGCGGCCGGTGCGGCCAACTTCAGCTTCCGCTGGGACGCCTGGTACAAGAACCTGGACGACGAGTGCCGCGCCGCCACCAACGAGCTGATGTTCCAGGGTGGCACCGCCGACAAGTTCTGCGACCGTATGCAGGCTGCGGCTGACAAGACCGAGAAGAAGTTCTCCCGCTAATCCCCCCGAAGCCGGAGTAGTTGATCATGCGGCAAGGTAAATACCCGTTCGTCATCGGGTTCCTGATCGCCCCACTCGCCCTTTACGGCATGTTCGTCCTGCGCCCGATCGCCGCGGCGGTCCAGGTGTCCATGACGAACTGGAGCGGCCTGTCCCCGAATTTCGATTTCGTCGGCCTGGAGAACTTCCAGAAGCTCCTCGACGACGACAAGGTATGGCTGGCGGCGAGACACCACGTCTTCCTGCTGGTCACCTTGCCGGTGATCACGATCGCCCTCGCCCTGTTCTTCGCGTTCCTGTTGAACATGGGCGGGGGCACCCGCGGCGGCATGATGACCGGGGTCTGGGGGTCGAAGTTCTACCGCGTGGTGTTCTTCCTCCCCCAGGTCCTGGCCGTCGTGATCGTCGGCGTCATCTTCGGCCGGGTGTACGCCCCGGACGGCAGCGGCGTCCTGAACCGGTTCCTCGAACTGTTCGGCGTGGACCCGGTGCCGTTCATGGCCGAGTACGGCCTCTGGTCGATCCTCGGCGTGCTGGTCTGGCAGGCGGTCGGCTTCTACGTGGTGCTGTTCGCCGCGGGCATGTCGAGCATCCCGGCCGAGATCTACGAGGCGGCCGTGATGGACGGCGCGAGCCGGGTCACCATCTTCTTCCGGGTCACCATCCCGCTGCTCATGGAGACCGTGAAGGTCGCCTGGGTGTACCTGGGCATCCTGGCCATGGACGCGTTCGCGCTGGTGATGGTGCTCTCCATCGACGAGGGCGGCCCGGACGGGGCCACCACCGTGCTGCCGGTGCAGATCTACAAGTCCGGAATCCGGGAGTCGGACTACGGCTACGCGTCGGCGCTCGGCGTGGCGCTGGCCGTCTTCACCATCATCTTCGCGGTGCTGTCCCTGCGTGGCGGCAAGCGCAACGCGGTCGAGCACTGAGCGGGGTCTGTCGTGGCAAACAAGTCTGAGAAGCGCTCCGGCGCCGGCGTCCTGAACAAGCTGTCCCACGTCGCGCTCGCCGTCTGGGCCATCCTGATCATCTACCCGCTGATCTTCACGTTCCTGGCCGCGTTCAAGAACAACACCGAGATCTTCATCGGCAACCCGTTCGCGCTGCCGAGCCACTGGGACTTCGAGTCGTTCGGCCGGGCCTGGACCGAGGCGAAGGTCGGCACGTACTTCCTGAACAGCCTGATCGTGGTGTCGGTCTCGACGTTCGGCACCATGCTGCTGGGCGCGATGGCCGCCTACGTGCTGGCCCGCTACGAGTTCGTCGGCAACAGGTTCATCTACTTCCTGTTCATCGCGGGCCTGGCCTTCCCGGTCTACCTGGCCCTCACCCCGCTCTACATCGTGGTGCAGGAGCTGGGCCTGCTCGGCACGCACACCGGCCTGATCCTGGTGTACATCGCCTACTCGCTGCCCTTCACCGTCTTCTTCCTCGCCGCCTTCTTCAAGACCCTCCCCAACGCGGTCGCCGAAGCAGCGATGATCGACGGCGCCTCCCACACCAAGCTCTTCTTCCGCGTCATGATGCCCATGGCCAAGCCCGGCCTCATCAGCATCACCATCTTCAACATCATCGGCCAGTGGAACCAGTACGTCCTACCGGTCTCCCTGCTCCCCGGCGGCGCCGAGGGCCAGGAGAAATGGCTCCTCACCCAGGGCATCGCCAACATCTCCACCGCCGCCGGCTACCAGGCCGACTGGCCCGCCCTCTTCGCGGCCCTGTCGATCGCCATCATCCCGATGATCATCGTCTACACCATTTTCCAGCGCCAGATCCAGTCCGGCCTAACCGCCGGCGCCGTAAAGTAACCCCCGCACCCCCCGCACCCCCGCTCGCCCGCTCGCTCAAGATCGCGACGATCTTGCTTGAGCTGTGGGTACGACACGCTCATTCCGGGCGGATCACCCACAGCTCACGCAAGATCGTCGCGATCTTTCAGTAGGGGCGGGCGACGGTGCAGTAGGCGTAGAGGTGGGTTTGGGGTTGGGCGTCGACGGTGGGGAGGGCGGGTTCCCAGAGGTCGGTGACGAGGTCTTCGACGGTGAAGCCGTGGCGGTTGAGGAGGTGTCTCAGGTCTTCGCGGGGGTAGGCGGTGAGGGGGACCCGGGTGCCCAGGAAGTCCCTCATGAGGTGGTCGGAGTCGCCTTCGACCATGCCCAGGGCGAAGTAGCCGGTGTGGTCGAGGACGTGGTGGATGTCCTCGAGTGCTTTGTCGATGTCTGCTCGGGAGAGCATGAGCAGGGAGAAGAAGGCGACCACGGCGTCGAAGCGCTGCTGGGTGGGGTGGAGGCCGTCGAGGTCGAACAGGTCGCGTTCGACGAAGATCGCTTCGGGGACGGTGTGGCGGGCCAGTTCGAGCATGACCGGTGAGGTGTCGATGCCGACGACGTGGCAGCCGCCGTCGATGAGCTGGCGGGCGGTGGGGGTGCCCGAGCCGCAGCCGACGTCGAGGACCAGCGGGTGCTGCCGGTCGGACAGGCGGTCGAGCAGCCACCGGCCCGCGGCGAGCTGGCCGGGCCGGTCCGCGAAGGCCTCGCTGTAGGTCGCGCCGATCCGGTCGAACACGGGCTCCGATGCGGTCATACGTCCTATATATCCGCGTTGAGCCGCCTTCGGGGGCGAATCCCGGTCCCCGGGTGCTGAGGCCCGCCGCGCCCAGCCGCAATCGCTACGCCTGTCACGGCCACGGGGTTGGCCGTGCTCGCCGTGCTCGCCGGCGCGGGTTGCGGCTGGCCGTGATCGCTGTTTCAGGTCATGATCTGGCGTTCGGCCGCGGATCATGACCTGAAACGGCGATCTTCGACGGGCGGCCGCGGCGGCAGGTGGGAAGGCTGGTTGGGAAGGGCACCTTCTACAACGTATGGCGATGTGAAGGTGCCCTTCCTTCGCTCGGGATGTCGGGCGGCGGCAGCAGAATGGGCGGCGTGACGGTGATCGCGGTGGTGGCGGACGGCAGCGGCGGGGGGCTGCTGCGGTCGCTGGACGCCGCGGGCGCACCGAGCGGGCCCGTCGAAGCCGTGGACGACCTCGCCGCCGCTGTCGCGGATCGGGAGCGGGGGAGCGCGCCGCGGTGGTTGTGGGGGTCGACGGAACAGATCTACGGTCCGCTGCTGGCGGCGGGGGTGCGGGTCCGGCGGTGCCATGACATGGAGCTGGCCGAGACGCTGCTGCTGGGGTACGCCGGGCGGTACGGCGAGCCGCGGTCGGCCGCGGCGGCGTACGCGCGGCTGGTCGGGGCGCCGGTGCCCGCAGATCAGGCGGCCCGTCCGGCCCAGCCGCCGGGTGATCTGCAGGGCACCCTGTTCGGGGACACCCCCGCCCCGGCGGCGGTGCCGGACGGCGTGGACCCGCTGGACGCGCTGGCGGCCGTGTACCGCGACCAGCTCGCCCGGATCGCGGCCGTCGAGCAGCCGGCGCGGATGCGGCTGCTCGTCGCGGCCGAGTCGGCGAGCGCGCTGATCGCTGCGGAGATGGGACACACCGGTATGCCGTGGCAGGCCCGCGCCCACGACGAGATCCTGGTCGGGCTGCTGGGGGAGCCGTCGCCGGTGGGTGGGCCGCCGCGGCGGCTGGCCGAGCTGTCGGGCCGGATCGCCGAGCTGCTGAACGCCCCCGGCCTGCACCCGGACTCGCCCGCCGAGCTGCGCAAGGCGCTGCGCCGGGCGGGCATCGAGGTGCCCAACACCCGGTCCTGGGTGCTGAAGGCGGTCGACCACCCGGTCATCGAGGTGCTGCTGGAGTACAAGGAGCTCTACCGGATCTGGACCGCGCACGGCTGGAGCTGGCGGGAGCAGTGGGTGCGGCAGGGGCGCTTCCGGCCCGCGTACGTGCCGGGCGGGGTGGTCACCGGGCGCTGGGCGACCCGGGGCGGGGGAGCGCTGCAGATCCCCAAGGCGGTACGCGGCGCGGCCCGCGCCGATCCCGGCTGGCGGCTCGTCGTCGCCGACGCGGGGCAGCTCGAACCGCGCATCCTCGCCGCCGTGTCCGGTGACGCCGGGCTGGCCCGCGCCGCGGCGGCCGGGGACCTCTACGCCGTGCTGGCCGCCGAGGCGTTCAAGGGCGACCGTGCCGCCGCGAAGCTGGCCCTGCTGGGCGCGATGTACGGGCAGACCGGCGGCGCGGCCGCCCCGGCGATCGCGGCGCTGCGCGGCAGCTACCCGAAGGCCTGGGCGTACGTCGAGGCGGCGGCGCGCACCGGGGAGACCGGCGGCCTGGTGCGCTCCTGGCTGGGCCGCACCTGCCCGCCGTCGGCGCTGGAGTCGTCGTGGGCCGACGAGGGCGCGTCGGGCCGCTCGCGGGGCCGGTTCACCCGCAACTTCGTCATCCAGGCCACCGCCGCCGAGTGGGCCGCGTCGCTGCTGGCCACGCTGCGCGCCCGGCTCTGGGACCGCCGGGCCGAGCTGGTCTTCTTCCAGCACGACGAGGTCATCGTGCACTGCCCGGACGAGGAGGCCGACCTCGTCGTGGCCGCCCTGGAGGCCGGTGCCAAAGCGACGGGCGAGCTGCTGTTCGGCAGCTCGCCCGTGCGGTTCCCGCTCACCGTCGCCGTCGTGGACTCCTACGGCGACGCGAAGTGAGGGTCAGATCTCGATGTCGAAGCGCTTGAGCAGCGCGGGGGCCAGCAGGCCGGCGCCCGCGACCAGCGAGACGACCGTGAAGACGGTGCGCAGCACGGTGGTCTCCACCTTGCTGCCGGCCTCGATCGCGAAGGTGTCCGGCAGGCCGATCATGCGCCACATGCGCCGCCCGGTCGGGATCGGCCACAGGATCGGCACGCCGGCCCGGGTCACGATGTCGCCCATCAGGTGCACGATGCAGCCGACCCCCACCGCCAGGCCGATCATCGGATACCCGCGGTTCTCGCTGGGCAGGAAATTGAACGCGAAGTAGGCCGCGGCCCCCGAGGTGATCGTCACGATGACCCAGCCGGCCCGGTCGGCCCACTTGTCGAACAGGCCGCGCAGCGCGAAGCCGAACATGAAGAACAGGATGCCGATCACGGCCCACCGGCCGTACCGGGTGCACAGCCAGATCGAGCCGAAGCCCATCAGCGCCGCGAACGGCAGCGTGTGGGTCAGCGTGCGGTGGCCGTTGTGCCGGTCGGGATCCTTGCTCAGCTTGGTGGCCGTGTACACGCCGACCGAGATCTTCTCGATGACCTCGGCGACGAAAAGCGAGGCCACGCCGAAGCTGCGGGAGACGGTCGAGCCGCCCTGGCCCTTGGTCACCTTGCCGGACATGTCCAGATCAGGCAGCAGCGCCCCGCCCGCGCACACCGCGGCGCCGACGGCGATCGTGGTGGCCGACTGGGGGTAGTCGAAGAACTGCGCGGCCACCCAGGACCCGGCCAGCCACGTGGCCGCGCCGGACAGCGCGTGCTGTGGACCCATCATGATGTTTGTTCCTCCCCTGACCACCACAACGTCGCGTTGCGATCAACGCGCGCACACTGTGTCAAACTATGGCGTCCGGATGCAATCGGCTGGACCTCCATAGCAGACGGTGGCGGCCGGGTCACGCAGGGCGGCGTGGCGTGCCGTATGTTTGCCTGCCGGATACGCCCAGCTCATCGCGCAGCGCGTTCTCCGTCAGCGGGTACGGGTGATGCGGATCCAGCCGTTCGGGTGTTGTCGGATCCCCGTCATCGTCGATCGGCAGGCCGACGGCCACCCGTTCCCGGTCGGGCACCGGCACCCAGCGCGAACCGTCCCACATCACGTCGTCGCGGGAGTGCGCCCCGGTGCGCTCGTGGCCGGCCAGGTCGCTCCAGACGTGCGCCAGCTCGTGGTACAGCACCACGACGGGCGGCGCGTCGCCGGGCAGCCCCTGGAAACCCGGCTCGTACTCGATGACGTGCCGGTCGGCGTCGCCGGGCGCGACGCCCGCGAAACCGTTGCCCGTGCCGGACGGCAGCTCCCTGACCTCCAGCGTGTCCGGCCCGTCGCCGGGCAGCCAGCCGTCACCGGCGGCCAGGGCCGTGTCCAGCTCGGCCAGCATGCGGCGGCCGGCCGGCGAGGCACGCAGCAGGTCGAGATCGGACTCGACGCGCTCGACGAACTCGGGCGAGCCGGTGACCGTGATCCCGCCGCCGGGCGTCACCTGCGGTGCGACGTGCCAGAACTCGGCGTCGCCCGCCGGGTCGGTCAGGTCGCGGTAGGCGCGGTCGACCCCGGCCGCGCCGTCGAGCCGGTCCGTGCCCGCGCCGCCGACCAGCACGTCGTCTCCGTCGCCGCCGATCACCAGGTCGTCGCCGCGCCCGCCGGACAGGTGGTCGCGGCCCGCGCCGCCGCGCAGCGTGTCGTCGCCGCCCAGGCCGTACACGGTGTCGTCGCCGCGCCCGCCGTCGGCCGTGTCGGCTCCGGCCCCGGCGTCGAGGTAGTCCCGGCCGTCGCCACCCACCAGCAGATCGTCGCCTTCTCGGCCGAGCAGGGTGTCCGCGCCGCCCGCGCCGTGCAGCAGGTCCCCACCGTCGACCCGGTCGTCGCCCGCCCCGGCCAGCACCGTCACCGCCGCCGCGACCGCGGGCTCGACCCGCACGAGGTCGTCCCCGGCCCCGGTGCGCACCACCAGCCGCCCGTCCGGCACCGCGGCCACCGTCTCGCCGCCGACCAGCACCAGCGGCCTCCCGGCGGCGTCGACGGTGACCAGCACGTCGTCGTCGTTCGCGCCGGTGTTCACCAGCGTCACCCCGTCGGCGCGCACCACGACCGTCTCCGACGGCTCGGGAGTCGGCGTCTCGGTGGTGGGCGGAAACATGGCGGCCAGCCGCTGCCAGCCCGCCGTGGCGGCGGCCAGCGAGGCTTCGGCCTGGCGGGTCGCCATGGCGAGGTCTCCGCGCAGGTCGGCGGCCTCGCCTGCGGCCGTGTCGACCCGCGCGGCATGTGCCGGTCCGTGTGCGAAGAACAGGACTCGCTCCGCGCCGCCCTGGCACGGCACCGTCGCGGCGACCCGGGCCAGGGACTCGTCCAGGTGGCGTTGCACCGATGACACCCGCCCGGCCAGCGTCTCCAGCGCGATGGCCGAGCGCAGCGCCAGCTCTGCCGCGAGCGCGGCCCCGTCAGCCAGCTGCCTGCGGCGGTCCTCGTAGGCCACGGCGTCCGTGCCGCTCCAACCGGCGCTCGCGGCGGTGGCTCCGGCCAGTCCGTCGGCGGTCTGCCCGGCCGTCGCCGCGCAGGAGCGCCAGCGTGCCGCGGCGGCCAGCAGCGGCGTCTGGTGCACGGGCAGCGACCACAGCGGCGGCAACGCCATCACCAGCACCGACGGCGAATCCGCCGACGCGTCGGGCTTCACCGGACACGCCGGGAGGGCGTGCGGCGGGTCACCAGATGCCCCTCGGGCGCGCGGGCTCCCGGAGGCGGTCGAGGGTCGCGGTGGACTGCTCCTCGGCGCGCCGGTGGGTCGCCGCGACGAGCAGCAGCCGGTCGGCGTCGGTGAGCAGGCCGTCTGCGAGCGCCGCGAGCGCGTCGGCGGCCGCGCGCACCGTGACCAGATGGGCCGCGGCGACGTCGGCATCCATTCCGGACGGACGGTTCAGTGGTGGCGTGTCCGTTCGGTGCAAGGCTGTGGCCAGGGACTCCAGGTCCGCCGCCAATCGCAGGGTCCGCGCGGGATCGCTCGTCAGCTGTGTCACGGCTTCGAGAGTGGCAGCGCGTGAGGGGCGGCACAACGCCCCTCACGCGATCTGTGGATAACTCTGCCTCAGGCGACCGCCGCCGGGGTGAAGATGCCGGTCACCAGTTCGGTGAGCAGCTCCGGACCGTGCTCGGTGAGCACCGACTCAGGGTGGAACTGCACGCCGGCGAAGCCCGGCCCGCGCAGCGCGTGCACGAATCCGGTGCCGTCCTCGATGGACAGTTGCAGCTCGCCGTACGCGGTGGGAAGGGTGCGGGCGGTGGCGACCGCGGTGAAGGTGGAGTAGAAGCCCACCCGGCGGGTCACCCCGAACAGGTCGATGTCGCACGGCAGGCCCTGGTAGGGCACGTCGCGGCGGTGCATCGGCAGGCCGAGGCGGCGGCTGAGCACCTGGTGGCCCAGGCACACGCCGAGCAGCGGCGCGCGGCGCGACAGCCGCTCCTCGACGACCCGGCCCAGCGCCGCGACGCGCGGGTCGGTGTCGTCGCCCGGGTCGCCGGGGCCCGGCCCGGCCACCACGAGGTCGTACGAGCTGAGCCCGCCCAGGGCCGTGGTGGGCTGGACGGTGACCCGCATGCCCAGCGAGCGCAGCACGTGCCCGAGCATGCCGGTGAAGGTGTCCTCCGCGTCGACGATCAGCGCGGTGCGGCCCACCAGCAGGCCGGTCACCGGCTCGGGGGCGCGTTCGGTCAGCCAGAACCGGGACAGCCGCTCGTTACGGGCCAGCAGCGTGGCGCGTACCGCCGGGTCGGCGGCCAGTTCCTTGATGTCGGCGGCGGAGTGCGCGGCCGGCGCGGTGCGCAGGCCGAGCGCGGTGAGCACGCCGCCCGCCTTGGCGTGGGTCTCGGCGACCTCGCCGTCGGGGGTGGAGTCGCGTACCAGCGTCGCGCCCGCCTTGACGGCGATGGTCCCGTCGGCGGCGATGTCGGCGCAGCGGAACAGGATCGGCGCGTCGAGGGTCTGCCTGCCGTCGGCGTCGCGGCCCAGCAGTGCCAGCACCCCGGCGTAGTAGGCGCGGCCGGTGGTCTCGTAGCGGGCGATGACGCGGGCGGCGTTCTCGATCGGGCTGCCGGTCAGCGTCGGGGCGAACATCGTCTCCCGCAGCACGTCGCGCACGTCCAGGTCGGTGCGGCCGGCGAGCAGGTACTCGGTGTGGGTGAGGTGGGTCATGTGCTTGAGGTAGGGCCCGAGCACCTGGCCGCCCCGCTGGGCGACCACGGCCATCATCTTGAGCTCCTCGTCGAGCACCATGGACAGCTCGTTGATCTCCTTGCGGTCGCTGAGGAAGCTCAGCAGCGTCTCCCGCCCGTCCGGGCCGGGCGCGAGGTCGCGATGGCGCAGCGTGCCGGAGATCGGGTTCATCATCACCAGGCCGTCGTCGACGCTGACGTGCCGTTCCGGTGACGCGCCGACCAGCGTGCGGCCGCCCTCGCCGGGGATGTGCACCAGGAACGACCAGTACACGCCGCGCTCGCCGGAGATCAGGCGGCGCAGCGCGGCCCCGGCGAGCAGGCGCGGGTCGGCGTCGGTGTGGGCGCGGGCGGTGCGGTGGATGACGAAGTTGGACCCGGCGCCGTGGCCGATCTCGTCGCGCAGCACCGTGGAGACCAGTTCCCGGTAGGCGGCGTCGTCGATGTCGAAGCCCAGGTCGGTGACGTCCGGCACGGTGTCCGGGAGCGCCGCGAGGGCCTCGTCGAGCGGGATGCGGTCGTACGACTCGACGGTCAGGCAGGCCAGCGGGGTGCCGTCGTCGATGCGGTCGAAACCGCGCTCGGCGAGTTGCCGGTAGGGCACCAGGGCGAGGGTGCGCGGGCCGGCCTCGTCGCCGTCCGCGTGCTCGGGCAGGGGGATGTCGGCCAGCCGTGCCACGGTGGACAGCGGACCTCGCAGCACCTCGAGGTGCTCGGAACCTTCGCGTCGGAGCAGCGCGAACGGGCCCGGGTCGGGCGCGCCGAGCAGATCGTGGAGCAGGTTCATCGATGGTCTCCCGGTTCGGGTGGCCGTGCGCCGGGCGACCGATAAAACAAAGGCCGCCTCGTCGAGGCGGCCGCGGTGTGGGTTTGCCTACCCGCGTGTGTCGATGGCCGCCGGTCGGGCGCGCCACCACAGGTTGCGGTTGGAAGTCATGGCGGTAACCGTACCGGCGTCGCGCGCGACTGTCCAGAAGCCTCACCAGCCGGGGTGTCACATTCGCGCTCACCTATCCACTTTTCGTTGTGTGACGGGTAACATACCGCGAGTCACCAACGGTGGCGGTGGTTCAGCCGAGGCAGGGGAGGGGCCGGTGGCGGACGACACGCGCGAGAGGCAGGCCGGTTCCGGTCTCGCGGCCGCGGTCACCCTGCCGGTGGCAGCCTTCGCCGTCGCTGCCGGCGCGCTGCTGGCCTGGGCCGTGGCCGATGCGCTGAGCTGGCAGGAGCTGGTGGAGCTCCGGATCGACGGCGCCGCGCACGGCGAGGACGTCGCCTGGCGCTGGGTGGGCGTGATCGGGGTCGGCGCGGTGCTGATCCTGGCAGCGCTGATCCGGGGCGCGCTCGCCGCCCGCCGGGAGCTGGCGGCCGCTGTCGACCGGCTGCGGCGGGACGCGCTCGCCCTGGCCGAGGACGTGCCGGTGACCTTCGAGCGGCTGCGCGCCGGTGACGGCGAAGACATCGACGAGGACGCGGCCGCGCCACCGGCCGCGGCCGGTGACGCGGACGGGTTCGTCGCGGCGGGCGCGGCTCTGGCGCAGGCGCGCCGCAGCGTCGTCGCGCTCGCGCTGCGGCAGGCCCGCTCCCGGCGTGCCGTCAACGGCATCTTCACGAATCTGGCCCGGCGCTCGCAGATCCTGGTGGAGCGGCAGTTGCGACTGCTCGACGAGATGGAGCGCGACGAGCGCGATCCCGACCGGCTGGCGGCACTGTTCAAACTGGACCATCTCGCCGCCCGGCTGCGCCGCAACGACGAGAACCTGCTGGTGCTCGCCGGGGCCGAGCCGCGCCGGCGGTGGCGCGAGGGCGTGCCGCTCGCGGCGCTGGTGCTGGCCGCGCTCTCCGAGATCGAGCAGTACGAGCGGGTCCGCGCCGACGTCGACGACTCGCTGCACATCGCCGGGCACGCCGCCGCCGACATCGGCCACCTGCTGGCCGAGCTGCTGGACAACGCCGCCGCCTTCTCCGCCCCGCACACGGCGGTGCGGGTGAGCGCGCAGGCCCGGCCGGACGGGGCGCTGGTCGAGATCGTCGACGAGGGCATCGGCCTCAGCGAGCGGGCGCTGGCCCAGGCGAACGCGCTGCTGGCCGTGCCCGCCGAGGTCGACGTGGCGGTCAGCGAGCGGATGGGCCTGGTGGTGGTGAGCCACCTCGCGGCGCGCCACGGCGTGCGGGTGGGGCTGGAGCTGTGCCCGAACGGCGGCGTGCGCGCGGCTGTCGAGCTGCCGGCCGCGCTGCTCGCCGAGCCCGCGGACCCGCCGGAGCCGCCCGCCGCGGTGCCGGCCACCGCTGAACCGCCGCGCGTTCCGCAGCGCCGGTCCGAGCCCGACCCGGCGGCCACGGCCGCCACGCTGACCCGGCTGTACGAGGGCGTACGGCGAGGCCAGGCCGGAGACGGCGCGGCGGCGCCACCGGACGACATCAAGGGGGAGCCATGACCACTGCGACGCTCAGCAAACCGGCCCAGGACCTCAACTGGCTGGTCGCCGGATTCGCCGACCGGGTGCCGGGGGCCCGCCACGCCGTCGTGGCGTCCTCGGACGGGCTGGTGGTCGCGGTCTCCGCGGACCTCGACCGGGCCACCGCCGACCAGCTGGCCGCGGTCACCTCGGGGCTGATCGGCATCGCCGGGTGCGTGGCGCAGCTGTCCGACGGCGACGAGGTGCGCCAGACGGTGATCGAGATGGGGCGGGGCTACTACCTGACCATGGCGATCCGGGACGGCTCGGTGCTGGCGGTGGTCGCCGACGGTGACGCCGACTTGGGCGTGGTCGGCTTCGAGATGGCACGGCTGGCCAAGCAGACCGGGGAGATCCTCACCCCGGCGCTGCGGGCCGAGCTGCAGCGCGCGCTGCCGCGCTGAGCCGGGGCGGCCGCGTCAGCTGTTGCGCTTGGCCAGCTTCTCCAGCTCGTCGAGCAGCTTCTGCACCGGCTCGTACGCCTCCTTGGCGTCGTCCTCGGCGTCGGCGGCCCAGCCCTCGACCTTCTTCTGCAGGTTCTCGGCCCGCTTGCGCGCCTCTTCCCAATCGCCCTGGAGCATCTTCGTGGAGATGTTCTTGAGCCCGTTCGTCAGCTCCGTCCGCTGCTTCGGGGTGATCACCTCGGCGTCGCGCAGCTTCTGCACGGCGTCGTTGAGGTCCGACAGCAGCTGCACCGCCTGGAACGGGCCGCCCCGCTCGGGGGTCGGGCTGGGCTTGGGCGCGCCGGTGGTCCGGGCGGGCCGGTTCGGCGACTTGGTCGGGGTGGCGGTCGCATCGAGCGGCTCGCGCAGCGCCGACATGATCATGAGTACGCCGCTGACCAGGATGATTGCCATCACCAGCATCACGGCGAGCAGGGGTTTGCGGCTGCGCTTCACCCGCACCGGGGGCGCGGACCTGACCTTCGGCGCGGCCTGCACCCGGGTCGCCGGAGCGGGCACCCGGGCCGCACCGGCGATCGCGCCGCCGGTCGGGGCGAGCAGCGTCGGGCTGGGCCCGGCCACAGCGGTTGCCGGGGCGGACGCGGTCGGCACCGACAGACCGCCCAGGGCGTGGGCCAGGTCCGCGGCGCGTGGACGGCGCGCGGGGGAGGGGTCCACCGCGGCCGCGATCAGTGCGGTGATCGCCGGTGGCACCCCGGGCAGGGCCGGCAGCGGCCGCGCGCGGGCGTGCTCGGCCTCGAACTGCTCCCAGGACTCGATGGCGTTGCGGCGGCGGCCGGTCACCATCTCGATGAGCAGGACCCCGAGGGCGTACACGTCGGCGGCCGGGTCGGCGGCCTTCTGGCGCAGCCGCTCCGGGGCCGCGTACGCGGGGGTGCCGATGACGAGCACGCCGGTCGCGTCGGGCAGGCCGGTCATCGCCGAGATGCCGAAGTCGAGCACCTTCGCGCCGGTCGGGGTGATCATGATGTTGCCCGGCTTCACGTCGCGGTGCACCACGTCCCGGGCGTGCGCGGCGGCCAGCGCCCCGGCGACCTGTGCGCCGATCGTGGCGACCCGCGCCCAGCCCAGCGGCCCGCGGGCCATCAGCTCGGCCAGCGACTCGCCGGTCAGCAGCTCCATCACCAGGTACGGCTCGACGTGGCCGTCGGGGAAGGTGACCTCGCCGAAGTCGTGCACGGCGGTGATGTGCGGGTGGGTGAGCTGCGCCGCCGAGCGGGCCTCGCGCAGCGCCCCGGCGCGCAGGGCCGGGTCGGCGGCGGTCGGGCCGGCGAGCACCTTCACCGCCACAGGGCGGCCCAGCACGAGGTCATGGGCCTGCCAGACCTCCGCCATGCCGCCGCTGCCGATGCGGCGGTCCAGCAGGTAGCGGTCGTGCAACTTCAGACCGGGGGTGAAGGCGGACATGGTGGACAACCGTACCGTGTCTCAGCTGCCGGTGACACCGAACGCGGGGCCACGTGAGTTCCGTCGCCCGCGACTACTATTCCTGCCTATGTCTGACTCCCCCGGACCTGGGCTCGTTCCGGTGCGCCGCCGCCCCGCGGACGCACTCGGCGACACGGCTCCCCCTGCCGACGACCTGACCGTTTCGCCCGCTTCGTCATCGGACGACGGGGCGGACGCGGCGGAGCAGCCGGGCCGCCAGGCCGTCTGGCTGCGGTGGCGGCCCTCGGTCGTCACCGGGTTCGTGGCCTGGGCCGCCGGGCTGCTGGCGTACTTCCTGGTCACCGCGGTGGCCTGGCTGCCCACCGAGGGGCTGGAGAGCAAGGCCGGCCCGGTCCCGTCGACGTTCGGCCAGCTGCTCCAGTCGTGGAACCACTGGGACACCGTCTGGTATGTGATCATCGCGGACTCCGGGTACGAGGCCGACTCGCGCAGCACCGCGTTCTTCCCGCTCTTCCCGATGGCGATGCGGGCGGCGAATCCGCTGCTGCCCGGAGGCGCCTTCGAGGCCGGCCTCATCGTCAGCGCGCTGGCCTGCCTGGTCGCGCTGATCCTGGTGCACCGGCTGGCCACCGAGATGATCGGGGCCGAGGACGCCCGGCGCACCACCGTCTACCTGCTCGCCTTCCCGACGGCGTTCTACCTGGTGGCGGCGTACAACGAGTCGCTGTTCGTGGCGCTGGCGCTGGCGTCGCTGTACAACATGCGCCGCGGGCGCTGGTGGTGGGCGGCGATGTTCGCCGGGTACGCCAGCGCCACCCGGATGGCGGGCGTCATGCTCGGCGCGGCGTTCGTCTACGAGTACCTGCGCCAGCGCGGCTTCTCGTTCCGGATGCGGCAGCGCCTCGGGCTGGTCCTGCCGTGGCCGACCGGGTTCCGGCTCGACCGCGACGCCCTGGCCGTGGTGCTGATCCCGGCGGGGCTGGGCGCGTACATGCTGTACTGCCACCAGACCTTCGGCAACGCGCTGCAGTTCCTCGACGCGCAGAAGGCGTGGTTCCGGTCGGGCTTCACGCCGCCGTGGACCGTCATCGGCGACGTCGTCGAGCTGATCGGCAGCAGCGACTCGATCTACCACCCCGACGCGGTCCGCAACATCGTCAACCTGACCACGGCCCTGGCCGTGCTGGTCCTGCTGGTGCTGGCCCTGGTCGGCCCGTGGAAGCTCGGCGCGGACCACGCGTACCTGGTGATCTTCGCGGCGATCATCATCCTGATGCCGCTGTCGAACCCCATCCACATGCACTACCCGCTCAGCTCGACCTGGCGCTACGCCCTGGAGTGCACGGTGGCCTTCATGGTGCTGGCCAGAATGGGCCGAAACGTGCACTTCGACCGCGTGTACACCACCGTGATGCTGGCGCTGCAAGGCGCGATGGTCATCGTCTTCGTCCAGAACAACTTCGTGGCTTAGCTGCTGGCGCCCGCCTCCGCGGGCGCGGGGTTCGGCCTCTCAGCCTCCCTTACCCGCCGGTCGCTCGTCCGCTTCGCGGACTTCCGCTCCTGGCGGGTGCGGTCGGCGGCCGAACCCGGCCGTGCACGGGGTGGGACCGGGCACTGCTGATGCGGGACGCGGCTGAACCGGGAGGTAGGGTCCAGCCGTGATCGATTCGGTGGATCTTGTCATTTTCGACTGCGACGGCGTGCTGGTGGACTCGGAGACCATCGCCATCCGGGTGGCCTCGCAGATGCTGGCCGAGCTCGGCTGGCCGCTGACCGACGACGAGATCCTGGAGCACTTCGTGGGCCGCTCGGCGGCCTCGATGGTGCCGGTGATCGAGCAGAAGCTCGGCCGGCCGCTGCCGCAGTGGCCGGAGATGTTCGTCGCGCGCCAGCTGGCCGCGCACGAGGCGGGCCTGGTGCCGGTGCCCGGCATCGTCGAGGCGCTCAACGCGATCACGCTGCCGACCTGCGTGGCCTCCAGCGGGCGGCACGACAAGATGCGCAACACGCTCGGCATCACCGGCCTCTACGAGCGCTTCGAGGGCCGCATCTTCTCCGCGACCGAGGTCGCCAACGGCAAGCCCGCGCCGGACCTGTTCCTGCACGCCGCAGCGCGCATGGGCGCGGACCCGGCGCGCTGCGTGGTGGTCGAGGACAGCCGCCCCGGGGTGCAGGCCGCGCGGGCGGCGGGCATGCGGGTGCTGGCGTACGCCGGGGGAGTGACACCGGCCGATTGGCTAACCGGCCCGGACACCGTGGTGTTCCACGACATGCGCAAGCTTCCCGACCTGCTCAGGGTCCGGTAGCAGGCGGAACTCGCGGCGGCGTCGGCCTTTCACGGCGGCGTCGTCCGAACGGGCGGCCCTTGTCGCCGAACGTTCACCGGGTGACGCTCTGATCTGGACATACCGTCCCGATCGGAGGTCGACCCGTGTCGCCGTTCCCCCGCACCCGAGCCGTCGCAGCGCTCGCGGCAGCCGCCGCCACGGCAGCGCTCACCCTCACCGCACCGCCCGCCCAGGCCGCCGCGCTCACCCCGAAGGTGCTCGTCGTCGGCATGGACGGGCTGAACTGGGCCAAGGTCGTCGACGCGAACGCGCCGCGGCTCGACGCGCTGGCCGCCGCCGGCACGCTCGGCGAGAGCCTGCTCTACTGCAACCCGGTGGCGAACTCGTCCAGCGGGCCCGGCTGGTCCACCATCGCCACCGGTGTCATGCCCGACAAGCACGGCGTCAAGGACAACACGTTCAGTGGCAAGCAGTACGGCGCCTACCCCGACTTCCTGACCCGGCTGGAGCAGGCCGACCCGGCGTACTCGACGCTGTCCATCCTGGACTGGGCGGTGCTGCACACCCAGGGCACGTTCGGCTCCGCGATCGACACCCGGATCACCTACAACGGCGACGCCAACGGCTACGCCGGCGAGGACGTGAAGGTCACCAATGACGCGGTGAACCACCTGCGGAACAACGACCCGGACGCGGCCTTCGTCTACCTGGGCAACACCGACGTGGTGGCGCACTCGGTCGGCACCGGCACGGCATACCGGACCGCGATCGAGACCCAGGACGCCCAGCTCGGCCGGATGCTCGACGCGATCGCGGCGCGGCCGACGTACGCGAGCGAGGACTGGCTGGTCGTGGTCACCACCGACCACGGCCACAACAACCCGTCCGGCGGGCACGGCGGCTGCGGCGTCGACGCCGAGCGGCGCACGTTCGTGCTGGCCAAGGGCACCGGTCACGCCGCCGGGCTGCGTCCGGTCGACACCCGGCTGTCCGACGTGGCCGGCACCGTGTTCGCGCACCTGGGCGTGGCCGCCAACCCGGCCTGGAACCTCGACGCCAAGCCGCTGAACGTCCGCGCCACCGACCCGTTCGACGCCCTCAACGGCTCGCTGCAGGCCCGCTCGCACGAGACCGGCATCCCGGCCACGGTGAAGGGCTGGACGCACACCGCCCCGGCGGGCTGGTCGGTGGACCGCTCGGCGATGCCGTCCGGCGGCGTGAACGAGTGGCGCGGCTGGTCGTTCACCAACGAGGAGTTCTGGAGCCGTACCCAGTCGAGCCAGAACCGGGAGAACGGCCTGCGGCTGCGCGGGGTGTTCGCGGTGGCCGACTCCGACGAGTTCGACGACCGCTCCGGCGGCGCGTCGTTCGACTCGACACTGGTCTCGCCCGCGTACCCGGTGACCGCCGGGACGGTGAAGACGCTGCGCTACGTCACGCACTACCTGCAGGAGGGCGGGCAGACCGGCGACGTGCTGGTCTCCTTCAACGGCGGCGCGAACCAGCTGGTCAAGCGCTACTCGGCCGACGCGCGGGCCAAGGCCGAGACGCTGACCGTCACCGTGCCCGCCGGGGCGACCTCGATGACGGTGAAGTTCCGCTACTACAACGCGAGCAACAACTGGTACTGGGTGATCGACGACCTGCGGGTCAGCTGACCGGTGCGGCGTCCCGGTCCGGCGGTGCGCTCGCCGGTCCGGGACGCCGCCCGGCTCGTGTCCCAAGGTCGATTGGGTCGTTCCTCCTGGCAGGCGCCGCACGGGGGCGGCGTCTCGCGGGGCGCCCGACGCCCCGCCGCAGCTTCGTGAACGCCGCGCGGGGGCGGCGGAGGGTGTACGACATGGTCGACCGCAGGCGGATTCTTCAGGCGACGGCGGCCGCGGGTGCCGCCACGGTGCTCTCCCAGCGTGCCGGCTGGGCCTGGGCGGTGGGGCAGGGCCGGGCGGGCACGCTCGACCCGGCGAAGATCCGCAAGTACGTGACACCGCTGGCGGTGCCGTCGGTGATGCCGCCGGCACACCGCGAGGAGGGCGGCCTGGCCCGCTACCTGATCGGGGTGCGCCAGTTCCGGCAGCAGATCCTGCCGTCGAACCTGCCGCAGACCACTGTCTGGGGCTATGGCGACGTCTCCAAGCCGCGCAGCTTCCGCAGCCCGTCGGACACCATCGAGGCCCGGGTGGACCGGCCGGTGCGGGTCACCTGGGTCAACGACCTGGTCGACTCGTACGGCGACTTCCGCCCGCACCTGCTGCCGGTGGACCCGACCCTGCACTGGGCGAACCCGCCGGGCGGCGACGCCGGGCGCGACACCCGGCCCACGTTCACCTCGACGCCGGGGCCGTACCGGGGGCCGGTGCCGATCGTCACGCACCTGCACGGCGGCCACTCCCACGAGGAGAGCGACGGCTACCCGGAGGCGTGGTACCTGCCGAAGGCGCGCAACATCCCGGCCGGGTACGCGACGGTCGGCACGTTCTACGACGAGTTCGGCGCGGAGTTCGAGCAGCGTTACGGGGCTGCCGCCTGGAAGCCGGGCACGGCGACCTTCCAGTACACCAACGACCAGCGCGCCTCGACCCTGTGGTACCACGACCACACGCTCGGCGTGACCCGCGTCAACGTGTACGCCGGACTCGCGGGCTTCTACCTGCTGCGCGGCGGCAAGGGCGACCTGCCCCGGGGCGTGCTGCCCGGCCCCGCGCCGCAGCTCGGCGACAAGCCGGGCACCCGCTACTACGAGATCCCGGTGGTGGTGCAGGACCGCTCGTTCAACGCCGACGGCTCGCTGTTCTACCCGGCCAGCCGCGCGTTCGCCGACGACGCGGGCCCGTACATCCCAGAGGGCCCGTTCCCGCCGATCTGGAACCCGGAGTTCTTCGCCAACACCATCATGGTCAACGGCAACACCTGGCCGGAGCTGGCGGTCGAGCCGCGCCGCTACCGGCTGCGCTTCCTCAACGGCTGCAACGGCCGCGTACTGATCATGAAGGTGACCACCGACCCGCTCGCGCCGCGCCCGGCCCCGGCCGCCCTGCCGATCTGGCAGATCGGCAACGACGGCGGCTTCCTGCCCAAGCCGGCGAAGCTCCAGCAGCTGCTGATGGGCCCCGCCGAGCGGGCCGACGTGATCCTCGACTTCACCGGGCAGCGCGAGGGCAGCGAGTTCTACCTCATCAACGAGGGGCCGGACGAGCCCTACAACGGCACCTTCAACCCGGCCGACCCGGCGACCACCGGCCAGGTGATGCGGTTCGTCGTCGGCCGGCTGACCGGCAAGGACCGCAGCACGCCGCCGGAGGACCTGGACCTGCCCTGGATCAAGCCGATCGGCCCCGCGGACAACACCCGCAGGCTCAGCCTCGACGAGGAGTTGGGCCACGACCAGTCCATCGAGCTGATGCTCGGCACGGTCGGCCCCGACGGGCACGCGATGCCGATGCACTGGGACCACCCGATCACCGAGAACCCCGAGCTCAACGCCACCGAGATCTGGGAACTGCACAACTTCAGCCAGGACGCCCACCCGATCCACCTGCACCTGGTGCAGTTCGAGATCCTGGGCCGGGGCGTGGACGGCAGGCGGCCGCCGGAGCCGGGCGAGCGCGGCACCAAGGACACCGTGATCGCGCTGCCGGGCGAGATCACCCGGGTGAAGGCCACGTTCGACCTGGCCGGGCGGTACGTGTGGCACTGCCACCTGCTGGAGCACGAGGACAACGAGATGATGCGGCCCTACCGGGTCGGCTGAGCGGTTCCCGCGGGGCGGTGCGTGTTCACGCGCCGCCCCGGTCGTCTCACAGCCAGCCGGAGCGGCGGAAGGCGCGGTACATCAGGGCCGCCACCGTGAACATCAGCCCCACCACGATCAGGTAGCCGTACTTCCAGTGCAGCTCGGGCATGTAGTCGAAGTTCATGCCGTAGATGCCGGCGATGGCGGTCTGCGCGGCGGCGATGGCGGCCCAGGCGGCGATCTTGCGCATGTCGTTGTTCTGGTCGACGGACAGCTGCGCCAGCCGCGCCTGCAGGATCGAGTTGAGCAGGTCGTCGTACGCGACGATGCGCTCCACCGTCCGCAGCAGATGGTCGTTGACGTCGCGGAAGTAGCGCCGGATCTCCTTGGGCAGCCCTTCCTTGTCGTCGATCAGCGCCGCCAGCGGGTGCTGCAGCGGGGCGACCGCCCGCTTGAACTCCATCAGCTCCCGCTTGAGCTGGTAGATCTGCGCGGCCCGGTTCTGCGACTGCGGGGCGAAGACGTGGTCCTCCAGCTCGTCGATGTCGTTCTCGAACGCCACCGCCACTTCTAGGTACGAGTCGACCATGCGGTCGGCCACCGCGTGCGCCACCGCCCACGGGCCCTGCGCCATCCGGTCCGGACGCCGTTCCAGGTCGGCGCGCACCGGCCCGAGCGGCCCAGCGGGACCGTGGCGCACCGTGATCACGTAGCCGGCGCCGATGAACAGCACCACGGAGCCGGTCTCCACCACCTCGCAGCTCTCGGTCAGCACCGAGTGCTCCACGTACCGGGTGGTGCGCAGCACGAACAGGGTCACGTCCGCGAAGTGCTCGATCTTGGGGCGCTGGCGGCGCGTGGTCGCCGCCTCCACCGCCAGCTCGTCCAGCCCGAACCGCTTGGCGACGGGGGCGAAGTCGGCCTCGCTCGGCTCGTGCAGGCCCAGCCAGAGGAACGAGCCGGGGGTCTGCCGCACGGTCGCCAGGGCGTCGTCGTAATCGCACGCGCCCGGCCGGCGACGGCCGTCGACGTACACCGCGCAGTCGATGACGGTCCCGCCGGTCGCGGCGTCGTCGTCGGCGGGGCCCGCCGGGCCGGTCGGCCGGATCCGGGAGGCGGCCTTGCGCAGCGGCGCGGTCCACGCCCAGGCGACGCCTGCCTGCTGCTGCTCGTCGCTCACGGTCACCTCCGGCGCATCCCTCGTGGCGATCTTAATCGCCTACAGCCGAAGGAACGGTTCCGCGTAAGTGAACACTCCCCGTACCGCCGGGTCGTACCCGCTCAGCGGCCGGGCCTGGAAGTGCACCCCCCACTCGGCCTCGGGCGATAGCACCCCGCACTCCTCGGCCTGCCGGAAGCCGAAGCGGCGGTAGTAGCCGGGATCGCCGAGCAGCGCCACCACCGGCTCGCCGAGCGCGTCGGCCGCACCGAGCACCGCGTGCATCAGCGCGCTGCCGACCCCGGACCGCTGGTGGTCGGGGCGCACGCTGAGCGGGCCGAGGCCCAGGGCCGGGGCGTCGCCGACGCGGCCCCGGGTGCACACCACGTGCCCGACGACCTCGCCGTCGACCTCGGCGACCAGCGACAGCGCGGGCAGCCACCCGGCGTCGGCACGCAACTGGTCGACCAGCCCCGGTTCGGGTGCGGGCGCCGGCGCGTACTGCGGCCCGAACGCGGCCTCGGTGACCGAGCGGATGGCGTCGACGTCGGCGGGTGTCTCGCGGCGGATCAGCACGCCGCTCATGGTGCCGTATGCGACAGCGGCGCGCCGGCCGGCCCGTCGACCTCGGCGCTGCCGCGTACCTGCAGCTTGCGCCGGGCCCGCTCGTAGAACGTGGTCAGCCCCAGCCGGACCACCCGGGCGGCGTCGGCGAGCGCGGTGATCGCCAGCCGGTCGCCCGGCTCGACGTGGCCGTCGACGCGGCCGTCCACCTCCACCGCGAGCCGGCCGCTGTTCGGCAGCACCTGCAGCGCCAGCGCCTCGTCGGCGGAGAGCACCAGGGCGCGGTTGAAGCTGGAGTGCGCGGCGGCGGCCGTCACCAGCACGGCGCTCACGGTGGGGGAGACGATCGGGCCGCCGCTGGAGAAGGCGTACGCCGTCGAGCCGGTGGGCGTGGCCACGATGACGGCGTCGGCGGCATACCGTACGAACGCGTGCCCCTCGACGGTGATGGCCACTCCCGCCAGGCCGTCGCCGGGGATGCGGCACAGCGCGATGTCGTTGAACGCGGTCACCTCGTGGCCGCCGGGCAGCGTGGTGCGCACCGCCAGGCGCGGCTCCACCGAGTAGTGCTGATTGTCGATCGCGGACAGCGCCGCCGGCAGCCCGTCGACGTCGATCTCGGGCAGGAAGCCGAGCCGCCCGAGGTTCACCCCGAGCACCGGCGTGGCCCGGCCCACGCCCAGCCGCATGGTGCGCAGCATCGTGCCGTCCCCGCCCAGACTCACCAGCAGGCTGGAGCGTTCGGCCAGCTCGTGCGGATCGACGGCGACCGCCCCGCAGAAGATGCGATCGACCTCGTCGGGCAGCCCGAGCACGGTCACGTCACGGCGGCGCGCCCACGCCATGATCGTGTCGATCGCGGGCACGGAGTCACGCTGCGGATGCAGCACCAGACCCACCGTATGCACCAGGCCCACGCCGCCACTCTACGTTCCGCCCCGACCTCACCAGGCCACATCGCCCCGCCCCGCCCCACCCATGATCGCGACGATCTTGCGCGAACTGTTGCCGCTTCGCCCGATATCTGCGTGTCGTACCCACAACCCACGCAAGATCGTCGCGATCGTGGGCGGGCGGGGCGGGGCGGGGCGGGGGGGGGGGGGG
>NZ_BONI01000043.1 GCF_016862635.1 Catellatospora coxensis | reverse complement strand
CTCCGGCCGTCGTCGGCATCGGCCGCGCCAAGGCCGAGAAGATCTGGTACCGCGCGCTGGACGTGTACTTCACCTCCAGCACCCGCTACGTGCTGACCAGCAACCCGGCCAACACCGCCCGCGCGTACACCCTGCGTGCCGCGACCGACCTCTACGGCACCTGCTCGGTCGAGTACAAGACCGTCCAGGCCGCCTGGACCGCGGTCAACGTGGCCGGCAGCGACACCGCCTGCCCGACCGGCAACGACTTCTCCCTCGCCGCCTCGCCGGCGTCGGGCTCGGTCAACCCCGGTAGCTCGGTCACCAGCACCATCGGCGCCACGCTGACCAACGGCAGCGCGCAGACCGTGAGCCTGTCGGCCAGCGGCCTGCCGAGCGGCGCGACCGCGTCGTTCAGCCCGACGTCGATCACCTCGGCCGGCGGCAGCTCCACGCTGACCATCGCGACCAGCTCGTCGACCCCCTCGGGCACGTACGCGGTGACCGTCACGGGCACGGGCGCGAGCTCGACCCGGACCACCACCTACAGCCTGACCGTCAACGGCGCGCCGGGCTGCACGGGCACCAACCCGACCGATGTCACCATCCCGGACAACACGACGGTGACCAGCACCATCACCATCTCGGGCTGCGCCCGCAACGCGTCGGCCACCAGCGCCGTCGCGGTGAACATCATCCACACCTACAAGGGTGACCTGGTCGTGGACCTCGTTGCGCCGGACGGATCGGTGTACAACCTGCACAACCGGTCCGGCGGCAGCGCCGACAACATCAGCCAGACCTTCACCGTCAACCTCTCCACGGAGGCCGCCAACGGCACCTGGACCCTGCGGGTCCGTGACGCCGCCTCCCTGGACACCGGGCGTATCGACACATGGTCGCTGACCCTCTGACCTGATCCTCCCCGGAAAGAAATGACGGAGGCGCCACCCGCACCCCTGGGTGGCGCCTCCGCGCACGTTCACGCGGCGTGCTACGGGCCGGACGGTGAGCCTTCGGCGCGGACCCGGGTCGGCGACAGCGCCCGGACCGGCGGGGGCGTCGGCTCGGCGGGGGACGCGGCGCGTTCCGCGGCGTGGGCGATGTTGCGGGCCATGCCGCCGAAGATGAAGTGGTGGAACGGCGAGATGCACTGCCAGTACAGGTGCCCGGCCAGCCCGTGCGGGATGAACACGGCCCGCTGGTCGTACCGGCACACGTGCGCAGGGCTGAGCAGGTCGGGATCCACCCGCAGCTCCAGCCAGGCCCGGCCGGGCAGCAGCATCTCCGCCCGCAGCCGCAGCAGCCGCCCGTGCTCGATCTCCTCGACACGCCAGAAGTCCAGCGCCTCCCCGACGTAGAGCTCCACCGGGTCGCGCCGCCCCCGGCGCAGCCCGACCCCGCCGATCAGCCGGTCGAACCAGCCGCGCAGCACCCAGGCCATGGGCGAGGAGTACCAGCCGGTCTCGCCGCCGATGCGCACGATCACGTTCCACAGCGCGTCCGGCGGCGCGTGCACCCGGCGCGTCTTGTGGTCGATGTAAACGCTGCCGCCCGACCAGTCCGGGTCGGTGGGCAGCGGCTCGGCCGGCGCGCCCGTCCAGGTCGCCGTCGACCAGCGGGTCTCCACATCGGCGTCACGGATCTTCGCCAGTGCCAGCGCGACCGCCTCGTCGAAGCCCTTGAGCCCCTCCGGCGGGTCGGGCACGTACCGCGCGATGTCGTGCTCGCGGCACACCGCCTCGTGGATGAGGCTGGCGACCAGCGGTTTGGCGATCGCGCCGGGCACCGGCGTGACCAGGTTGACCCACTGCGAGCTGAGCCAGGGCGTGAGCACCCCGACCGGCACGATGACGCGCGGGCGCAGCCCGGCGATGCGGGCATACCGGTCCATCATCTGGCGGTAGGTGAGCACGTCGGGGCCGCCGATGTCGAAGGAGCGGCTGACCTGCTCCGGCACGCTCGCCCAGGCGACCAGGTAGTGCAGCACGTCGCGCACGGCGATCGGCTGGATGCGGGTGCCGACCCAGCGCGGGGTGACCATGACCGGCAGCCGCTCGGTCAGGTAGCGCAGCATCTCGAACGAGGCCGAGCCGGAGCCGATGATGACCGCCGCCCGCAACGTCACCGTGGGCACGCCGGACGCGGCCAGCAGGGTCGCCACCTCGTCCCGGGAGCGCAGGTGCGCCGAGGTCGGCGTGCCGTCCAGGGCGTGCTTCGGTTCCGGGCCGCCCAGGTAGACGATGCGTCCCACCCCGGCCTGGCGCGCGGCCTCGGCGAAGGTGTGCGCGGCCCGGCGGTCCACATCCTCGAACTGCGGCGCGCCCAGCGAGTGCACCAGGTAGTAGGCCACGTCGATGTCGCGCAGGGCGTCGCGGGTGGCGTCCAGGTCGAGCACGTCCGCCTCGGCGATCTCCGCCTCGTGCGCCCACGGCACGTCCCGCAGCCGCCCCGCCGACCTGGTCAGGCAGCGCACGTGGTGACCGGCCTCGATCAGCCGTGGAGCGAGCCGCCCGCCGATGTACCCGGTCGCTCCGGTCACCAGAACCCGTGCCCGCCGCCCCGCCGATTGCCGCGACATGCCTGAATTCTACGGACTTCGACCTGGTCAGGGGCATGTTGCGGCCGATGCTGCGTCGTTTCGGGCCGGGCCACCGCCGACCTGCTTGCCGGACGTGATCGCCGCGTGACGCCCTGCAAGGCCGGGTGCGGGCATGTGTCCCTGTGCGCGGTTACATCTTTTTTGATGTGGCCACATCAAAAAAGATGTAACCGCGCAGCGAAGCAGTGCCTTCCTGGGCCACCCGCCGGAAGTCAGTTTTGCGGAAGTGGCTCCTGCGTCGGCTGGGAGGGCGCGGGGTCGGGGGCCGGGCGGGTCGTGCGGAGGACCGTGGCGAGGACTGCCAACTGCAGTAGCAGCTCGCCGACGTTGCCGAGCCAGAAGTGGGCGGCCCCGGCGCCGGCGGCGGCGAACATGGCGATCCCGCCCAGGCAGAGCCAGGGGAACCGGGCCGTGCGCCACACCAGCGCGCCGATCACGACGACGACGAGCATCGTGACGATCGCCGGGACCGGCGGCCCGGCGGTGGCCGCGTTGACGTAGCGCAGGGTGTCCGCGTACTCCTTCGGCTCCAGGCGCAGCGCGAAGACGTCGGCGGCGACACCGAGCGCGATCAGGACCGCGACCAGGACACCCCCGGCGATCCGCACAGCCGGTCGCCGAAGCCAGGTCACGCCCAGCCGGGCGGCCAGGGCTGTGGCTGCGACGACGAGCAGCGGCGTGAACACGGCGTGGATCCAGTACCGCGGCGCGTTGACGGCTTCCAGGGCCGCGCCGAAGCCGAGCGGCCGCCCGACGGCGACGGCTCCGCTGTCGTAGGCGAGGCCCACGCAGATCACGGCGACGAGGATCGCGGCCGGTCCGGCGGCTGCTCGGCGGCGTGCCGCCAGCCCGGCCAGGATCAGCATGCCTACCGCGATCGAGGCCATCAACGCAGAGATCATCTGGACCGCCCTGGTGTTTCGTAGATGGGAACACCGTTTCGTCAGTGGGAAAGCTAAACCTCCCTGCCCTGATGGCGCAAGGGTTTCCGGTGGCCGTCCGTAAACATCTCCGGTCGGACGGTTGACAAGCCGGGTCGCCGCTGACTTCATTGACGTATCGCTGGCGAGAACATTGTTTCGTCTAGCGAAACAAGGAGGAGAAGGGAGGTTCCATGCGAAGTAAGTGGGCGGTCGTCACCAGCAGCATCGCTGTCGTCGCCGCGCTGGGTCTCATCGAAGCCCCGGCACAGGCGTACGGGCCGACAGCGAATTCGCTGGGCTGCCGGCTCTACTTCGGCGACGCGGGCACCGGCTCGTCACCGACCACCTGGAGCGACACGTTCGGGCTGACCCTGTCACCGGCCACGCCGGCACCGGGCCAGACCGTCACGGTCACGCTCACGGCCGCCGCCGGACCGCTCAACGGGCCCGCCCCGTTGGTCGCCGGCGACGTCCCGGTGGTCGCCACGGTGGCGCTCGGCGGCTCGCAGTCGGGCACGGTCACGCTGAACCTGGCGCCGTACCCGACGTCGGCCAAGGATCCGTACACGCCGCTCGGCGCGATCTCGGCGACGGGCACCTTCGTCGCCGGACCGACCGCCGGCGCGGCCACCGCCACGGTGACGCGGGTGAAGTTCGCCAACACCACCGCGGCGACGTACTGCTCCAACGCCGGGGACCGCGACCACAAGGCCGCGCCCCAGGCCAGCACCATCGTCGAGGCGTTCAACGTGTTCGACGGCTCGGCCACCGTGACCGCGGTGACCGGGCAGACCGTCACCACGCACGCCCGCGCCGGTGACACCGTCACCTTCGCGGTGGCGGGCCTGGCGCCCGGCGCGACGCTCACCGCCTCCCTCCGGGACGGCGCGGGCGCGGGCACGGGCGAGGGCTCCGGCACGGGCAGCACCGACGGGTCGGGAGCCGGGACGGGCACCATCGCCGTGCCGGCGGGCGCCACCACCGGGGTCCGCAGCGTCGCGGTCTCCGACGGCGTCAACACCGTCCTCGCGCCGATCACCATCCTGGGCACGCCCACCATCGCCATCAACCCCGGTGGCGGCGGCGCGGGCACCTCGGTCGCGGTGACCGGCACGAACTGGAACCCGGGCAGCTCCGTGGCCATCCGCGGCTACCAGGCGCTGGCCGGACCCCCGCCGCCGAACCCGACCGGGGACGCACCCGTGACCATCACGGCCTCGGCGTCCGGCGGCATCAGCACCACCTACACCGTCAACGCACCCGCGACCGCCTACCTCGGCGCGTCGTCGGGCGTGGGCCCCGGCACTCTCTTCGCCATCGCGAACTGGGCGGCCTCGGCCGACGCCTGCGTCGCGAAGACCGGCGCGGCGACCACCGGGACCTGCTCGCTGACGTACAACCTGTCGCAGACCGTCACCGCGGGCAACCTCGCGATGGCCCGCGCGGCGGGCAGCGGGAACATCTCGCTGTCGGGCGTCACGCTCGACGGCACCGTCCACACCAGCACCGGAACGCTGCCGGTCATCACGGTGACGGACTACCGCGGCAGCACCTTCGGCTGGAGCCTGGTCGGCACGCTCACCGACTTCACCGGCACCCCGGGCGGCACCATCCCGAAGGCGAACCTGTCCTGGACCCCCGCCTGCACCGGCACCGCCGGCGCGACCAACGCCGTCACCGCGGCCGCGGGCACGGCGGGTCCGGTCAACGGCGCCACGCTGTGCTCGGCCCCGGCCGACGCGGCGGGCACCGGTGGCAGCTTCGACGCCTCCGCGGCGCTCGCCCTGACCGTGCCCGCCCACCAGCAGGCCGGTTCCTACTCCGCCACGCTCACGATCACGCTGAGCTGACGCGGAACCGGTGGGGGCGGGCGCTATCCGTCCCCACCGGCCCCCTGTATCCCACCACCCGGGGAGAGGCTGATGGCCATCTGGTCGCGTACGGCCGCGGTCGCGCTCGCCGCCGCACTGCTCGCCGTGACCGTGCCGGTCCCGGCCCACGCCGCCGGCAACGGGCGCTGGGCGGTCGTGCCCACCCCGCCGGACAAGCCCGGCCCCGCCCCCCGGCAGTACTTCTTCCTGGAGTCGCCACCCGGCCGCACCGTCATCGACTCGGTGCGCGTGGCGAACCTGACCGACCGCCCGATGACCCTGCGCCTGTACGGCGCGGACGCCTTCAACACCAGCGCCGACGGCGGGTTCGGGCTGCTCCCGCAGACCGAGCGGCAGCAGGGCGTAGGCGCGTGGACGCAGCTCGGCCTGGCCGAGGTCGTCGTGCCCGCCAAGCGGCAGACCGACATCCCGTTCACCATCACCGTCCCGGCCAACGCCCCGCCCGGCGACCACGTCGGCGGCGTCGTCGCCGCCGAGTCCACGCCCAGCGGGCAGCTCGCCGAGGGCGGCATGACCGTCGGCGTCACCCACGCCGTGGCGGCTCGCGTCTACCTGCGCGTCAGCGGCCCGACCGTGCCCGGCCTGGCCGTCGAGGACCTGGCCGCCGACCCCGGCGAGCTGACCTACACGCTGGCCAACACCGGCAACATCCATCTGGTGCCGGAGCTCACGGTCACCTCGTCCGGCCTGTTCGGACACGCCGTCACCGCGGCCGGACCCGGCTCCCAGCTCGACCTCGTGCCCGGCGCGCGCACCCGGCTGCGCGCGGCACTACGCGGCGTGTGGCCCGTCGACGTCGTCACCACCACGGTCACCGCCACCGCGGAGGGCGGTGTGCGGGCTACCTCGTCGACGACCGCGGTCACCGGCGTCCTGCCCGCCCTCGGTGTGCTCGCACTGATCGCTGCCGCCGCATTCCTACTGATCCGGCGTCGCCGCCAGGCCCGCCGTCTGCGCCCGCGAGGCGTGGCATGAGCCGCCCGGTCACGGCGCCCAGCTCTGCCGGGCGTGACCGGAGTCCGGTCCTGCCGCGCGTGATCGGCGAGAGCCCTCCTGACGTGAATCTTGTGCAGTTGGTGTCGTTGGAGCGACACCAACTGCACAAGATCCGGGTCGGTGTACCGGCCGTGTCGGCGTGGCCGACCGGCTCCCCGGGGATCGCGAGTTCGCGAGTGGTCCGTCGCCTCGCTGTCGGCCTGCTGGCGGTGCTCGCAGTGCTGGCAGTGCCGGTTCCGGCGCAGGCCGACGGGTGGAGCGTGACCCTGTCCGCGCCCAAGGCCCGGCCCGGCGACACCGTGCGGGTCACCGGCGCGAACTGGCCCGCGGGCCGGCTGGTGCAGCTGGTCACCTGCGGGGAGCTGGCGCTGGGCGGTTCGTCGTCGTGCGACATGCGCGGAGCGCTGGCCACGGCGGTGAAGCCGGACGGCACGTTCTCCGTGGTGCTGACCGTCGGGGAGCCCCCTCGGCCCTGCCCGTGCGTGGTGCACGCGGCGGCCGTCGGCACCGGTGAGAGCGGCCACGTGGACACTCCGCTGGACGTGTCGGGCCACCCGGTCGGGCCGGTGCCGACTCCGGCGCGGACCCTCGCGAAGCTCGACGTGGTCGAGGCGCGGCTCACCGGCGGCGGTTCGGTGTCGGCCTGGTTCGGCGGGCCGCAACACCGGACCCTGGTCTACACCGTGCGCAACGCCGGATCGCAGACGCTGAGCGGTGCTCCGCTGACCGTGCGCGTCGGCAACGGCGCAGACGCCGTGCCCACGCCGCAGACCGGCGAGCTGCGCCCCGGGGAGACGCGCACGTACGAGGTCGCGGTCACCATCCCGTTCGCGGCGTTCGGGGCGTACCCGGTGACCGCCGAGCTGGGCGGGCTGGGGCAGGCGAAAGCGGTGCACCAGGCGTACCCGTGGGGGCTGGTGCTGCTCAACGTCATCGGGTTGGCGCTGATCGGGTTCGGGGTGCTGCGGCTGGTGCGCCGCCGCCGGGCCCGAGCCGCCGGTCCGTCGCTTGCCGCCGACGGGCCGATGCTGCTGCCCGCCGTGGTGCGGGTGCCCGACCTGGGGGCGTACCTCGTCTTCGACGACGCGCCCGGCGCGGGCCGCATGCGCCGCCTCGCGGGCGGGCAGCTCGCCCCCGACGAGGTGCGCCGCCTGCTGGAACGCGAGCAGCGGCAGCCGGCCGCGGTCGTCGACCTCGACGCGCTCGACGCCTACCTGACCACTCGCGAAAGAGGGTGACCCGTGGACAGATCGACGGCGCTGCGCGCCGCGGCCGCGGCGGTGGTGGCGGCGGTGGCGTTCACCGGCTGCTCGGCCGTCATGCCCGGCGCGCTCGACCAGCAGCCGCCGGCGACGCTGACCGGCGCCGGGCCGGGCGTCACCGACAGCACCGTGAAGGTGGTCTTCGTCGGTGTCGACCTCGGCACCACCGGCAGCAGCCTCGGCTTCCGCACCGCCGATGCCGGTGACCTGCCCGCACAGGTCAAAGCGCTGGAAGAGCACGTCAACGCGAACGGCGGCATCGCCGGGCGGCGGCTGCAGGCGGTGTTCCGCTCGTACGAGGCCAGCAACGACTCCCCGGCCGCCGAGGAGAAGCTGTGCAACCAGATCACCCAGGACGACAAGGCGTTCGCGGTGGTGCTGACCGGGCAGTTCCAGTCCAACGCCCGCCCCTGCTACGCCTCGCGCGGCACGCTGATGCTGGACGCGACCCTGGTCCCCAACGACGACGCCACGTACGCCAAGCTGTCGCCGTACCTGTGGTCGGCCAGCTATCCCGGCTACGACGAGTTCGTCACGGCGCTGCTGTCCTCGCTGAAGGGCGAGGGCTTCTTCGAGGGCGCGGACGCGGTAGGCGTGGTCGCCGCGGACACCCCGGTCAACAAGGCCGTCTACGAGCGGCTCGCCGAGCCGGAGCTGCGCAGGCTCGGGGTCGCGCCGACGGTGTCCTGGGTGGACACCACCGACCTCGGCACCCTGAACGCCGGGCTCAACCAGGCCGTCGTCGACTTCCGCAGCAAGGGCGTCGCCCGGGTGATGTTCCTCGGCGGGGCCCGGCTGGCGTCGTTCTTCCTGACCACGGCCGCAGCGCAGAGCTACACCGCCCGCTACGCCGTGTCCAGTTTCGACAACCCGGCGTTCCTCGTGAACAACCCGGGCACCATCCCGGTCGCGGCCCTCGACGGCATGGTCGGCATCGGCTTCAACCCGAGCCAGGACGTGCCCGACAGCAGGCTGCCCTTCCCCGGCGGCGACGCCGAGCGGGCCTGCCTGGACATCTTCGCCAAGGGCGGGCAGAGCTTCAAGACCAGGGAGAACGCGCGCGTCGCGTTCACCTACTGCGACGCCGCGCTGCTGCTGCACGCCGCCGCGAAGGACCTCGGCGCGAACCTCAACGCGGCCGCGTTCGCCCAGGCGGCGGCCGCGCTCGGGGACCGGTTCACCCCGGCCGCGGGCACCCGCGGGCTGCTCGGCGGGGACCGGCGCGCGGCCGGCGACGGCTACCGGGTGCTCGCGTACGACCCGGGTTGCTCGTGTTTCACCTATCGCGGTGAGGAGAAACGTTTTGCCGGCTGACGCGCTCTCGGCCACCGGGATCGACTGCTCCTACGGTCCGGTGCAGGTGCTGTTCGGGGTGGACCTGCGGGTCGCGCCCGGGGAGATGGTGGGCCTGTGCGGGCCCAACGGGGTCGGCAAGTCCACGCTGCTGCGGGTGCTGTCCGGCCTGCACCGGCCGACGGCGGGCCGGGTCGAGCTGTTCGGCGCGGACATCACCGGCGTCTCGGCGGTGCGGCGGGTGCGGCTGGGCATGGCCACCGTGGTCGGCCAGGCCGCGTTCGGCTCGCTGACCGTGCTCGACAACCTGCGCCTGCACGGGTACGCCATGCCGGCCGCCCAGGCCCGCGAAGCCGTCGACGCCGCCCTCGCCGTGTTCCCGCGCCTGGCGCAGCGGGCGTTTCAGCCGGCCTCGACGCTGTCCGGCGGCGAGCGGCAGATGCTGGTGCTCGCCAAGGCGCTGATCCAGCGCCCGCACGTGCTGCTCGTCGACGAGCTGTCGCTCGGCCTGGCCCCGATCGTGGTCGGCGGCCTGCTGGAGATGCTGCGCCGGCTGAACGCGACCGGCGTGTCCGTGCTGGTCGTCGAGCAGTCGGTGAACGTGGCGCTGTCGCTGGTCGACCGGATCTGCTTCATGGAACGCGGCGCCATCGCCGCCGAGCACCGCCCGCAGGACCTGGCCGACCGGCCCGAGCTGGTGCGCTCGCTGATGCTGGGCGGGCACGCATGATCGACCCGATCGTCCTCGGCCTGTTCACCGGCCTCACCTACGGGCTGCTCGCGGTGGGCCTGGTGCTGGTGTACCGGTCCAGCCGCTTCCTCAACTTCGCCCACGGCTCGGTCGGCGTCTTCGGCGCGGCCGTGCTCAGCCAACTCGTGACCGGGGCAGGGGTGCCGTACTGGCTGGCATTCCCCCTGGCCATGGCCGTGTCGGCGGGCGTCTCGGCGCTGATCGAGGTCGCCGTCGTACGCCGCCTGCGCGGCCGGCCCGGGGTCACCGGGATGATCGCCACGCTGGGGCTGTCGCAGTTCGTGCTGATCCTCGCGCTGCTGGTGAGCAGCCAAGGGCTGAACGGCCTGACCTTCCCGAAGCCGCCCGGTATGCCGTCGTTCACGCTCGGGCGCACCCCGATCGGGCCCGCGTTCACGGCGATGGCGCTGCTGGCCCCGCTGCTGCTCGGCGGCCTGGCGCTGTTCCTGCGGCGTACCCGGTTCGGCCTGGCGGTCCGTGCGGGCGCGGACGCGCCGGACACCGCGCAGCTCAACGGCATCCCCGCGGCGCGCATGACCACGCTCGCCTGGGCGCTGGCCGGAGCCGTGGCGGCGTTCTCCGCGATCCTGGTGACCCCCACCCAGGGCGCGCAGTCGATCGACACCCTCGGGCCCGAGCTGCTGCTGCGCGGCCTCGCCGGGGCGGTGGCGGCCCGCATGGCGTCGCTGCCGATCGCGTTCGCGGCCTGCCTCGCGGTCGGCGTCGGCGAGCAGGCGCTGCTGTCGATGGGCGCGGGCCGCGGCGGAGTGTCCCTGGCCCTTGCGCTGTTCATCCTGGTGGCGCTGCTGGTGCAGCCGCAGCTCGGCCGCCGTGACGGCGAGCAGGCGCGCTGGCCGCGTGCGGTTCCCGCGCCCGCGTCCCGGGCGGGCCGGACCCTGGCCGGGCTCGCACTGCCGGCGGCTGCCGGGGCGGCGTACCTGGTGAGCAACGAGACCGCCTCCGCGCTGACCACCGTGGCCGGGTTCGCGGTCGTCGGACTGTCCGTGCTGCTGGTCACCGGGCTGGCCGGGGAGCTGTCGCTGGGGCAGTTCGCCTTCGCCGGCATCGGCGCGGCCGTGTCGCTGCACGTGGCCGCTACGACGGGCAACTTCTTCACCGGCGCGGTGGCCGGGTGCGCCGCCGCCGCCGGGTCGGCGGTGCTGGTGGGTCTGCCCGCGCTGCGCCTGCGCGGCCTCGCGCTGGCCGCGACGACGCTCGCGTTCGCGCTGGCCGCCGAGGCGTGGCTGCTCCGGCTGCCGTGGCTGCTCGGCGACGGGGTCAGCGCCCCGAAACCGGTGTGGACCGGGTACGCCCTGGTGCTGGCGAAGGACTACTACCTGTTCGCGCTGCTGATGCTGGTTCTCGCGCTGTGGCTGGCGCACCGGCTGCGCTCCGGCGGCTTCGGCCGGGTCGTGCTGGCGCTGCGCGACAACGAGGACGCGGCCCGCGCCCTGGGCGTGCCCGCGCCGCGCCGCAAACTCCAGGTGTACGGCGCCGCGGGGGCGCTGGCCGGGCTCGGCGGCGTCGTCATCGGACACGGCCAGACCCAGGTCACCGTGAACAGCTTCCCCGCCGCCGCCGGGATCGACGTGGTCGCCCTGACCGTCGTCGGCGGCCTCGGCCTGCTCGGCGGCTCGGTCCTCGGCGCGCTGCTCCTGGTCGGCCTGCCCGGCCTGGTGGAACTCGGCATCTTCGGCCAGGCCGCACTGACCCTCGGCTGGCTGCTCGTCGTCGTGGTGATGCCCGGCGGCCTCGGCGAACCCCTGGCCCGCCTGGTCGGCCGGCTGTCTGGTCAGGCGAGGCGGCTCGGTGCTCCGGTCGCTGACCTTCAGCCGCCCGCCCCTCCGCCGATGCCCGCTCCGGATCCGCTGCCACGCCGACGTCCACGGACCGACGCCGATCCGCACCCGGCGACCGCCCTGCCGCAGCCGTCCGCCGTGGTCTCGGCGCTGCCGCCGAGCTCTCCCACAGTGGCCGTGACGCTGCCCCGACGGACGTCGCCGCTGGTGGCGGGGCCAGGGCCGCTGCTGGAGGCGCGCGGGGTGGCGCGGGCGTTCGGCGGGGTGCAGGCCGTCGGCGGCGTCGACCTGGCGGTCGGGCCCGGCGAGGTCGTCGGCATCATCGGCCCGAACGGTGCGGGCAAGACGACGCTGTTCGAGATCCTGGCCGGGTTCACCCGGCCTGACCAGGGGCAGGTCGCCTTCGCCGGGCGGGACGTGACCGGGCTGAGCCCGCAGCGCCGGGCCGGGCTGGGCCTGGTGCGCTCGTTCCAGGACGCGCGGCTGTTCCCTATCCTGACGGTGCGGGAATCCCTGCTGGTCGCGGGCGAGCGCCACGCACCCACCGGCCTGCTGACCGCCGCCCTCGGCGGCCACGGCCCGCAACGGCGGCAGGAGGCGCTCGCCGACAACCTGCTCGACCTGTTCGGCCTCGCCGCGTACGCCGACCGCCAGGTGGGCGAGCTGTCCACCGGCACCCGCCGCACCGCCGAGCTGGCCTGCCTGCTGGCGCTGGAGCCGTCCCTGCTGCTGCTCGACGAGCCGTCGTCGGGCGTGTCCCAGGCCGACGGGGTGGCCCTGGCCGACCTGCTCGCCCGGGTCAACCGCGAGCTCGGCGTGGCGCTGCTGGTCATCGAGCACGACCTGCCGCTGCTGTCCCGGCTCGCGGGGCGGATGGTCGCCATGGACGCGGGCCGGGTCATCGCCGACGGTACGCCCGACCAGGTCAGGACCCATCCTGCCGTGGTCGGCGCATACCTCGGCACCGATGCCGCCGCGGTGCACCGGTCCGGTGCCCCCGTCTGAAGGAGGTTTCCATGTGGAGAGCACGTGCGGTCGCGGTCCTCGCCGTCCTGGCGGTGTCCGTACCGATGATCGCGTCACCGGCCGCCGCGAAGCCGGTGCTGACGCTGAGCAAGTCCAGCGGGCTGAGCGACGGCGCGTCGATCACGGTCAACGGCTCGGGGTTCACCACGAACCTCAAGCAGATCGCGATCGGGCAGTGCATCGCCGAGGTGAAGGGCCCGACCGACTGCAACCTGGCGGGCGGGGCGCAGTTCGTCAACGCCGACGCGAGCGGGAAGATCCCCTCGGTGACGCTGCGGGTGGCGAAGAAGTTCGGCTCGTTCGACTGCACCACGCGCCAGTGCGTGATCGCGGCGCAGATCCTGCCGTCGTCGGCCTCGGACGACATCGTCAAGGCCAACGCCACCAGTACGAAGATCTCGTTCGCGACGTCCGGCGGCGGCTCGCCCGCGCCGCAGACCTCGCCGGGCGGCACGCTGGCCAAGACCGGGCCGGGGGACGAGCACTGGGTGATCGTGCTGGCCGGCACCGCCCTGCTGCTGCCCGGCATCGGCTTCCTGCTGCTCATGCCGCGCCGCCGCCGGGCCATGGCGGGCTGAACGCGAAAGGGGGCGGGAGCCCGAACGGCTCCCGCCCCCTTTTCCGTACGTCAGCTGGCGTACGTCTCGAACTCGGCGACCTTCGGGGTCGCCGACGAGCTGGTGATCCGGAGGGTGACCTTCGTGGTCGAGGTGGCGGAGAAGGTGATGGTGCCCGAACCGCTGCCCGACTTCAGGACGGCCCCGGTCGCGCCGTTGAGGACCTGCCAGGACCCGATCCCGGAACCCGACGCCTCGCGGATGACGATCCGGGACACCGTCTTGGCGGAGCTCCACTTGACGGAGATGTCACCGGTCGCGCCGGTGGGCGACCAGAACGTGCTCAGGTTGCCGTCCTTCACGTAGCCGTAGCTGGTGCCGCTGGCCTTGCTGGAGCCGTCGGCGCCGGCGTCGGAGGCGAGGCTCAGGTTCGTGCCGCTCGGGCTGCTCGACGGCTGCGGGCTCGGCACGGAGCTGGCCGACGGCGACGGCGCGGTCGAGCGGGACGGGCTGGGGGCGGGGCTGGACGGGCCGGCGGTCGGCGAGACCGGCGTGCAGCTGCCGTTGGACACCTGCAGGCCCTTGTTCGCGCCCGCCGTGGCGGCCACGACGCTCGGCACGCAGCTCGCCGCGTCCAGGGTGTACGCGTACGGGATGCTGACCGTCGTGTTCGACACCACGTTCGGCCCGGCCGGGTTGTTCTCCGAGCCGGGGCTCGACCAGGTCACGTTGTTGAAGATGTTGCCGCTGACCTGCCAGTAGCCGGCCTCGCTGGTGTAGAACGTGCCGAGCACGTCCTTGGAGTTCTGGAAGTAGTTGTTGTCCACCTTGGCTCGCGCCCCGGCCCGGGAGTTGATGCCGGACTCGACGAGGCCCGAGTAGTGGTTGTTGTAGATGTGCGCGATACCGCCGCGCAGCAGCGGCGTACGCGAGTCGATGTTGCTGTAGTAGTTGTGGTGGAACGTGATGAAGCCGTTGCCGGTGTCGCTCTCGCTCGACCCGATCAGGCCGCCGCGGCCGGAGTTGCGCAGGATGCTGTACGACAGCGTGACGTACTGGACGTCGTCCTTCATGTCGAACAGGCCGTCGTAGCCCTCGGACTCGCCGCCGGAGGCCTCCAGGGTGACGTGGTCGACCCAGACCCGGCGCACGGTGCTCTCCATGCCGATGGCGTCGCCGCCGTTGGACAGCGGCGAGCCCGACTTCTTGACGTTCCGCACGGTCACGTTCTGGATGATGATGTTGCTGGAGTCCCGGATGTGGATGCCCAGCTGGTCGAAGACCGCGCCGCCGCCGACCCCGATGATCGTGACGTTGCTGATCTCCTTGAGCTCGATCTTGTCGGCGGCGGTGTTGCAGCTGTCGCCGGACACCTTGGTGGTGTTGCCGTGGTTGATCGTCCCGGAGACCTGGATGATGATCGGGGTGCTGCTGCTGGCGCGGTTGCACAGGGCCGCGTGGATCGCGGTGCCCGTGGACGCCTGCACCGTCGCTCCGCCCGCGCCGCCCGTGGTGCCGCCGTTCTGGGTGGCGTAGCCGGTGACGCCGCCGGTGGCGGCCGCCGCCTGGGGCGCCTGCAACGCCACGCCGACCGCGGCCGCCAGGGCCGTGCCGGCCAGCGCGGCCGAGAGTCGCACTGCGACTGGTCGTTTCATTGTCGTCTCGCTTTCGTGTTCGGGTGCGGGTCGTCCGCCGGATGGCCGATCGCGGCGGGCCGGGCAGGCTTCGGGCCTGTCGCCTGTGGCCGGGCAGGTCGCGGATCGACCGGGAGGGTGCCCTGGTCGAGGTGGAGCGGTCGTCGGTGCCGTCGCGGCCTGGACTCGGGCCTTCGAGGCCGGCGGCGGCTGCGCCCGTGCCGAATCGTCGGGGTCGCGGGCTGCCGTCTCGAGCCGGAGCCGCCCGATCGGGGACGGTCGGGCGTCAGTAGCCACGCGCCCCGGTCACGTCCGGTGGGAGGCCCGTTCCGCCGGCGTTTCGGGAAAGCGCATTCCCTAACACGGTGCAGTCCGGACGGGACGAAGTCAATGGATCAACGTGTGCAGGATTGTTGCAGCGCCCGGGCCTCCGGGCCGCGTTGAGCCATTGACGGGCGTTGGCGTGCGCCATCACCTCGTCCTATCTGGAATGCGCTTTCCGAGAGTGGTGGCGGGTCACCAGCGGCGTTCGAGCCACAGCGGTCCGCGAGGGCGCAGGGCGATCGCGGCGCTCGGGCTCGGATCACCCTCGACCTGGGCGAGTTTCGCCTCGCACCACGGCAGCAGGGCGGCGCGCAGCATGGCCCGGGCCAGGTGCGCGCCGAGGCAGGTGCGCCGCCCGGCGCTGAACGGCAGGAAGCCCCAGGCGGGCCGCCCGCCGTCGAAGCGGTCCGGCCGGAAGGTGTCCGGGTCGTGCCACAGCCGCGGATCGCGGTGGGTCAGCAGCGGGGAGTACAGCACGAGCGTGCCCGCGGGCAGGGGCACACCGGTGGCGGCGGTGTCGCGGGCGGTGACCCGGCTGCCCAGCCAGCCGGCCGGGTACAGCCGCAGGACCTCGTCGAGCACCTGGCCGAGCGTGTCGGCCTGCCGCCACTCCGGCGCCCCGGCCAGGTGCCACAGCGCCCAGGCGAGCGTGTGCGCCGTGGTGTCGTAGCCCGCCGCGAGCCCGACCCGGATCTCGGCGACGGCGTCGTCCATTCCGGACAGGGCCTCGGCCAGGCTGTCCGGCGGCGGGTCGGCGAGGATCGCCGCGATGGCCGCGTCCAGGCGGCGGAACAGCAGCGGGCGCGGGAGCAGCGGGCCGGGCGCGGGATGCTGCAGCGGGTGCAGGAAGTCGGCGAGCAGCCGGTCGGGCATGGTGTTGGCGAAGAACGCGGCATTGAGCATCCGGCGCACCACCCCGCTCGCCCAGCCCAGCGCCTCGAACCGGCCGGTGGGCAGGTCCCCGCGCGCCACCAGGTCCAGCCGTTCGAGCAGGGGTCCCAGCGCGCGGGCGTGGAAGTGCGGGTTGAGTTCCCGGCGGCGCGGGTCGTGGCCGGGGTTGTCCTGGTAGACCACGCCCGCGGACAGGTACGGCGTCAGGCCGCTGAGGCTGCCGACGCTGCGGAAGGTGTCCAGATCGCCGAGCACCGCCCGGTTCCAGTCCGGGGTGTAGCCGACCACGGCGGTGCGCCACAGCCGCAGCCGGAACACGTCGCCGGTGCGGGCCCCGTCCAGGAGCAGCCGCACCGGGTCCGTCGACCACCGCCACAGGTGCCCCAGCAACGGCGTGCCGGCGGGGGAGGGGAGCCTCACCGGTACTCCCTTCCCTTCCAGACCGCCGTGCGGCGCAGCGCGGTCAGGTAGACGGGCACCGCCGCAGGAGCGGTGAACGGCACCAGCGCGGCTTCGGCGTACGCGCCGCGCCCGGTCTTGGCATTGGACAGCACCCGCTCGGCGAGCCCGAGCACCGCGGCGACCCGCCAGCCGCGCCCGCGCCGCCACAGCAGCCACGGCAGCGTGTACGCGGTCAGGTTCGCCGCGAAACTCGCCGCCAGCACCAGGTCGCTGCCGCCGTGCGCGGCCCGCATGCTCTTGCCGACCCCGCGCACCGCGCTGCGGTAGCCGTCGTACATGCGGGTGCTCACCAGATCGCCGCCCAGCGCGAGGCCGAGCTTGAGGCCCTTGCGGCGGCTGAGCCGGGCCAGCTCCAGGTCCTCGACGATCTCGCCGGCCACCGCCGCGTGCCCGCCGAGGTGCTCGTACGCGGCACGCCGGAAGGCCAGCAGCTGCCCGTTGGCCACCGCGGCGGCCGGGATCGGCAGGTCGAGCAGCTGAAACGGCAGGAAGCCGAGCAGGTTCTCGTCGATCAGCGGGACCAGGAAGCGCTCGCCCAGCGTGCCCGTCTGCTGGCGCGGGAACACCGAGAACACATCGGCCCGCTGGCGGCGCAGTTGCGCCCAGACCGCGTCCAGCGCGCCGGGCCGCAAGGTCACGTCCGCGTCGAGGTAGACCAGCAGGTCCCCGGTGGCGGCCTGGGCGAGCTGGTGGCAGGCCCAGTTCTTGCCGATCCAGCCGTCGGGCCGGGGCGCGCCGGTGAGCAGTCTCAGGCGCGGGTCGGCGAAGCCCGCCACGATCTCGGCGGTCCCGTCGGTCGAGCCGTCGTCGAGGACCAGGATCTCCTCGGCGGGCTGGGCGAGCAGGCCGGGCAGGGTGTACGGCAGCCGCGCGGCCTCGTCGCGGGCGGGCACCAGCAGCGAGGTGCGCGGCCGGCCCACCGCCGACCGGCCGCGCGCCAGCACCGGGAACGAGCGCGCGTTGCTCAGCAGCCCGGCCGTCTTGACCAGGTGGAAGCCCGTGACGGCCGCGCTCAGGACGCCCATGACGCGGCCCCCTGCACGGTGTCGATGCGCTCGTCGACGCTGCGCCGCCCGGCGAGCACCCGCCGGAAGCTGGCCAGCGGGCGGCGCGGCTCGGCGGCGGCGAGCTGGCCGTCCAGGGCCGACAGGTCGGCGGCCAGGGTGTCGGCGAGCCGCTCGGTGACCTCGCCGTCGCTGCCGCGCCGGGTCACCTCGGTGCACGAGACGTACGCCTCGGGCTTGGTCTGCCCGCGCAGCACCACCCGGACGGCGACCGCGTACAGCGGCACGCTCGCCTGGCGGGCGTACCAGGCGGCGCCGGGCGACAGCGGGCCGGGCGGGCCGGCCGGGCGCAGCTCACCCTCGGGGTAGATGACCAGGGTGCGGCCGTCGGCCAGGTGCCGCAGCCCGGTCCGGGGCTCGGCGGTGCCGAACACCCCGACCCGGCGCACGAACCGGTACCGGGCCAGGTTGTCCTGCTGCATCAGCAGGCACGCCGGGTGCCGTGAGCGCTCCAGCACGACGGACGCGACGAACGGGTCCCACCAGGTGTGGTGGTTGGCCGCCCAGACGAACGGCCCCCGCGGCAGGCCGCCGCGCAGCCACACCCCGCGCAGGTCCCGGCGCACCAGGTAGGTGAAGCCGTGGCGCAGGAACGCCGCCACCGGGTCACGCATCGCGGGCCTCGCCGCCGTCGCCGCCGCCGTCGGCCGGGCGCAGCCGCTGCCACAGCAGCAGCGTCAACGTGATCAGCGCCAGGCCGAACCCGTAGTCCTCGACCGGGATGTGCCAGGGCGCCCGGATGCCGCTGATCTGCTCCTCGGCGTAGTGCACGACGGTCGCGTCGGGCCGGGTCAGCCAGCCGTCCACCGGCACCATGAAGGCCAGCGAGATCGCCACGGTCAGCCAGTACCTGGCGGTGCGCAGCAGTCCGGTGCGCAGCACGGCCAGCTCCAGGGCCAGCACGGCGACCGGCGCGGCGACGGCGGCGACGGTGTATTCAGCCGCCATGCCGGCCCCCGGTGGCGGCCTGCCGCCCTGGCGCGCTGGGTGTCTCCTGCGGACCGAGGCGCGCGGACTCGCCGGGATGCGCCACCCCGGTGGGCTGCCCGGGGACGGGCTCACCGCGGTGCCGTGGGCCGTTGCGGACCCGGCGCAGCAGCTGCGGGCCGCGGCCCAGCACCTCGAAGGTGAGCAGCGCGCACAGCGGCACGACCAGGAAGAACAGCCACTCCTCCCACGGTAGGCCCGCGACGGTGACGCCGGTGGTGTACCGCTGCGAGAACCACCAGTGGCCCCGAGCGGTCGCGATCAGATCCCAGGTCACGAACACGGCCACCACCGGGACCAGCGTGGCCAGCAGCCGCCGCGGCTGCCGGTAGACGCGCGCGCCGAGCACCGGCTCCAGCGGCAGCGTCACGGCGACGCAGGCGGCCAGGATCAGCAGGTAGCGCAGCGAATCCATCAGCTCGCCCGCTCCGGCGACCGGGGCGTCGCGACAGGGGTGCCGGCGGGGGTGAGCAGGCAGCGGGCGGCCACCTGCAACCGGCGATGGGTGGGCACTGTCGCGCGGCGGGCGAACACGTCGAGGTCGGCCCGTTCGATCTCGTCGAGGATGCCGCCGTACAGGTGGAACGCGGTGCGGATGCAGGCCTGCGAGGTCGGCGCGAGCATGGTCACGCCGGGGGCCGCCGCGGCGTAGTGCTCCCGGGCCCGGGTGATCTCGTAGCGGACCAGTTCCCGGATGGCCGTGGTGGCCGTGCCGCGCGCCGCCGCCTGGTACAGCTCCGACGGGCTGACGCCGAACGTGCGCAGGTCGCGCTGGGGCAGGTAGATCCGCCCGCGCTGCAGGTCCTCGCCGACGTCGCGCAGGAAGTTGGTCAGCTGGAAGGCCAGCCCGAGCTGCCGGGCGGGCTCGCGGGCGGCGTCGGCGTCGGCCGGCTCCAGGATCGGCAGCATCATCGTGCCGATCACCGCGGCGCTGCCCTCCATGTAACCGAGCAGGTCGTCGTAGTCGGCGTACTCGGCGACCTCCAGGTCCATGGCCATGCTGCGCAGGAACGACGCGAAGTCGGCGCGGTCCATGTCGAAGCGCTCGATGGTGTGCAGCACCGCGGGCAGCAGCGGGTCGTCGACCGGGGCGCCGTGCAGGCCGGCCACGAACCGGTCGGACCACTCGCGCAGCCGGGCGGCGCGCTCGGCGGGCGGCAGGTCGTCGGTGCTGTCGACGATCTCGTCGGCGTAGCGGGTGAAGCCGTAGAGCGCGTGCACGTGCGGGCGTTTCCAGGCCGGGAGCAGGCGGGTGGCCAGGTAGTACGTGCGGCCGTGGCGGCGGTGCAGCTGCCGGCAGCGCTCGTACGCGGCGGCGAGTTCAGGCTCCACGGTGCTCTCCTCGAAAAAATCGACTCAACAATCGACGCAACTTCGACTCTACGCTAATCTGAGCGCGTGGCAAACGACACCTTCTCCGCGACCGCTCCTTCCTTTACCCCGACCGCGGGCCCCGGGTCGGTAGACCACGCCGCTGACCTGCACCACCGGGTCGAGCAGGCGCTCAGCGACTTCGTGCTCACGGAGACGGCCGCGCTGCTGGACGTCGACCACGCGCTCGAACCGCTGCTGGCCGCCGCCCGCGACGCCGTGCTCGGCGGGGGCAAGCGCATCCGGCCGCTGTTCGCGTACTGGGGCTGGCGCAGCGTGGCCGGCCCGGCCGCGCCCGTGCAGCCGGTGCTGCCCGCGCTCGCCGCGCTGGAGCTGCTGCACGCGTTCGCCCTGGTCCACGACGACGTGATGGACCGCTCCGCGACCCGCCGGGGCCGCCCCACCGCGCACCGGGCGCTGGCCGCCGCGCACGCCGGGCAGCGGCTGCGCGGCGACGCCGAGCGCTTCGGCGACTCCGGCGCGATCCTCGTCGGCGACCTGTGCCTGGTCTGGGCCGACCGGCTGATGAGCCGGGCGAAGGTGCCCGCCCCGGCGCTGGCGGGCGCGCGGGCCGCGTACGACCGGATGCGGGTCGAGGCCATCGCCGGGCAGTTCCTGGACGTGCTCGGCGACCACGCGCGGGCCTGGTCCCCGGAGCGGGCGCTGCGCACCGCGCGGCTCAAGACGGCCGGCTACACCGCCACCTGGCCGCTGCACTACGGCGCGGCGCTGGCCGGGGCCACCGGCGCCGCGTTCGCCCGCGGGCCGCTGGGGCGCGCCTACACGCGCTACGGTCTGGCCGTCGGCGAGGCGTTCCAGCTCCGCGACGACCTGCTCGGCCTGTACGGCGAACCCGCCGTCACCGGCAAGCCGGTCGGCGACGACCTGGGCAAGCCGACCATGCTCCTGCTGCTGGCCCGCGCCCGGGCCACCGCGGCCCAGCACGCCGAGCTGGATAAACTGCTCGCCGCCGAGCACCCCGACGTGAGCCGGCTGGCCGAGGTGGTCCGGGCGACCGGGGCGGCCCGGCGGCTCAGCGACATGATCACCGAACGGGTGGCCGACGCGCAGAGCGCGCTCGCGGACGCGCCGCTGGACGAGCCCGTCCGGGCCGCGCTGGGCGAGCTGGCCGCCGCGGTCGCCTGGCGGGCGGCATGACCGGAAGGAGCGCACGCATGCGGACGGTTCCCGGACGCACCGACCACGTGGTCGTGGTGGGAGCAGGGCTGGGCGGGCTGGCCTGCGCGCTGCACCTGGCCGGGGCAGGCCGCCGGGTGACCGTGCTGGAACGCGAGGACGTGCCGGGCGGGCGGGCCGGCCGGCTCGACCGCGACGGGTACACCTTCGACACCGGCCCGACCGTGCTGACCATGCCCGACCTGATCGCCGAGGCGTTCGCCGCGGTCGGCGAGGAACTGGCCGACTGGCTCGACCTGACCCCGCTGGACCCGGCCTACCGGGCCTGGTTCGCCGACGGTTCGAAGCTCGACGTGATCGCCGAGCCGGAGCGCATGGCCGAGGAGATCACGCAGGTCTGCGGCCCGCGCGAGGCCGACGGCTACCGGCGCTTCGTCGACTACGCCCGCCGGCTGTGGGAGCTGGAACGGCACGACTTCATCGAGCGCAACTTCGACAGCCCGCGCGACCTGCTCACCGCCAACCTGCTGCGGCTGGTCACGGCGGGCGCGTTCGGCCGCCTGCAGAACCGCATCGACTCGTTCCTGTCCGACGACCGGACCAGGCGGGTCTTCTCCTTCCAGGCCATGTACGCGGGCCTGTCCCCGCACAAGGCGCTGGCCGTGTACACCGTCATCGCCTACCTCGACTCCGTCGCCGGGGTGTACCACCCGCGCGGCGGGATGCACGCCCTGCCTCGGGCCATGGCCGCCGCGGCGGAGAAGCACGGCGTGCGGATGCGCTACGGCACGCAGGCGCTGCGCGTCGAGACCAGCGGCGGCCGGGCGACCGCCGTGATCACCACGGACGGCGAGCGTGTCCCCGCCGACGCGGTCGTGCTCAACCCGGACACCGCCGCCGCGCACGCCCTGCTGCCCGGCTCGAAACCCCGGCGGCTGCGCCACTCGCCGTCCTGCGTGGTCGTGCACGTCGGCTCCGACGCCGAGTACACCGAGGCCGGGCATCACAACATCCACTTCGGGCGGGAATGGCGGCGCACCTTCGACGAGGTGATCAGCAAGGGCGAGCTGATGAGCGACCCGTCGCTGCTGGTCACCAACCCCAGCCGGACCGATCCGTCGGTCGCCCCGGCCGGACGGCACACCTACTACGTGCTCGCCCCCGTCCCGAACCTGACCGCCGGGGACCAGGACTGGCGCGGCGGGCTCGCCGACCGGTACGCCGACGAGCTGGTCGACGTGCTCGAAGCCCGCGGCTACCCCGGGTTCAAGGCGGGCGTGCAGACCCGGACCGTCGTCACCCCGGCCGACTGGGCCGAACTCGGCATGGACGCGGGCACCCCGTTCGCGGCCGCGCACACGCTGACCCAGTCCGGCCCGTTCCGGCCGCGCAACCTGCACCCGGCGCTGTCCAACGTGGTCTTCACCGGCTCCGGCACCACCCCGGGCGTCGGCGTGCCGATGGTGCTGATCTCGGGCAAGCTCGCCGCCGCCCGCATCACCGGCCGCTGACCTGGCCCGACGGGGGTGATGGCATGAGCGAGCAGGGACGCAGCGCGGGCGAGGTCGCGCGGCGGCTCGGCGTCGCGGTGACCACGCTGCGCACCTGGCACCAGCGGTACGGCCTCGGGCCGAGTGAGCACGTCGCACACCGGCACCGCCGGTACACCCCCGCCGACCTGGCGCGGCTCGAAGTGATGTGCCGGCTGACCACCGAGGGCGTGCCCGCGCACGAGGCGGCCCGGATCGCGCTGGCCGGGCTGCCCGGCGAACCCACCGCGGCCCGGCTCGCCCCGGTCGCCGACCCGTCGGCGCGGGGGCTCGCCGTCGCCGCCGTACGCCTCGACATGCCCGCGATGCTGACCACGATCGCCGGGGCGGTGCGCGGGCGCGGCGTCGTCTACGCGTGGGACCACCTGCTGTGCCCGGTGCTGGTCGAGGTGGCCCGGCGGCAGCAGCCGGACGGGCACATGATCGAGGTGGAGCACCTGCTGTCCCGCTGCATCCTGGAGGTGCTGTGGACGGTGCCCCGGCCGTTCGGCGCGGCCGCCGCGCGCACCCTGCTGGCCTGTGCCGCCGAGGAGCAGCACACGCTGCCCCTGGAGGCCCTGGCCGCCGCCTTGGCCGAGCAGGGCTGCGGCAGCCGCATGCTAGGTGCCCGGGTCCCGCCCCTCGCCCTGGCCGACGCGGTACGGCGTACCGGCCCGGTCGCGGTGTTCGTCTGGTCGCAGTTCGCCCCGACCGGCGATCCTGCCCAGCTCGAACCGCTGCTCGCCGCCCGCCCGCGCCCGGCCCTGATCGCCGCGGCGGGCCCCGGCTGGGCCGACCCGCTGCCCGACGGCGTCTCCCGCCCGGCCGACCTGACCGACGCGCTCCGCCTCGCCCTGCCTGTCGCCGCCCGCCGCGACCGCTGACCCCGGCCGTCCGCGCCGGCGTGACCCGGACCCCGTTTTTCATAGACGTTGGCCTATCACATCGAGTTTTCGTGAGTCGAACTCGATGTGATAGGCCAACGTCGATTGAAAAGCGCGGCGGGTCAGTGCTCGCGGAGCAGGGAGCCCGCGCCGTACACCTTGTCCTCGATGCCGTTGTCGCGCAGCGCCATCCACCAGGTCGCCGCGTTGATCGCGATGACCGGCTTGCCGAGCCAGCGCTCCGCCTCGTCGGCCAGCCGCACCATGGACAGGTTCGTCCCGCACTGCACGATCGCGTCCACGTCCGGCCCGTCGACCTTGCGGATCGCGTCGCGCAGCTCGTCCTCGGTCACGTGCGCGATGGCCACCGCCGTCGGGCACTTCAGCCCCTCGATCGCGGTGACCTCGAAGCCGATCTCGCTGAAGAACTTCACCACGTTCTGGTCGCCGACCGGCTGGTACGGCGTGACCACGCCGATGCGCCGCGCGCCGTAGATCTTCAGGGCCCGCTCGCAGGCCTCGGCCCCCGTGGCGACCTCCAGTCCGGTGATCGCCTTGATCTGGCGGACGAACTCCCGGTTGCCCTCGACCCCGCCCCAGAACGTCTCCGCCGACATGCCCATGACCATGTAGTCGGGCTCGCAGGTCAGCACCCGCTCGCAGGCCGCCCCGATCTCGTCGCGGATCTGCACCAGCAGGTGCTCGAAGTTCGCGTCGTCGGACAGGTCCTGGTTGCGGATGTGGATACGGGAGAAGTGCGCGGTCACCCCGGGCACCGTCATCGAGTAGAAGTCCGGCTCGACGATCGTGTTCGTGGACGGCGCGATGACCCCGAACTTGCGCCGCCACCCCAGTGCGTCGGTCATGCCACTGCCCCCACGGGCCGGACCGCCGCGCTGCGGGACGCGCGGACGGTGAGCAGGGCGGCGGTCAGGAAGACGGCCTGGGCGAGGGTGTTGGTGCCCTGCTCCAGCCACTGGAAGGCCAGCGTCTCGTGCTGCGGGTGGTTGCGCAGCGGCACCAGCGACGTGACGGCGACGATGCCGAGCACGAAGAGCACCACCGCGACCCAGGCCCGGCGGCGGCCGGCCAGCACCGCGCCGAGCACGCTGATCAGGGTGACGCCGGTGGTGGCCGCGATGAACGCGGGCTGCACGCTGCCGAGGGCGACCGCGGCCCCCGCGACCCCCACACCCACCAGGGCGTACGGCCACCACGGCGCGCGCCGCCCGCGCAGTGTCGTGTGCAGCGACCACAGCACCAGCAGCGCGCCGGCCGCCATCAGCGGGAACAGCGACTGCTCCAGCCAGCGCACGTCGTGGCCGAACGCGGAAAGGATGAGCTTCCAGGTGGACTTGGCCACCCCGCCCAGCCCGATCAGCACGCCCCCGAGCCGCCCCGCGACGGCGGCCCGCCGGTCGATCGCGGCGGACGCCCCGCCGAGCAGCCAGAACCCGGCCAGTGCCAGCAGCGTGGGGACGTAGTCCTCCAGCGCCATGATCACCGGGTAGTCGTTGGTGTTCACGCGTCCTCCCCGAACACGTCGCGCCTGCGGAACGCGGTGAGGAAGCGCCAGAACGCCTTGCCCTGGGTCAGCCACGCCACCCGGGCCCCGTTCTTCGCCCCGGCCAGCACCTTGCCGGCCAGCCACGGGGTGACGGTCTCCACCCGGTCCGCCAGGATGTTGAAGATCTTCTTCGCCTGCGCCAGTTCTTCCGGGGTGTAGTCGTACGTCAGCAGGTCGGTGACGACCATGCCGGGGGACAGGTGGTGCACGGTCACCCCGGTGCCGTCCACCTCCTTGGCCAGGCTGTCCGTGGTGTACGTGACGGCCCGCTTGGTCGCGCCGTACACGGTCAGCCCGGGGCGGCGCATGCCGTTGGACCCGAAGCCCTCCATGTTCCACAGCGCGCCGGCGCCCTGGGCCTGCATCCCGGCCAGCACCACGGCACTGGCGTGCAGCACGCCGCGCAGGTTCAGGTCCACCGTGGCGTCGAGCGCCTCGGGGTCCAGCTCCCACAGCTTGTGCCGGGCCGGGGACATGCCCGCGTTGTTGATCCAGATGTCGACCCGCCCGTGCCGCTCGACGGCCGCGTCCCACAGGTGCTGCACCGCTTCGCGGTCGGTGACGTCGGCGACCACGCCGTACGCGGCCGGGACCTGCTCGCCGGCCCGCTTCACCGAGTCGACGGACCGTCCGCAGTAGACGACCTGCGCGCCCCGTGCGGCCAGCTCCCGCACCAGGCCGAGCCCGATGCCCCTGGTCCCGCCGGTTACCACGACAACCTTGGCGGTCATGCCGCCGCCTGCGGCGTCGGCATGACTTCGGCAGGCCTCATGATTCGCTCGCTGCGCTCGTTCATGCGGCGTCCTCCCACTCCAGGAGGCCGTGCAGGACGCTGTCGAGCACGTTGCCCTGGAAGATCTCGTAGACGACGGCGAGGCGCTTGCCCGCGGACATGCCGGGCTCGGCGTCGATCATGAATTCGCGGTACTTCACCTTGGTGACGTCGGTGAAGTGCAGGGAGCCGAAGGCGGCGCGGCCGAAGGCGACCGCGTTGCCCCAGGCGTCGGGGCCCTCGTGGAACAGCCGGTTGCCGTCGCGCCGGGCCGAGGCCGTGGCGCTGCGGTTCAGGGCCCCGGACCAGGTCAGGGTGCGGCGGGTGTGCAGCAGGTCGACCGGCTCCAGAGCGATGCGCACGTCGACCGTGCCGCGCGGCTTCTGGTCGGCGCCCCAGAGTTCGCAGCTGCCCGCGTACGCCCCGGATCGTTTGGTGGGCATGATGTGCGGGACCGGGCCGCGCCGCGTCTCGGCGGCCAGGAACTCGGTGACCCGGGCCTGGGTGGCGGGGTTGTCGTCGTGGTCGGTGCTGCGGGTGTAGACGCCGTTGAAGCAGCCGACGACCGACCAGCCCTGGTAGAGCACGGACGAGTACACCTGGGTCTGCCCGTCGGGCAGGATCTGGTTCCAGGTGTTCAGGTCGACCTGCCAGCCGGGGCCGTAGTAGTGCGAGTCGACGAACGAGCCGTAGGGCTGGCCGGTGCCGTAGAAGTCCGGCCCGGTGTACACCCGGTCGTCGTCGGCGTCCTCGACCCCGAACGCGAACGGCGCGCCCAGCCGGAACTGCCCGGCCAGCGGCCCGCCCCCGGTGAGCCCGCCGTCCATGTAGTACGTCGTCACGCCGTTCTCGAACACCGACGAGCGCCGGATGTCCTCGTACCCGCACCAGGTGCCGGTGGCGTCGAACAGCGACGGCCGGCCGTGCCACTCACCCGTGATGCGCTTCTGCCACTCGCTGGGCTCAGCCATTGGCCACCAGCTCGGCGCGGATCGCGTCGGTGGTCCCGTCGCCGAGCAGCCGGGACACCTGCGCCCAGACCGGGTCGACGTCACGGCTGAAGATGTTCGCGCGCACCGCCGCGTCCCGGGCGGCCAGGTCGGCGCCGTCCGGGGCGGACAGACCCTTCTCCACCAGCGTCGACCAGTGGTCGGCGTAGGCGTTCACGTAGGTGTCGATACTCGCGAAGGCGTCCTCGGTGGCCCGGTTGACCAGCATCCACGGCGACATGATGGCGCGCTGGCGCGGGCCGATCGCCGCCGGGGACAGGCCCTCGGTCGCCGAGGCCGCCTCGAAGACCGGGGTCAGCGGGTGGAACGCCGCGTCCAGGTAGGGCAGGTTCGCGGCCAGGTCGGCGCGCGGGATCAGGTCCAGGTGGAAGGCGTGGTAGGAGCCGCCGTACACCGAGTCCAGGGTGAAGTGCGGGACGGCCGAGTCCTCGGGTGTGAACGCGAAGATCATGTGGCTGTCCAGGTGGATCATCGGGACGACCAGGCCGACGTACACGACCTTGGCCACCGCCTCGCCGCGGAAGACGCGCACCGAGCCGACCGGGGCGGGCGACATCGGGCTGGTCAGCTCGGCCAGCGGGGTGTCCTGCGCGACCAGGTCGGGGTGCCGGGCGAGGATTCGTTGCAGGGTGCGCTCGCACAGGTCGGCGGGCAGGCTCACGGTCACTCCTCAGGGGTGGATTCGGACTCGGCCGCGGCGGCCGCGTCCCATGCGGCCTGGACGGTCGGGTGCTCGCCCCGGGCCTTGTGCACCCAGGCGCGGGCCAGCTCGGGGTTCTCCCGGCGGGCCGGGGAGGCGATCACGGTCGCGGTGCGGCGCGGCACGTCGCCGGTGATGCTGTCCTCCTCGGACAGCAGCCAGCCCTTCTCGGCCAGCTCCTGGCGGCGGCGGCGGTAGTGGACCGCGATCAGGTCGCTCTTGATGTGCAGCTCCGCGCCCAGGTCGAAGGGCAGCAGCTCGGGCCGGACCTTGTTCACGACCTCCGCGTCCTCGTAGAAGATCTTCAAGGTGCGGTTGATCGCGTTCTTGTCGGCCCACTTGCCGGTGAAGAAGGTGCGCAGCGCGACCCACTTGACCAGCGTGGTCGTCTCGTCGATCGGGATGTTGGTGTCGTAGATGATCAGCTCGCCGATCGGCAGCCGCACGTGCAGCTTGATCATGTTGGGCAGCATCCAGCCGGCCGAGGTGCGCACCGGCGGGCGGTTGCTCAGGTCGCCCTTGTTGCGGTTGAGAGCCGCCCAGATGCCCTTCGGCCGCGGCGGGTACAGGTCCACCGTGGCGAACGCCGACCACTCGTCGGGGGTCTCCAGCTCGTACTCGGCGACCTCCGGGCGCTCCGGGTTGCCGAACGCGCCCGCGTGCACGAACGGCGCGTGCGCGATGTCGCAGCCGTTCTCCAGGATGCGCTCGTAGTTCGCCTTCCACAGGAACTCGCCGGTCACCGCCCGGAAGCGGCCGCCGTTCTCCTTCAGGTCGTCGAACTCCGGCCACACCGGGATCGGCGGGCGTTCGGACTCGGGCAGGTCGCCCATGAACACCCAGACGAAGCCGTACTTCTCCTGCACCGGGTACGAGTCGACGCGGGCCTTCTTCGGGATGCCCCGGCCGGGCAGGTTCGCCGGGATCTTCGTGACCTGGCCGTCGGCGTCGTACTCCCAGCCGTGGTACGGGCAGACGAGGCAGCCGTCCTTGGTCCAGCCGCCCGACAGCGCCGCGCCCCGGTGCACGCACAGGTCGCTCAGCGCGACGGGGCGGCCCTTCGGCGTGCGGTAGAGGGCCAGGTGCTGGCCGAGCACGGTGATCCGGGCCGGCTTGGTGGTGACCCGGTCGGAGAACTCGACCGCGTACCAGAAGTTCTTCAACATGGCTTACCTCCGCTGGATGGACGCGACGCCGTCGTGACCGGCGAGTTTGTCCCATTCGGTATACGACGCCTGGTCGCCGGTCAGGTGCATCCGGCAGAACGTGCCGAGCAGGTCGGCCAGCAGTTCCCGGTGCGCGGCGGGGTCGCCGTCGGCGGGCTGGTCGAGGAACGCCCGCGCGGCGGTGTGGTCGACCGGGTGCACGATCGCGAAGTGGTTCGCCCCGGCGAGCCGGACCAGCGCGTTGTCGCCGCCCCGGTCGGGCAGCGCCTCGTCGAAGGTGCGGCTGATCGGGTCGCGGCGGGTGGCCGCGTCCTCGCCGTAGCGGTCCGCCGAGCCGTTGATGACCCCGTCGTTGGTGCCCGCGACCAGCAGCACCGGGCAGTCGGCCTGGGCCGGCAGCACGGTCCCCGCCGGCCAGCCCAGCATCGTCGCGACCATGGTGTGCGCGCCGTACGTCGCGACGGCCTTCACCTCGGGCACGAAGCTCGCCGACTGGAGCGCCACGGTGCCGCCCGCCGAGTGCCCGATCAGGGCGACCTTGTTCAGGTCGAGCAGCCCGGCGACCGGCCCGGTCATCGCGGCGAGGGCGTCGAGCACCGGCCGCAGCGACGGCGTCGTCGGGCGCTTGCCGTAACCGTCGGGCCGGGCCGCGTCGAGGTCCACGCCCGGCGTGATGCCGTGCAGGCCCCCGAACAGCGTGCCCACCCAGTCATAGGTCACCGCGACGACACCCTGCGCGGCCAGCCGCTCGGCCAGCCACCGGTACGCCTCCTGGCCCACGTTCACCCCGGAAACGATCACCGCCACCGGGTACGGCGCGCCGTCCGCGTCGGCGGCCATCACGCCCGACAGGCGCTCGCGGTCCGAGCCGTCCGGCCGGGCCGGGTAGTAGACGCGCAGGTGGGCGGTGTCGAACGGGGCCTCGTGGCCCGGGATCGTCGCCGCCCACCAGACGGAGCGGATCACCGTCGTCACGGCCGGGCCGACTTCCGGTCGCCGCCCCACAGGCCGCGGACCAGCTTGTCCGTGGTCTCCTGGCCGAAGAAGCGCACACCCATCACGTTGGCCGGGTCGCGCTCGGCGATGTTGCGCCGGATCCGCAGGTCGGTCTCAGCGAGCGCGGCCCGCTCCTCCTCCGGCACCGGCGGAGCCTCGTCGACCCAGCGCAGCCACCGGTCCACGTGCTCGTGGGTCAGCTTGCGGACGATGTCGATGTTGCGCTCGCTGCGGCCGAACGAGTAGCAGTACGCCGTCGGGCTCAGGCTGGCCCGGATGAAGCCGGCCCGGCTGACGAAGTACTCGAACTCGGGGTCGGCGCGGTGGGCCAGCCAGTCGGCGTCGAGCGGGGCGTAGTAGCTGTCGTAGTACTCGCCGTCCTCGACCATGTTCACCCGGGGCACGGAGTCGAGGTAGAACCAGCCCTCCGGCCACACCAGCAGGGCCAGGCCCAGGTGCGGCACCTTGACCTGCGGGCCGAGCCACACGGTCAGGTGCAGGTTGGCGAAGCTCGCCGACGGGTTGCCCAGCCAGGAGTGCACCATCCAGTCGACCTCCGGCCCGCTGTACGCGGCCAGCGAGCCGCCCGGGCCGTCCGGGTACTGCCCGTACGTCTCCAGCTCCAGCGTGGACTCGTCCCGGTGCAGCTCGAACCGGGCGTCGATCTTCGCCTTCAGCTCGGCGAGCAGTTGCTGGTACAGGTGGAAGGTCTCGTGCACGTCGACGACGGGGGAGTTGTCCACCATGTCCTCGACGTGCCGCAGGGTCTCGGCCACGGTCGGTCTACCTTTCTGTGAGGGCTTGCACGAGCCGCCAGGGGCGGCCGTCGACGAGGTCCGTCTGCCGCGACACCTGCCGGTTGGCGGCCTGTGCCGGAGCGACGTCAGCCCGCCCGGACACCTGTCCGGCGGGCACAGTGGTGATCACCGGATGGCTGATCCGCCCCGTGAACGGGCCCTGCCAAGCGGTCCACAACGTGAAGTCCGACGACAGCGCGAACACCGCACTGTCCTGCTCAACCGGCGCAGCGGCAATCACGTTGAGCCGGTTCTCCGCCGCCCGCTCAGGCAGCCCGAGACCCAACTCCCACTGCTCCACCGCCGAGAACGGCACCGCCACCACATCAGCGTCGGCAAGCGCCGCCAACCGGAACACCTCCGGAAAGATCGAATCCTCCCCCGCCACCATCACCAACCGCCCCCAAGCCATCTCCACCACCCGCACCGCCGCCCCCTCACCGCGACGATCTTGCGTGGACTGTGGGGATGACACGGGTGAATCCGGCGAATCGGCAACAGTTCGCGCAAGATCGTCGGGATCTTGGGGGTGGAGGACGGGTTGGTGGGCGAGCTGGCCGTTGGCGTCGACGAGGACCGGGCCAGTCGGGGTTGCGGTGACGGCGTGGGCGCCGGTGCCGTCGAGGGCGGCGGCGAGCAGGGCCGGGTCGGTTTCGGTGGTGACGATGAGGCGGGCGCCGGCGGCGGCGGCGCGGGCGGTCTCGCGTACCACGGTGGCGGTGTCGCCGCGGACGATCGCCACGGGCAGCGTGGCCGCGCCGGGGGCGTGGCGGCGGCCGTGGGGTGGGGCGGCGATCGGGGAGTACAGCTCCGGGCGGCGGGCGGCGAAGATGTCGGTGCCGTCGGGGCGGCGCTTGTCGTCGGCCAGGGACGGGTCGATGTCGGCGATCACGACGGCCTCGCCGGTGCGGGGGCCCTTGGCGACCACGGTGCCGTCGGGGGCGACGATCTGGCTCTCCCCGGCTCCGTGCAGCCATTCGGCGGGTACGCCGAGCGCGGCGCTCAGCCGCGGCAGGTGCTCCTCGGGCAGCAGCGGGCCGACCTTGTTCGCGGCGACGACCCATACCTTGTTCTCGGCCGCGCGGACCGGGATGTGCAGGCTCGCCTCGTCGGTGGCGAACGAGTTGAGGCTGTTGAGCAGCACCTGCGCGCCGCGCAGGGCCAGCCCGCGGGCCACCTCGTTGATGACGCCCTCCATGCAGGCGTACATGCCGAGCCGGCCGAGCGGGGTGTCGAGCACCGGGCCGACCTCGCCAGCCGGGTCGAGGTGGTCGTTCTCCGCGCCCATCAGGGTCTGCTTGTCGCACTGGCCGAGCACCGTGCCGTCCGGCCCGAACATGAAGTTGGTGCCGCCGGTGCGCCCGTCCGGGTGCGCGTGCGTGACGTTGATCTTCACGTACGCCCGGTGCTTGCGGGCGCGCTCGGCGACCGCGGTCAGGAACGGGTCACCGGGCCGGGTGGCGATGCGGTGCGCCTCGGCCCGGTCGGTGTAGTAGGACAGGTGGTTGCAGAACTCGGGCAGGACGATCAGCTGCGCGCCCTGGGCCGCGGCCTCGTCGATCAGGCGCAGGCAGGCGGCGAGGTTGGCCTCGACGTCCTGCGACGCCGCGAGCTGCACCGCGGCAACCCGTGTTGGAGCCATGTGGTGTCTCCGGTTCCCCTAGCGAAACGCTGTTTCCCGAAACTACACTCGCGGGGGCGTTTGCAACAGTGGTTGACCGGAGGTCGTGATGCTTTCTCACGTAGTGCTGATGACGTTCACCGACGCAGACGATGCTGCCAAGGCGAAGGATCTTTTGGAAGGGCTGGTCGGGGCCGTTCCGCAGGTCCGGACGCTCCAGGTGAACCTGGACGAGCTGCACACCCCGGTCTCGGCGCACCTGTGCCTGGTCACGACCCACCTGGACGCGGACGACCTGCGCGGATACCAGGAGCACCCGGCGCACCTGGAGCTCGCGCGGTGGCTGCGCCCGCGGCTGGCCGCCCGGGTCGTCGTCGACTTCAGCAGCTGACCCGGCTCAGCTCAGCGCGGCCAGGAACCGCAGGCAGCGTCCCCAGGCCAGCTCGCTGGACGCGACGTCGTAGTCGGGCGAGGCGTCATCGGTGAACAGATGCCCGCCCGCGTACGTGAACACTTCCGGAAACGCCCCCAGCCGGGCCATCGCCAGCTCCCATGCCATGATCTCGTCGGCCGACTCGTACTGGTCGTGCTCGGCGATGTGCAGCTGGGCGTCCAGGCCCGACGGCATCCGGCGCGGCGCGCCCGCGGTGCCGTGCAGCAGGAGCAGGCCGCCCACCCGCGGCTCGTGCTCGGCGATGGCCTGGGCGAAACTCGCGCCCATCGACAGCCCGGCCAGCACCCCGCCCCCGGGCAGGTGCGCCGCCGCCTGCCGGGCGCGCTGCTGCACCACCTCCGGGCCGATCTCGCGGAGCAGCTCGAAGCCCTCGTCCACGGTGTCCACCACCACCCCGTCGTACAGGTCTGGCGTCAGCACCGTGTGCCCGGCCGCCCGCAGGCGCTCGGCGGCGCTCAGCACGGCCGGGCGCAGCCCGATGACGGAGTGGAACAGCAGGACGTGGGCCATCCGCCCATCCTGACAGGCCCGGCTTCGGCCCGTTCGCCGCGTCAGTGGTCCGTTCCCGGCCGCCGGGCCGGCGTGACGCCGGGGCGAACGAGCCGCGAAACGACGCAACGGGGCGAAACGGCGTTTCCCTCCGGCCGGTTCGGTTATAGCGGAGTCATGACGGTTCACCTGGCACGGCGTCCTGCGGCCCAGTGGTGGGCGCTGGCCGGCTTCTTCGCGGCGGTGATCGCGGTGGCGCTGGTCGGCTCGCTGGCCGTGGCGCGGCCCGCCGACGACTACGCGGCCCTGGCCCGCCCCGGCTGGGCGCCGCCGTCCTGGCTGTTCGGGCCGGTCTGGACGGTGCTGTACGCGATGATCGCGGTCGCGGGCTGGCTGGTCTGGCGGCGGGCCGGCTGGGGACCGGCCATGTGGGCGTACACCCTGCAGCTGGTCCTCAACGCGATCTGGACGCCGCTGTTCTTCGGCGCGGGCCAGCGCGGCCTGGCGTTCGCCGACATCGTCGCGCTGTGGCTGGCCATCGCCGCGACCGTGCTGCTCTTCCGCCGGATCTCCGCGCTCGCGGCCTGGCTGCTGGTGCCCTACTGGCTCTGGGTCACCTTCGCCGGCGCCCTCAACTTCACCATCTGGCACCTCAACTGACCAACCCCTCGGCCCCGGGCGCGCCTGAGGGTTCGGTGCGGCCCCGTCCCTCACCAAGGTCGTTCGACCTGCCTGGCACCTGTGCGTATCTTGAGGCCGCATTCGCCCGGTTGCCAGGCAAGTCCGACGATCTTGGGGTGGGCCGTCCCGCCTGGTGGGCGCGGGTGCCCGGGAGCGGGTGGCCCGCCCCGTGGCGAGTCCCGGGGACTGCGGTCCTCGCCATTGGCACAGGCCGCAGTCCTCAAGAGACGCGAGGTGAGGGGTGGTCAGGACCGCGGCGTCCAGGCGGGGTGGCGGCCCAGGTAGCCCAGCAGTTCCGCGGTCGGGTCGGCGTCCTCGGCGACGGTCAGCTCGGCGGCGTACGCCCCGTAGGCCCGCAGCGGCTCCACGATCTGCCGGGCCACCGTGAGCAGCTGCCGGGAGTCCTGTGCGGTCAGCGGCGAGGGGCGGCCGGTGGCGACGGCGATGTCCCAGGCGTGCACGGCCGCGTCGAGCGCGGCGGCCCCGGCGGCGACCCACAGCGGCAGCGGGCCCTGCGGCAGCGGCACGGGCACCTGCTCCGCGTCGGCGTCCACGGTCGCGAAGGCGGTCGCGGACGCCTTCAGCGCCTGCTCCAGCAGGGCGGACGCGTCGCCGTCGAGGCGGCCGGAGGGCTGGAACGGATCCTCGCTCGGCCACGGCCCGCCGGTGATGGCCGCGGCGAACCCGATCTGGTCGCCGGTGGCGTGCTGCAGCACCTGGGTGACGGTCCAGTGCTCGCAGGGCGTCGGCAGGTCCCAGCCGTCGGCCGGGATGCCCGCCACCGCCGTACGCAGCGCGGTGTGCGCCGCGTCGAGCAGGGTGATCGCGTCAGTGCCGGTGATCGTGGTCATGGCTCCGCCCTTCGTCTCGGCATTTCCGGAACGGAATGCCTCGTTCCGTTTCAGCTTAGCAGAGCGGAACGATCCGTTCCACTGCTAACCTGAACTCGTGACGGAGACGAGCGCGGTCCCCATGTCGGGCCGCAAACAGCAGGCGGCGCGCAACGACGCGGTGATCCTGGACGCCGCCCGGGAGGTGTTCCTCGCCGATCCCAAGGCGCCCATCGCCGCCGTGGCCGAGCGGGCGGGTGTCGGCATCAGCGCGCTCTACCGCCGGTACAGCGGCAAGGAGGAGCTGCTGCGCCGGCTGTGCCACGACGGGCTGCTGCTGTTCACCGCCCAGGCCCAGGCGGCGCTGGCCGAACCGGACCCGTGGCGCGGCCTGACCGGCTTCCTGCGTGCGGTCGTCGACGCCGACGTGCACTCGCTGACCGTCCACCTGGCTGGGACGTTCACCCCGACGCCCGAGATGGGCGCGACCGCACGCCAGGCCGGTGAGCTCGCGGCGCGACTCGTGCAGCGGGCGCTCGACGACGGCAGCCTGCGCCCCGACGCCGTGCTCGCCGACGTCACACTGCTGCTGGAGAGCTGCGCCGCGGTACGCGTACCCGACCCCGCGCGCACCCGCGAACTACGCGCCCGCCACCTGGCCCTGCTGCTCGACGGCCTCGCCGCCGACCGTGACCGCACCGACCTCCCCGGCCCGCCACCCACCCCCGCCGAACTGAACTGGCGCTGGCGCACCCCCTGACCGGGTCCGCCCACCCCCCACGGTCATCCAACCTGCCTGGCACCCGTGCGTATGCGCCCGCAAGATTCGCACGACTGCCAGGCAAATCGGACGATCATCGGCGCTCGGCGTGCGGTGCCCGGCGGCGTGCGGCCGCGCGGGTCAGCGGAGTTCGGCGAGCAGGGACTGGCCCTGGGGCCAGGAGCCGAGGCCGGAGTCGGCGTTGAGGTGGCCGCCGCCGGGGACCACGACCAGGCGGGAGCCCCACGCCGCGGCGAAGGCCTCGCTGCGCGGCAGGGCCGCCCACGGGTCGTCGTCACCGGCCACGACGATGCTCGGGAACGGCAGCGGCCCGAGCGGCACCGGGCGGAAGTTCACCAGCTCGGGCACCTCGGCGGTGTCGACATCGGCGGGCGCGACCAGCAGCGCGCCGCGCACCTTGGCGGTGTCGCCGCCGCGGGCGACCCAATGCGCGACCGTCACGCAGCCCAGGCTGTGCGCCACCAGCGTCACCGGGGCCGGTGCGGCGGCCACCGCGGCGGCCAGCGCCTCGACCCAGTCGCCGACCAGCGGGTGGAACCAGTCGGCCTGCTCGACCCGCTGGAACCCCAGCTCCTGCTCCCACCGGGTCTGCCAGTGCGCCGGGCCGGAGTTCTCGAAGCCGGGAAGGATCAACACGCTCGTCACACCGGCAGCGTAGGCGGCGCTCAGACCGGCTCACCGGCGCGGGTCGCGCACCGGCCGCCGCGGGTCACGACGCCGGGTACGCGTTCGCCGCCGCGCCCGCGCCGCCCGCCCGGAACGCGGCCGGCGCGTGCACCACACACGTCTGCGCGTACTCGGCGATGCCCTCCTCGCCGTACTCGCGGCCGTACCCGGAGCGCTTCACGCCGCCGAACGGGGCGCGCAGCGACATGCCGGTGCGGTTGTGCGTGTTGACGAAGACGAAGCCGGCCTCCAGCCGCCGCGCCACCGCGAACGCCCGCTCCTCGTCGGCCGACCACACCGACGCGCCCAATCCCAGCTCACCGGCGTTGGCGCGGGCCACCAGGCCGGCCTCGTCGCGGTAGGGCAGCACCGGCACGGTCGGCCCGAACTGCTCCTCGGCGACCAGCGGCGCGTCCTCGGGCACGCCGGTCACCAGCGTCGGCGTGACGAAGTGCCCGGCCCGCAGGTCGGCGGCCGGGTCGACGCGGCCCACCGGCAGCGCCCGCCCGCCGCGCGCCACCGCGTCCTCGACCAGCCCCGTGATCCGGGTCGCGGCCTCGGCGGTCACCACCGGGCCCATGCTGACCCCGGCGGCGAGCGGGTCGCCCAGGCACAGCACGTCGGCGGCGGCCGCCCGGTACGCGGCGACGAACTCGTCGTGGCGGGTCTCGGGCACGTACAGCCGTTTCGCGGCCATGCACACCTGCCCGCTGGTCGCGAACGAGGCCATGACCAGCCGTCGCATCGGCTCCGGGGACAGGTCGGCGTCGCCGAGCAGCAGCACCGGATCGTTGCCGCCCAGCTCCAGCACGGTCGGCGTGGTCTGCGCCGCGGCCGCCGCGGCGACCACCCGGGCCGTCGCCGCGCCGCCGGTGAACGCGACCTTGCCGACCAGCGGGTGCCCGACCAGGGCCGCGCCCGCCGCCGCGTCGCCGTGCAGCACCTGCAGCACCGCCGCGGGCAGCGCCGACGCCAGCAGCCGCACCGTACGGTCGATCGCCAGCGGGGCCAGCGGCGACGGCTTCACCACCACCGTGTTGCCCGCGGCCAGCGCCGGGGCGATCTTCAGGAAGGACAGGATGATCGGCGCGTTCCACGGGGTGATCGCCGCGACCACGCCGTACGGGCGGCGGCGCAGCAGCAGCCGGCCCGCCGCGTCGTCCAGCGCCGTGTCCGCGAGCACCCGCGGGGCGTGCTCGGCCACCCAGCGCAGGAAGGTCAGCGCGAACCCGAGCTCACCCCGGCAGTCGGCCAGCACCTTGCCCGACTCCCGGGCCAGCAGCTCGGCCAGCGTCGGCAGGTGCGGCTCGACCGCGTCGGCGGCGGCCCGCAGCGCGGCCACCCGGTCGGCGACCTCGACCCGTGCCCAGTCCCGCTGCGCCGCGCCGGCGGCCCGCACCACCGCGTCGACCCGGCCGGGGTCCGCAGCGGGCACGGTGCCGACCAGCTCGTACACCCGCGCCGGGTTGTACCGCGTGATCCGCTCGCTCATGCCCTCTCCCTGCGACGCTTCGCGGGCTTCCCGGCGGGGCCGCTGCGCCTGCTCATGCGGGCACCGGGCGCAGGGACGAGATCATGCAGGCGCGCAGGAGGTGGGCGCGGGCGCGGACCGGGTCGGCCGCGGTGGCGCGGATCTCGGCCAGGTACGCCGCGCGGGCCGCCGGGTCGGTGGCGGTGAGGCGCTGGTAGTTCTGGTGGGAGACGGTCTGCACGTACTCCAGGGCGATGCGCCGCCGCTGGGCCGCGGCCAGCCGGACCGCGCCGTCGCCGGTGACCAGCGCGCGGGCGTACGCCACCGCGTCGTGGATGCCCGAGTTCATGCCCAGCCCGCCGAGCGGGTTGTTGACGTGCGCCGCGTCCCCGGCGAGCAGCGCCCGTCCGACCTGGAACGTCTCGGCCACCCGCTGGTGTACGCGGTAGATGCTGGCGTGCGCGACCTGCCACGGCCGGCCCGGGTCGGCGACCTGCCGCAGCCGCCCGTCGAGCCGGTCCAGCTCGTCGCCGTCGGGCGTGCCGTCGGGCGTCGGCAGCAGCACCCGCCAGTGGTCCGGGGTGTGCAGCAGCACCGACCAGTCGACCGGGTCGAAGACGTAGTTGACCTCGGCCAGGTCGTCGAGCAGTCCGGGCAGGTCCTCGTCGGTGGACGCGACCAGGAAACGCTCCGGGTAGGTGATGCCCGCGAACTCGACGCCCAGCGACCGGCGTACCGCGGAGTGCGCGCCGTCGGCGGCGATCAGCCAGTCGCCGCGTTCGGTCCGGCCGTCGGCGGCGCGTACCACGACGCCGTCGGCGACCTGGTCGACGCCGGCGACCGGCCACCCGAACCGGATCACGCCACCGGCGGCCTCGACCTCGGCCCGCAGGATCGGGGTGAGCTTCGACTGCTCGCACTGCACCCGGTACGGGTACGGCGTGTCCCGGGCGAGCACGCCCAGGTCGAGCGTGGCGACGTGGCCATGCGCGCGGTCGCGGTAGGCGAACGTCGGCGCGACCAGGCCCCGGGCCAGCAGCGCGTCCACGACGCCCAGCTCGGCCAGCATCTCCAGGGTCGGCGGGTGGAACGTCGACGCCCGCGACTCGGCGGCCAGCTCGTCACCGGCCTCCAGCACGGTCACCGCGACGCCCTGCCGTGCCAGCGCCAGCGCGGCGGTCAACCCGACCGGCCCCGCCCCGGCCACGACGATCCTGCTCATACCCTCTCCTGCCTCTGTCCGGTCATGCCGCGCCGCCCGCCTTCGGCGAGCCGCTCCAGGTGCCGCCGCCGCCCCCGCCCCGCCACGTCTTTCATCGACGTTGGCCTATTACGTGGAAAATCCGTGAGCCGGATTCGATGTGATAGGCCAACGTCGATGACGGGCCGGGTGGGGGCGGTGCGGGGTGATCGCGTCAGTCGCGTCATCAGTGGTGCTTCGTGTCCAGGGCGAGGGCTTCGTTCTGGCCGACGAGGTCGGTGAACTCCGACCAGGCCAGGCGGTCCACGGTCGCGCGGCCCGCGGCGGCGATCTCGCGATAGGCGCGGTCGGCGGCGTGCAGCGCGGCCAGTAGCGGCGCGACCGGGTGCAGCACCAGGCGGACCCCGGCGGCGGCGAGGTCGGCGTCGCTCGTGGCGGCGGCATGCCCGCCGGCCTCGGAGCGGTTGAGCACCAGCGGGACTCCGGGAAGCGCCGCGTGCGCGCGGGCGAGTTCGTCCAGGTCGGACACACCCTCCAGGAAGACGGCGTCCGCCCCGGCCGCCGCGTAGGCCCGGCCCCGGGCGATCGCGTCGTCCAGCCCGGTCACCGTGTACGCGTCCGTGCGCGCCACGACGACGATCCCCGTGCCGTCGGCGACGATCGCCCGGATCTTGCGGGCGGCCGTGTCGGCGTCGACCAGTTCCTTGCCCGCGAGGTGGCCGCAGCGCTTCGGCATCACCTGGTCCTCCAGGTGCAGGCCGGACACGCCCGCCGCCGCGTAGCGCCGGGCCGTCCACACCGCCTGCAGCGCGTCGCCGTAGCCGGTGTCCGCGTCGGCCAGCAGCGGAACGCCGCCCAGCGCGGGCACGATCCGGGCGGCGCGCTCGGCGATGTGCGTGCCGTGCACGTACCCCAGGTCGGGCAGGCCCAGGTCGAGAGCGGCGCAGGCGGCCCCGGACAGGTGTGCCGCGCGGTGCCCGGCGCGTACGGCCAGTGCCGCGGTGGGCGGGTCGTACACGCCGGGCAGGTGGGTGACGCGGTTCGAGGCGAGCAGGGCCCGCAGCGCCGGGGCGGTCACGGGCGGCCGTGCAGCGCGAAGCCGCCCTCGACGCCGACGACCCGCGGGTTGGTGAAGAAGCGCAGCGTCTCGGCCGTGCCCTCCTCCGAGTACCCGGACAGCCCCCAGGCCGGGCGCGGGGTGAACAGGTGCAGGCTCATCACGCTGGACCCGTTGACCTTCACCTCGCCCGCGCGGAGCCGCCGCGCGACGGCCAGCGCGGCCTCCTCGTCCGGGCCGGTCACGTACGCCTCCAGCCCGTACGGCGTCCCGTTGGCCAGCGCCACCGCCTCGTCGATGCTCGTGTAGGTGTGCACCGCCGCGACCGGCCCGAAGATCTCGTGCGTGGTGTGCGCCGGGTCGACACCGGTGACCAGCGTCGGGCTGAGGTAGTTGCCCTGTTCCGGCACGGTCAGCGGCGCGTGCGCGGTGCCGCCGTGCCCGACGAGCGCGTCGCGGGCGGCGATGATCTGGTCCCGGTGTCCGGAGTGGACCAGCGGCCCGAAGTCGGTGTCCGGGTCGAGGGGTGCGCCGACCCGCAGCGCGGCCAGCCGCTCCAGGGTCGCGTCGAGGATCTCCGCGGCCCGCCCGGCGGGCAGGATCAGCCGGCCAAGCGCCCGGCACCACTGCCCGTTGAGGGTGGTCAGCAGGTCGGCGGCGGCGCGGGCGACCGTGGCGGTGTCCGCGTCGGGCAGCACGACCAGCGGGTTGTTGCCGCCGAGTTCGAGCTGCACAGGCTTGATGTCGTACGCGCACGCCGCCGCGACGGCCCGGCCCCCGGCCAGCCCGCCGGTGAACGACACGGCCCGCACCCGCGGGTCGCCGACCAGCAGCGCCCCGGTGCCCGCGGCGCCGTGCGCGAGCTGGAACAGCCCGCCGGGCAGGCCTGCCCCGGCCAGCGCCTCGTGCACCGCCCGCGCCAGCAGCTGCGTGCCGTACGGGGCGTACTCGCTGGGTTTGACGATCGTGGGGCAGCCGGCCGCGAGCGCGTTGGCGGCCTTGTGCGCGGCCATCGGCGCGGGCGCGTTCCACGGCACCAGGCAGGCCGCCGGTCCCCAGGGCAGCCGGTCGACGTGGGCGAGCCGCCCGTCCTCGCGCGGCATCGCGCTGCTCAGCCAGCCCTCGCGCAGCTGCATCGCGGCCAGCCGGAACGCGCCGCCGAGGATGACCGACAGCGGCATGGTCTGCGAGATCGGCACCCCGGTCGCGAAGGACTCGACGGCCGCGATGTCGCCGCCGACGGCCTCGACCCGGGCCGCGACCGCGTCGAGCACGTCGGCGCGTTCGGCGGCGGGCAGGCCCGACCAGGCACCGGAGTCGTGCACCGCGGTCGCCGCGGCGACGGCGGCCTCGACCCGCGCGGGGTCGCTGCCGACGGCCGCGCCGACGGGCTCGCCGGTGGCCGGGTCCTGCAGGGTGAAGCCGAGCGGGGCGGCGCAGGCCGCCCACGCGCCGTCGACGAGGTCGGCGACCGCCTCGGGCCGGGCGCTCACTTGGGCACGCTCGCGAACAGGTCGTTGGCCCGGTCGGCGGTGACCATGCCGGCCGCCTCCAGCCGCCCGCGCTCCGGCGGGAACGTCATGACCAGGCCCATCGACAGGTCGCGCAGGGCGCGGCCCATGGTGCCGTGCAGGGTCGCGCCGGAGGTGCCGGATGCCTTGAACGCCCCGACCGCGACCGCGAACGCGTTCTCGCAGATGGAGCCCTTGGCCAGCCGCCACTGCCGGTAGACCTCGTTCTTCGGCGCGATGGGCGGCTCGGACGTCTCCAGCAGCAGCTGGCGGCGCAGCCACAGGTACGCCGTCTCCAGGTTCTCGGTCATGTCCCCGATGATCACCTGGTGCATGGGGGACTCCGCAATCGGCCGCCCGGTGTCGGCGAACGTCTTGCTGGTCAGGCGCTGCAGCGTCTCGTCGTACACGCCCTGGGCGCAGCCGACGTACACGGCGGTGATGGCGAGCTGGTTGCCGACGAAGCTGCCCCGGCTGCACTGCAGCATCTTCACGAACGCGCCCGGCACGGTCAGCGCCTCGGTCGCGGGCACCCACACGTCGCGCAGGGTGATGCCGTGGTTGGCCGAGCCGCGCATGCCGAGGCCGTCCCAGGCCGGGCGGGAGGCGACGCCCTCGGCTTCGCGCGGGACCAGGAACAGGGCCAGGCCGGCGGCGGTGTCGGTGCCGTCGAGGCGGGCGGTGACCAGGTAGGTGTCGGCGACGCCGGTGGCGCAGCCGAACGACTTCTCGCCGGTGATCAGCCAGCCGTCGACGCCGTCGCGGGTCGCGGGGCGGGCGGTGGTGGAGATGGCGATGTTGGCGCCGGCGCTCTTGACCGACTCGCTGGCGAAGTTGGCCAGCCAGGTGCCGCCGGCCATGCGGCGCAGCACCTGCTCGGCGAAGGCCCGGACGACGGGCACGTCGGCGTCGTCGAACAGCCCGGCGTCGATCGCCTCCAGCGGCAGCAGCCCGCGCGAGGCGCTGGTGTTGTGGAAGAAGAAGGCCAGCGCCGTCGACGGGCAGGCGCTGCCCATCGCGAACGTCGCGGCGGCCAGGTCGCGCAGGCCGCCGCCGAGGCCGCCGTACTCCTCGGGCACGACCAGGCCGAGCAGCCCGGCGTCGCGCAGCAGGGCGACGTGGCCCGCGGGGAACTCCCCGGCCGCGTCGGCCTGCTCGGCGGCGGCGCGCAGCGCGGGCAGCACCGCCTCCACGCGTGCCGCGCGGTCGAGTTCGGCGGCGGTCATGTCGTCGACGAGGCGCTGGCCGATGAGCCGGTCTGCCATTTCGTGCACTCCCTTGTGGATGGTCAGGTGAGGGAACCGAGGCCGGGCAGCGGCGCGCACGCCACCCCCAGCTGGCGGGCCAGTAGCAGCAGGTCCTGCGCGGGCAGGCCGCCGGAGCCGGGGTCGAGCACGGTGTCGAAGCGGTGTACGCCGCTCTTCATCGCGACGAGGGCGTTGACCAGGCCGAGGCCGTGGTGGGCGAGCAGCCGTACGTGCACCGGCGCGGGGCGGGCGCGCACCACGGCGTCCTGCAGCACCCGGCGCACCTGCAGCGGGGACGCCGGGCTGCTCTCGGCGCAGCCCAGGGTCACGCCGGGCAGCCCGGCCAGGGCGTCGATCGCCGCGAGCACGTCGGCCTCGCGGGTGGGGGAGAAGGCGTCGGCGACGTACGCCAGCACGGGCGCGTGCGCGGCGGCCGCCGCCACCTGCGCGACGTCGCCCGGGTCGCGGACGAGCAGCGTGTGCGCCTGTTGAGTGACGGGACCGTCGAGCACTGTCATGGTGATCTCCTCAGGCAGCGGGTCGGCCAGCTGGCCCCACGCGCGCGAGTGGAACAGCAGCGGCGCGGTGATGCGCGGCACCGCGGCGCCGACCACCCGGCCGACGAAGATGGTGTGGTCGCCACCGGGGTAGGCGTGCTCGACGGTGCAGTCCAGCCGGCCGGTCGCCTCGGCCAGCATCGGGCAGCCGGTCTCGCCGGTGAGCCAGTCGAGCCCCGCGAAGCGGTCCTCGCCCGGTCGCGCGCCCGCGAAGCGGCGGCCGATCTCGGCCTGGTCCTTGCCGAGGAAGCTCAGCGCGAACACCCCCGCCTGTTCGATCATCAGCCGGGTGGGCAGATGATTGCCCAAGCAGACGGAGACCAGTGGCGGATCAAGGCTGACGGAGGAGAATGAGCTGGCGGTCATGCCGTGGGGGCGGCGGGCGCCGTCCGGCTCGGTCACCATGGTGGTGACCACGGCGACCCCGCTGGGCCACTGGCTCAGCACCGAACGCAGCAACGTGCCGTCCACCGCCACCGCCCTCCGTTTCGCATTAGGAAACGCTGTTGCCGAGAAGGTAACGACTTGGTCGCGCACCTGTCAACGCCCGTGCGGCCTCTGCGCGCCGGGCGCGGCTGGATCTACACTGGCGACCGTCCGCGCTCACAGGAGGACCCGTGCCCACTGCCGCTGCGAAGTCGACCGTCACCGCTGACGACGACAGCCAGTCCCGCTCCATCGCCGCCGTCGAGCGGGCCATGGACGTGCTGCTCTACTTCGGGCGCAGCGGGCACCCCGACCTCGGCGTCACCGAGATCGCGACCGCGCTCGGCCTGACCAAGGCCGCGGTGCACCGCATTCTCACCGCGCTGCGCAGCCGCGACCTGATCACGGTCGACCCGGTGACCCGGCGGTACGCCCTCGGCCACGCCGCGGTGTCGCTGGGCCGGGCCTACCTGGCCCGCACCGACCTGCGCGCGATGGCCGCGCCCGAGCTGCGCCTGCTCGCCGAGCGCACCGGCGAGACGGCGACGCTGTCGCTGCGCCGCGGCGACACCCGCCTCTACGTCGACCAGGTCGTGCCCGACCAGGAGCTGCGCATGGAGGTCACGCTCGGCATCCCGTACCCGCTGCACGCCGGCGGCTCGTCGAAGGCGTTCCTGGCCTTCCTGCCCGACAGCGAGGTCGACGCCTACCTCGACCGGCACCCGCTGCAGCCGCTGACCGACAAGACCGTCACCGACCCGGCGAAGCTGCGCAAGGAGCTGGCCGCGATCCGCAAGCGCGGGTACGCGACCTCGCTCGGCGAGCGCCAGGCCGGGGCCGCGTCGATCGCCGCGCCGGTGTTCGACCACGACGGCCACGTGGTCGCCGTGCTCAGCGTCGCGGGCCCGGCCGCACGTTTCAAGCCGGAGGGCTCGGGCAACGCCCAGGAGCTGGTGGCCGCGGCGGCCAGGATCTCGGAGCAGCTCGGCTACGTGGCCTGACCCCGGACGGCGGCGCGGCGCCTCCGGCAGGTGGCGCGCCGTGCGGCTACATCGAAAAAGATGTGGCCACATCATCTTTGATGTGGCCATACCGAGACATGTATGCCCTGGGCGGCCTGACAACCGCCTGCGGCGATTCAGAGCCGCCTGCGGCGGCCGCCCTGCGACTCGTAGCGCTCGCCGCCGCGCGACGGGTCCCAGCGGCGGCTGCCGTCGTACGTCGAGTACTCGCCGGACGGCCACTGCTGCCCGGCGTCGGTGGTGACCGTGTCGGCGTCGGAGAAGTCCTGGCCCTTGCCCTTCACGGCGCGGTAGGTCAGCAGCGCGGCGACGAAGAAGATGCCCTGGGCCATGGTGTTCATGCCCTGCTGCACCCACTGGAAGGCCAGGGCGTCGCTGGCCGCGTGGCCGCGCAGCGGCACCAGCACGATCACAGCCAGCACGCTGACCGGGAAGAGGCCGGCGGCCAGCGCGTTGCCGTGCTTCCACGCGCGGATCGTGCCGAGCACGCTGATCCAGATCACGATGACCGTGGCGAAGATGAACGCCGGCTGCACCGACCGGGCCTGCACCGCCAGGGTCGCGACGCCCGCGCCGATCAGCAGCAGCGGCCAGCGCCACCAGCGCAGCGACTGGTGCAGCGACAGCGCCAGCAGCAGCCCGCCCGCGGCCAGCAGCGGGAACAGCAGGTCGTCCAGCCAGTCGACCTCGATCGACCAGGCGGCGTGCAGCAGCTTCCAGGTGGACTTCGACGCGCCGCCCGCGCCCATGAGCACGGCGCCGATCCTGCCCAGCGCCGACGGGGCCAGCAGCAGGAACCCGGCGAACGCCAGCAGGGTGGGGGCGAAGTCCTCCACCGCGAGCGCCACGCTGAGCGCGGGCGGCTGCTCCTCGGCCGCCACGGCCAGGATCGTCAACGCATTCATGGACATGCGCGCGAGCGTAACCGTGTGCAGCCATTGCGTTCCAGTCTGCGAAACGGACAACAACCGAAGGTCTACTTTGGAGGTATCCACCTTGCACGCGACGCTTCTGTGCGCAGTCAGTTGATCACATCGCGTGATCAACTGACTCGGGTATCGAAAACCATCGGTGTTCGGCACTTCCCGTCCATAGCCTGGCGGCGCCATCCCCGCTCCCCGGGACACCGCCCACACGGAAGGTCCACCACCGTGAGACGTCTAGCCACCGGCCTGGCCTGCGCCCTGCTCGCCGCGGCCGCCCTCACCGCCGTCGCCGCCCCGGCGACCGCCGCCACGTTCGCCCCCGCCAACGGGCGGCTGCTGTTCATCGGCCAGTCCACCCAGGCCTCCTGGAACGACTACACCTCGTTCGCGCAGCCGCCCGCCGGCGGCTCGGTCTACTACGAGGTCACGTCGGGCACCTGGGTCAACAACGGCCACCGCGACCACGCCACCTGGCTCGCCCAGCAGGGCAAGATGATCCAGGTCGGAGTGAGCTGGAAGGACAACCCGCCCGGCTTCCCCGGCGGCGACGAGAACGCCAAGGCGGCCCGCTCCCGCGCGGTCACCCAGGAGATCGCGAACGGGCAGCACGCGAGCCAGTTCACCAACCTGATCGACTTCATGAACGCGTACCCCCAGGCGAAGTTCTTCCTGCGCCTGGACTACGAGGTGTCCAGCTTCTACCACTGCACCGAGGCGAGCTGCTCCTCCTACCGCAACGCCTTCGCCCGGCTGCGCTCGCTGATCGACCAGGGCACCGTGCCCGACAACGTCACCTACGTCTTCCACCCGGTACGCGGCGAGTACGAGAAGCTCTACCCGGGCGACGCGGTCACCGACTGGGTCGGCGTCTCGGTGTTCGCGCACGAGCTGTGCCTGCCGATCTACGACAACGGTTACCTCTACAACGGCACCCCGCCGCAGAACTACGACACCGCCGCCCTGCAGTGCCGCAACGCGTACCTCGGCAAGGACGCCAACGGCAACGACACCGCCGTCTGGAAGAACTGGGACCACGACGGCAACGTGCTGAAGATGATGAAGTTCGCCAAGGACCGCAACAAGCCGATGATCGTGTCGGAGTCCGGGATGATGAACTTCACCGACAGCGGCGGCGACACCGCGGGGCTGGAGGCCGCCCGCGGCGAGACCTGGGTGCGGCGGCTGTTCGGCCTGATGAACTACGTCGGCCCGCTGCCGAACACCTCGGGCACGTACGACCTGAGCAACGTGATCAAAGCGGCGACCTACATCGACCTGGACTTCCGGTACGGCTGGGACGGCGTCAACGACGGCAGCTTCGACTTCCCGGTGAACTCGACCTGGTTCGTGGACGGGCGGCTGTCGCGATACACCGGCGCGAAGAACGCCTTCTGCGCCGGGCTGGTCGACCGGGCCTTCACCACGACCTGCGGCGGGGGCGCCGCCGAGCGCACGTTCGTCAACGTGGGCAGCAACCGCTGCCTGGACGTGTCCGGCGGCCGTACCGCCGACGGCACGAAGGTGCAGCTGTGGGACTGCCTGAACAACCCGGCGCAGAAGTGGCGGGTGGAGGCCAACGGCTCGCTGGTCAACCCGAACTCGGGCAAGTGCCTGGACGTGGCCGGCGGCTCGACCGCCAACGGGGCGATCGTGCAGCTCTGGACCTGCCTGGGCAACGGCGCGCAGCGCTGGACCGTCAACGCCGACGGCACCATCGTCAACCCGGCGTCCGGCAAGTGCCTCGACGCCGACGGCTGGGGCACCGCCAACGGCACCCAGATGATCATCTGGACCTGCGGCAACCCGGTCCAGTCCAACCAGAACTGGCGCTGACCCGTGAAAAGGGCCGCCCTCTCACCGAGGGCGGCCCGGTGACCGGTGCCGGGAGCCGCGTGGAACGAACCCGGTCCGGCGGCTACAGCTCGGCGAACGGCTTCAGCACGCCGAGCGCGGCGGCGGCCAGCACGCTGCCCCAGATGCCCCACACGTACGGCAGGCAGCCGTCGATGGAGCGCTTCAGGGTGCTCTCGACCTCGGGCGTCGAGCCGGTGGTCATCAGCGCGCCGAAGGCCGGGCCGAACGGGCGCAGGGTCAGCCGGATGCCCAGCCCGCAGCCGATGGCCACGGTGTAGAGCAGCAGCTTCGCGCCCAGCCAGCGCGGATTCGTGTCGACGCCGAAGGGCTGGTCCGCTACCAGGGTGTACACCGCCGTGAGGCCGAGGGCCGTGATCAGGGTCAGCCGGATCGTCCAGTCGGCGCGGCGCACCCAGGGCCGCCGGCCCGGATGGTGGTGGTCGGTGATGGTCGCGGCCAGCCAGGCGGCGGCGAACAGCCACACCGCCACGACCACCGGCCAGCCGAACGGGTTGACCCCGAACACCTGCGCGCCGTGCGGCTCCAGTGCCATCAGCGTGACGCCGCTGGGCAGGAACAGGACGAGGCAGATCTTCGGGCCCAGGTCGAGTCCGCCCATGATCTTCAGGGCGGTCGCGCGGGCGGCGGGGGTGAGGTCGGGCCGGAGGACGAACCGGCTCGACCAGAACACGCCCAGGTCGCCGCCGAGCCAGAAGACGAAGAGGATGATGTGGAGCAGAATCCACCAGCCGTGCGTATGCGGTCCCACCGCGCTATGGAAACACTGATCCGCTGTGAGAAACAAGCCCCTTGACGGGCTGGTCAACGCATGGCTAGCGTCGCCCCATGGTCGGCAATGATTCTGCGGGCACCGCCGTGGGCGGCGTCAAGCAGGTGACCGGATGAGGTCCTACCTGTACGTGCCCGGCGACAGCCCGGCGAAGCTGGCCAAGGCGCTGACCGTCGGCGCGGACGCCCTCATCGTCGACCTCGAGGACGCCGTGCCCCCGGCCGGCAAGGACGCCGCGCGGGCCGCCGTGGCCGCGTTCCTGACCGGGGCGGCAGACATGATCGCTGCTTCCGGTCAGAATCTGCGGCCGGACCCCGGCTTCGGACCTGAAACAGCGATCTCCGCCGCGACCGGCCGTGCGGACGCGGGCAGGGAACGGCCCCGGGTGTGGGTACGGGTGAACCCCGGGGAGCTGGGGCACGTCGACGCGGCCGCCGTGGTCGGGCCGGGGCTGGCCGGGCTGTGCGTGGCCAAGACCGAGACGGTGCAGCAGCTGTCCGCGCTGGACGAGGTGCTGGCCGGGCTGGAACGGGCGGCGGGACTGGCGGTGGGCGCGACGAAGGTCGTGCCGCTGCTGGAGTCGGCGGCGGCGGTGCTGGCCGCGCCGGCGATCGCCCGTGGGCCGCGGGTCGCCCGGTTGCAGCTCGGCGAGGCCGATCTGGCCGCCGACCTGGGCGTCACCCTCGGGCCGGACGAGCGCGAACTGCTCTGGGTACGCTCGCAGGCCGTGCTGGCCTGCGCCGCGGCGGGCATCGCCCCGCCCGTCGCGCCGGTGTCGGTGAACTTCCGCGACCCCGACGCCCTGCGCACCTCGACCCTGGCCCTGAAACGCCTCGGCTTCCGCGGCCGGGCCTGCATCCACCCGGCACAGCTCCCGGTCGTGCACGAGGTCTTCACACCGGCGGAGCCGGAACTGGCCGCCGCCCGCGACCTGGTGGCCCGGCACGAGCAGGCCCTGCGCGACGGCTCCGGCGTATGCCTCGACGCCCACGGCCGCCTGGTCGACGAGGCCGTCGTCCGCTCCGCCCGCCGCCTCCTCACCCAGGACTGACCGGCCGGGTGGTCAGGGGGCGACAGCCGTGGTGGCGTCGTCGTGCAGGCCCTTGAAGGTGTCGGTCTGGATGGTGTCGTTCGGCACGCCCGCGTTCCGCAGGTGCTCGACCGCGCCGGAGATGAACGCGTCCGAGCCCGCCACCAGGTATTCCGCGGGCGGTTCCACGTCGCCGACGGCGGCCAGGGTGTCGGCCAGCTCGGCCCGGCCGATCCGGTGGTACGCGATCGGCATGGCCGCGAACTCGTCGCCGTACAGGTAGTCGCCGCGTGCCGCGTGGACCAGCGCGACCGGGGTCTGCGGCTGGTGCACCCGCAGGTGCCGCAGGATCGAGCGGAACGGCGTCACCCCGATGCCGCCGCCGACGAGCACCAGCGGCCGGGCCGGGTCCTCGGGCAGCTTCAGGTGGCCGCCGATGCCGAAGACCTGCATCGCCGCACCGGGGGCCAGCGAGCGGAAGTGCTCCTGGAACGGTGACCCGGAGCTGTGGTCGAGGGTGAACCACACCTCGTCGTCGCCGGGCGCGGAGGCGAACGAGATCTCCCGCACCGGCTTGGCGAACCGGCGCAGCAGCTGCGGGAAGAACAGGTGCCCGTACTCGCCGGGCTGGAAGGACAGCGTGCCCTGCGGGCGGAAGCGGTACGTGAACACGTCGCCGTACTCGTGGGTGCTTCCGGTCAGGTGCAGTCGTGCCATCGGTGGTCCTCCTCGTGGGGCGCTGCCGCACATCCTCGCCCGTCCGGCCGGTCCGGTCCAGCACCGCCTACGAGTATCGAAAACTGTCGACTCCATACCCGGGTGGTGGATAGCTTGCGGGCTCCATCCACTCCCGAGAGGAGCCACGCCCATGGCTCTGTCCCATCCCGGCGGTCGTGCCATGTCCATCGCCGGCGCGACCCTGCTCCTGCTGGCAGGCGTGCTGACCGGCTCGGCCACCGCCCGCCCCGCCGACCCCGCCCCGGAGTTCCGGGCGTTCGGCGCGGACGCCAAGCCGATCGTCCTGCCCGCCGACGAGCCCGACCGCGGCCTCGTCTACAAGGGACTCGCGGCGGACACGAGCGGCCCCTGCGTCGGCGGCATGCGCGTCGTCGCGGTCACCCCGCTGATGTGCACCCACGGCCCGGACGCGCCTCCCGCGGGCCTGGCCGTGAACCGGCGCATCCCCGCCACCCAGGCCCTGTCCGCGCCCGCGGCGCTGGCCGTCTGCGAGGGCGACGGGGTGTCCGGCCGCCGCGTCGAGGTGCTCTACGTGCACGGCACCACCAACCGGTACGACCAGTACAAGGAGACGTTCCGCACCCTCGCCGAGGGTATGGACGTCATCTACAACGAGAGCGCCCGGGAGACCGGCGGCGAGCGGCACATCCGCTTCGTCACCGAGAACGTCAACGGCGCGTGCCGTCCCGTGGTGCGCCGCGTGCAGGTCGCCCAGTCGGCCCTGAACGAGTTCGGGGCCAGCGTCAACGCGGTGCGGGCGGCGGGCTACAACCGCACCGACCGCAAGTACGTGATGCTGGTCGAGGCGAACGTGTACTGCGGCATCGGCGGCTTCGCCGGGGACACCCGCAAGACCGACGACAACCGGTCCAACTTCGGGCCGGAGTACGGCCGCTCCGACAACGGCTGCTGGACGGCCGCGGTGGCCAGCCACGAGCTGGGGCACAACCTCGGCGCGGTGAACAACAACGCCCCCAACGCGTCCGGCGGCGCGCACTGCACCGACGAGTGGGACGTCATGTGCTACTCGGACGAGCCGAACCACCCGCCGATGCGGTTCGTCTGCGGCGACCGGGCCCACGACCAGCGGCTGGACTGCCGGCACGACGACTACTACAGCACCAACCCGGCGACCGGGTCGTACCTGGCGAACAACTTCAACGTCGCGGACAACCTGTTCCTGATCCGCGGCGGGGGCGCGCCCGCGCGGTCGATCGTGAACCCGGTGTCGGGCCGCTGCCTGGACGTGTCCGGCGGGCGTACCGAGGACGGCACCAAGACGCAGCTGTGGGACTGCCTGAACAACCCGGCGCAGCAGTGGCGGCAGGTCGGCAACACGCTGGTCAACCCGAACTCGGGCAAGTGCCTGGACGTGGCGGGCGCGAGCACCGCCGACGGGGCCGTGGTGCGGCTGTGGACCTGCCTGAACAACTCGGCGCAGCAGTGGATCATGCAGCCGAACGGCAACATGGTCAACCCGGCGTCGGGCAAGTGCCTCGACGCCGACGCGTGGGGCACGGCCAACGGCACCACCACCATTCTGTGGGCCTGCGGGCCGGGGCCGCAGGCCAACCAGGTCTGGTTCTGGCGCTGATCCCCAGGTCAGGCCGCAGATCCTGATAAGAAGGGCACCTTCTACAACGGAGAACGATAAGAAGGTGCCCTTCCTTCGTGGTTTGGGGGTTTTGGCTGGTCCGAGGGGCTGACAATCGTTCCGGATCGTGGCGCTGGCGGCGGTCGCCATCGGCTCGGCGGTGGCCCTGGAGCCGGTCTGGGCGCTCGCCGACGTCGCGATGGCGCTGATGGCGCTGGTGAACCTGACCGCGATCCTGCTGCTCGGCAGGTGGGCGTTCGGCACGCTCGCCGACTTCGAGTCCGCCGCTCGCGCCGGCCGCGAACCGGCCTTCACCGCCACCGGCAACCCGCACCTGCCCCGGCCGCTGCCCACCGACGTCTGGCCGTGACCGGCCCGGTCAGCGGCAGCGTGTCAGCGCCACCAGTTCGGCGGCCGGGCGCAGCGAGCGGGCGGCCGCCGACACCGCTGCGGCCTGCTCGGCGGACAGGCCGGCGGCGTTCAGCCGGAACTTGAGGTCGAGGTCGTCGGCGTGCAGCGGGTGGGCCGCGCTGCCGCGCGAGGCGTCGACCCGGTGCTCCAGCACGCGGCCGTCCACGGTGCGCACGCGCAGCACGGCGGCGAACGCGTTCGGGAAGATCTCGGTGGCGCGTTCGTCGGGCACGCAGGTCACCCGGGCCGCGAGAGCGAGCACTTCGTCGTCCAGCCGTTCGAAGTCGGCCGTGCCCACGCCGAGCCCGCCGCCGCCGAGCAGCGCCGTCGCGACGGTGTAGGGGCCCGAGAACTTGCCGTGGTACGCCGTCTGCGGCCGGGCCTTGTCGGCGGCGGGCTCGGCGATGGTGCGCAGCACGGGGGCGGCCACGCCCAGCTCGATCGAGGCGACGTCGGCGGCGCGCAGCCCGGCGGCCCGCAGCGCGAGCGCGCAGTCGATGCCGGGGTGCGTGAAGTGGTTGGTCGGGTAGGGCTTGTAGACGGTCCGCGACAGCTCCCAGCGCTCACCGAGGCCGCCGAGCAGGGCGTCGGCGTCGAAGACCCCCGAGGTGTACGCGGCGAAGAAGCCGAAGCGCCCCTCCAGCACCGTCGGCGGGCCGGTGAGCCCGTCGGCGGCGAACACGGCCGCGCTGACCCCGGCGTGCGCCGCCCAGCCGCAGTGCGTCTTCTTGACCGTGCCGCCGGTGCGGTTGGCCTCGATCAGCCCCGCGCCCATGGACGCGGCGATGCCCATCGCGTGCGCGATCCCGGCCGCGTCCAACCCGTACAGCAGCCCCGCCGCGGCGGCCCCGCCGATCGTGCCGCAGATCGACGTGGCGTGCAGGCCGCGCTCGAAGAACACGGAGTTGCGCAGCTCCCGGTCGTACGCGGCCATGCCGAGCCGGTTGCAGATCTCGATCCCGGCGGCGACGGCGCGGACCAGTGACGGGCCGTCCGCGCCGGTGGCCTCGGCGGCGGCCAGCGCGGCGGGCACGATACCCGCGCTGGGGTGCAGCACCGACGGCAGGTGCGTGTCGTCGAAGTCGAGCGCGTGCGCCATGACCCCGTTGACCAGCGCGGCGGCGGGCGCGGGCAGCCGGTCGCCCGCGCCGATCACGGTCGCCTCGGGTGTGCCGCCCCAGCGGCGCACCGACGCGAGCACGGCCCGCACCGCGGGATCGTCCTGCGCCGCCAGCGCCAGCCCGAGGATGTCCAGGATGCGCTCCGGCACCCCGTCCGGGATCGCACCGCCGCGGCAGCCCACGGCGAACTCGGCGAGCTGTGCCACAGCCCGGTCGGCGGAGACGGGCGCCACCCCGCCCGTGGCGTCGCCGCGCCGGCCGGTTCCGGCGGATCCGGTGGCGCTGGAGCGGGCGGCGGCGTCATCCGCCCCGGTGGCGGTCGGAACGGCGGTCATGCGAGCACGGCCAGCGGGCGGACCGGGGCGCCGGTCGCGCCGACCAGCGGGAGCGGGTTGAGCACGAGCAGGATCTCGCGGGCGCCGGTGGCCAGCAGCGGGTCCAGGTTCATCGTCTCGATGATGTGCACGCCGTGCTCGACCAGCAGCACCCGGTGCGCGGGCAGCACGGCGTGGCCGCGCCCGGCGGGGATGTGCTCGAAGGCGATGGTCTCCGCGCCGACGGCGGCGGGGGAGTGGGCGGCCAGCCAGCGGGCGGCCGCCTCGTCCGGGCCGGGGGTGCCGTCGCGGGAGCCGATGAAGGCGTCGTGTTCGGACCAGCGCCGCGACCAGCCGGTGCCGATGAGGATCACCTCGCCGGGGGCCAGGGTCAGGCCGGCGGCGGCGCGGTCGAGGTCCTCGGGCGTGATCGCGTACCCGGCGGGCAGCACGTCCACGCCGTGCGCGCGGGCCACGTCGAGCACCACGGCCCGGCCCAGGTACGGCGGGAACGTGTCGATGCCGAGGTCGCTGAAGCCCTGGTGGGACTGCAGCGGTCCGGCGGGGCGGCCGCCGTGCAGCAGGCCGTCCTGCGACACGTGCGACAGCGCGTCGACATGCGTGCCGACGTGGCCGCCGGTGACGATCAGCTCGTTGGCGGCCGAGCCGCCGTCGGGGCGCATCATGTCGCCGTGCCGGCGTTCGAGAGCCATCCGGAACGGCGGGTGGTTCGGCGACTGCGGCATGCCGCGCCGCATCGGCTGCGCCAGGTCGATCACCTGCCGCCCGCGTACCGCCTCCCATGGCTTGATCGCGCCGTTCAGGGCGGGTCGGCCGCTCGGGGCGGGCAGCAGTGCGTGCCGGTCCTGGTCGAGGCCCTGCATCAGATCACTCCCGTGTCGCGCAGCGCGGTCAGCTCGTCCTCGGTCAGGCCGAGCCGCTCGCGGTAGACGGTGTCGTTGTCGGCTCCCCGCGGCCGCCCCGTCCAGCCGATCCGGCCGGGGGTCTGCGACATGCGGTAGAGCACGTTGGGCATACGCAGCGGCCCGAGCATCGGGTCCTCGACCGTGGTGATCGAGTCCAGGGCGGCGAACTGCGGGTCGGCGAAGACGTCGGTGATGTCGTAGATCGGGGCGACCGCGGCCTGCGCCTCGTCGAACGCGTCGGTCACCTCGGCCAGGTCGCGGTCGGCGATCCAGCCGCCGACGTGGGCGTCCAGCTCGTCGGCGTGCGCGGCGCGGCCCGCGCCGGTCGCGAACCACGGTTCGGCGATCACCTCGGGGTGCCCGACCAGGTGCATGACCCGTTCGGCGATGGCCTGGGCGCTGGTGGACACGGCCACCCAGCGGCCGTCGCGGGTGCGGTAGGTGTTGCGCGGCGCGTTGTTGACCGACCGGTTGCCGGTGCGCTGCTGCACGAGCCCGAGCTGGTCGTACGCCATGGCCTGCATGCCCAGCACGGTGAGCATCGGCTCGACGATGGCCAGGTCGATGACCTGCCCGGTCCCGCCGCGCGCGTCGCGGTGGTAGAGCGCGGTCAGCACCGCCTGTGCGCAGGTCAGCGCGGAGATGCCATCCGCCAGCCCGAACGGCGGCAACGTCGGCGGCCCGTCGGGTGCGCCCGTGATCGCAGCGAAGCCGCTCATCGCCTCGGCGAGCGTGCCGAACCCGGGCCGGTGCGCGTACGGGCCGTGCTGGCCGAACGCGGTGACCCGGGCGATGATCAGGCGCGGGTTGACCTCGTGCAGCGCCTCGGGGGACAGGCCCCAGCGCTCCAGGGTGCCGGGCCGGAAGTTCTCGATGAGCACGTCGGCGTCGGCGAGCAGCCGCTTGGCCAGCTCGGCTCCCTCGGCGCGGCCGAGGTCGAGGGTGACGGTCTGCTTGTTGCGGCCCAGCATGGTCCACCACAGCGGCACCCCGTCGCGGGACGGGCCGTGGCCGCGGGACGGGTCGCCCTTCGCCGGGTGCTCGATCTTGATCACGTCCGCGCCGTAGTCACCGAGGATCGTGGCGGCCAGGGGGCCGGCGAAGAGGGTCGCGGCGTCGACGACGGTGACGCCGGACAGGGCGGCGGGCGGCATGGGGGAACCGTACACGCCCTACCCTCAAAAAGGAAACCTCGTTACAGTGTGCGAAACGCACCCCTGGGAGGATCGCCATGGCACGATACGATCTGCTGGTCAAGGACGGCACGCTGGTGCTGCCGTATGTCGGCACGGTACGCGCAGATCTCGCCGTACGCGATGGGAAGATCGTGTCGATCGGCGACGACCTCGACCCGGCCGCGGCCGACGAGGTGCTGTCGGCGCAGGGCCGGCTGGTCTTCCCCGGGGCCGTCGACGCCCACTACCACCTGGGCATCTACCGCGACCTGGCGCTCGACGCCGCCGAGGAGACCCGCTCCTCGCTGGTCGGCGGCGTGACCACGGTGCTGTCCTACTTCCGCACCGGCCAGCACTACCTCAACCGCACCGGCCCGTACGGCGAGATCTTCCCGCAGGTGCTCGACGCGGTCGCCGGGCACGCCTGGACCGACTACGGCTTCCACCTCGCGCCGATGGACACCGCCCAGGTCGGCGAGGTCCCCGCGCTGATCGACGAGCACGGCGTCAGCTCGTTCAAGTACTACATGTTCTACAAGGGCTTCAACCTGTCCGCCGACTCCCGCGACGCCAAGTCGTTCACCATGAGCGACGAGTACGACCTCGGCCACCTGTACCAGATCATGGAGGCGGTCGCCGCCAACCAGCGCGACGGCCGCCGGGTCTCGCTGTCGCTGCACTGCGAGCAGGCCGAGCTGATGCGGCTGTTCATCGACCGGGTCCGGGCCGCGGGCGACCCGCAGACCCTGAAGGCGTACTCCGACGCCCGCCCGCCGCTGACCGAGCAGGTCGCCATCGGCGAGGCGACGACCCTGGCCGGCGCGACCGGCTGCCCCGTGAACCTGCTGCACCTGTCGTCGGCCGAGGCGATCGCCGCGGCGGCCGCCGCCAAGGCCACCAAGCGCCTCGACCTGCGCTGCGAGGTCACCCTGCACCACCTGTGCCTGGACCACGAGAGCCTGGACCGCAAGGGCGGCCTCGGCGCGAAGGTCAACCCGCCGATCCGCGCCGTGTCCGACACCGAGGCGCTGTGGGCCGCGGTACTGGACGGCACCGTGGACTGGGTCGCCTCCGACCACGCCTGCTGCCTGGAGGAGAACAAGGGCGACGCGCTGTGGCCCGCGCTGCCCGGCTTCGGCGGCACCGCGCTGCTGTACCCGATCCTGCTCAGCGAGGGCATGCACAAGCGCGGCCTGTCCGCCCAGCGCGTCGCCGAACTCGCCGCCGGCAACCCCGCCCGCGCGTACGGCCTGGCCGGGCGCAAGGGCAGCCTGATGGTCGGCATGGACGCCGACCTGACCATCGTGGACCCCGACCTGGAGCAGGAGGTCACCACCGACCTCCTGCTGTCCGGCCAGGACCACTGCCCCTTCGAGGGCCACAAGGTCAAGGGCTGGCCGGTCGCCACCGTCGTCGGCGGCCGCCTCGCCTACCGTGACGGAGTCGTCGTCGGCGCCCCGTCGGGCCGCTTCGTCGCCCGCTAGGGCCGCAGTTTCGGGGAAAGTGCACGAATCCGAACCTCGATTCCGCCACTTTCCCCGAAACTGTATGCCGGAGTGGCGCGGTGCTGTCGGGTTGGCGGCGAGGGGCTCGCGTGTGGAGGGGCGAGTCGGCACGATCGAGGCAGTCGCCCGCCGATCAGTGAGGACTGTCATGATCCGTCGCCTCGCCGTACCGGCCGTACTGGCCGTGGTCGCCGCCCTCGTTCCGGCCGCTCCGGCGGCCGCCGTGGCCGGCCGGGTCGTGGTGTCCGCGACCACGCCGAGCAATCTCACCTTCAAGATCGCCGAGGCGTCCTGCCCGGCCGGCACGCTGCTGCTCGGCGGCGGTGGCCGGGTCATCGGCGGCAACGGCGTGGTGCAGCTCAGCCACTCCGGCCCGCGCGCCGACGGCCGGGCCTGGTGGGCCATGGCGTACGCGCACGCCGCCTACCGCGACGGCGTGCTGATCACGGCCACCCCGTGGGCGGTGCGGTCCTGGGCGATCTGCGGCACCGGGGTCACCGGCCACAGCATCGTGCACACCGAGTACACGACCATGCCGGGCCAGACCACCGGCACCGCCAAGGCGTACTGCCCGAAGGGGCGCAAGGCGATCGGGCTCGGCGGGAGCGCGCACAAGTCGCCGTTCATCCTGGACGACCTGGTCGTGGACGCCGACCTGGGCATGGTGACCGTGCAGTGGAACCGGGCCCGCGAGGCGGTGCCCGGCGACTACGCCGACGTCACCGGGTACGGCGACGTGTGGGCGATCTGCGTCGCCCCGGTGCCCGGCCAGCAGCGCGCGTACGCGTCGAGCCCGTTCGACACGGCGGACAGATCCGTCGTGGCCTACTGCCCGGCGGGGACCGTCGTGCACGGCGTCGGCGGTGCGCTCGTGGGCGCGGACAACGGGGCGAAGTTCGAGGCGATGATGCCGTGGACCACGAGCGACTCGGTCTCGGTCACCGCTTCGCAGATGGCGTACGGCACGAGCACGCCCTGGCAGGCGTCGGCGCTGGCGATCTGCGCCGCCTGACCGGCGCGGGTGACCGCTTGCGCGACGGGCCGGTCAAGCGGTGGCCGGTGGGGGGAAGGCTCCGGCGCGGCCGAGCATGGCGGGCGCCGTGATGCCCAGCTGGTCCGCGATCCAGGTTCCGGTCTCGGCCAGCTCGGCGAGCCGCGTGCCGGTGTCCGTTCCGGAGCGGTGCAGCAGGTGGGCGAGGTCCTCGGTGGCGATGTTGCCCGTGGCGGCCGGGGCGAACGGGCAGCCGCCGATGCCGCCGGTGCTGGCGTCCAGCGCGAGCACGCCGTACTCCAGCGCGGCCAGCGCGTTGGCGTACCCCGTGTTGCGGGTGTTGTGGAAGTGCGCGCGCAGCGCGACGCCGGGTGCGACCGCGCGCACCTCGGTGACCAGCTCGGCGACCTGGCGTGGCACGCCGACGCCGATGGTGTCGGCGAGGCAGATCTCGTCGGGCCGGGTCTGCGCGGCGGCGACCAGCCCGGCGACGTGCTGAGCGGTGACCTCGCCGGTGAACGGGCAGCCGAACGCGGCGGCGACGGTCAGCGTGGCGCGCAGCCCGGCGGCGCGGGCCCCGGCGGCGACCTCGTCCCACTGGGCGAGCGACGCGGCGGTGCTCATGCCCTGGTTGCGCTGGGAGAACTCGTCCGTGGCGACCAGCACGTAGTTGACCTCGTCCACGCCCGCCGAGGCGAGCGCGCGGTCCAGGCCGCGCCGGTTGAGCACCAGGCCGATGTAGGACACGTCCGGAAGGCGGGGGACGGCGGCGAGCACCGCCTCGGCGTCGGCCATCTGCGGCACCCGCGCCGGGTGCGCGAACGCGACCGCCTCGATGCGGCGCACCCCCGCGGCGATCGCCCGCGTGATGTACTCGACCTTCACCTCGGTGGACAGCAGCGTCTTCTCGTTCTGCAGCCCGTCACGCGGGCCGACTTCGACGATCTCCACGACACCCTCGGTTCCTCTAGCGAAACAGCGTTTCCAAAGCATAGGATGCCGCCGTGACAGGCGCACTATCCGACATCAGGGTCATCGAAACGGGCACGCTGCTGGCCGGCCCGTTCTGCGGCCAGCTACTCGGCGATTTCGGCGCCGAGGTCATCAAACTCGAGGACCCGGGCAAGGGCGACCCGATGCGCCAGTGGGGCCGGGAGAAGCCGCACGGGCAGTCGCTGTGGTGGCCGGTGGTCGCCCGCAACAAGAAGTCCGTGACCTGCAACCTGCGCGTCAAGGAAGGCCAGGACCTGGTCCGCCGCCTGGTCGCCGACGCGGACGTGCTGCTGGAGAACTTCCGCCCCGGCACCCTGGAGCGCTGGGGGCTCGGCTGGGACGAGCTGTCGGCGATCAACCCGCGGCTGATCCTGGTCCGGGTCACCGGCTACGGCCAGACCGGCCCGTACGCGCCGCGCGCCGGGTTCGGCTCGATCGGCGAGGCCATGGGCGGCATCCGGTACGTCACCGGCGAGGCCGACCGGCCCCCGTCGCGTTCGGGCATCTCGCTCGGCGACTCGCTGGCCGCCACCTACGCCGCGTACGGCACGCTGGCCGCGCTGCACGCCCGCGAGCGCACCGGCCGCGGCCAGGTCGTCGACTCGGCGATCTACGAGGCCGTGCTGGCGATGATGGAGTCGCTGCTGCCCGAGTGGGCGGTGGCCGGCTACCAGCGCGAGCGCACCGGCGCGGTGCTGCCCAACGTCGCCCCGAGCAACGCCTACCCGACCGCGGACGGCACCGAGGTGCTGATCGGGGCCAACCAGGACACCGTCTTCCGGCGGCTGTGCGAGGTCATGGGCGCCCCGGAGCTGGCCGACGACCCTCGCTACGCCACCCACGGCGCCCGTGGCGCGCACCAGGCCGAACTCGACGACCTGATCGCCGCCTGGACCCGGACCCAGCAACCGGACAAGCTGCTCGCCGCGCTGCACGAGGCGGGCGTGCCGGCCGGCGGCGTGTACACGGCCAAGGACATCCTGGCCGACCCGCACGTCGCCGCGCGGGAGGCGGTCGTGCGCGTGCCACACCCCGACTTCGGCGAGCTGCCCATGCAGAACGTCGCCCCGCGCCTGTCGGCCGACCCCGGCTCGGTGCGCTGGGCGGGACCGACACTGGGCCAGCACAACGACGAGGTGTACGGCACCCTGCTGGGCCTGTCCGAGACCGAGCGGGCCGAGCTGCGGGAGCGGGGCGTCATCTGATGACGCTGGACGCCGACTACGCGCAGGCCGGGTTCGCCCGGCGGCTCGGCTGGGGCGAGCGCCCCGCGGTGCTGCTGGTCGACCCGGTGGCCGCGTACACGGTGCCGGGCTCGCCGCTGCGGCTCGACACCGGGCAGGCGGCGCTGGAGGCGATGGCCGCGCTGCTGGCGGCCGCGCGGGCGGCCGGGCTGCCGGTGGTGCTGACCGGCGTGCGGTACGCCGACGCCAGTTGTGCCGAGGCCCCGCTGTTCGCCGCGAAGGTGCCCGCGCTGGCGGCGTTCGCCGCGGGCAGCCCGCTGGGCGAGTTCCCGGCCGAGGTCACCCCCGCACCTGGGGAGCACGTCGTGCTCAAGCACTACGCGAGCGCGTTCGCGGGCACGTCGCTGCCCGCGTGGCTGACCGCGCACCGGGTGGACACGCTGGTCATCGGTGGCTTCTCGACCAGCGGCTGTGTACGCGCCTCGGCCGTGGACGCGCTGCAGCACGGCTTCCGGCCCATGGTGGTGCGCGAGGCCTGCGCCGACCGCGACCCCGGCCCGCACGAGGCCAACCTGTTCGACCTCGACGCCAAGTACGCCGACGTGGTGAGCCTGGCCGAGGCGCTGACCCGGCTCACCTGAACACGGGTACTCCCCGGCCCGGAACGCGGGCCGGGGAGCGGTCCGGTCCGGTCAGGACGGCGGCATCAGCACGGAGTCGACGATGTACACCGTGCCGTTGCTGGTCTGCACGTTGCCGCAGACCACCTTCGCGCTGTCGTTGACCTTGAAGTCCGTGCCGCCACCGGACACGGTCAGGTCCTGCCCTTCCAGGGTCTTGTGGGTGCCCGCGAGCTGCTCGGGCGCGGTCTTCCCGGCCACCACGTGGTAGGTCAGGATCTTCGTGAGCAGCTCCTTGTCGGCCAGCACCTTGTCCAGGTCGGCCTTCGGGATCTTCGCGAAGGCGTCGTTGGTCGGCGCGAAGACGGTGACCGCCTCGGCGTTGTTGAGCGTGTCGACCAGGCCGGCCTGCTTCACCGCGGTGACCAGCGTGGACAGCAGCGGGTTGCCCGACGCCGCGGTCGCCACGGGCTGCTGGGCCATCGCGTCGAAGCTGCCCGGGTTGTTCGGGTCCTTCGGTACGGCCGCGCAACCGGGCCCGAACTCCTCCGCGGTCGTCGCGGTGTTCGGGCCCGTGGTCTGGGTGGCCATGGTGTCGGTGCCGCAGGCCGTCAGGGCCAGCGAGAACGCGAACGTGCCGGCTGCCGCGAGCGCGGTCAGCCTCCTCTTGCCGAGCATGTCGGTGTCCTTCCTCCGGTGAGACATCAGGAGGGATTCGCCGCCGAGCTTGGCACGGTTTGGTCGGATGGCCGGATTTTTTGGATTTCTTCTTTCTAAGCGCTTTGGGAATATCTTTCGGGTGCGGCGTAGAGCCCGTCGATCACCGAGGCGTACTTGCGCACGATCGCCGCGCGGCGCAGTTTCAGCGTCGGCGTCAGCTCGTCCCCGCCCGGGGCCCACACCGCGTCGAGCACCTCGTACCGCTTGATCTGCTCCACCCGGGACAGCTCGGCGTTGCCCGCGGCGACCCCGGCCGCGATCGCGTCCGGCACCGCCGCCGCCCCGTGCCGCGCGGTGAACGACGCCACCGCCTCCGGGTCGGCCACGATCAGAGCCACGTTGTACGGCCGCCCGTCACCGACCACGACCAGCGCGCCGATCAGCGGGCACGCCGACTTGACCACGCCCTCGATGTTCGCCGGGGACATGTTCTTGCCCGCCGCGTTGATGATCAGTTCCTTCTTGCGGTCCACGATGGACACGTACCCGTCGCCGTCGATCGTGGCCACGTCCCCGGTGCGCAGCCAGCCGTCGGCGTCGAACGCCTCGGCGGTGCGTGCCGGGTCGCGGTGGTAGCCGCGGGTCACCAGCGGCCCGCGGATCAGCAGCTCGCCGTCGTCGGCCAGGCGCACCCGCACCCCCGGCGCGGGGATGCCGACCGTGCCGGGGCGGATCGCCTCCGGCGGGTTGAGCGTGCTCGCCCCGCAGGTCTCCGACATGCCCCAGATCTCGCACACCGGCAGCCCGAGATCGAGGAAGAACTCCAGCACCGGCACCGGCAGCGCCGCCGCACCGCACATCGCCCAGCGCATCCGGTCCATGCCCAGCCGGGCCAGCACCTGGCCGAGCACCAGCCGGTCCGCGATCCGGGCCAGCGCCCGCGCCGCCGGTCCGCCCCGCCTGCCCCGGCCCCACCGCAGCGCCAGCCGGAACGCCCACCGGCGCGGCGCGGGCGCGTCGAGCAGCGCGTCCTCGATGCGCGCGCGCATCTTCTCGAACACCCGCGGCACCGCCGCCCAGTACGTCGGGCGCACCTGGGCCAGGGCCGGGCCGAGCTGGGTCAGGTCGGCCAGGCAGGTGATCCGCGCGCCGTACAGCAGCTGCAGGTAGTGGCTGGCCAGGCGGTCGGCGACGTGCGCGGCGGGCAGGTAGGACAGCCCGTGGTCGGCGCGCTCCAGCGGGAACAGCGCCGTCACCGCGTCGGCCTCGGCCAGCAGGTTGGCGTGGGTCAGCTCGACGCCCTTGGGCGGGCCGGTGGTGCCCGAGGTGTAGATGAGGGTGAGCAGGTCGTCGGGCTGCACGGCGCGCCACGCGGCGTCGAAGTCGAAGCCCGGCTCGGCGAGCGCGCACAGCTCGTCCAGGGTGATCGTGCCGTCGGGCCGCCCGTCCACGCACACCAGGTGCTCGTAAGCCGCCCCGCTGGCGGCGATGCGCGCCGCGTACTGCTGCTCGCAGATGACGACCCGGGCCCGCGCGTTGTCGAGCACGTACGCGATCTGCGCCGGCGACGAGGTGTTGTAGACCGAGAACGGCACCGCGCCCAGGTGGATCGCCGCGGTGTCGGCCAGGTGGAACTCCGGCCGGTTGGCCAGCATCAGCGCGACGGTCTGGCCGCGTCGCACGCCCGCCCCGGCCAGGCCTGCCGCGATGGCGCGCACCCGCTCGGCGTACTCGCGCCACGTCAGCTCGACGTCGGATCCGAACGCGCCGAGCGCGATGGTGTCGGGTGCGACGGCGGCGGTGGCCTGGAACGCGGCGCACAGGGTCGCGGGGGGCATCGGGTCCTCTCCGGAACGGGTCATCGCAGGTGCAGCAGTTGCATGGCGCGCACGGCGGCGGTCAGCGCGCGCGCGTAGCGGGCCTGCCCGGGGCCGGCCGGCGGGGTGAGGTTCAGGCGCTGGTGGGCGATGGTCTGCGGGGCCGTGTAGGCGAGCAGCCCGGCGGTGCCGTGGCGGCGGCCGAGCCCGGACGACTTCATGCCGCCCATGGGCGCGTCATGCGAGGCGTACGCGGCCGCGTAGCCCTCGTTGATGTTCACGGTCCCGGCCCGCAGCCGCCGGGCCAGCGCCCGCGCCGCACCGGTGTCCCGGCTGAACACGGCCGCGTTGAGGCCGTACTCGGTGTCGTTGGCCAGCTCGACGGCGGCGTCGTCGCCGGGCACCGCGAACACGGCCACCACAGGCCCGAACGTCTCCTCGCGGTACACGGCCATGTCCGGCGTCACCCCGCCGAGCACGGTCGGCTCGTGGAACAGCGGACCGAGGTCGGGCCGGGCCGCGCCACCGGCCAGCACCACGGCCCCGCGCGCGGTCGCGTCCTCGAGGTGCCGGCGCACGGTGGCCAGCACCCGGGGCAGGCTCAGCGAGCCCATCTGCGGGCCGTAGTCGAGGCCGCCGGCCAGCCGCAGCCCGCGCACCAGGGGCAGGAAGCGCTCCAGGAACGCCTCGTGCACGCGCTCGTGCACGATGATGCGCTCGGCGGACAGGCACAGCTGCCCGGCGCTGGCGAAGCAGGCCCGTACGGCGGCCTGGGCGGCCTGGTCGAGGTCCGCGTCGGCGCGTACCAGCAGGGAGTTCTTGCCGCCGAGCTCCAGCGAGCAGCCGATCAGCCGCCGCCCGGCCCCCATGGCGACAGCCCGGCCCGCGGCCGTGGAACCGGTCAGGCACAGGTGGTCCGCGCCGTCGAGCAGCGCGTCGCCGATGTCGGCCGGTTCGCCGGTGACCTGCTGCCACACCCCGTCGGGCAGCCCGGCCTCGGCCATCAGGTCCCGCGCCCAGGCGGCGGTCCGCGCGGTCTGGGTGTCCGGCTTGTGCACGACCGCGTTCCCGGCCAGCAGCGCGGGCACGATGTCGGTGACGGCCAGCGCCAGCGGATAGTTCCACGGCGTGATCACCCCGACCACGCCGAGCGGATGGCGCACCTCCACCGCGTACGTCAGCAGCGGCAGCGCGCCTGCCCGGCGGCGCGGCCGCAGCAGGCGCGGCGCGCGGCGGGCGTAGTACGTGCTGACCAACGCGGCGTCCAGCACCTCCTCGTGCGCGTGCAGCCGGGCCTTGCCGGTCTCGCGCTGCACCAGGTCGAGGATCTCGTCCTGGCGGCGCAGCAGCAGCGACGCGAAGCGCCGCACCGGCCGGGCCCGCTCGCGTGCGGGCAGGGCGGCCCAGCCCGACTGGGCCGCGCGGGCCCGGGCGTAGGCCAGCGCGACATCGTCGGCAGTGGACTGCCGCACGGGTGGGAGGGGCTCGCCGGTGAGCGGCGCCAGCGGGGTGGCGTCGGCCCCACGGGACTGAGGGGTGCCCATGCGTGCACGGTAGCCCTTCGTGCCGCAAACGCAAGAGGCTGTCGTATCAATGCAGGTCAGCGCGGTATAAATCAAGCGCGCTTGACTTTTATTGCCGGGCTGATGAGGGTTGACGCCGTGCCGAACCTCGTGAGCTCGACCGTGGAGCGCGGCGTCGCGACGCTGACGCTGGACTCCCCGCACAACCGCAACGCGCTGTCCGCGGCGCTCGTCGCGCAGCTCGGGGAGGCGCTGGCCGCCGCGGCGGCCGATCCCGGCGTGCGCGCCGTGGTGCTGACCCACACCGGCCGCGTCTTCTGCGCGGGCGCGGACCTGACCGAGGCCGCCGGGGGCGGGATCGCCGAGGGCACCGCGCGCCTGCTGGGGCTGCTGCGGAGCATCGTCGAGCTGCCGAAACCGGTGGTGGCGCGGGTGGACGGCCAGGTGCGCGCGGGCGGCCTGGGGCTGCTCGGCGCATGCGACATCGCGCTGGCCGGGCCCGCGTCCGGCTTCGCGTTCACCGAGGCCAGGCTCGGCGTCGCCCCGGCGGTGATCTCGCTGACCACGCTCACCCGGATGCCGGAGCGCGCCGCCGCGCGCTACTTCCTGACCGGCGAGGTGTTCGACGCGGCGGCCGCCGTCGCCTGCGGTCTGGTCACCCAGGCCGGGGACGATGTGGACGCGCTGCTGACCGGCGTGCTGGCCGGGCTGCGCGCCGCCTCGCCGCAGGGCCTGGCCGCGTCCAAGCTGCTCACCACGGCTGCGGTACGCCGGGAGCTGGACGAGCACGGGGTGCGGCTGGCCGAGGAGTCGGCGCGGCTGTTCGCCACGGACGAGGCGGTCGAGGGCATGACGGCGTTCCTGCAGCGGCGAAAGCCCTCCTGGGCGGAGTGAGCTGCGCATCGATATGTTGGCATAAATCATCGCTTGTCTCGTTGGTGGAAACGGTGTTCCACTGTGCGAACCAGATTCCCTCGACGAGAGGAACAGTGATGATCAGACGAGCGATCCTCGTGCTGGCCATGATCACCGCCGCGGTGGCGGGTGTGGGTTCGCCCGCCGCCGCCGACAGCTCCACCCCCGGCGCGTACGCCGTCGGTTATGTCGACGCCTCGGTCAGCGCCTCCGGCCGCTCCTTCAGCGCCCGGATCTACTACCCGGCGGCGACCGCGGGGCAGAACGCGGCCGTGGCCGCCGGCCGCTTCCCGGCCATCGCCTTCGGGCACGGCTTCCTGCAGAGCGTCAGCAAGTACTACAGCACCATGCAGCACCTGGCCTCGTGGGGCTTCGTGGTGGCCGCGCCGACCTCGCAGGGCAGCCTGTTCCCGAGCCACAGCGCCTTCGCCGACGACCTCAACGCCCAGCTCACCTGGTTGGTGGCGCAGGACACCACGGCGGGCTCGCGGTTCAACGCGCACGTCGTCACCACGAAGCTGGGGCTGTCCGGCCACTCCATGGGCGGCGGCGCGAGCGTGCTGGCCGCGGCCCGCAACCCCGCGGTCACCACCGTGGCCAACCTCGCCGCCGCGGAGACCAACCCGTCGGCGGCCACCGCCGCGGCCTCGGTGCGGGTGCCGATGATGCTGGTCGCGGGGGAGAAGGACGGCACCGCGCCGATCGCGAGCCACCAGCGCCCGATCTACCACGGCAAGCCCGCGCCCAAGCAGCTGCGCACCATCGTCGGCGGCTTCCACTGCGGCTTCATCGACACGTCGTCGGCCTTCTGCGACAGCGGCACCATCACCCGGGCTACGCAGCTGCAGATCACGCGCCGGGTGCTGACCGACTGGTTCCGCTACTACCTGGCGGGGGACACCACGGCCTACAACGCCGTCTGGGGTTCCGGCGCGACGAGCGACCCACAGGTCGCCTTCGAGGGCGTCGCCTGACCGAGCACGGGCCGGGTGCGTCCGCCGATCGCGGCACGCACCCGGCACGACCGTGGGTCAGACCCGGCCCGCCGCGTAGACGCGGGCGCCGAGGTCGGCCAGCACCGCGTTCGCCGCGCGGCGGCCGGAGACCAGGGCGCCCTGGATCGAGCTGGTGTCGCGGTGGTCGCCGCAGACGTAGCGGCCGTAGCCGTGGCGTACGGGGCGGCGCATCCGGTGCGGGGCGGGCATCGCGGGCAGCGCATGCGGGATGCGGTACGCGTCCAGGAACTGCCAGCCGGCGGTCGGCACGTCGTACAGCACGGCCAGCCGGGCGCGGACCGAACGCTCCAGCGCGTCGATCGGGCTGCTCGTGTCCAGGGTGGACGTCGCGATCAGCGACCGGCCGTCGGTGGCGTACCCGGCCGCGGCGGCGGTGAGCACCACCGTGTTGGTCACCAGGCCGCCGCCCCCGGGGTCCACGGTGAGCATCGGGTGCATCGACGGCGCACCGAAACAGGCGTGGTAGAACGTGGTGACCCCGTGCCAGGCGGGTGTGCGCAGGCCGGGCAGCAGCGCCGCCGCCGTGCCGCCGTCGGTGGCCACCACGACGGCCCGCGCGGTGATCTCGTCGCCGCCGGCCACCGCCACACCGTGCGGAGTCAGCCGCTCGACCCGCGCGTCGCAGCGCACCGTGCCCGCGGGCAGCCGTGCCGCGAGCAGCCGGGGCAGCGCCTGCATGCCCTGGGCGGGCACGGCCGCGCCGCCGCGCAGGAACATGCGCCACATGAGATGGAAGAAGCGGCCCGAGGTGTCGAGCCGGTCCTCCAGGAACACCCCGGCCAGGAACGGGCGCAGCACCCGGTCCACCGTCGCCGGCGCGAGGTCGGCGGCCTTCAGCTCGTCGAGGGTGCTCACGTCGGGCTGGCGCAGCACCGCGGCGGTGGAGCCGAGCGTGTCCCGGGCGGCCAGCTCGACCAGCGTCAGCCCGTCGGCGGCCGGCACCAGCCCGGAGGCCAGCGCGAGCGCCGCGGTCGGGCCGGGCCGCAGGTGATGGGTGCGCCCGGCCCAGTGCACCGCCACCCCGCGCGTGAACGGCCGCAGGTGCAGGTCGGTGAGGTCGTACTCCTCCTGCAGGGCGGGGTAGGCCGGGCAGAGCGTCTGGAAGCCGCGGTCCAGCAGGAAGCCGTCGACGGTGTCGGTGCGCACCCGCCCGCCGACGTCGTCGGACGCCTCCAGCACGGTCACCCGCAACCCCGCCTCGGTGATCCGCCGGGCGGCGACCAGGCCGGCCAGGCCCGCGCCGACGACGGCCACGTCGCAGTGTTCCGCCATGTCCTCAGGCTAGGCCGCCGCACCTGCGGCGCAGCGGTTTTCGGTGGACTGCGTCGATCCGCGCGGCATGGTTCCTCTGGCGAAACGACGTTTCCCTTCCGTAGGATGCTCGGCACCGGACAGGTGCCCGTCGCTCCCGGGACGCCTGGACGTCCCGGGGCACGACGGCCCGACGGACAGCTGCCGGGCCGCCGCCCGGTCGAGCCCCTGGAGGTAGGCGCATGGCCGTCCCCGCCGTCGACGAGCAGGTCCGCGAGATCGCCGCGTATCCCGGGCGGCCGCCGGTGCGGGTCAGGCGCGGGCGCGCCGCCCCGTTCGGCTGGTGGCCCGCGATCTGCGTGGCGCTGGTCGCGCTGATCGACCGGATCGAGTACAACCTGCTGGCCGGGGCGCTGCCGGCGATCCAGCGGGAGTTCGGGTTCGACGACGGCGCGGCCGGGGCCATCGCCACCGCCGGGGCGATCGCCGCGGTGCTCCTGCTGCTGCCCGCCGGGCGGCTGGCCGACACCGGACGGCGCACCTGGACCGTGGCCGCCGTGGTCGCCGTGTGGGCGCTGCTCACCCTCGGCACCGGCCTGGCCGGGTCCTACGCGATGCTGTTCGGGGTGCGGGTGCTGCTCGGCGCGGCCGGTCAGCTCTACAACCCGCCCGCGTCCAGCCTGCTCGGCGACCTCTACCCGGGCCCCAGCCGGGCCCGCGCCTACGGGCTCGAACGCGCCGCCTACTTCGCGGGCCTGCCGATCGGCGTGATCGCGGGCGGTGCGCTGGCCAAGGCGTACGACTGGCGCACCGGCTTCTTCCTCGTCGCGATCCCCGGCGCGGTCATCGCGCTGCTCATGCTCACCGTGCGCGAGCCGGTCCGGGGCATCGGCGACCGCCTCAGCTCCTGGTACGCCGACCCGGCCACGCCGGCGCCCGCCGCGGGCGAGCCGGCCCCGGCGGCCGGCTCCGCGACCGTGCCGCGCCAGGCGGTCCCGGCCGGCGCGCCCGGTGCGACGGGCCTGTCGGGCCTCGCCGCGCAGGTGCGCGAGCTGTGGCGGATCCGCACGCTGCGCTCGGTGGTGAGCGGGCTGAGCATCCTGTTCTTCGGGCTGGGCGGGCTGTTCTTCTGGATGCCGTCGTTCTACCAGCGCGAGTTCGGGCTCGACGAGGCCGCCTCGGCCGCGGTCGGCGGCGGTGCCGGCCTGGTCGGCATCCTCGCCGGCATCGGCCTGGGCAGCTGGCTCGGCGATCGCGGCCACGGCCGCCGTCCCGGCTGGCGGGTGCGGCTGGGCGGCTGGTCGCTGCTGTTCGGCACCGTCGCGCTGGCCGGGGCCGTGGCGGTGGGACCGTTCGTGCCGCAGGTCGTCTGCTTCGGGCTCGCCAACGTCGGCTTCGCCGGAGCCATCGCGAACCTGACCGCGGCCAACGCCGACGTGGTCGAGGCGTCGCGGCGCGGCCTGGGCTTCGCGGTGCTCCAGTCGGTGATCACCCTGGGCGGCGCGCTCGGCCCCTGGCTCATCGGCGAGGCCTCCGACGCCACCGGTTCGCTGCGCCTGGCGTACGCGGTGGTCATCGTGCCGCTGGTGGTGGGCAGCCTGATCGTGCTCCGGGCCTGGCGCGGCTACGACGCCGACGCCGCCGCCGCGCTGTCCCCGCACACCTCGGACTGACCCGCCGCAAGATCATGGGATTTGCCCGGCAGGTGGGCGTGTCGGCGTGCCGGATACGCACGCCTGCCGGGCAAGTCGGACGATCTAGACCGGGGACCCTGGTGGGATCCCTAGGTCCGGGGTGGACGGAGTGTCGGTGACCTTGCAGAATGCCGGTTGTCCTGCTTGACGGCTGACAGCATCCGGGCCATGACACCACCGACCCACACCCTCGCCCGGAGACTGCTCGGCGCGGCGGGCGCGTTGACGCTCGCCGCCGTCGGCCTCTCCGCGCCCGCTGTCGCGGCGGAGGAGAAGGAACCGCCGCGCCGCCCGTACCAGCAGGTCAAGATCTGCGATCTGAGCATGTGCTACATCGCCTGGAAGGTCATCGACTCCGACGGCGACGGCTGGTGCGACGCCGACGAGCTGGTCGCCGGCACCGACCCGTTCGACCGGGCCAGCTTCCCGTCGCCGGAGCTGGTCGCCGAGCTGGTGATCGGGCGGGCGCTGCCGACGTTCGAGTACGGCCAGGGCGTCTTCGTGCTGCTCCCGCTGGAGACGGTCAAGCTGCGCGAGCAGGTCGACCGGGGCTGGCTGGAGACGTTCCCGCTGCCGGCCCGCAAGGACGCGCTCACCCGGATGGGTATCGACAGCAAGCTGCTCGACGCGTTCGGCCTCGACCCGAGCAGCGACGGCATGACCCTGGGTCTCGACCTGCCCGGCAGCGGCGGCGACGGGCTGCCCGCGGGGATCAAACTGGGCACCCTCGACACCTCGCTGATCAGTGCGGGCGGCGCCTCGTACATGGCGGACCGCGGCGGGGTGAAGAGCAACACCCGCGACGAGGACGGGTTCGGCGACGTCACCGAGTACTACGACGGCTCCTCGGCGCACACCAGGGTGGACCGGGAAACCGGCCGCACCGAGATCGCGTACACCGATGAGAACGGTGACAACAGCGCGATGGTGACCATCGACCGGGACTTCGGCTACGACGGCGACACGCGGGTCGAGACGGAGACAACGACCGTCACGGACGCGGGCGGCAGGGTGCAGTCGGAATCGACCACCACCACCCGCACGGGCAAGGACGGCAGCACGGAGAGCCAGACCGACAAGACCACGTACAAGCGGGACAAGGACGGCAACGTCACCGGCACCACGGTCACCCACAGCGAGTCGTCGAAACCGGCGAACGGCACCACCACCAGCGGATCGGTCACCTACCGCTGCGACGCGAACGGCGAGAACTGCACGCAGGTGTCCTCCACCGGCGGCTACTTCGACGAGAGCCAGCAGCCGGCCGTCATCACCGAGGAGGTCGTCCAGGGCGTGCTCCGGGTACGCGGCGCGGCGATCAACGTCGTCCAGGGCTGGACGCCGCCCGGTGACGGCGAGCCGGAGACCCCGGACCCGAGCGTGATCGTCAACATCGACCCGGACTACGTCGGCGAGTTCGTCCTGGTCGAGCCGAGGCTGACCACGCACGCCCAGCCGGAGTTCGCCAACGGGCTGCCCCACCCCATGGACGGCGCGGTGCCGCCGTCCGGCGGCGGATGCGGCGGCCTCTGCTGACCTGACGCCGCCGGGCCCGGCCCCGATCTTCCCCGGCCGGGTCCGGCGGCGTCAGCCGCGTTCGAGCACCAGCAGCTGCTGCGCGGTGACCACGGCCACCGCCAGGGTCTTGTAGCCGACCGAGTCGAACAGCACGGTCATCCGGTCCTTCTCGTAGCCGAGCACCATGCCGGTGCCCCAGTCGGCGTGGCGCACCGTGCTGTGCAGCGGGTACGGCACGTCGTCGGCGATCACCTCCGAGGTGCCCTCGTGGCAGCTGTCGCAGTGCCCGCAGACGTCGTTGAGCTGCTCGCCGAAGTAGCCCAGCAGCGCCTGCACCCGGCAGCCGCGCATCTCGGCGAAGCGGCGCATCATGTCGGTGCGCGAGCGCTGGCCGGCCTGGTATCGGCCGTGCTCGGCGAGCGCGTCCCGGGCCGCCTGGTCGGGCAGCGGCGCGAACCGCGGCACGCTCAGCTCGCCCTTGGTCCCGGTCGCCACCGCGCCGACCTGCTCCAGCAGGCTCAGGTGCGCGGCCAGCTTGCGGGCGTTGTAGCCGGTGGTCTTGGCCAGCGCGGTCTTGGTGACCGGGCCGCTGTGCAGAGCCGCCGCCACGGTGCGCAGCTCGGCCAGGTCGGGCGCGCCGCCGTTGAAGAAGCGTTGCAGGGCCACGTCCTCGGCGCGGTGCAGCAGCAGCGCGTGCGCGGGCTCGCCGTCGCGGCCGGCCCGGCCGATCTCCTGCAGGTAGCTGTCGGGGGAGTCGGGCAGGGCCATGTGCACGACGAAGCGGATGTTCGGCTTGTCGATGCCCATGCCGAAGGCCGACGTGGCGACCATGATCGGCACCCGGTCGGCGAGGAACGCCTCGTGCGCGCGGGCGCGCACCCCGGCCGCCATGCCCCCGTGGTATGCCGTGGCCTCGTGCCCGGCGTCGTTGAGCCGCTGGGCGAGCTCCTCGGCGGCGCGCCGGGTCGCCACGTACACGATGCCCGGCGGGGTGGCCTCCTCCAGCAGCTTGAGCAGCCGCCGCCAGCGGTAGTCCTCGCTGGGGCAGTGGGTGGCCTCCAGGAACAGGTTGGGCCGGTCCAGCCCGGTCTGCACCACCTTGGGCTTGCGCAGCCCGAGCCGGGCGATGATGTCCTCGCGCATCGGCGGCGACGCGGTGGCCGTCAGCGCCACCACCGGCGGGCGGCCCAGGCCCCGGATCAGGTGCCCGATGGTGAGGTAGTCGGGCCGGAAGTCGTGGCCCCAGGACGAGATGCAGTGCGCCTCGTCCACCGCGACCAGCGCCGGGCGCAGCGCCTTCACCTCGGCCATCCGCTCCGGCGAGCTGAGCTGCTCCGGCGTGATGAACAGGAAGCGCGCGGTGCCCTCGCGCAGCTCCTTGAGCGCCGCGGCCTGCTTGGCCGGGGTCTCCGCGGAGCTGATCCGCACCGCCCGCAGGGCCGGGTTGCCGCGGTCGTTGAGGTTGGCGATCTGGTCGTGCTGCAAAGCCAGCAGCGGCGAGATCACCACCGTCGGTCCCTTCAGGAGGGACGCGGTGACCTGGTAGACGGCCGACTTTCCGCCACCGGTGGGCAGCACCACCATCGCGTCGCGGCCGCGCAGCAGGGCGCGCATGGCGTCCAGCTGCGCGGGCCGCAACCGGTTCCAGCCGAAGTGGTCACGGGCGGCGCGTCGCAGGCGCAGGGAGCGGAATAAGAACATCATCGCCGCGACTCTAACCAGTTCCGCCGACACACAAACGTCACCGGGATGCCATCCGTAGACGCGTATGGATGAAGATCAGATCCGGGTAGCGTTGCCGACCAGGGCCGTTATCGCGCGGGCGGCCTCCGGCAGATTTTCGTCACTTGGGCAGTCGGTGTACATGACGGTGACCTTTCCGGCGCCGCCCGTCCGGTAGACGGAGACGGTGTACTGGAAGGCGTCGGCGCACGTGGTCGGGGCGGTGGGGCGGGCGGCCTCGGTGTCCAGCCGCGGATCGGCGGCCAGCGTCTGGAGCTCCGCGCGCTCCGAAGTGGTCAGTTTGCCCGATTTGGTGTTTCCGGCACGGTCCGTGAGGGTCCAGGCTCCGGCCGGGTCGACCGTTATCTGGTCGTTCACACCGGCGAAGCCGCCGGTCCGGTACACGCTGACCGAGGCAGGCCGGGGCGAGACCGATCCGCCGGGGCTCGGCGAGACCCGTCCGCCGGAGCTCGGCGAGCCTGCCGGGTCGACGCCGTCCGCGGGTGCGCAGGCCGCGATGAGCAGCGCGAGCGCCCCGACGGCGGCGGCATGCCGGACGATGGTGCGCAGGAAGGTCATACGTGCTGGGACGGCCCGGATCGCGGACCGGTTGCCTGCCGGCGAGGTTTCAGCCATGAGCGCCAGTCTATGCACCCGGGTCGGCCGACCAGGGCGGGCCGGTTCAGCCGGGCAGGCCGGCGCGAGCCCGCAGAGAGGCGAGGTCCAGCACGGTCACGGACATGCGGCTGGTACGGATCCAGCCCGCGCCGCGCAGCACGCCCAGCGCCTTGCTGACCGCCTCCCGGGACGCGCCCACCCAGCCCGCCAGCTCGTCCTGGGACAGCGGCAGCGCGATCGCGATGGCGTCGCCGTCCGGGCGGCCGAAGCGCTCGGCCAGCTCGACCAGGCGCGCGGCGACCCGGCCGGTGCTGTCCTGCGCGCCGAACTCGACGCGCTTGCGGTCGGCGTCGCGCAGCCGCTCGGTGAGCAGCCGCATCAGCAGGAACGCCACCCGGCCGTGCGCCTGCAGGTACGCCTCGAACTCGGCCAGTGGCATGACCAGCGCCGTCACCGGCTCCAGCGCGGTGAGCGTCGCCGAACGCGGCGCGCGGTCCACCGCGGACAGCTCGCCGAGCAGCGCGCCGGGTCCGCGTACCGCGAGCACGACCTCGCCGCCCGCGGCGGTGTGCGAGGAAGCCTTGACCCGGCCCGCGCGCAGCATGGCGACCCAGTCCGAGCGGTCGGCCTCCCGGCACAGCACCTCGCCGCGGCTCCACCGCCGCAGGGCGCTGCGCCGGGTGAACTGCTCCTGCTCCGCAGGCGTGAGCAGGCTCCAGAAATCCCCGCTGATTCGCTGGCTCACGGTCGCATCCCGGTGACGGCGTACGCGCGTACCGTGGCGATCCGGCCCTTGACCGGCAGATCGCCCAGCGGCGCGGCGGTGACCGCGTCCCCGGCGGCCAGCCGGGTCGCCTCGCCGATGACGACCTGGCCGGGCTCGGCGAGGGTCTGCAGGCGGGCGGCGACGTTGACCGCGTCGCCCATCGCGTTGAAGCCGCGCAGCTGCTCGCTGCCGATGTTGCCGACCAGCGCCGGGCCGGTGTTCGCGCCGACCCGGAACCGCGGCCAGTCGGGGTGCCCGGCGGCGATCCGGTCGACGCCCTGCTGCATCGCCAGCGCGGCGCGGACCGCCCGCAGCGCGTGGTCGGGCTGCCGGGCCGGGGCGTTGAACAGGGCCAGCAGGGCGTCGCCGACGAACTGCACCACGGTGCCGCCGTTGTCGAGGATGGCCGGCACGGCGACGCCGTGGTAGCGGTTGAGCATCCGCACGATCTCGGCCGGTTCGACGCCCTCGGAGAACGTCGTGAAGCCGCGCAGGTCGGCGAAGAGCGCGGTCACCTCGACCACCTCGCCGCCGAGCGCGGCCTGGTCGGGGTCGGCCAGCAGCGCGGCGGCCACGTCCGGCGACAGGTAGTGCCGGAACAGGGTGCCCAGCGTGCGCGACAGCTCCCGCTCGGCCGACAGCGCCGCGGCGGCCCGGTCGAGCACCGCGGTCTGGCCCTCGGTGAGCCCGAAGCGCTCGGCCAGCCGGGCGGCGACCGGCCCGGTGGCGGCCCCGGTGCGCTCGCGCTCCTGCAGCGCGGTGACCAGCTCCTCCAGCGCGGCGCCGTACTCGGCGCGGATCGCGCGGGCGGTCTGGTCCAGGGTGATCGCGTCGAACAGGCCGGCGCTGCCGCCCTCGCGGCCGTACTGCACGTAGGCGCTGTACGCGACGAAGCCGAACGCGAACGCCAGCAGCAGATGCCACTCCCACCAGGACAGCTGCCACTTGTAGGCCAGCAGCACCGCCACGCTCGACTCGGCCAGCAGCGTGAACGCGGTGACGATGCTGATCAGCATGGCGGCGGGCTTGCGCCGGTGCATGGCGAAGTAGCGCAGCGCGGCGACCAGGTACAGCACGACCGTGGCGGCGGTGACCCAGGCCATCGCGCCCTGCACGTCGCGTGGGCCGGGCGGGGCGCTCAGCGGCGGCAGGTCCAGCAGCTCGACGACGCCCCAGGCCAGGATCAGCGCCCACAGCCCGCCCTGCAGCCAGGGCCGGGCCCGCAGCACCGCCGCACCCCGCGCGCCCTCCAGCGGCAGTGACGAGACCAGCGCGAACACCGCCGCGACGGCGAGCCCGACCGGCTGTGACAGGTCGAAACCGACGGACGGGTGGTGCACCAGCACCCCGGGTGTGGCCAGCGCGTGCAGCAGCAGGAAGCCGGCGCTGGCCAGGAACGCCAGCGACACCAGCAGCAGCCGCGCGTCGGCCCGCTTGCGTGCCACGGCCGAGATCCGGATGCCCAGCACGACGTTCACCGCGGCGACCACCAGCACCAGCCAGAAGTGGCTGTGCGAGTCGTGCCAGGCGATGTCCGTGCCCGGCACGGCCAGCAGCAGCCACAGCCCCGCCATCGGCAGCGCCAGATGCAGCAGCCAGACCAGGGCGCGCACCGGCTGGACGGCAGGCGGGAGGAAGGGGCGCGACACGCCGACACCTTACGCCCCACGGCGGCGCCGCAGCACTGTCGCGAATCCGCTGTGTGGACTAGTACGCAGACGCACCGCCCGGGTCAGGGGTTGGCTGGACTCGTCGCCGGTGCTGTGTCCGGCGGCGTTAGGAGCTGACGATGAAGCGCAACGGGCCCATCATCACGTTGCTGGCCGGCCTCGCGCTCGCGGCCGTGCTGATCACGGTGAACCTGTCGCTCACCAAGGGCGGCGGCGAGCCGGACCCGGCCGGGCTGGGCGCGGCGGTGGCCTCGGCCGCGCCCGCGGCGTCCACGCCGCCCTCGCCGACGGTGGCCGCCTCCGCCTCCGCCGCCGCGCCCGACGCGCCCGCCGAGAAGGTGAACGCCACCTGGGCGGGCACCGTGGACGGCGGCGGCGCGACGATCGCGATCGCGGTCACCGACGGCGTCGCGGTCGCGTACCTGTGTGACGGGAAGAAGGCCGAGGTGTGGCTGCAGGGCACCGCCGCGGACGGCAAGCTGGCGCTGACCGGCAAGAAGGGCGCGACCCTCACCGGGACCTTCGGCGGCGGGAAGGCCACCGGCACGGTCACCGCGAACGGCCGCAAGTGGACCTTCACCGTGAAGGCGGTCGCCAAGCCGTCCGGCCTGTACCGCGCCACCGCGACCGTACGCAATGCCAAGGTCGTCGGCGGCTGGATCGTGCTGCCCGACGGCAGCCAGGTCGGCGTCGTCACCGTCGACGACGTGCCGCAGCCCGCGCCCGCGATCGACCCGGCCACGGGCGCGGTCACCGTCGACGGCGCCGCGCTGACCGCCGCGCCCGTCACCGGCGTACTCGCCGAGAACTGAGGGCACGCCATGAATCGGTTGTCTGGCAGAGGAAGGAACAGGTCATGAGCGAGCGCAGCGAGCGAATCGGCAGGCTTGGCCAAGCCGCCGACGAGCGCAGCGAGGAGAAGGCATGAGCGACCAGAGCACCAGGCGTGTCAAGGCATCGGCGGCCGGGCTGTACGTGCCGCTGCTGCTCGGCGCGATCGTGACGGTGACGCTGGGCGTGTACGGCAGCGTGCACACGCCGACCGGCATCGCGGTGAACGTGGCCGGGTTCTCCGGCCCGCAGACGGTGAAGGTGTGGCTTGCCAGCGGGGCGGCGCTGCTCGCGCTGGTGCAGCTGGTCAGCGCGTTCGCGATGTGGGGCAGGTTCGGGGCGAACCCGCCGTCCTGGATCGGGCCGCTGCACCGCTGGTCGGGACGGTTCGCGTTCCTGCTGACCGTGCCGGTGGCCGTGCACTGCCTGTACGCGCTGGGTTTCGCCACCTACGACACCCGTACCCTGGCCCACTCGCTGCTGGGCTGCTTCTTCTTCGGCGCGTTCACGGTCAAGATGCTGAGCCTGCCCAAACGCGGCCTGCCCGGCTGGACCCTGCCGCTGCTGGGCGGGGCGGTCTTCACCGCCCTGATCGGACTGTGGCTGACCTCGTCCTTCTGGTACTTCACCACGATCGGGGTGCGTTTCTGATGACCCGGGAGACCGCGACGCACGAGCACACGACCAGCAGCGGCTGCGCGGCCGGCTGCGCCTCGCGGCGGGCCGTGCTGGCCGGCGTGGCCGGGGCGGCCGCGCTGCTGGCGGGCTGCCAGGCCTACGGCGAGAGCACCGACCCGGAGCCGCTGCCCGCCGACGCCGCCCCCGCCACGACCGCCCCCGCCGAGCCCGCCCCGGGCACGACGGGCCCCGGCGACCCAGCCGCGTCGGCCCCCGGCACCGCTCCCGCCAAACCGGCGGGTAAACCGCTGGTCGAAACGGCCAAGGTCCCGGTCGGCGGCGGCGTGATCCTCGAAGCCGAACGCCTCGTCGTCACCCAGCCGCAGGCGGGCGTCTACAAGGCGTTCTCCGCCGTCTGCACCCACCAGGGCTGCACCGTCACCAGCGTCGCCGACGGCATCATCGAGTGCGGCTGCCACGGCAGCCGCTTCCGCGCCACCGACGGCTCCGTCGCCGGCGGCCCCGCCACCCGCCCCCTCCGCGAAACCCGCGTAACCTCCGACGCCACCACCGTCTACCGCCCCTAGGCGAAGGAAGGGCACCTTCTTATCGTTATCCGTAGAGGAAGGTGCCCTTCTTAACGCTGAACCATGGGGGACGTGCGGGGATGAGCCGCTTCAGTTACGCGGAGGTCGGTGCGACGCGCGACGAGGTCCTGCCGCGCGGCTACAACCACCTGCGCTACCGCACCCGCATCGGCGACGCGTCGGTGATGGCGGTAGCCGCGGAGGCGGTGCTGACGTTCGCGCCGCAGCGCGCGATCGGGGTGCGCATCACCGCCGACGGTCCGCGCGCGGTCGAAGGGCTCGCGGTGACCTCGGGCCTGGGCATCGGCCCGCTGCGCATCGCCGCCCCCTGCGAGGTGGTATGGGCCGAGGACGGCCCCCAGCGGGCCGGCTTCGCGTACGGCACACTCGCCGGCCACCCCGAAACCGGCGAGGAGGCCTTCCTCGTCGAGTCGGCCGCCGGCGCGGTGTGGTTCTCGGTGATCGCGTTCAGCCGCCCCGCCCGCTGGTACACCCGGGCAGCCGGCCCGGTGGCGGTCGGCTTCCAGCACACGTACGCCCGCCTCCTGGGCCGTGCCCTGCGCCGCCTCGTCACCCGCCCCTGACCCTCCTCGCCGCGGCCCGCCCGCGTTCACGGCCTGCGGTCTCGGGGAAAGTGCGCGAATGCCGTGCGGGATGGGCGCAGTTTCCCCGAAACCGCAGCCCGCGGCCGACCGCGGACACGGAGCGGCCACGCCCGGTAGGGAGCCGGGCGTGGCCGCGGGCCTGTCAGAGGCGGGAGCTGGCGCTGACGGTGAAGCCGGTGTTCACGGCGGCGCCGGCGTTGGTGTAGCAGCTGACGTCACGGACGTACAGGTCGGGGGCCGCGATCGTCCACGGGAAGTTCAGGCCGCAGAAGTTCGAGTTCGAGCCGGCCGCGGTGACCTGCACGGTGAGCGGCGCGAAGCCGATCTGCCGGAAGGTGACCAGGGACAGGCCGAGGCCCGCCGAGATCAGCGTGTTCGCGCCGTACCCGAGCACCGAGTTGAAGTTGGTGAACGCCGGGCCCACGGGCGGGGCGTTCCACAGGTAGCCGAAGTACTGCGGCGGGAAGCCCGCGCCGTACAGCGACGCCTTCTGCTGGTACGTCACCGTGAAGCGGCTGTTGACCAGCGCGCCCGCCGAGTTGAAGCAGAGCACGATGACCTCTTGCTGGGCCGGGATCGAGGTCCAGTTGCGGATCTTGCAACGGGTGCCCACGGTGCCGACGGCGGTCACCTGCGCGCTGCCGTCGATCGGCCCGCCGGAGCCGATGTTCGGGAACTTGACGCTCCACTGGCCCACGCCCATCGGGGTGACCAGGTTGGCCGCGCCGGCCGCGTTGTACTGGCTGATGATCACGCCGGTGGGCTGGGTGTCCACGTAGCCGTACGGGCCGGACGCCCCCACGCCGGAGGCCATGGTGAAGAACGCGCTGAAGCCGCTGTTGTCGGGCACCCCGCCGACCCGGTAGCAGCGGATGATGGCGATCTCGTTGGCGCCGGACGGGAACCAGGTCTCGGCCTGGCACCAGCGCGGCCCGTTGGAGATCGCGGTGACGTGCACGACGCCCCCGGGGGCCGCCTGGCCTGGGAACGTGACCTGGTAGCGGCCGACGGCCAGCGGCACGACGGTGGTGGCCGCCGGGGTGGTGCCCGCGGGCACCACGGCCGCGCCGTTCCACAGCACGAACCCGAACCGGTTCGGCACGGCAGCCTGCGCGGGCGTGCCGGCGACCAGCAGTGTGCCGAGCATGGCGACGATCCCCACCAGGGTGGAGAGCACACGAGTCGGTCTTGGCATGTTCGATACCTTTCCGTGACGGGACGGTAACTCGATACATGCAAACATGTGGATCTAACGATCTCAATGAATGTGTCGGAACCTGACTGAGCGCGAATGCCGCCGGCTACAGGTCGTCGGCGCGGTACTGCTCGACGATCTGGTAGCCGAGCGAGTCATAGAGGCGTCGGGCGACCGTGTTGTGGCCGAAGACGTTCAGCCCGAGCTGGGCGTCGCCCGCCGCCGCGGTCGCCTGCTCGCCGACCAGCATCGCCGCGCGGCCGTACCCGCGACCCCGGTGCGCCGGGTCCACGTCCACGCCGAACACGAAGCTCAGGCCGGGCAGGAAGCCGTGGCGCAGCCAGATCGTGCCGACGACCTCGTCGCCGGCGGTCACGCACCAGAAGGCGTGCCCTGGGCTGCGCAGGCCCTCCGGGAGCAACTCCTCGTGCTCGGCGACGGACGCGGCCAGGGCGTCGGCGGGGGAGCGGCTGCCGGAGGCGGTCATCTCCTCGGCGTACATCCGGATCGCCTCCTGCAGCCACTGGTCGAAGTCGACGGGCGTCATCGCACGGCCCGCGAGGCCGTCCGGCAGGGACACCTGGGCGGTCACCGTCTTGACCATCTGCTGCGCCCGCAGGGGGTACGCGCCGAAGAGCGCGTCGGTGACGGGGTCACCCGGCACGACCGTCACGCTCAGGCGGCTGCCCCCGTCCGCCGCGGCCCGCTCGCGGGACCACGCGACCAGCTCGCGGCCCAGGCCGCGGCCGCGGTGCTCCGGCGCCAGCCACAGGTCGTGCAGGCTGCGCTGCTCGGGGCGGCGCGGCCGTGATCCGCCGAGGGCCAGGAAACCGGCCGGCGCGCCGCCGGCCTCGACCGCGTACACCCGCCCGCCCGGGTCGTCGCGCTGGTTGGCGAGACAGCGCTCGACCTCCCGCTCGACCGTCGCCGGGTCGGTGTAGCGGCGGGCGTATCGCTCCCGCAGCCGCGGCACCCACCCGGCCCG